>NZ_JAENIO010000063.1 GCF_016595415.1 Roseibacillus ishigakijimensis
GCTTTTTCGTTTTGCACCACGGCGGTTCCTGCTCATAACCCTTTCCGACATGACGAGCGCCGAGATCCGACAGAGTTTCCTCGATTTTTTCCAAGAGAAGCAGCACACCATCGTGCCCAGTGCCTCTCTCCTGCCGCAATCCCCCGGCCTCCTTTTCACCAATGCGGGCATGAACCAGTTCGTGCCCTACTTCCTCGGCGAACAAGCCGCGCCCTACGCCCCTCCCCGCGCCACCGACACCCAGAAGTGCATCCGCGCCGGCGGCAAACACAACGACCTCGAGGATGTCGGCTATGACACCTACCACCACACCCTCTTCGAGATGCTGGGCAACTGGTCCTTCGGCGATTACTTCA
The DNA here is from genome assembly GCF_016595415.1 of Roseibacillus ishigakijimensis. GTDB lineage: Bacteria > Verrucomicrobiota > Verrucomicrobiia > Verrucomicrobiales > Akkermansiaceae > Roseibacillus > Roseibacillus ishigakijimensis. Next base: position 357 of record NZ_JAENIO010000063.1, read on the forward strand.
AAAAGGAAGCCATCGACTGGGCTTGGGAACTCCTCGTCGAGAAGTGGGGCTTCCCCGCCCAGCGCCTCTACGCCACCGTCTACGCCCCCAGCGAGGGCGACCCCTCCCACTTCGACCAGGAGGCCTATGATTTCTGGAAAGCCAAGTTCGAAGCCCAGGGGCTCGACCCCGCGGTCCACATCGTCAATGGCAACGTGAAGGACAACTTCTGGATGATGGGCGACACCGGCCCCTGCGGCCCTTGCTCCGAGCTGCACGTCAATCTCACCCCCGAAGGCGACCCCAAAGCAGGACGCGAGCTCGTCAATGCCGATTCCGACCTCTGCATCGAGATCTGGAACCTCGTCTTCATCCAATACAATGCCGAGCCCGACGGCACCTTCCGCGACCTCCCCGCCAAGCACGTCGATACCGGCATGGGCTTCGAGCGCGTGGTCGCCATCATGCAAAACACGGACGGCTTTAAAGATTTTTCCCAAAAGCCGACCAACTACAACACCGACACCTTCTCGCCCTATTTCCGCAAGCTGGAAGAACTGAGTGGCAAGAAGTATCTCGACATCTACCCCAACACCCCCGGAGCCGACAAAGCCCTCCTTGAGGACGCCATCGCCTTCCGCGTCATCGCCGATCACATCCGCACCCTCAGCCTCTCCATTGCCGATGGCATCCTGCCCGGCAACAACGGCCGCAACTACGTGCTGCGCCGCATCCTGCGCCGTGCGGTCAAGTATGGCCGCAACCTCGGCTTCACCGGCGAAAAGCCCTTCCTCCCCGAACTGGTCGACACCCTCGTCGCCCAGCTGGGCGGGGTTTTCCCCGAGCTCAAGGCGAAGTCCGAGACCATCAAAGCGACCTTGGAGCGCGAGGAAGAAAGCTTCAACCAGACCCTCGACCGCGGTATCTCCCTCTTTGAAACAGCTGCCGAATCTCGCAAGATGGTTATTGACTACTGTTCTGAAATTGCATGGGCACTTCCAACCTTTCTCAAGTGCGAATTACCAGACGATAAAGAAAGACTTGCCAACCTAATGTTAGGTGCTGTGGACGGAGACCAGCTAACTGAGGAAAAAGGAATTCGCCGCCATGAGAATTGGTTAATTGGAACATTCTCAGAATTCAGATTTAGAATATGTAAAACAACTGCTGCAAATTTTGAGCTTGATGAAGAGAGACTAGTTTCTTTGCTAAACGATGAACCAGAGCTCATTAAACGTATTTCTTCTTCTCTGGGAGAAATATCAGAAAAGAAGAACGAACTCCCGAGTAAGTTTGCTTTCAAGCTCTACGACACCTTTGGCTTCCCTCTCGACCTCACGGCTCTTCTTTGCCGGGAGCGCGGGCTCACTCTGGACGAGGAAGCGGTCGAGTCCCTCATGGAGGAGCAACGCGAGCGCGCCCGCGCGGCCCAGAAGTCCGAAACGGTGGCTGCTCTCGATCTCAAATCCGACGCCACCACCGCGTTCGTGGGCTTCGAGCAGGACGAGTGCGAGGCCACCATCCTCGAGCTCCATCCAGCCGGCGACAAGCTCCTCGCCATCACCGACCAGACCCCCTTCTACGCCGAGATGGGCGGCCAGCTCGGTGACGAAGGCGAGATGCTCCACGAAGCCAGCGATGCCGAATACCTCGTCTCCGGGGTCAAGCAAATCGGCAACGCCCGCGGCCACCTCGTCCCCCCACAGGCCCAGCTCCAGGTCGGTGATCGCGTCACCCTGCGCGTCCACAGCGAGCGCCGCCGCCCCCTCGAGGCTCATCACACCGCCACTCACCTGCTCCACTGGGCTTTGCACGAAGTGGTCTCGCCCGACGCCACCCAGCAGGGCTCCCTCGTCGCTCCCGATCGCCTGCGTTTCGACTTCTCCTCCGGGGCTCTCACCGGACCCCAGCTCCGCGAAGTGGAAGAGAAAGTGAACGCCACCATCGCCGCCGGGGATTCCGTCTCCTGGCAAGAGCGGCCCTATGCCGAGATTCAGCAACGCGACGACATCAACGCCTTCTTCGGTGACAAATACGGCGACACCGTGCGGGTGGTGCAGATCGGGGGCGAACCCGGTCAACTGGACGGCTACTCCATGGAGCTCTGTGGCGGCACCCACGTGCGCAACACCGCCGAGATCGGCCTCTTTGCCATCAAAAAAGAAGAAGCGGTGGCCTCCGGCGTGCGTCGCATCGAAGCGGTCTGCGGCGACAGCACCTGGGAATGGCTGCGAGAGGAAGTGGAAAAACTCGACCGCGAGGAGAAGCAACTCGCCGAGAAGCTGAAGGAAAGCAACCTTAGCCTGCAAGCCCTCGGCAAGGCCGCCATCGCCCTGCCGCAATTCCCCCACATCATGCCCGCCCTGCTCGCCGAGGCCAAATCGGACCAGATCATCCACACCTTCCGCCACTACCAGGAACACGTGGACCAAGTCCGCGCCACCGTCGCGGAGGCTGGCAAAGCGCTCAAGAAAGCCGAGACCGCCGGGGCCGCCAAAGCCGCCGATGCCTTCCTCGCCCAAGTGGCGGAAGAAGGCCGCCTCACCGGCAATCTGGTGGAAGCCCTCGAGGGTCCGCCCAACCTGCTGCAGGAGCTCATGAACGGACTCAAGAAACTCCACTTCAGCCACGCCGCCTTCTTCATCGTCGACGATGGCGACAAGCTGCACCTCGGAGCCCTTTGCGGAAAGGACGCCCACGATGCCGGACTGGGCGCGGGCAACCTCATCAAGGAACTGGCCGGACTCGCCGGAGGCAAAGGCGGCGGCAAGCCCGACATGGCCCGCGGCGCCGCCCCCCAGCGGGACAAGAAGGAAGAAGTGAAAGCGGCCGCCCTCGCCCAACTCAACTCCTAGAAATTCCCCTGCAAAATTCCCCTCCGGTAGGGAGGCCTCGCCGAGGCCTCCGCGACTGACCTCCGCGAAAGGTCCCCATTTTCTCCGCCCAAAAGGACATGCCGCTCATCATCGATCCCGCCGCCGATGGTCCCACCAACATGGCGCGGGATCAGGAGCTCCTCGCCCGGCTTGGTCGCGAACCCGTGTTGCGCATTTATCAGTGGGCTGGCGACTGGGCGAGCTACGGCTATTTCCAAACGGAAGAGATGGCCTCCGCCCATTTTGCCAACGCCAACTTGCAGTTCGTGCGGCGACCCACCGGCGGCGGTCTCGTCGATCACCGTCGCGACCTGACCTACACTCTCCTCTTGCCAAGGAGCCATCCCCTGGCGTGCTGCTCACGAGCGGAAAGCTACCGCGAAATCCACCATCTCGTGCAAAAAGCCCTCGCCGCCTGTGGCTACCCCAGCGAACTCCTTGCCGAGGAGCAGGGCGACAGTCCGGCCTGCTTCGTCCACCCCGTGCCCGGAGACATCGTGGATGTAGAGGGCAAAAAACTGGCGGGCGCGGCCCAGCGGCGCACCCGGCACGGTCTCCTCCACCAAGGCAGCATCCTGGCCCCCGGCTGCACACTCCAGGCTCTCGCCACCGCCTTTGCGGAGCTACTTGCCCCGGGTGACTAGCGCCCAAACCAGCGCGCCGAAGATCATGCCCGCCAGGGCGACTAGCCAACTGCTCCCTGCCGCATAGATGGCCGCGACATCGCCCATTGAAAAAAAGGCCACCAAGGTCGCGAAGGGAAAGAAAAAGGCCACCAGACGATTGAGCCGCGCCGCCCGCAGCACGGGCTGGATTTCCTGCATGATGCGGAAGTAATCCTGCGGCTCGGCGGCGGACTCCACCGCCTGGTCCAGCCCATGGATGGTCTCGCGGTAGCTCTTGAGAAGCTCATCCAACGCAGTCAATCCCCCCGGCTCGGGCGTGCTCTTCCAAGCTCCCTCCGGCTGACGCCAAAAGAGAGCCGCCGTCCGCTTTTCGTCGTCGGCAGCCTGCGGCACCTGATGGACAATGAGCAAGAGGTGCTCCTCCTCGTCCATGAGACGCTGGCGCCCGGGTTCGGGCCCGAGACGATTCCATATCGCGGCCGGGAGTTCCCAGTTTTTCGGCACATACTCGCGTCGGGTCTTGGTCATCACTTTTCTCACGCTAGTGGCCCGAAACCAGCTCGTCAGGCTAAAATCACTTTTTTGGTCGCGCAAAGTCCCAGCCGTGCAACCATGCCCCAGCCATGAGCGATCTCTGCTGCCTCATCACCGACAACGGCTCCTACCGCCCGGAGTCCACCTTCAGCCTCCGCAGCCTCGCCAAGCGATTGGGGCAACGGGTGGGACACAAGATTCACCCCGTCTCCCTGCTCCATTCCACCAAAATCGATGCCGCCGATCTGGACGGAGTGCCGGCTGAGATCTTCGAACCTTTTATCAAAAAGAAGCGCAAAGAGGGCGTCCACCGTTTCCTGGTCACCCCCATGTTCTTCGGTCCCAGCGCGGCCATCACCGAATATCTCCCCCAGCGCGTCACCGCCCTGCGCGAAAATGGCTGGCCCGAGCTGGAGGTGCAGGTGGCCCCTTGTGTGGTCGATCCGAGTCAGGCCACCGACACCCGCATGGCGCAGATTCTCGCGGACCAGATTCTGGCCACCCGGGAGGCCCAATCGCTCCGCAATCCCGCCGTGGCCGTGGTCGACCACGGAGCGCCCCGCATCAAGGTGACCGAAGTGCGCAACCACCTCGCCTCCCAAGTGCGGGATCTGCTTTCCGCAGAAGACTTTCCCCAAGTGACCGCCTGCTCGATGGAGCGTCGCGAGGGCGACGAATACGCCTTCAACGAGCCTCTTTTGGAAAATTTACTCGGTAGCGAGGGCTACCGGGAGGAAGTGATCGTCTCCATGCTCTTCGCCTCGCCCGGCCGCCATGCCGGGCCCGGGGGCGATGTCGCCCAGATCTGCCAAGAAGCAGCGCGGGAGCATCCCTCCCTCCACTGGCACATGACCGGTCTGGTTGCCGAGCACGAGGGCCTCATCGACCTCCTCGCCGAACGCTTCCACGAAGGTCTTGCTTCCAAGCCCGTGCGCTGGGTGGAACCGCAATCCTAGCCTTCAGGCGGTGGGCTTGAGACCAGCCAAAAGGCGGGTTTCGATGATGAGCTGCAGGACTTCGCGAGTCGCCTCATCGGGCTCGGGAATCTCCAGCAGGGTCTGCCGCGCCAGAGACTCGACCCGCGCCAAATCAAGAGACCCCTTGTAGGGCGAATCGCGCAGGACGAGGGCATAGGCCGCCACCGTGGCAGCCGTGCGGAAAGAATTTGAGCTCTCCACCCAACGAGTCGGAATGGCGGGAACAGTCAGGTCCCGGTGCTGGGTGGAAGCTGAATCACTGGAAACGGCCAGGGAAACCTTGCCCAAAGGAACCTCGTCGAAGGGTTGAGACCCGGGGCGAATTTCGTAAAAAACATAGGTCGAATTCCCCGCCGCCAGGGGATGAGAAGCATCGGCCCCCGGCACGACATCGCCATCGGGCCGGGCAAAGCCGAGCAAGCGATACTCCGCGACCCGCTCTTCGTCGACGTGCAACTCCACGGATACTTTTTCGCTTTCCGCGGAACCGGGCTGCCGCTGCAGCAACAGGCCCAGAAGAAGAACGTCTTCATCCCAAGGCGAAGGAACCAGCTCACTGGTGAGGGCGACTCCGCCCACTTGGGCCCCCGCTTTTTCGCGATAATCGGGGTAATTGACCAACTCTTCCAGACGAACAGCATCCCGGGGAGGCAGCTGGCCCCGTTCCCGCAGGAAACGCTCGACCCAGGCAAAACTGGTGCGACCAGCCATCACCGGAACGGTCGTGCTCGGGCTCTCCCGGGTCGAAAGATAGCCATTCTCGTGAAGAGGAGCAAAGGAATCGGCGGGCGGGAGATACTGGCGCCGCGCGGTGCGCTCGGCAGAAGCGAAAAAGCGCTGGGGATCGTTGAGAATCTGCTGGGCAAACTCGCGCTGGGCCTCACTGATCAAAGGCTCGGGCTCAGCCGGATCGGCGGCGGGCTCCCGCGAGGCAGGAGGGACCGCGGGCTGCGCTTGCGAGCTGCCCCAGCTGGCCAATGCCGCCGGAGTGAGCACCACCTCCATCTGCAGCTCTTCAGGCTCCAGCCGTGCTTGCAAGGTCTGCCCGACCGGGGTGCGGGCCAAGAGAACAAGAACGAGCGCAATGCTGGCAGCCACCGCAAATGACAACCCCACTCCGCGCAGCCAAGCCTCCTGACCCCGCGCCGAGCGCAAGATAGTAACCGGAGCACTTCCGGTCTCCGCCGGGAAGGTCTCAATACGGGCAGGTGCCGGGACAGCCACTTGGCCTTCCCGCTCGAAGGCTTCGCTCAGCAACTTACCCAAGGCTTGCGTTTTCACACGTTCCGACCGGAGAAAATCATCGGACGGCCCTTGGGAGGCTAGCAGCGAAGCCTCTTCGGTGGAAAGCTCGTCCAGAGCATAGGCGGTGACTCGTGGGTCGTCTGGCTGGAGTTCTTTCATTCTTAGATGGATTCCAATAAATCGTCGGGGAGAAGGGAGCGCATGCGCTTGAGCCCAGTGTGGATGAGGAAGCCGACATTGCCGGTGGTCAGTCCGGTCACCGCACTGATCTCCTTGTAGCTCATTCCCTGTTGGAATTTCAGCCGCAGAACTTCCTGCTGGTTGTCAGAAAGCTTGTCCAAACAATCGAGAACCATGCGAAAGCGTTCGTCCCAATCAGTCAAGGCCCGGGGGGAAAGGCCCTCGGCCTCACAGCGGGCGAAACCCTCCTCATCGGTCACAATAGCACGCCCTTCTTTGCGCAAAACATCGAGGGCGCGATTCCGGCAGACCGTATAGAGCCAAGTCTTGAGTCCCTTGCGGACTTTTTCAATGTCCTGCTTGTAGAGGCGGATGAAAGTATCCTGCACGACATCGCGGGCCCGCTCTTGATCACGAACAATGCCCGCAGCATAGCCGATCAGAGACGACTCGTATTTTGCCAAGGCATCGGCCACAAATTCGTCTCTGGTCAGCGCGGTCATTTCTTCGTTCGACTGCCCCATGAGAGGAGCAGGATAGCAAAAGAACGCGCCACCCGCAGCATTTCTTTGAAAAAGTCGAGGGCGGACCACCAGGCCCGCCCTCTGTTCTCTTTCGATGCCTCCCCATCACAGGGGAAAACGATGGCGAGGCGGGCGGAAATCAGACCCACACACAAAAAGCCCTTTTTCGTCCGCCTCTCACTTTCAGCAACCGGAGCCACTGAAAGCATTTTTCAATATCGATCGCTTTTCCGAAAAAACAACGGATTTTTTACTTTCATTGTAATGACAAGTGCGAGGACTTTGCGGGCAGTCCGAGGAGGCCCAGCATGCGCCCCGTGCGCCCCTTCTCCATCCGGTAGCTGTAGTTGCTCGCCAAATCCGATCCCGTGCAAAGGCCGCAATCCTCAAAGGAACCCACCCCGCACTCTTCCGCCTGCATGGCAATCAGTTGCGCGATATCCACCTCGTAGTGCGGCGGCCGTATGCAGGGCCCCAGAACGACCATGAGGTCCGCAGGTTGGGAGCCGAATTCCCGACCCATGGCCTCAATGGCACGGGGGAGGATGCCTCCTTCGCTCCCCTTCCGCCCGGAATGAAGGAGCGCGATGGCCTGCTTGACCGGATCGGCCACCCAAATGACTCCGCAATCGGCCACGTAAATTCCGAGGAGAGTTCCCGGGCAATTGCTCAGCAAGCCATCACACCCGGGGATGATTCTGCTTGCTTCCCGCGCCGGAACACGGGCCACCTCCACGCCATGCACTTGCTCCGCCCGCCACAGATCAGACCAATCGTAGCCCAGCGCCGCCACCTCCTGCCGATGAAAGGGCTCCAGCTCGCCCAAGACTTCTTCCTTGTCGTAACTCCCCGCGACCTCCGCGACGCGAGGGACAAAACTTGCCGCCAAGCCCAGGCCACGGAGAGGCTCTAAAAACGAAAACGGTTCCACCATGCCCGAAGCCTAGTGGAACCTGTGGAAAAGAGCGAGCCTCCGGCACCCGGCCGGCAAAGACTCCTCACGCCCGCTTCATCGCCTGACGAGCAAAATCAATAGTCTCCGCTTCATCCTGGTCTGCGGAAGCCATTAGATTGGCCAAATCGGCCGCAATCTCCTGCCGCAGATGAGCGACGAGTTCGATCCCCTTCTGGGTAATGCGAACCATGATCTTCCGCCGGTCTTCCGCAGCGTGAACACGCTCGACATAACCAATTTTCTCCAAACGATCGACCAATCCGGTGGCTGCCGCCGTGGAATGACCCATCTTCTGGGCGATATCTGACATGGTCAAGAATTCCTCGCTCGACAAATAGGTGAGGAGGAAGAACTGGGGAAAAGAAACGTGCCCTCGATTGAGCTCGCTGGATAGATTAAGAATACAGGAACGTTGGGTGAACAACACAAAGTCGGCCAGGCGGTCGGCATCCGCCTGCTCCTGGCCCTTTCGGCTCGTGGAACTGGTTTTCATCACTGGATTGGAACTGATTTTGGAACAACATGGAAACTCAACAAATGAGCGAAGAAAATTTGCCCTAAAAATCAAAGAGAGTGAAGTAAAATTAAAAAAATCCCGGGAATCTCATCTTACTCACTCGGCCCCCTCTAGAACCACACCCTCCTCATCCCCCTCAACCGGAACCACATCCGAACCCAAAGGGGAAACCGGCAGGATTTCCTCCGCTTCAGGAAGTTTTTCTAATTTTTCTTCGTTTTCCGTGTCATGCAGCCCCCGCGAGCGAATGACGACATCGCCAACCCGGGGCACGCCAGCGGCCACTTCGTAATCGGCAGCATAGAAGCGCCCCAGCTTCTCGGGGCTCAAAGTCAACCCCACCGCACGCTTGCCATCCGGGCTGCGCGCACTGAGCACTCCTTCCTCCAGCACCTCCCCGCCCCCATAGCGCCGGAAGAGCAAAAAGCCTTGCTCCGGGTGGACGCTGGTCACCTCTCCCACCACCGCAGTCGTGCGGCGGGGAGTCTTTTCTTCCACCTCTTGGGAACCACAAGCGATCAAGAATAGAGCGAAGGGCAAGAACAACAGTAAGCGCATGGGAGACAATTTACCGGAAAGTAGGCCTTCCGGCAACTCAAGGAGACCTCCGCAGGCTTGGCAGAGCGAGGTGGACCCGGCAAAGTCGCGGCCATGATCCGCCCCCTGCTCCTCGCCCTCTCCCTCCTCGCGGCCGGGCTCCTCCGGGCTCATGAAGTGGAACAGCATTTTTTCTCCGTCTTCCTCTTCGACCAGCACCTGGAAGCCCGCCTGGAGATGGACGCGGGCTATGCCTTGCCGGAATTGCGCTCCAACGAAGACGAAACCCGACCCCTTGGTGCCTGGTTCGCCGCGCTGCCAGACTCCGAAAAGGAGCGCATCCGGATGGAAGGAGCCCGGTATCTCCGCGAAACCCTGCACTTGCAGCTCGCCGGGCTCTCGCAGGACTATCAGCTGGATTTTGTGCGCTGGGGTTCGGATTGGGAAGATTACTTTCCCCAGCGCCCGGACACCTTCCAACGCATGATCTACCAATTGCGACTCGATTTCCCGGCTCAAGGCGGGGAATTGGAACTCTTTTGGCGGGAAAACCAAGAAGGCCCCTCCCTCACCCTCGCCACCCACTCCGCCGGCCGGGAACTCCCTCTGGTCACTGTTTCACAGGGCGAGGTCTACTCCCTGGCTTGGGTCGAGGCGACCGCCCCGGCGGAGCAGGAGGAAGCGGTTCCCCCGCCCGCTCTCCCCTCACTGCCGAGGGGATTCACCGCCTTTTTCGCCCACTGTGGCCATCCCCTCTTCATCGTAGGACTCCTTTTTCCCTTCGCCGCAGCCCGAGCCCTTTTCCGCCAGGGGGCCCTCTATCTCATTCTTTTCACGGGCACTTTGACAATGGCTCTCCACTGGGACCTGACTCTGCCAGGGAGCGACCTCCTCTTGGCTCTCTCCCTCTTAGCCCTCGCCCTGGGAGGGTATTTCCTGCCCACACGGCCAATCCCCACTTTCTGCCACGGCCTTTTCTGCTGCTTTGCGATCACCCACGGGCTCATTCTGGGCGCTTCTCTTCTTCCCCTGACCCCGGAAGGGCCAGCGGGCACCGCCTTCTTCGCAATCACCCTCGGCGCCACTGGCGCCGCCCTCCTGGTCCTGTTCCTCTTTACCGCCAGCACCTTGTGTTGGCAGGGCACTCTCCACCGGCACCGCATGCAAATGGCCCTTTCGGGACTGCTACTCCTCGCCGGTTTCTGGACCCTCGCGACCCTTTGAGCCGACTCTCAATTGCTCCCGGCAAACCCCAAGCCTTTTGGGGAGGGAATGGCACGCCCCGAAGAGGGTGCCCCCCCCGAGAGGATTCAGGAGCCGAGCAATTCGACGATGACATCGGCTACCGCCGCCTCATCGACCGGCAGGGTGAGGCTGTGGCCCTCTTCGTTGCGAATCTCACCTTCCGCCCCATCGACCACGATGCTCTGACCCTCGCGAGCAACCCACTCGGCCAAAACGGTGGCCTCATCGACGACCTGCAGACTGCCGCGTTCGAAGTAGCCGCTGGCAAGGATAGCCGCCTGCTGCTCTTCCGTCAGCTGGTAAAGAAGAATCACCGTCGTCGCCTCCTCTTGCGAAGCAGCACCGCGCATTTGCTCAGCAGATTCCTCCGCCCCGTTTTGAGAGAGAAAGCCGAGCAAAACTGCCGCCAAAACCAGAGCCGCCATCACGCCAGAAAAAGCCGGTTGCACCACCAACCCACGCAGGCGCTCCCACCAACCGGCAGTCGCGCGCCGGGGAGCCGGGGCCTGTTCTTCACCATACTGCCTTTGCAAGCGCTCCCGCAAATCGTCAGGGAGAGGAGGAATCTCCTCATCAGGATGGGCTTGCAGACTTTTCTCAAGAATGCCGATCACCGCCTGGATGCGATCATCGTCATGGTGGGGGGGAGAACACATATTCATAGTGGGTAGCTCAGTAACCGAAGCTTGGCACAAAGGTTTTTCTACTTTTGCAAAATATCAGCCAATTTCGACAAGGCGCCATGCAGCTTCTCATTGAGAATACGCCGTTTCTTAGAAATAGAATCCGAGGGGCGCAACTGCAATTTCTCCAGCACGGGCCCCTCTTCCAACAATTCACCCATAGTGTGGGACTGGCTGACATGCACGGCAAAGACCAATTCCCATTCAAAAGGAGTCAAAGCCTCCTGGCAAAGGTCGTAAATGCGGTCGAAGGTCAGGTCCGCGGCCTCGCCAAAGGCCCGTGCCGAGCGATCCTCAAACTGCCGCACATTCTCCTGTTCCTCAGTCAGTTCCTCGTAAGAAAACTGGCTGTTGGGCTGGTTCTTCCGCGCGGCGCGCTTGCGAATCCAATCGATGGCCCGGAACTGGATCATCTTCGTAAAAAGTGGAATCACCTCCTCAAAAAGCTGGATAGTCTCGATGGGTGCCCGCTGGTCCGAGCCCTTGGGCCGGGGGAGTTCCGCAAAGGTTTCCATGAAAACATCTTCCGCATCCTGATTGCGCACCCCGCGCCGGGCCAAAGTGGAAAAAGCAAAAGCCCGCAAAACCGGTGGCAGCCGATCCCACTCCCGGTCCGGAAAGACCGCCTCCCGCCCCTCGCCACGCCGCTGCAGCTTGTCCAAGTCCAGATTGGCCTCGTAACGCCCATCGGCAGGATCGTGGTAACGCTGGGGATCCCCTTCGCGGGTCCGCTCCTCCCGCACGCGGTGGCGGGAATAGTCATGCGCTTCCTCCAGGAGCGCCGCCGAGAAGACCGCCTTTCCCGGCATCTCGGGATAGCGGCTCAAAAGCCGTTCCCAAAGCTCACGCACCAACTCCTCAGTCAAATCAACTGGCAGCAATACCCCCTCCACCGGGCGCCGAAAACGGGAGAAACTCGCCGCCCAGAGTTTTTCGAAGAAAGATGCGTCAATTCCAGCCATCGGGGATGATTCTAGCGAACTAACAAAGAATCTAAAGCCGGAAGTTTCTCCGTCTCCTCCCACCCCTCTCCCGAAAAATCTCCCTTCTCTCACCGCCCTGATATCGTGGTCGGCATCTCCCAAAAGCCATCAATCAGCCGCTCCTGACAATCGTAGAACCCGAATAAACCCTCCCCCTCCTTGCTGACTTGGGTGTATTGATGGTCAATGGGACGCTGGGGAATAGAATGGTTCCCCAGAAACCATCTGGCGAATCGACGGGAGACCAGATAGCCAATCGTCAGCGCATTGGTTACCGCCAGCTTATTGAAATAGCGGCCTTCCGCCTCAATCTCATACTCGCGCGTGATCTCATTGCGCAGATTGTGCAGCTGCACGTGATCGGCATCGCCAGGCAAGCGAGTCCAGAGATTGCCCAAGGTCAAACTCTCCGTTCTCCCCAAACGAAAATCGTCCTCCAAAATGACTCCATACGGGAGCCCATAATCCACAATCCGCTGCAAAACCCTCAAATGAGATTGGTAGCAAGCGATTTCCCCCGGCGTCAGGACTTCCACCGGATTCTCACTCGCGACCAACAATTCGGGCTTGGTAGACTCTGCGTCCACCGCCTCCACAACCTCGAAATTCCATGGACTGGAAACCAATTGCCGGATAACATTCCTTCTTCGCTCCTCATTCCGGGACAGGGTGATAACAAAAATCTTCCAAGCCGGAGAAGAGGATCTTCCCTCCGCTGTCTTCTGGATGACCTCCTCCTTACATTCAGGATCATCCCACTGCCGCCAACTGCCATTGATGAGGTGTTCCCCATAATGCCCCCAGTCCCATCGTGCGCGAACCCAACAAGTGCACCGTCGACCACTCCTCACGCCGCTCATAATACACACTGGTCACCAGATCCGGTCCCGTGGCGTGCAAAACATCGAGATCGACACAATTCTCCGCTTCAAAATTCTCCGTGCGCACGACCATCTCGTCGAGCAAAGCTTGCAGGAAGGGGTGACCCGCCTCCGCTCCGAAAGCGTAATTCCCCACTGCCCGGCGCTCGGCCTTCAAGCCCAACCAAGGCGGAAAACGCATCTCGAAATCATCCCAGCCCAGCGTCCATTCCCACGGAAAGACCACCTCGTGCTCGCAGAGAGGATCCAGCGGAGCTTCCACCAAGAAGTCCGTATCCAAGTAAAAACCACCCAACCGCATAACCGCCAGGAGACGAAAACAATCCGCCTTCAGCACCGGACGCGGATACCAACGATAAAGCTCCGCATACTGCGGCATCTCTTCGGCTACAAAAGCCTCACAATCTTCGTCGGAAAAGAAGCACCATTCCCAAGTCGGGTGCAGCTCCTTCATACGCTCCAGACAAAAGCGCAATTTCGGTTCCAGGGCGTATTCAGATTTATGGGTGCAGATCAGGCGCTTGGGAATCATGGATGAAAGATAAACTCAAGAAAGCTTCAATGAGAGAGTGTCGGACAGATCAGCACGATTCAACGCACTTGCCAGCCCATCCGCTCGGTGGTGGTGTGACGGACCCGGGCTCGGCCCTGCTCCATCTGCAACCGCAGCAAAAACTCAGGGCGAAACGACGACGAGTCCCAGCGGGAGAGAAATTGTCGCGCGAAGTCTGCTCGCCAAAGAGTAGCCGGTCCCTCTAACTTGGGCACCTTCAGGAGGTCCCCTTCCCGCCACTCGTTCAGCCCCTCCTCGCGGGCCAAACGAATCATCTCGGCAGACAATTTCAGGAAAAACGAACCACAAGTGACCACGTCGCAGCTCTCATAGCTTCGATCCAGAAAGAGATCGCCCCCTTCCTTTCCAAGACGCAACTGGGGACTGAAATCAATCCACCACTCCGAGGAACAATGAGCCTGACAATGTCCAAGCCAGGAACGCAGACCACCCTCATGACCAGGCAGCCGATTCACCTCCGGCGCGGGAGTTTCGCCATCAATGCCCTGCCGCGGCCCTTTCTTCACACGCGTCCGCCGATAGGCTTGCGCTCCCTCCCGCACCCTGAGCCGGGGCTCGGGAACCATGGTCTCCCATGGATCGCGCGCGGGCCGGGTCAGCAGCACTTCGGATGCGGGATTAGCCCAGGTCGCATACTCGATATCGAGGGGCAGAAAGGGCCACTCACCCTCTGCCGGGACCAGTGTGAGCAAACCCTCCGCCGCCATGCGGGGGTAGAGAACACTCATCAGAAACCAACTGGCAAAATCCTGATGGGGCCAACGAGCGCCCGCGATAGGCCGCGAGCCACCCCAAGGCAACTGCGCCATCGACGACACCTCCCCTGCCTCGCAAGCAGCCAGAAATTGACCCAGCAGCTCCCGCACAGGGTAGGAACGGCAACTGCCGAAACGCAGGGGATTGATGGGGCGATACCCAATCTCATGAGCCGCCGCCGGGATATGGTAAGGAATTCGCCAGCCACCCAAGCCACTCTCCGCCACCAGCTCCGTGCGCTGCACATCCAGCAGAAAGCGACCGCTCAAACTAGTATCAGTGAAGGTCACCAAACGGTCTTCCTCCAGCGCTAAGAGGGGCCAAAGCCGCTCCTGCCCGACCATCCCGGGGACCTCTTCCATAACCACCACTTCACATCCCGCTGCCACCAAAGCCTCCACCTGATTTTCATGCGATTTGCCGAGATATACGCGAAGAATGGTGTTAAAGCGGGATTTTTGGACTGCTCGAGCCATCCCAACGAAATCATCGTAACCCTTCCTAGAATCACGACTTTCGTCCCAAGAAGCCAAAACCAAATGAGAGTTCCGAGAACTGTCGCCAAAGACTTTATCGGTATGAAAAATACCTGAGCAAAGCGAACCGCTACCTAGCAAGTGACCTGAATTTTCGACAAACAAGGAGAACTCTTCGAATCCTCCGAATACATCAATCCAATTCATGGCAATAAACAAATTAAGAAAAGATTCGAATTTCAGTAGATTATCATCAAACAAGAACGAATAAAGCCTCAACCCAAAACACCGATCCACACTGCCTACTCAATCATATCACTAAGCCATCGATCAGCATAATTTTTATCGAAAGACTTTAAGTTTTTATAAACTTCTTCCAAAATATCATCCTTTACTGATTTGTCATTAATCTCACTCAAATAGAAGCTAGCATCAGAAGGTCTATCAGACACAAGAGAAACAACAGCGTCACTAACGTATGTGGAGAATTCGGGGGATGTCCCACAGGTCGTTAAAACTCTCGGTGGTCGTTGGCGTGAGATTGGCTATTTATTCGTCGATTTCAAGGTTGGTGTTGAGGCTTCTG
>NZ_JAENIO010000064.1 GCF_016595415.1 Roseibacillus ishigakijimensis
AAGTCGGGACAGAGCAGGCTGCGGGCTGCTTGATCGGGGGCGGTGGCCAGGTAGAAGGCCATCTCCCCTTCGACCGAGCAAAACCAGACCTCCTCAGCCCCGGCCTCGAAGTAGAGGGCTTTCTTTTCCAGCATCTCGTTGGTGGTGTTGGAGGGAGAGAGGACTTCCACGCAGATTTCTGGGGCTCGGGTCAGCACCCCGCTGGAGTGGCGGCACTGTTGGCGGCGCGGGTAGGAAATCCAGACCGTATCGGCGGCTCGCACTCCCCGGGAAGTCGAGATGGGGCATTCGGTGAGCGCCCGTCCGCCCGTCATCAGTTGGGTGAGGAGCAGCGCGATGTCGGTTTGGGTTTCACCATGATTGTAATGGGGGGGCGGGGACATGAGGACTTGGCCGTGGGCATTGGTCTCGATGCGGTGCTCCAAGCGGGCATAGAAGGGATCGGCCAGAATCTTTTCCCAGACCGCCAGATTGAAGGTGGTCTGGTCCTGGAACTCGGGTCGATTGGCCACTTCGAGAACGGCGGACATAAGGGCACTCTAGCGCAAAAGAGGCATGGGGAAAAGGGGGGAAGTGGCGCCTGGGGGGGCGCCGAAGAGTCACAAGATGGCTCCCGGGGTGTAGTCGGCGGCGGCGGGGTTCTTGGCGACGAGCTCGTTCACCCGTTGCCCGAAGCTTGCCAGCTGGGCGGGGGCATTGCCGGTGTTGGTTTTGTTGGCTTCCAGCAAGCCCTGCAGAGTGGCGAGGTCCAGAGGGAGACGCTCATCGTTGGCAAGGCGTTGGAGGAGGTTGTTTTCGCGCAAGTCGCCCCCCCGCAGATCGGCGACGGTGGCGAGGGCGTGTTCCTTGATGACGTGGTGGGCGGTTTCCCGACCCACCCCGGCCTTCACGGCGGCCATCATGATGGTGGTGGTCAGGAGGAAAGGGAGGTAGTGGAGGTTCTCCTTCTCAATCACCGCTGGATAGGTGTCCATTTGATCGAGGACGGTCAGCAGGGTCTCGAAGAGGCCATCGGTGGCGAAAAAGGCATCGGGCAGCATCACGCGGCGCACCACCGAGCAGGAGACATCGCCCTCGTTCCATTGGTCGCCTGCCAGATTGGAGGCCATGGTGAGGTGGCCTTTGAGGATGGCGTGGAAGCCGTTGATGCGCTCGCAGGAGCGCGAATTCATCTTGTGCGGCATGGCCGAGGAGCCGGTTTGGCCGGGGGCGAAGCCTTCGGAGGCGGTTTCATGTCCGGCCATCAGGCGGAGGGTTTTGGCAAAGGAAGAGGGAGCGCTGCCCAGCTCGACGAGGGCGGAGACCACTGCGAAATCGAGGGAGCGGGGATAGACCTGGCCCACGTTTTCCCATACCGCCGGGATTCCGAGGTGATTGGCGAGACTTTTTTCCAAGCGGGCCACTTTATCGGAATCGCCATCGAAGAGGGAGAGCTGGTCCAGCTGGGTGCCCACCGCGCCCTTGAGCCCCCGCACCGCGTAGCTGGCGATGAGGTGCTCGAAGCGGCCAAGAGCATCGAGGAGCTCCTCGCCAAACATCGCCAGGCGCTTGCCGAAAGTGGTGCTCTGCGCGGCCACGTTGTGGGTGCGGCCGGTGATCACGAGGTCGCCGGTTTCGGTGGCTAGCTTGCCGAGCCGGGCCAGCGCGGCGACCGTTTTGTCGCGCATCACCAACAGCGAGCGATAAACTTGCAGCTGCTCAACATTCTCGGTCAGGTCACGTGAGGTCATGCCCTTGTGCAATTGTTCGTGACCGGCGAGGTCGTTGAACTCCTCGATGCGGGCCTTGACGTCGTGGCGGGTGATGCGTTCGCGCGCGTCGATGGAAGCGAGGTCGATTTGGTTTTTGACCGCCTCGTAGGCTTGCAAGGCTTCCTCGGGAATGTCCAGGCCGAGGTCCTTCTGGGCCCGGGCCACCGCCAGCCAGAGTTCGCGTTCGAGCAAAATGCGGCCTTCGGGAGACCAGATGTCTTTCAGGGCGGAAGAAGCGTAGCGTTCGGCGAGGACGTTCGGAATCATGTGCGGGCGAGTCTGGACCGGGATGCGGGCAAGGGGAATTCAATTTTGTGCGACTCTTCCCTGCGGGTGGCAAAGAGGGCACAAAAATGCCCGGAGGGACGCTCCGGGCTGCGGGAAAAATGGCGCTGTCCTCCGCTTAGACCGAAGCGCGGCCGATGGAGTGGTATTCGATGCCATGGGCAGCCATGACCTTGGGATCGTAGAGATTCCGCCCGTCGAAGATGAGGGGAGTGCGCATGCGCTTCTTGATTTCATCCAGGTCGGCATTGGCGAATTGCGGCCATTCGGTGCCAATAACGAGGGCCTCCGCGTCATCGAGGCAGGCATACATGTCTTCGCCGTAGCTGAAGTTTTCGTGGAGATTGCCAAACTTCTTCGCGGTTTCCATGCCTTGGGGATCCCAGCCGGTGACATCTGCCCCCTCAGCCATCATGTCGTTGGCGAGCTTGATGGCGACCGATTCGCGCACGTCGTCGGTGTTTTGTTTGAAGGCGAGACCCCAGAGGGCGATCTTCTTTTCTTGCAGGACCCAGAGTTTTTCGCGAATGCGACCGAGGAAGAGTTTGCGCTGGTCCTCGTTGATGGTTTCCACCTGCTTGAGCAGCTCGAAGGGATAGCCCAGGGTTTCGGAGATGTTGATGAAAGCCTTGACGTCTTTGGGGAAACAGGAACCTCCATAGCCGAGACCGGCATTCAGGAATTGGCGGCCAATGCGAGCGTCCATCCCGATTCCTTCCGCCACCATTTCGATGTCGGCTCCCGACTTTTCGCAAACCCGGGCCACGGCATTGATGTAGGAAATCTTGAGGGCGAGGAAGGAGTTGGCCGCGTGCTTGATGAGCTCGGCGGACTCGATGTCAGTTACGAGGACGGGAGCATTGAAGGGATCATAGATGCGGCGCATCATGTCGGCTGCTTTCTCGTCGTTGGCTCCGAAGACGATGCGGTCGGGGTTAAGGAGGTCGTCGACCGCGCAACCTTCGCGCAGGAACTCGGGATTGGAGGCCACCGCAAATTCCACCCCCTCGGGTGCGTAGCGGCGAACGGTCTCTTCCACCTTGGAACCTGTTTTGACCGGAACGGTCGATTTGTCCACGATGACGCGGAAGCCGTATTCCGGCTTGAGCGCTTCCGCAATCTCGCGGGCCACCTTTTCGATAAAGGAGAGGTCGACGGAGCCATCGGGTTGGGGCGGGGTGGGCACGGCGATGAAGACAACGTCCCCATCCTTGACGCCTTCCTCAGTCGAGGTGGTGAACTTCAAGCGACCTGCTGCCACATTTCGTTTCACCAGGTCTTCCAAACCGGGCTCGAAAATGGGGATTTTCCCATCGAGGAGGGTTTTGACCTTTTCTTCGTTGTTGTCAACGCAGGTCACCTGATGACCGACTTCCGCGAAACATGCTCCGGTAGTGAGTCCAACATAGCCGGTTCCGATGATAGATAATTTCATATAAAAAGAAAATGAGACGAGCGAAAGGCGTTCACGTATCAGTCAAAAATGTGAAACTCAAGCCTAGCCCATAAGAAATCGTGACAATGTGGTCACTGGCTTTCTTGATCTCTTTCACCTTGAATGGCGGGTGAAGTGGGCGGCCAGATCCAGCCATTCCGCCTCAATGGAGATTTCGCGAGAGGGCACGGGTTGGTTGGCCCGGTGATACCAGTAGGAAGCATTGCCGAGGTCGCCCTCCTGGCGGTGGAGATGGGCGTGCAGCCAAGCTCCTTGGGGGTCGGGCATGTCTTGGGCGATGTTGTGGGCTCCTTCCCAATCGCCGGCTTTGGCCAGCCAGAGGACTTGGAGCGCGGGGCTCAGATTTTCGGGTGGGGCCCCGTGGGCTTTTTCCAATTCTTCAAGCAGGTTTTCGCTCTTCATCGCAAGCGATCCTGCCTGAATTCTCAGGAATGAAAAGGGTGAGTTGGGGGGAAGGGGCGGGTTTCTGACGGGCCGGCGGGTCCTGGCCTCGGGGTGGGACAGTCGGGACCCTACGAAAAAGCTCTCCGCTGGGGAGAGCTCTTGAAGAAAGGGTGGGCAGTCAGGCCAGGCGGGGGTCGCGAGGTCACGCCACGGTGGCGGGGGAGAGGTGGCGGCGCACTTTTTGCAGGGCATTGGCCACCGTGAGGCCGTGCTTCTCCCGCAAGATTTCGGGCTTGCCATGTTCGACGAATTCGTCGGGCCAGCCGATGCGTTCTACCGGGGTGTCGACGCCATGGTCGTGAAGAAGCTCGATGATGCTGGCGCCAAAGCCGTTGGCAAGGACGTGGTCTTCGTAAGTGCAGATCACTTTCGCCTTTTTGGCTTCGGTGAGAATGAGTTCCGCATCGAGAGGCTTGATGAAACGGGGGTTGATGAGGCCCACTGCAAGGCCTTCCGCCTCTAGTTCTCTGGCGGTCTCTTCGGCCATCTCGAAGAGGGAGCCGAGGCCGATAAGACAGACATCGGAGCCGCTCTTGACGAGTTCGCCTTTGCCGATTTCGAGTTGGACGGGTTGCTCCTTGGGCTTGGCTCCCGTGCCGGCTCCCCGGGGGTAGCGGATGGCGATGGGGCCTTCGTCGTAGTTGGCCATGGTCCAGAGCATGTCGACGAACTCTTCCTCGTCCTTGGCCTGCATGTGGATGAGCCCCGGGACGTGGCGGAGGTAGCCGATGTCAAAGAGTCCGTGGTGGGTGGGGCCGTCGTCGCCGGACAAACCGCCACGGTCCATGCAGAGGCGCACGGGGAGGTTTTGCAAGGCGATGTCGTGGACGATCATGTCGAAGGCCCGCTGCATGAAGGTGGAGTAGATGGCGAGGAAGGGGCGCAGGCCCTGGGTGGCGAGACCAGCCGCAAAGAGGGCGGCGTGCTCCTCGGCGATCCCGACATCGTAGTAGCGCTCCGGCAGCTCCTTCTTGAAGATATCAAGCTTGGTGCCACCGGGCATGGCCGCTGTAACGGCGAGCATTTTTTCGTCCTTTTTGGCGAAATCGGTCACCGTGCGGCCGAAGATTTCCGAATAGGTGGGAGCGCCCGCTTTGGTGGCTCCGTCTTCGACATTGTAGGGGCCCAGGCCGTGGAATTTGCCCGGCTTCTCGAGGGCCGGCTGGTAGCCCCGCCCTTTTTCGGTGATGATGTGCAGAAGCACGGGTTCATCCTGCCGCTTCAGGTAATCGAAAGTTTTGATAAGAAGGTCGACATTGTGACCATCAATGGGGCCGAAGTAGCGCAGGCCGAACTTTTCGAAGAGAACGTTGGGGAAGAGAAGGTTCTTGGCTGAGCGTTCGATTTTGTGCGCGAACTTGCGCACGGATTCTCCGGCTACTTTCTGGACGAAATCGGAGGCCTTGTCACGCACCGCAGAATAGGCGGAGTGGGTCTGCAGGGCGTTGAAATATTTGGCAATGGCCCCCACGTTGCGGTCGATGGACCACTCGTTGTCATTGAGAACGACGATGAAGCGCTTGGTGGTTTCCGCGATGTTGTTCAGCGCTTCCAAGGTGGGGCCGCAAGTGAAGGCGGCATCACCCGCCACAGCGACGACGTGGTTGTCCTCGCCCTTTTGGTCGCGGGCAGCGGCCATGCCGAGGGCGGCGGAGAGGGCGGTGCCGGCATGTCCGGCTCCGTAGGCGTCGTGCTCGGACTCCGTGCGCAGCAAAAAGCCATTGAGGCCCTGGTATTGGCGGATGGTGTCAATCTTGTCCGCGCGACCGGTCAGCATTTTGTGAACGTAGCCCTGGTGGGCGACATCGAAGACGAATTTGTCCTCGGGAGTGCTGAAGACCCGGTGCAGGGCGATGGAGAGCTCGACCACGCCGAGATTGGGACCGAGATGGCCCCCGGTATTGGCGAGGGAGCGGATCAGCGTGTCCCGGATTTCAGAAGCCAGGCCGGGCAACTGGTCAGCGGGAATTTTCTTCACATCCTCCGGCGACTTGATGGTCGGGAGCAAGGGAGGATTGGGCAACGGGGCGGGCTGGGGCGTGGAGTTAGAGGAGTCGGATGTCATCGGACGCGGCGTCGGAAGGGCGATTGTCGCTTGCTGCCGGTTCGGAAGCGAGCTTGTTTTCTGTTCCCGTGGATTTGGTGGTGTTTTGACTGGCGAGGGTCACGACCTCAATGCGGCGTTCCGCATCGTCAAGCAGGGTCTGGCAATGGGTGAGGAGTTCGTGGCCTTCTTCGTAGTGATCGAGCAAGGTCTGCAAGGGCAATTGCTCACTTTCCATCGTCTCGATCAGAGCTTCCAGTCGATCGACGGATTCTTCAAAGGGGGGCAGTTTTTTCGTTGTTTTCTTGGCCATTGCTTAGGAACCGGTCGGACGGGAAGAGTAGAAAATCATGGGGGCGCGGCGGAAGAGGATGATGCTCAGGCCGGGATAGCGGGAGTGGAAGCCATCCATCTCCTCGTCGTAGCTGCTGATCAGCCGGGGGCGGCGAGGGGTGCCATCGGCGACGACTTGAGCCGCCCAGGGGTCGAGGACCAGGGACTGCCAAGTGCGGTTGTAGGCGAGGGCTTCGGTGAGAGGGGGGATTCCGCTGGACAGGGGGGAGATGAGCACGCCGGTGACCGGGGTTTCTTCTTCCTCGGCCATGTCTTCGATTTCCTCCAAATGGGACATCTTAATGGGCAGCCAGACCGAGCGGCGATCAGCATACCAGGCCACTGCCCACGGCTGGTCGGAGACAATGATTTCGTCTTTTTCACCGTAATCCGCTAGATTCTCGTCCAGAGTGGAGGGGGCGTAGGGAGGGTAGTTGGGCGAGACGATCTCGCCCTGGTTGAAAATGGCGAGGACATCGAAGGGCATGCGCAGCAGGAAGGGGCTGGCGGAGATGACCACGATGAGGACGAGATGGGCCTGCCGCAGGAGGGGGACGTTTTTGGAGATGCTCAACCGGTTCCAGAGCACGCTGAGCATGGCCACGCCATAAGCGCCCATCAGAGGGGCGAAGAGAAGGTGAATCTGGTTCGGAGACATATCGCCGCCCTTGAGACCGAAGAGAGCCATTCCGAAGGAAGCAAAAATCCACATCAGGAGCAAAAACCAGCGGAATTCGCTGATGGAGGCTCGCTTGAAGGGGTGGAAGAGGGCGACGAAGAAGAGAGGGGCGGCCAGAATGCTTCCGAAGTAAAGGTAGAGGTCGTTGAACTGGGCCACGGTCAGGCGCAGAATTTGCAAGGTCAGGTTGCGCAGCTTCAAGGGAAGGGTTTCCAAGCTGCGCATCGCATACTCTTCCGAGCCAAAGAGACCTTCATAAAGGACGAGGGAAGCGGCCCCCCCGGGGTTTCCGGTGATTTGGATGTTGTGAATCACGGGCATGGCGGCGGCCGCGATGAGCGCGACGAGGGCGATGATGCCGGCAACGCCACGGGGCTTGATGAAGAGGGCCGCCGCGACCGCGTAGCCAATGACAAGCCAGACCGCGATCCAGTGGCTGAGACAGAGGAGGGCGAAGAAAACGGCGGCGAGGATGGCGTGGACGATGGTGTTTCGTTCTTCAGCCGTGTTTTCAAGGGCCCGGTATGCGAAGTAGCAGCCCGAGGTGAAGAGGAGGAGCATGAGCATCTGGGGCAGCCCACTCATGGAAATCTTCCAGAAAAGCTCACAGAACAGCATCAGCAGGGCTACGGTGGCGGCAATACGGGAGTCGAAGATGCGGCACACCAGCAGGTAGGTGACTCCGATGGCCAGGACGAGGCAGACGATGGCAAACCCGGCGACGATGCGGTCCAACTGATAGACGTATTGCCCCTTCTCCAAGCGCCAGGCTTCGAAGTCGCCCGCGCCTTGGGCCCGGAAAATGGCTCCCAAGAGAAGAGGTTGCAGAGGGGCGTGGTAAGTGTTCTCAGCGGCATCGGCCAGCGTGCCTTCGCCACTGGTGGCGATCTGGTTCTGATTGATCGCGGCCGGTCGAAGGACTTTGGTCACTAGTCCCTTGCCTCGCGAGACTTCGCGGGCGATGGCCGCTTGTTCCATGCCCTCGGGGGTATTGAGGCCGCGGAAGAGGACCGTGACGTGAAGGATGGCCATCACGATGAGGACGATGAAAAAGACCGCTCGGAGGGCGATGCTACCTAGATTTGAGGCTCCGTTGGGATTCATAAAGTGCTGTGTTCGCTCGGAAGAGGGTTTTTAGTCGAGAGTAGTGGGGTCGTCGGCGCGCTCATTGAGTTTCCGCTGCAATGTTCTCCGGCTTATACCGAGAAGAGAGGCCGCTTTTGTTTTGTTTCCATCCGTTTGCCGCAAGGCCCGCTCAATCGCGTCAGCCTCCAGCGCATGCAAATTGAGTTCGGCCATGGGCGCAAGATTCTTTTCGGTTTCCTTGCCCCCGGTGCCTGCTCCCTTGGCCGCCGGAGTAATTTCGCGCCCGGTCATGAAGCCCGGGAGGTGGCGGGCTTCAATTTGGTCGGAGTTGGATAGAATGACTCCGTGCTCCATGGCGGTGCGGAGTTCGCGCACGTTGCCGGGCCAGCGGTAGCTGCGAATGAGGGCGAGCGCGTCGTCGGCAAGGGGTTTGAGCGGGCGGGCGTTTTCATCCGAGAATTCCTTCAAAAAGGCGTTGGCCAGCAGGACCACGTCTTCCGGGCGTTCCCGCAGGGGAGGCATGTCAATTTTGAGAACGTTGAGGCGGAAGAAGAGGTCTTCCCGGAACTCCCCCGATTCCACCAGGTGCCGCAGGGACTTGTTGGTCGCGGCGACGAGGCGGACATCCACTTCGACGGGGGTGTTGGAGCCCACGCGCTCTATGGCTCGCTCGGAGAGGGCGCGCAAGAGCTTCACCTGGGTGGCGGGATCGATCTCACCGATTTCGTCCAGCACGAGGGTGCCGCCATGGGCTTGTTCGAAGCGGCCGACGCGGCGTTGGGTGGCTCCGGTGAAGGCTCCCTTTTCGTGGCCAAAGAGTTCCGATTCCAGTAGCTGGGGGGAGAGCGCGGCGCAGTTGACGATGACAAACTTGTCAGCAGGACGGCCCGAGAGGTCGTGCAAGGCGTGGGCGACGAGCTCTTTACCGGTTCCCGATTCGCCTTCGATAAGCACGGTGGCCTTGGTGGCCGCGACCTGCTCCACCATCTCGGTGACGCGCCGGATGGCTTCGGATTTTCCTAAAATGCGGTCCAGGCCAGAGGGGGCTTGCGCGGTTTTCTGGCGCAGGGTGGCGTTTTCGTTTCTCAGCTCGGTGTTTTGCTTTTCCAGCTTGCGGCTGCGGGCCGCGCGGAGGAGAAGGTTCTCGACCTCGTCGATATTGAGCGGTTTGGTGACGAAGTGGAAGGCCCCCCGGCGCATGGCCTCGACGGCGGTATCCACTGAGCCGTAGGCGGTCATCATGATGGCTACCGGGGGCTTGGGCAGGGCCAGGGCTTCCTCGATGAGGTCCATGCCGGATTCCGCGCCCAGGCGGAGATCGGTGAGGAGGAGGTCCACGTTTTCATTTTTGAGCACTTCCCGCGCTTGCGCGAGGTCGGCGGCCACGTAGACGTCGAATGACTCGTCCAGCGCCATCCGCAGGCCGTCCCGGGTGGGCTTTTCGTCATCGACTATCAGTAGAATGGGCTCCATTTCGGTCGGGTCAGCTTGCTAGCATTCAGTCGGCTTGGCAATGGGGGATTGAGTAAGCGCTGGCGGGGCTTGCCGTTCACTCCTCTGGGGGCTGGCGATGCAGCAGAGTGCGGGTGGTTTTTTCGGGCTGAAAGCGCTTCAGCAATTCTTGCGCGATCTTTTCCGCGATCTCGGGCTGGCCGCAGGTGTAAATGTCGAAGGAGGCATAACCAATCTCGGGCCAGGTGTGGATCGCAAGGTGGCTCTCCTGGATGACCACCACGCCACTGAGTCCGGCGGGATTGTATTGGTGCAGGAGACTGTCCACGACCGTTGCTCCGGCAATGGTGGCCGCTTCCCGCAGGGCCGCTCCAAGGGCCTCGCGATTGGTGAGCAGTTCGGCCCGGCAGCCCCGGCACTCCATGGCGATATGGACGCCGTAGGCACTGTGGGCGGGTGGTGCTGTGGAGGCTGGACTGGAGGAAGAGGTCACGAGGTGGCGGAGAGGAACGATTCGCAGGCGAGGGAGTTGTCGGCGAGGAAAATGAGGGTGTCGCCGGGGGAAACGAGGCGGTCTTTGTTGGGATTCAAATCGTATTCCTCGCCGGACTGGATGCCGATGATTTGTAAGTCGTGTGGAGAGTCCAGCGCCTGATGCTGGAGGGCGAGAACCTTGCTTTCTTTTCCTCGATAAGCGCGGAGATAGATTTCGCAGCCGTTGCGGTAGCTCAGCAGTTGCCGGAAGACCTCGTTGATGCCCGGTTGGTTCAGGTCCTGGGCCATGAGGCGGTCGGGCATTCCCTCCGACCACACGTAGCGCAAGCCTGCTTTCTTGAAAAGATCAACGGAGTCCGCTTCCTCGATGTAGCTGAGAATCTGCAATTTGCTCTCGGCGGGGAGAAGGTTCTTGAGGTAGGAAGCCGTGGTGTAGACATCGAAGTCGCCCGGGGTCTCTTCGTCGCCGATGACGATGATGTCCTTGGCTTCCGTCCACGCGGCGCGGGCGGCGACTTCAGGATTGCGGATGTTCCCTTTTACGAAGGAAACCTTGTTGCTTTTGAACTCAGCGGGGAGCTCGTTCAGGGTATCCGTCACGACTGCGATGGGGGTCTCGCGATTGACAATGGAGTGGCGCAATTCGCACACGATGTGCTCCACGCGGCCGACCGAGGGGCAACCGGCGATGATGATGTGGTCTTTCATGGTTAGCCTGAGGGTTCCTTTCTTTTTGCGGGTGAAGTGGTCGATGACGGCCTCGGAGACGGTGCCCAGCAGCAGGCCGATGATGCTGATGCCAAGGAGGAAGCAGGGATAGGCGATGAAGAAGCGCCCGGCGAAGGTCTGGGGGAAATAATCGCCGTAGCCCACGGTGGTCATGGTGACCATTGCCCACCAGAGGGAGTCGAGGTAGCTCAAGCCCTCCTGGACCTCGCGCTCGGCGAAGTAGAAGGCGCTGCCAAAGAGCACGCTCATCCCGATCGCCGTGAGGACCGCCCACAAAAAGCGGCCCACCGGGGTGGTGTGCTCGGCGACGAGGGTGATGAGGTGACGGAAAATCCACATGGCGAGGGGGCGTTCAGGGAGTCAGGGCGAGCTGCCAGCGGGTTTTCCAAAAAGCTTCCCGCGAATCATCGGGGGGCCACACCGGAGCTTGCCGCGAGGGGGCCCAGCGGGCCAGGTGAGCCATCACATCCGGGTCGCGGTCGGTGAGGTCGCGCACGAGCAGGAAGCCCTGCTCCACGATGTCGCGCAAGACGGCTTCACCGCTCACCTCGCCATAGCCCAGCTCTTCAATGTCCCAGGCGGACTCCGCGATCTCCGCGATTTCGTTCCAAATCAATCCCTGCGCGAGAGTGATCTCCCAACCCGCTTCCGTAAAGTTGAAGCGGCCTTCCTTGGTGAATTGGGCCCAAATCAGTTCCACGGGATCCGCGCCCAAGTAATCGGCCACCACCAGGCGCAAGTCATCCCAGCGCTCGTCCTCCAAAAAGCAATCCCAGTCGTGATCGCTTTCAAAGTCGGCAAAGGAGGCGTAGGCGAATTCCCCGGCCTCCAGATCAACCGCCGAAAAGACTTCGAAATATTGCAGGAGACGTTGGTAGCGCTGGTTGAATTCCTCCACCGCACGCCGTCCCGAGACGGTGGGGGTGTAGAAATTTTTCTCCGAGATTTCCACCAACTGCCGGGTAAGCAGCCAGGTGAGCAGAGGCTCCAGATGGGCTTCTCCTCCCAGTAGGAGAACGTCGAAATCCTTTCTCTGCCCAACCATGTGATTGAGCAGGACCGTGGCGCTGTAGAGCCTGCGTTTCTCCGGGGTCAATTCTCCGTCTGCCATGCTGGGGTCTGTGCGAGGATTCGAAACGGACTTCTTACCAACTGCTGGTGAGGAAAACGGCCACCACGAGAGTGAGGACCGCTTCCAGCAGGCCGATGCCCCAGTTGCGATCCTGGCTGAGCTCGTGCTGCAGGGAGACCTTGCGCACGATGAGGAGGTGGGCCAATTGCCGCAGGACGCCGAGCACGATGATGTAGAGGATGGCGACGAGGAAAATAGTGGTCAGCGAGTCGTAGTTGCGCATCGCTTCGCCCACCAGCCAGGCAAAGGCGAGCAGGGAGCCGCCATAGGCGAGCCCGATGGCCGGATTGTCTTTCTCTAGCTCACCATGGAGATCGAGGGAGGTGACGAAGGGGTAGAGGCGAGCGTAGAGGAGGAAGAGGGCCTGGCCGAGGACGAAGTAGAGCAGGGTGAGCCAAGGCTCGCCGAGGGGGGCAGGGCCGTGTTGCTCGGAGAGAGAGGCCGAGATGAGCAAGGCCGTGCCGAGAAAGGTGCCTGCCTCTACCGCTGCCAGTCCGCAGTTGCGATCTGTCAGGATTTCCTTGCGGTTGGAGAACTTGGAAAAGATGACGAAGTCGTTCACGAGCAGGGCGGCAAGCAGGAGGAGGAGGCTGCCTCCATTCCAATAAAGCGAGCTGAGGAATTCCCCCTGCCAGCTCTCGGCTTGCGAGGGCGAGGTGAGCACGGCGGCGATGACGAGGCTGAGAGCACCCAGAAATCCCCCGTAGGAAATCGCGAAGGCCGGATTGTCTTTTTCGGCGAGTTGATGGGCGAGCTTTACCTTGCGCAGAAGGGCAAAGGCGATGCTGCCGATGGCGAGGAGGACGAGGCTTTGCAGGAGATAAAGCCAAGCCATCCAGTTGCTGGTCTCCTCGGGGATTTGGAATTGAAACAGTTCACTCATGGTCAGGGAAGATAGAAAAGATTATGGGCTATCGCAGGGGTGGGCTCACTTGCCGCCACCGAAGGAGCTGCCCGAGCGCGAGGAGCTGCGGAAGCTTCCGGTTGATCGCGAGGAACTATAGGAGCTGCGTGAACTGCTATAAGAACTGCGGGAGCTGCTGCTGCTGCTGCTGCTGCTGCTGCTG
>NZ_JAENIO010000065.1 GCF_016595415.1 Roseibacillus ishigakijimensis
CTTTTTTTGTCCGCGAAGAGGGACTGGAAGGAGGACAGGGGAAGTCGGCTGCCAGAAAGGGAAGACGCGTCCCGCGTGGCGGAGAGGCAGAAACGTATCAGGACGGAGTTCTGGGCCAGACCGGAGGCCCGGCGACACCGGAGAGCAAGCCAGTGGCTCGCTCCTACTTGCCGCGTTCGTGGTTTCTTGGAAAGAAGTGCCTGGTTCGACGGGTGACAATGTTTGAACCGATGGTCACTGGCGTATATCCCCTTGCGAGCGTTTGCTCAATTGTCTTTTTAGATTCTACCAGTGAGTTCCGTAACTTCTTGGCTTTGCGGAGTTCATCCGCTTTTTCTTCCTTCATCTTCTTCTGCGAAAGATAATTATATTTCTCGGACACCGGAGGGTCCTGCCCAGCGATTTCTTCTTCCAGAGCAGAAAGAGTGATCTTCAGATGTTCGTTTGCCGCCTCGTTCGTGAGACGTTGATAGCTCTTGGCGACTGCTCGTGCCAATTCCCGGGTTTCCATGCGCTTGTTACCGGTAACAGAGAGGGATAGGTTCGCCCGTTGTTCCAAGATGGTTTGAAAATCTTGCGAGCGGTTTTGCTGAATCTTGCCCAGCCATTCTGCAGATATCATACCAGCGAGCTTGTCCATGGCGGATTGCTGGTCGCAATGCCAGCGCTGTGAGAGCGCTAGGTCTTCTTCAACGGAGCGGAGAATGGGCTTTCGAGTGACCTGTTTTTGTAGGGGAGGGGTGTAACTTGCCCAGGGAGAGGGTGGGAGCGTGACAATTGATATCGTGCTTTGATACGAAATGTTTGAGTTGGTGTAGCTGAAGCAAAGAGCAAGTGTCGTCAGTCCAATTGCTGCGAAGAGCCATCCCGGTGTATTCTGCAGCTTCTTCATATTTGGAAGAGAAACCAGTTGCCACTTGGAGTCGACTGGAAAAAGGTCCTCGGTTTAGCGACTATGACCGATTCCCACTGCCATCTTGCTTCCCATCGATTTTCTACTGACGAGATTCCGGCCGTGATTGCGAAGGCCAAAGAGGCGGGGGTGAAGCGGATGATAACGCTTGCCACCAGTGAGGAGGATCTCACCCGCCATCTTTCTTTGGCTGAAACGTTTTCCGAAGTCCATGCTTGTATCGGGATTCATCCCTGCGATGTCCATAGTAGCCGCGATGACTTTGAAGCGGTGTTGCGTCCCTTCCTCACTCACCCCAAGGTGGCGGGGATTGGGGAAACAGGCTTGGACTATTTTCATCCTGCTCCGGAGGGATGGACCGAAGCCGACTACCAGGCCCGGCAGCGTGATTTTTTGCGGAGGCATTTCGAGCTGGCTCGTGAGGCCGGGCTCAATGTGGTCATTCACACCCGTGACCGGAAGGGAACGGCGTCTTTCGATGATGCCTTGGCGATTTATGCTGATTTTTCTGACGAGGTGCAGGCGGTTTTTCACTGCTTCCCCGGCCCGTGGGAGTTGGCGGAACGGGTGCTAGCCGCGGGGGCGCTGATCTCTTTTACGGGCATTGCAACTTTTAAGAATGCCAAGGATTGTCTGGAGGCGGCGCGAAGAACTCCTCTCGATCGGATGATGGTAGAAACGGATTCTCCCTACTTGGCTCCGGAGCCGCATCGTGGTCAGCGCTGCGAGCCGGCTTTTGTCGCTCGCACCGCCCAACGTATTGCAGAGGCCAAGGCCCTTCCACTGGAGGATTTCGTGAAGGGCACCGAGGCTGTTTGTGAGCGTTTTTTCCGGCTCTAAATTCAGTTGCCAACCCCCGGCAATTGCGGTTAAAACACTCGCAACATGGCCAATGCAACAAATGTCCTCGCGCAGGGAATCGAAATCAACGGTTCCATCACTTTCTCCAACGACATGATCATCGATGGTAAAGTCGATGGCAAAATCATTTCCGATAAAGGCAAGGTTACGATTGGTGAAAACGCGCAAATCATTGGCGATGTGAAGGCGGGAGAGGTCAAGATGTATGGCAAGGTCGAGGGCACCATTGAGTCCGGTCGTTGCGAGCTCAAGCCCAAGTCCGAACTCAAGGGCGACATCAAAACCAAATCCCTGGCGATGGAAGAAGGCGCGATTCTTTCCGGCTCGACCCAGATTGGCTGAGAAAGGCCTCACTCTTTTTTACCCTTCAAACGAAATCCGAGTCGATTGACTCGGATTTTTTTAGGCCGTATCCCCAGGTGGACTGGAGCCTCTCAGGAGAGGGTGCTTGCCCTAGCGTCCCTCCGCCAAGCGGGTGGCTAGCATTTCCGGCAAACCGGCAGCGCGCACTTTTTGTTGGGCGGTCACGATATCATACTCCAAGCGGCGATAAACCAGCAGGTTGGAGGGAATGTCGTAGATGGCGTAGCAAGCGCGCCAGTCCCCATTTCGGGGCTGGCCGACGGAGCCCACATTGATGAAATACTTCAAGTTGGGATCAAACTCGATTTGCTCGGCGGTGACTTCGGTGATTTTGCTGTCTTTGGCAAAGACCCGTGGCACGTGGGTGTGACCGTGGAAGCAGAGTTTGGTGAATTGGTAGGAGAAGCTCGACATGGCATCGAACTTGTTGGTGACGTAGTTCCACACCTGCGGTTGGTCGAGGGAGGAGTGCACGATGGTAAAGTCTTGCACCTGCCGCACCATACGCAATTTCCGCAACCAATCCCGCTGCTCGTCACTCAGCTGCTTGCGGGTCCAGAGAAGAGCCTCTGCGGCAACGGGATTCATGGAGTCCAAGGAGTGCTCGCCACCACTGTCTTCATCGTGATTGCCCTTCACCACCGGGCAGTCAAGCGCCCGCACGCGCTCGAGGCATTCACTGGGATTGGCGTTGTAGCCGACCACATCGCCGAGACAGACGTAGTCGGTGCATCCTTGTTCCTCCGCATCCGCCAAG
Source organism: Roseibacillus ishigakijimensis (assembly GCF_016595415.1). Lineage (GTDB taxonomy): Bacteria > Verrucomicrobiota > Verrucomicrobiia > Verrucomicrobiales > Akkermansiaceae > Roseibacillus > Roseibacillus ishigakijimensis. Next base: position 2,895 of record NZ_JAENIO010000065.1, read on the forward strand.
ACGGTTTCGAGGGCTTCCAGATTGGCGTGAATGTCGGCGAAGAGGGCTATGCGCATTTTTCCGGTGGGAGAGTGGTCGGGCAGATTAACAGAATTGAGCAAGAATCTCCTAGTGAAAATCGAGTCAAATGTCCTCTCGTAGCCTTAGGGCATGTTCATCTGGTTGGTGCGTTCGAATTGGAGCTGGGTGACCTCGTCCCGCCAATCGCTGAGGAAGGGAAAGGCGCTAGGATTCCGGAGTGGATCCAGGTGCTCGGGCAAGTCGTATTTAATGGTCAATTCCTGCAAAAGCTCACGCACCCCGGTCCGGGGGTATTGGTGGCTTTCGTCCAATAGGAAATTGGCGAGATCCTGCATTGCCACTAGGTCGTCCGGGAAAATCTGGAGATAGGGGAGGCGATCTTCCGGAGGGAGGTCGGCCAGCTGTTGCAAGACGTAAAAGAGCACCCTAATGGTGGGAAAGCTCTCCCGGCGGTTCTCTTGGAAATGATTCACTACCAGGGGCCAGCTGGAGTCCGGGGCGAAGGGGTTTTCTGGAAGGTGGTAGGGGAGAGCGTTCAGGAGCCCCGCTACCCGATGGGTGACGCGCTTCAGGTCGGTGTTATAAAGAGGATGGAGGGCGAAGGGTGGATTGAGCTCGGTCAGTTCTTGCTCTAGCCTAGTCCGCACCCCGGCCATGGGAAGGCCTTCGTCGCGACGTTGATAGTGGTTGAAAAGCGACTGCACGATGTCACCGGAACTCCCGAAAATCTCCGTCGCCGGGATTTGTTCCTCATCGGGGAATTCGTTCTGGAGGGCAAATAGCTGACTGCGGATGGATGGGTAGCGCGACTGAGGATCGGCGTAGATTTCCCGCACCAAGGTGAGCGCTTCCCTCCGTCGCTCGGGCACCCGGGACATCAGATAGAGTCGATTGCGGCGGGTGATGTCGGTGACGTTCTCTAATTTGACCGCTTCGTCCAAGACGCGGGTGGCGGCCGCGTAGTCGAGGTGATCGGGTTTGTAGGTATCGGATAGCAGCCGGGCCTTCATCTGCCGCAAGCCGAGGTCAGTGGGATTATTGACGATTCCTTTGTCGAGGTAGGCGATGCCTTTGTGGAAAAACTCGTCTCGGCGGAGCTTGCGGCGCCATTCTTCCATGCCGGGGCGGTCGCGGTAGTCGGCATAGGCATCATCGGCGGCGTAGCCAGCTGCCGCTTCCCAGTAGTAGGGGATGTTGGGTTGCAAGGTGTGGATCTGGTCAAAGACTGTAAAAATGCCGACCCAGTCCTGGTCCTGCCATAGGGGCACGATTTTGGAAAAATTCAGCACCGCAGCCACAAGGGAGCGCAGCCCGCCGAGGGCGATTGCGGCCGAGGTTTGCCCGATTGCCTCCGAGGTCTCTTGGTCGAGCGGTTCGGCGATCAGGCCCGTCGTGCGCATCTCACGTCCGAGCGGTCGTTCCATAGGGGCGCGCAGGAGCCCGCCGATGAGCAGGCAGAGCAGGAGGAGGGCGGTTTTTTTGACCCGAGGCATAAGGACTGCCGGAAGGCTATACCCCACCGAAGGTCTGGCAAAGGGGAATCTCCCCGCTTGGCGGGGTCTGACTTTTTTCCGTGACAGAGAAAAGACGGGCCAAAAATGCCCGTTTCGGTTTCACCCTTGGGGCGTGAACAAGGAACGGCGAATGGACCTGGAGGAGCGGTGGCGCAAGCTGGCGGCCAGTCAACCCGGATGCCAGGCCTATCTCAATCGCCGCCCCTGTGGCATCAAGGCGCGGGAAGGCGGACGGCCTTTTCACGAAATCCTCGCTGCCCGCTTTCCAGGCAAACTGAGCGAGGCCGAGTGGCGGCAGGTCTTTGCCGACGGCTTGATTGTGGAAAAAGCCAGTGGAGAGCCCGTCCACGATGCCGACCTCATCGTCACCACCGGCGATCGTTATGAACGCCTCTTGCCCGATTGGACCGAGCCCGCCATTGCGACTGATCTACAGGTTCTCCATGAGGACGAGGCCCTCCTAATCATCGACAAGCCCGCGCCCTTGCCCATGCACGAGGGGGGCCGCTTTTGTAAGAATACGCTCAAATGGCTCATGGAGCATGCCTGGCCCGAGCTCGAGGTCCGCTATGCCCACCGTCTGGATGCGGAGACCAGTGGCGTGCTCGTCTGCGTCAAGGGGCGGCGCTATCGCCATACCGTGCCATTGCTTTTCGAAAAGGGAGAAGTGGAAAAGAGCTATCTGGCTCTCACCCGATCCAGTCCTGCCTGGGACCATAAGCGAATCACCTCGCCAGTCCCGGCTGAGGGGCGTTCCTGGGGCAAGCCCTTGGAGGCTTGCACCGAGGTCACCGTGCGGGAGCGTCGCGCCAATGGCCAGGCCCTCCTCGAGGTTCGTCCCCTCACGGGGCGCACCCATCAGATTCGGGTTCACCTCTGGCAGGAGGGCCATCCCCTTGTGGGAGACCGCCTCTATCTACCCGGGGGCCAGCTGGGTGAGGTCGAGATCGCCGCGAAGGGGGCCGAGCCGCTCGCTTTGCGTTCTTGGAAGGTCTCCTTCCGCCATCCGATCTCGGGGGAGATGGTGCATTATCAGGCTGAGGAAAAGATCTAACCCGCACACAAAAAAGCCGGAAGGCCTCTGGGGCTTCCGGCTGAGGAGTGGGCGGAGGGACAGAGGGCTTATTACTCGCTGTCTGTTTCTCCCTTGTCGGCCTCTTTGGTCGGGGCCGGGGCGGGGGGAATCTGGATGGGGGGAGAGACGGCTTTCGGACGCGGCGCGGGCTGTTGGATCTCGACGAGTTCCAGCTCGAAGATGAGCGCCGAGTTGGGCTCGATCTGGGGGCCGCGGCGCTGTTCCCCGTATGCCAGCTCGGGCTTGAGGAAGATCTTCCACTGGGAGCCGACCGGCATGGTGGTGAGGGCTTCCCGGAAGCCGGGCACGACATTGAGGGTCATGGGCACGGGCGCGCCTTCTGGCGAGGCGTCGAACTCGCTGCCATCGATGAGGGTGCCCTTGTAGTGGACCATAAACTTCGCCCCCTGGGTGTCGTCGTAGGTTTCGCCTTCTCCTTGGGTGAGCACCTCATATTGCAAGCCAGAGTCGGTGGTGATCACGCCCTCGCGCTTGCCGTTCTCGGCGAGAAATTCTTCCGCTTTTTTCAGGTTCTCGGCTGCGAGGGCCTTCTCGCGCTCCTGCACGATATTTTGGAGGCCGAGCATGGCGGCATTCAGTTTCTCCTGACTGGTCGAGGGTTCCTTTTCGTCCAGCGCGTCGTTCAGCCCTTGCAGGAACTGCTCACGTTCGAGGTCGCTCAGCTTGACCGCGTAGCGGGAGATTTGCTGTTTGAAGGCATTGCCGTGATTGTAGCCGAAGCCGTAGGAGGAGTTTTTCTTGATCACCGCCGGGTCGGTTTCGGCCTGGGGCGGAGTGACGGGGCCCGTCTGCGGGGCCTGCGCGCTTACCGGGGCGGCTGCCAGCAGGAAGGGGAGTAAGAGGGTAGATTTCAATGTCATGGACGGGGATAAGAATTGGCTCGCCCGGGGGAGCTTGTCGAGGGTGGATTTTTGGTGCGCTATCCCCTAGGTAGAGGGCATGAGCATCATTACCAAGAGGGGCGATCAGGGAGAGACGGACCTGCTTTTCGGCCACCGGGCGGCAAAGACTTCGGTCCGGGTGGCGGCTCTGGGAGCGATAGACGAGCTGAATGCCGCTCTGGGCCTGGTGCGCTGCCATGGAGGGGCGGGGCTGAACGATGAAGTGGATTGGCTGCAGGAAAAGTTGGTGGGTCTGATGGGAGAGCTGGCCACTCTGCCCCAGGATGCGGCGCGTTATGCAGAGAGCGGAATGCCCGCCCTCGCGGCAGGGGATGTCACCACGGTGGAGGAGCGAGCGGCCGCTATCGAGCAGGCGGGGGTGAACTTCGCGGGGTGGGCCCGGCCGGGGGCGGCAGGCTCGTTGGCTGCGGCTCATTTGGATGTGGCGCGGACCGTGGCCCGTCGCGCCGAGCGTGCGGTTCTCCTGCTTACCGGGGAGAGCCCGCTTCCGCTGGTGACTCTTTTTCTCAATCGTCTTTCCGATTACCTCTGGCTGCTGGCTCGCCGGGAGGAGGGGTAGCAGGGAATCGCCCCGTCATCGGAGCCCCTGTGAGAGGCAACGGGGGCCAGGTTGGTGCTGGGGAAAGGTTTGTCAGGCTTTCCGGTTCCGGCTTCTTCGTTTCTCTGGCCATCGCAGAGCGTTGAGACGCCATTGCAGAGCATTGAGACGCTGTTGCCGGGTGCGAAAGGCGAATTTACGAGACCGGGTAAGCTGGATGGCTCACAAGCCCCCGAAACGACGGTGGCGGCGGGAGTATTCCGCCACTGCGGCACGGAGGTCTTCCCGCTTGAATTCAGGCCAATACTTTTTGGTGGTTACGATTTCTGCGTAGGACAGTTGCCAGAGGAGAAAGTTAGAGAGACGAAGCTCACCGGAGGTGCGGACCAGAAGGTCGGGATCGGGAAAGTCCGCGGTATCGAGGTGCTGGGCCAAGAGGTCGTTGTCGATCTCTTCGGGCGTGAGTTCGCCGGCTTTGACCTTTTCCGCCAGACGGCGGGCGGCGGCGGTGATTTCTTCCCGCCCCCCGTAGGAGAGGGCGAGGATGAGGTTGAGCTCGCGGTTGTTGGCCGTCTCAGCCTTAGCTTTGGCCAGTCGGCGCTGGTTCTTAGCGGGCAGACGCTCAATCTGACCGATGGTGTGCAGGCGCACGCCCTGTTTGTTCAGCTCGCCCGTTTTTTCCGCCAGGAAGCGATCTAGCAGCATCATGAGGGCATCGATTTCGGTCTGGGGGCGCCGCCAGTTTTCGGCCGAAAAGGCGTAGAGGGTGAGGTGGCGCACGCCGAGCTCGCGGCAGACTTCCACGGCCTCGCGCACAGACTCCGCTCCAGCCCGATGGCCCTCCCGGCGGGGAAGGCCGCGCTCCTTGGCCCAGCGTCCGTTGCCGTCCATGATGATGGCGATATGGTCGGGAGTGCGGGGAGATTCTGGCATGATGTGGTGATGGAGAGGCGGGACTTTGCCGCTCCCCGGGGTAGGAGACGAGCGTGGCTCGCGTCCTAATTTGTTTCCGCCAGCTTGTCACTTGGATTGTGCCGCAAAGCGCCGCCATTGCTCCTCGAGCTCATCCGGCGAGGGGGTTCCGGCATAGACGAGGATGCGGTAGGCCATGGTGACGGGTTCGCCCTTTTTCAGCTCCCAAGCATTTTCCTGCTGGGGGGTGTAGCAGAAGAAGGGCTCCTGCGGGTGGATGCGGACGCGCTGGGGGTGGTCGTGATTGGTGGGCGCGTTCATGAGCACCACCGAGGTGTCCTCGCCGGAGTTGTCGGGCCCGGTGTAGCGCACCCAGCGGGCGCGGGTGGCGTGCCCGTCCTCGCGGTCTTTCCCCTCGGAGGTCAGGACGGTGAGGTTGTCCGTCGTCCAGTCGCGCCGTCCGCGATAGCCGAGCCCGCCCCCGTAGCGGTGGGGCGGCAACTCAATGTCCACTTGGGGAGTTTGGGTCCAGCTGTAGTCGACGATGAAGGGTTCCGCGCTGTCGCGCACGATGACGGTGAGTTCTTCCTCAATGGCAACGGCCTCCTGTGGCTTCAGCATCACATGATTTTGCCGGGCTACGAAGCCTACCCCTCCTCCGTCCGGGGACTCGAGGACGCGGGTGGCTTCGGCAAAGCGGACGGTGCCTTCTCCTTTGTTGAGATTCCAAAAGTCGTAGTTACGGCCATCGATGACGGTGTGGGTCCAGGGGTGCCAGAGGCCCATGTGGTGCCAGTGGTCGGTGGGGTGGCGATCGGTCACCGCATGGCCCCGCGAGTTGCGCAAGGGCTCGATGAAGGCGCTGCGATTGTAAATTTCTCCGGCTTGCTCCGGCGCTTCGGACTCTGCCTTGTGATAAGTCAGCACCTCGACCTCGCCGATGGTGATGGCGATGCGGGCCTCATTTTCGCTCAACTCGGGAGCAGCGGAGAGGGTCATTGCCAAGAAGGGAAGGGCTAGAAAGCGGGTGAGCACAGTCATGCCGCTATTTACGCCAGCTCTCCTCCTTTTTGGCAAGGAAGAGAGTGGCAGTTTAGGTGCCTTGCTGATCATCCAGCAGACTGATTCGCCAGATGGAATCGGCTTGGCGCGCCATCCAGCGTTGGCGATTATCGATTCTTTCAGGAGTCCACTCTTCATTTTCCTCTGCTAGCTTGGATGTTAGGACAAACTGACTTTGCGCGAACTGCTCTCTCTTTCGGGCATAAGGCAGATTTCCGAGTGATTGGTTCTGCCCGCTACTTAAAAGGGTCATGTTGCCCAAGCGAAAGAGAAGAATTTCATGTTTTTGATCGGAAAACTGTGACCAGTTTGTCTCGGGGTTTTGGGGGAAATTGAGGTGCGGTAATTTCTTGGACCACGCCTTAACCAAATGAAGACTGAAGCCATGAAAGGCCGTAAGCGCTATACTGAGGAATTCAAAACCCAGGCTCTCGAACTCTGTGCGGCAGGGAAACCGGTCGCCGAACTCCGCATCGACAATGACATTTAAAAAAAGGCTGCCGTGCTCCTCGGGACCAAGAACCCCGGCCGCCCCACCAAATGATCGACGACATCCAGCAAAAATCGGGACACTCCACTCGCCGGATTTGCGCCGTCCTCGGCCTGCCCCGCAGCAGCTACTACACCTCCCATATCGAGACCGCGCGGCAACGGGAAGACGCCATCCTCGGCGACGAAATTGAGCGCATCTTTCGACTTCACAAACGCCGCTATAGCTACCGTCGCATTGTCCGAAAATTGAGTGAACTCGGCCTAGCTTGTTCAGATGAAAGAGTGCGCCGTCTCATGAAAGAACGTGGCCTTGTTGCCATCCAGCCCAAGACCTACGTCCCCCGCACCAGTAACGGAAGGGCCGACTCCCCCTCGACCAATCTCGTTGTTGAAGAGGGTCTTCCTACTCAACCAAACCAAGTCCTTGCCGGTGACATCACCCATATT
>NZ_JAENIO010000066.1 GCF_016595415.1 Roseibacillus ishigakijimensis
CCATTGTGCGTTCGCAATGGGTCCCTGCACCACTGCGGGAGGCCATTGTGCGTCCGCAATGGGTCCCTGCACCACTGCGGGAGGCCATTGTGCGTTCGCAATGGGTCCCTGCACCACTGCGGGAGGCCATTGTGCGTCCGCAATGGGTCCCCGCACCACTGCGGGAGGCCATTGTGCGTTCACAATGGGCCCCTGCACCACTGCAGGGGGGCATTGTGAACAAAATGGGGACAACCTGCTAGGGGCGGAGCCGCCTCCCGCCCGGGTTCTGCGGCCGAGGGGCTGACACAATGCGGAAGAGTTCTCTCTTTTTCTCACTTGTGTTTAAGGACAAGGTGTTTGCGTCATGATTTTGTCTCCCAATTTCCCCCGTTATCGTGCCGCCGAGTTGATCCAATTCACCCGTAATGTGGTCGAGATCGTGGATGCCAATGATGCCCCCACGCTCAATTTGCAGACGCAACGCGATGCTCTCGCCAGTCGTCTGGAGGCCCTCGCGGCTGAGTTTCGTCCCGTGCTGGCCAGTGAAGTGACTGCCGAGCTGGTCGCTTTGGATGAGCGCCGGGACCGGGCGATCTCCGGGATCAGCAACTTGGTGCGTGCTTATCTGAATCATTATGATTCCAGCAGGGTTGCGGCCGCCAATCGTCTCTTGGAGGATCTGGAGCGGCATGGTCCCATGGTGGGCCGCCTCCGCTACCAGCTGGAGACCGGGGTCCTCGCCACCATCACCACCGATTGGCTCAGCAAGGATCCCCTCCTCGATGCCGTGCAGGACCTGGATCTGGAGGATTGGGTGCTGGAGCTCAAGGCGGCCAACGATGAGTTCGACGACAAGTATGTGCAACGAGCTCGCGAAACCGCCGGTGATCCCAGCCAAATCGCGGCTCTGCGCGATGAGACGGTGGAGGCTTGGCGCACGCTAGTGGCTCACCTGACCGCCCACGCCACCCTGACGCCCTCCGCAGCCTATGATGCCCTGGGCGATGAGCTCAATAGCCTCATCACCAATTACAATGAGGCCGTGCAAGCGCGGGAGAATGGGGGCGAGGAAGAGGGAGAGCCGGGCGAAGAACCTGCCCCAGAGTAGGGCGTGCCCGTCGCTCGTTCCGTCCTGGCCTCGCAAGGAGTGCGACTCTGCAAGATTGCCCGGGAGCTTGCGTTATCTTGTGCTGGCGAAAAAAAAAGACGATGAACAGGTTGAAAGGGATCACGTTGATGGTGCTGGGGTGCTGCTGGTCGGGCCTTCCGGCGACGGCTGAGCTGCGGCAGGGGCAGGCGCAGACGCCGGAGGAGGCGCGGGGTGAGTTGCGGGAGTTTGCCAAGACGTTTTCCGATGCCGAGTCCTGGCAAAAGCGCGCGGCCCAGCTGCGGCAGGGGATTCGCGAGGGGATGGACTTTGCGGCTTTTCCCGAGAAGACGCCGCTGCGGGCCCGCTACTACGACCGTCGCGAGCATGAGGGCTATGTGGTGGAGGAGGTGGCCTTCGAGAGTGCGCCGGGCTTCTTCGTGACGGGTTCGCTCTACCGGCCCTTGGAGTTCGAGGGCGAGCTGGCGGGGATTCTCTGTCCCCACGGGCATGGCGACCGCTTCATTCCCAATCGCCAGATTCGCTGTGCGGTGCTGGCGCGCATGGGGGCGGCGGTCTTTCAATACGACATGGTGGGCTATGGCGATTGGGAGGAGGCGGGCTGGTCCCACAAGGAGGCGCCCGAGGTGCTGCGGCTGCAGACCTGGAATAGTGTGCGGGCGCTGGATTTTCTGGAGAGTCTCCCCGGTGTGGATGGGGAGCGGCTGGGGGTGACGGGGTGCTCGGGGGGCGGGACGCAGACCTTTCTCCTCGCCGCGCTGGATGAGCGGGTGGCGGTGAGTGTGCCGGTCTGCCAGGTCTCGGCCCACTTCTTTGGCGGTTGCGCGTGTGAGAGCGGGATGCCCATTCATGCCAGCGAGGAGCATCGCACTAATAATGCCGAGATCGCGGCCCTGGCGGCTCCCCGGCCGCAGTTGATCGTGTCCAATGGCGCGGACTGGACGCGCCTGACTCCGGAGCTGGAATTTCCCTACATCAAGAGAGTTTATGAGCTGCTGGACGCCGGGGACGCGGTGGCCAATGTGCATCTGCCCGAGGAAGGGCACGACTACGGCCCAGCCAAGCGACAGGCGGTCTATCCCTTCCTCGCGCGGCATTTGCAACTGGGGCTGGAGCGCCTGCCGCGAAAGGATGATGGCAGTGTGGACGAGGCCTTTGTGACGGTGGAGGAGCGGGCGCGCATGCTGGCCTTTGGCAAAGACAATCCCTATCCCGCCGAAGCGGTGCCGCCCAATACGCCCTTGCCACGCAGCGGGCTCACCACCCCGTAAACCCGGCATCGCGGGGGGCGGGGATGGATTCGACGGTTTCCACTTGCAGGACCGGGGAGGGGCCATCGGGGGTTTCCTCATAGCCCAGGGTGCCCGCCACCCGGATCCAGCCGCGCTCCTCCACGCTGGGGGGAGCGGTGAACTCGAGGGGGAAGCCCAGCACCATGGCGTCGGCCGCACAGCAGGTCATCAGGGTGCGGTAGATGCGTAGGCGGCGTCCGTCCTCGTTGCGCTCGCGCTCCCGCACGACCTGGCCCTCGGTCTCCACCGGGATGCCGGTGAAGACTTCCCTCATGCTCTCGTCGCCAGAGGAGAAGAAAATTTGGCTGACGGGCAGCTGGTAGTGGCCCTCGTCATTGCGGGGGGTGGATTGCTCCAGCATCTCGCGGGTGAAGGGCGGGAGCTGGTAAGCGGCGGCATTGACCTGATTGTTGAAGAGGCCTTTGCGCTCGAGAACGTCCAGCGAGTAGCCGGCCGAGGTATCGGTGGCAAGGGCGGCGGAAAGGGGGGCGATCATGAGGAAGAGGACCACCCAGGGATTCTGGTCGTGGTGGTCGTGGTCGTGCTCGCAATGGTCGTGGCCGCAGTCGGATTTTTCCCGCAGGGTGAGGAGGACGAAGAGCCCCAGCACAATCATGCCCAGTCCGCCGAAGAGAGTGATGAGGTGGAACTTGGGGACGAGGAATTCCCCCATGCGCCCGGCCGCGTAGAGGTAGACAATGGCTCCGCCCCAGAAGAGGGAGGCCAGCGCGGGCAGGATGGAGGAGAGGGACTTCATGGCAGGAGAATCGGTCGTTTGGCGGTCTTCTGCAAGGGGGAAAGAGGGCGCGAAAAAAGGGTGACGGAAAGATCCGTCACCCTTTGCGGGAGAAATCACGGGGAGGTTCGGGCAGCCTGGACGGCCTTTTCCCTAGTTCAGCTCGGGGGCGGTCCAGGGAGTTTTGCGTTCCTTGGTCGCGGCGCGCACTTTGGCGGCTTCTTCCTCCGTCACGGCCGGGGCATCATTGCTCCAAGTCTGGCGAATGTAGGTGGCCACGTCGGCCATCTCCTGGTCGCTGAAGACGTGGGGAGGCATGATGTTGGTGTAGGTCTCGCCCTTAACTTCGATGGGTCCTTGCAGGCCGTGGAGGAGGACCTTCAGGATGGGGGCGGGGTCGCCGGTGACCCACTCGGAGCCATCGAGGGGCGGGAAGGCTCCGGCCACGCCCTTGCCGTCGGGTCCGTGACAAGCGATGCAGGTCTTGTCGTAGATTTCCTTGCCGCGCTTGTGAATGGCGGGATCGATGGTGTTCTTGCGGGTCACCTCGACCTCCCGACGGGGAGCGTTCTGCAACTGGGTGGCAATGACGCGGGCCGCAGAACCGCCGTCGGCCTTGAGTCCGGCCATGAGCTCGTCGAACTGGGCGGCGGTGCTGTTTTGGGCAAAGTAGCGCACCAGATTGCGGACGAGGTTGCCGGTGTCGTCGCGACTGACTTCCCGGATGTAGAGGTCGTCGTAGTAGGCGGTGCCAGTCGCGGAGCCGTAGCCGCCGAAGAGGCAGTGCATGAGGACCTCGCGCTGGTCGCGGCCGGTGGTGAAGGTGCCGGTGAGCTCGGTCCAGTCGCTGTCCTTCTCCCTCACACTGCTGGTCTGGGGACCACCGTGGATGTTGAAGAGAACGCCCGGGCCGTTTTGCACCGAGAGGTTCTCGGTCTTCACGAAGCCACCGAATTCATAGGTGGTGTTGGGGCGGACGGAGACGGTGAGGCCCCAGCCGGTGTCGGCGGGTTGCTCGGAGGTGATGCTCAGGCAGCCACTCTTGTCGCGGCCTTGGGCATTCAGGTGGCGGTGCTTGGGGTTGCGGTTGCCGCCGTAGATGCGGGGCCCCCAATCACCTTGTTTTTCCAAGTCGGCATTGGCGAGGATGTTGCGGGCAGTTTGCTCTTGGGGCTGCCAAGTGGAAGCCAGTTGCAAGAGAGCCGCGCTTGCGTGCTTGCGCAGGGCCACTTCGCGGGCGTCGCGCAGACCTACGTCATTGGGGTCGACCTCCAAGGCCAGGATGGCTTGCACGATCTCTTGCGAGGGCGCCAGGCGGGAGAAGGCCAGCAGCAGCTCGACGAGGGTGCGTGGGTCTTTTTCCGCAATGCGGCCCTCACTGAGGAAGAGCTCGCTTAAGGTGCCATCGAGAGGGGCGATGCGAAGGGCGGCGCGGCGGAGTCCGGGGTTGTCGGATTTCAGCGCAGCGGTGATGCTCTCTAGCGTGGGCTCGCTGGCGAGGAAGTCGTAGACGTCGTTCTGGGGTTCGCCCGCCAGTTCGCGGCCTTTCGCGGTGATGCGGTAAATGCGTCCGTGCTCCTTGTCCCGCAGGGGAGTGACGTAGGCATTGCCTCTGCCATTGCGCGCATTGTATCCAGCGGAACCCTCCGAAGGCGTGGGGTTGTGCTGCACGATGATGTTATACCAGTCGCAGACCCAAAGGGCGCCATCGGGGCCGACTTCGGCCGCCACCGGGGCCGACCAGGCATCGGCGGAGTTGTAGATGTTGTTGCGCAATTGGTGGGAGCGGAAGCCGGAGCCGTCCTTCACAATCTCGAACTGTCCCACCAGCTTGCCCGTGGGGCCGCAGACGAAGAAGATCTTGTCCCAGTAAGCCTCGGGGAAATTGCGGGCCTTGTAGAAGGCGTGTCCCGCCGCCGAGGTGTAGGTGTCGTGGTTTTCCACCTGGCGGATGTCGGTGGAGGAAGGGTTGAAGGGATCCTTGAAGTCGGCCCGTGGAGTGCGGGGTTGCTCCAGGCCTACGGCGTCGTAGTCCCGCTTGGGGAAGGTGACGTAGGCGGAGGGGTTGCCGTTGGCGGTGGAGGCGAAAATGTCGAAATCGGCGGTGAAGTCCAGCCCCCAGGTGTTGTTGGTGGTGGGCTGGATGTATTCGTATTCGACAATTTCCTGCAGCGTGCCATCCGCTCCGACCTCGGTGCTGGCGGGATCGGCAGTCAGGCGGAAGCGGAAAATGCCCATGCCAAAGGATTCCTGCTGGCCGTTGATAAGTCCGCGGAAGCCGGAGTAGCCGATGGTGGCGTAGATCCAGCCATCGGGGGCCGCCTTGAGGTTGGAGACCCCGGCGTGGGTGTCTCCCATGTTGAAGCCCTGGAAGAGAATCTTCCGCACGTCGGCTTTGTCGTCGCCGTTGGTGTCCTTCAGGAAGAGCATTTCCGAACCATTGGTGCAGATGACCCCGTCGGCCGCGAATTCAATCGAGGTGGGGATGGAGAGTTTTTCCGCAAAGCGGGTGAACTTGTCCGCCCGCCCGTCGCCATCGGTGTCTTCGCAGATGGTGAGCCGGTCATGGCCGATGTTGTTGGCCTGTAGGTTGTTCGGGTAATCGATGGTTTCCAGCACGTAGGCGCGGCCTTTTTCATCCCAATTGATGGCAATGGGATTGACGATGTCGGGGTCGCTGGCAAAGAGCGAGAGCTCGAAGCCGGGAGGGACCTGGGCCAGCTTGAGGGACTCCTCGGGGCGGAGGGGAGCTTGATACTGCTCGATGGTTTTGCGCTCGCGGTAGCCCGGCAGTTGCGCTTTCTCGAACTTGAGCTCGGGCAATTGCAAGGCGTCGAGGCGGCCCTTGGCTTCGTCGCCCACCGACCAGAAGATTGCGCGTTTGAGGAGGTCGTGGAACTCGGGAGTGTCCCACACCCGATGGTCGTGACCGGAGGCCGTGTAGAAGACCCGCCCCTTGCCGTGGGTTCGCACCCAGGTCCAAGGCTCGTTGCCGCGCTTTTGCAAGACCACGCGATCGTCATTGTGGTCGGAGTGTTCGTAGGTCTCATCCCAGGCTTCGAAGGATTGGTAACCTTGGGTGATGGGGTGGGTGCGGTTGACGGTCTCCGGCTTGAAGACTTCGCCTCCGTGGGAACGGAACTTGGCTCCCACCAGTTTGACAAAGTCGGGAGAGCCGCCGTAGCAAGCGGAAGCCATGTGAATGGGCAAAAAGCCACCGCCCTGCTCGATGTATTGGAAGAGGGCCTGCTTTTGCTCGGCGGGCAATTGGCCGTTCTGGTGCCAGTTGCCATACATCAGAATGGCGTCATGCTGGGCCAAAGTGGTGGGATTGAAGGCTTCGGCAGGGTCTTCCGTGTAGTTGAAGTCGATGCCCTCGGTGCCGAGATGCTTCTTGATGACCCGGTAGCGGGTGACCGGGTCGTGGCCGGGATGATGGGCGGTCGGAGCGCCAAAGAAGAGGATATTGAGCCGTCGGGCATCCTCCGTCGGCACGACGAGGCTTTTGCCAAAGACGGCGGCTGCCAAAGCCAGTGCGATCAGGATTGGTAAGTGTTTCATATTGAATTGTGAGAGGAAAAAGAAAAAACCGCAGTTCGCGCACGGAAGCGGCGAACTACGGCTAAGAAGTTCGCTGCCTGCTTATTGGAGAGTGAACTCGGGCAGGTGCACGATTTCTCCGCCTTTCTGAGCGGACTCGTGGGCCAGGATGCCGGTGCAGGTGATGTTGGCCGACTGAACCGCGTTGGGGTAGCCTTCGCCACGGCCCGCTACGTATTCGATGAATTGGTGCGCCAGGTGGGGGTGGGAGCCGCCGTGGCCCGCCCCTTGGGTGAAGGAAAGGTGCTCCTCGCCATCGTCACCGCCGAAGACGCCTCCCGTGGTGAAGGGCGCGATTTCGTCCGGCAGGAGGTGGGCGTAGTCGGGGCAGCTTACGCGCTCGGGGATTTCCGGTTCGGGCTTTTTGGCGGTGTGGACCACCAACTCTTCTCCTTCGATGAGCGGCCACTCGACGGCTTTCTTGGACCCGTAAACCTCGATGGACTCGCGATACTGGCGCGCAACGTCGAAGAGAGAACGATAGACGAGGCCCGACAAGTCGCTGTCCTTGAACTTAACATGGCAAGTCTCCACCGCGTAAGGGGAGCCGTAGCAATCATGCATTTCCTCGCGAATGGTGCCGGAGGGGAAGCAGGACACATACTCTGCCTGATGACGGCCCAAGCCCAGCAGGGGACCCACGCAGTGGGTCGCGTAGTGCATCGGCGGGAGACCGGGCCAGTAGCCGGGCCAGCCATCCATATCCTGCTGGTGAGAGGCTTTCAGGAACTGCAGCTTGCCGAGGTCGCCATTGTCGTAGAGCTCCTTCATAAAGAGGAACTCCCGGGCATAGACGACAGTCTCCATCATCATATACTTCAGGCCTGTCTCTTGCACGAGCTCTACGATGGTCTTGCAGTCTTCCACTGAGGTCGCCATCGGCACGGTGCAGGCCACGTGCTTGCCTGCTTTCAGAGCCGCGATCGATTGCTCGGCGTGATTCGGAATGGGGGTGTTGATGTGAATGGCATCGATTTCGGGATCGGCGAGCAGTTCTTCATAGGACTGGTAGCGCTTTTCGATGCCGAACTTATCACCCACCTCTTGCAGGGTGGACTCGGTGCGAGCGCAAATAGCAGCCATATTGGCACCGGGGTGGCGTTGATAGATGGGAATGAACTCGGAGCCGAATCCGAGGCCGACGATGGCGATATTCAAGGGTTTGTCTGACATGATACTTGTGGGAAATACAGTGAGAGGCTGGAACCTCCTTTCGGGAATCGGTTGGGCATCATAACCTGGATCTGCTTGGCGCGCTTGTATCGCTGCGTTTAATTTGTGTGTTATTACGACGCGCGGCATGGAGGTGGATTTCGCTCGTTGCCGCGATTCTCCTTGCTGTTTGCGGAAATTTTGGTCTTTGGCGGCCTGTCTGAAAAAAGGTTTTTTCTCTTTTGGTGGCTCTCGCATGAGCGAGCCACCCCGCCGCCCTCTGATAGCAGACGGAAAGCACATCTTCTTTAAATATTACCTGTCCCCTTTCAGGGAAAACTTGACGACTCTTACGCTTCCGCTACCTTCGCTCCATGCGTCGACGTCGTTTCCTGGCCCCGAAATCCCATCCCGTCGCCTACTACCACTGCGTGTCCCGGGTCGTAAACCGCGACTTCGTCTTTGGCGAAACCGAAAAGGCCCGCTTCTACCACCTGATGCGCCTCTACGAAAAACTCTACCACCTCCGCATCATCTCCTACTGCATCATGTCCAATCACTTCCACCTCCTCCTGGAAGTCCCCCAGCGCCCGCCGGAAGGAGAGTTGCCCGACGACCAAGGGCTCATCGCACACGTCCTCGACTGCCTGGGCGAAGGCCCCGCCACCAATCTCCGTTGGGAGCTCGCGCATCACCGCAGCCAGGGCAATCAC
>NZ_JAENIO010000067.1 GCF_016595415.1 Roseibacillus ishigakijimensis
TTTAGTCCTGATCCGCGGCACCTCAAAAGAGACCGACGAACCCGCAAATCCCCCATAGAATCAGGCCTCACAGCCTTAACCTGACGCGAATGGGTCAGGGGGATTTTCATTTTCCCCCTCGAACAAGAGCCTGGTCGAGGGGGATAAGGGGTTTTCCCCCACGGAATCGGGATGGGATCTGGTCGAAATGTCTTCCCGAGGCCTTGCCGTGGGCTGGTCTGTGAAGCCCTTTGGGGGATCGGGAAAGGAGCGAGGGCGTGCCGCTGGAAAAAATCGTCAGAAAAGCGTGGTTCATCGCCGTTTCGGGGGTGGATGATGCTGCGGCTGCTTTCGTGATCATGGGAGGCAGCGGCGAGAATGGTTGTTGGTGCGGCGAGATCACAGCCTTGCTGGGACGAGGGCCGGGCGGCAATCCCAGGGCGTTGCCCTGGGCTGATATGTGCAGCCCCGTTGGGGCGTGGGGTGGCCGTGGGGTGGGCTTGGGGTGGGCTTGGGGTGGCCGTGGGGTGGCCGTGGGGTGGGCTTGGGACGCCGGGACTGCGGTGGGATAGGTTCTGTGGTTCAGACGTTCAGAAAACAACTCTCCTCTCCCCTATCAGCCAGCGCTTATTCGGACCCCTACTTTCCTCGGCATGCGAAGGAGAATATCCGACCAAACGAAAAACTGTTCAAATAATCATTTTCCTCTTGCCCACCGGAGAGGTTCGCCCTTAGCCTTTTGCCATGATTACGCGCTTGTTCTCAGCTGCTCTGCGGGGAGTGGATGCGGTGGAGGTGGAAGTGGAAGTCCATGGTCGCAATGGCGAAAAGCCGGGCACCATTGTGGTCGGTCTGCCCGATGCGGCGGTGCGGGAGTCCGCCATGCGGGTGGGCTCGGCCATCGCCTCCTCCGGGCTGAGCGACTGCGTGGTCAATGTGGTCAATCTCGCTCCAGCGGACCTCAAGAAGGAGGGCCCCTCCTTTGATCTGCCCATTGCGCTGGCCATTGCGGCCAATGGCATGGACTCCGCCATTGCTCATGAGACCGACTATGCCATTGTGGGCGAGCTCTCCCTCGATGGCACGGTGCGCCCGGTCAAAGGAGTGCTCTCCATCGCCATCGAGGCCAAGCGCCGGGGCCGCAAGCGCCTCCTCGTTCCTGCCGAGAATGCGGCCGAAGCCGCCATTACCGAAGGCATTGAGGTCATCCCCATCACCAGCCTTTATCAGGCCTATCATTATCTCAACGGCGAGGAAACCATCGCCCCCTTCCAACTGGATCGGAAAAAGTTCTTTGAAGCACAGCGGAGCTACGAAGTCGACTTCGAGGACGTGAAGGGTCAACATCACGTCAAGCGCGCCCTCGAGGTGGCCGTCGCCGGTGGCCATAATATCCTGATGGTCGGTCCTCCAGGCACGGGAAAGTCCATGCTCGCCAAGCGCCTCCCCACCATTATGCCGGACATGAGCGAGGAGGAGGCCATCGAGACGACCAAGATTCACTCCATCGCCGGGCTGCTGGACCCGAAGAAATCCTTTCTCGTCACCCGGCCCTTTCGCGCGCCCCACCACACCATCTCCGATGCGGGGCTACTCGGGGGCGGCAGCAATCCCGGGCCAGGGGAGATTTCGCTCTCCAACAATGGGGTGCTTTTCCTTGATGAGTTGCCGGAATTCCGCCGTTCGACGCTGGAGGTCCTCCGGCAACCGTTGGAAGATGGCGAGGTGACCATCACCCGGGCGGCGGGTTCGCTCTCCTTCCCGGCCAAATGCGTGCTCGTGGCCGCCCTCAATCCCTGCCCCTGCGGATTCTTTGGCGACAGCAAGCGGGACTGCCGCTGCAATCCCCGCCAGGTGGAAAACTACCGGCAACGCATCTCCGGCCCCCTCCTCGACCGCATCGATCTGCACGTGGAGGTGCCGCTGGTGGAATACAAGGACCTCGCCAGCTCGGCCAGTGGCGAAAAGTCGGCCGCCATCCGGGAGCGCGTGATTGCCGCGCGGCAGATACAGACCGAGCGCCTGCGAGCGGTGGACGGCCTCCGCACCAATGCGGCCATGCCCTCCCGGCAGGTGCGGGCCCATTGCCAACTCGACGAGGAATCCTCGCGCTTGCTGGAACAGGCGATGGAGACCCTCAACTTCTCGGCCCGGGCCCACGACCGTATCCTGAAGGTGGCTCGCACCCTGGCCGATTTGGCGGGAGCGGAGCACATCGGCCCCTCTGAAATCATGGAAGCGATCCAATACCGCACCCTCGATCGACGATTGGCATTTTGACAAAAGCATCGCCAGTCACGCCCAGCCTGTTAGCCTCCCGCCCGTCACCATGCGCAGCCTCCGTTCCATTCTCCTCACTGGCGGAGCCGGATTCATCGGTTCCAGCCTGGTTCGCCATCTCCTCAAAGAAGACGAGGTTGAGAAGGTCGTCATTCTCGATAAACTGACCTATGCTGGTCGCCGCGAGAACATTCGCCAGCCCCTGGAGGATCCGCGTTGCCACTTCGTGCAGGGCGATGTTTGCGACGCCGGGCTCTTGGCCCAGCTCTTTGCCGAGCATCACTTCAGCGGTGTCTTCCACCTCGCGGCCGAGTCCCATGTCGACCGCTCCATTGCCAAGGCCGACGACTTTGTGACCACCAATATTCTGGGCACCTCCCTGCTCCTCGATCAGGCCCGGGAGCACGAGATACCGCTCCTTCATTGCTCGACGGACGAGGTCTATGGCCCCATTCCCTCCCCGGAAAAGGCAAAGGAAGACGCGCCCCTGCGGCCGAGTTCTCCCTACGCCGCCTCCAAGGCCTCCGCCGATTTGCTCTGCCAGGCCGCCCATCACACTCACGGCACCGATATCGTCATCAGCCGCTGCACCAACAACTACGGCCCCCGGCAGCATCCCGAGAAGCTCATTCCCCTGCTCGTGCAGCGGGCCCTGCGCGACGAGCCCCTGCCCATCTACGGCAACGGACTGCAGATCCGCGATTGGATCCACGTCGACGATCATTGCCGGGGCTTGATCGCTATCTATCGCCGGGGCCGATCCGGCGATGTCTACCATCTCGCCGGTCATCGCGAGCGCACCAATATCGGTGTCGCCCGCTCCATCCTCGATGCCCTGCGCAAGCCTCACAGCCTCATCGAGCATGTCGCCGACCGGCCCGGTCACGACCTGCGTTATGCCCTCGATACCGAGAAAGCCATGATGTGGTTCGGCTGGCAGCCGCTGGTTTCCTTCCAAGATGGCTTCGCTGACACCATCCGGGCCCTCAGTGCGGAACTGCGCGAAGAGGAGAGCACTGCGCCCAGCCCTACGAGCTGAGCCGCACAATATCCCAGCGCCCATTGGGGGCCTTCTGGTAACGGAGCCGGTCGTGCAGACGCGACTCACGCCCTTGCCAGAACTCCACCGTCACCGGCTCCAGCACATAACCGCCCCAGAACTCCGGCAGCGGCACCTCACTCCCTTCGGGATAGCGCATGCGCATGAGGTCCTCGCGCTCTTCCAGATAACAGCGGCTGTTGATTTCCCCCGACTGCACCTCCGAGACCCAGGCTCCGATTTGTGATTCATAAGGTCGGCTGTGGAAATACTCCGCGCTCTCCTCGCGGGAAATCTTGCTCACCCGCCCCTGGATATTGACCTGGCGCTCCAGCTCCTTCCAAAGAAAGGAGAGAGCCGCATTCTCATTGTCGAGCAAGTCCCGGCCCTTCTGCGAGCGGTAGTTGGTGAAAAAGCGGAAGCCCCGTTCGTCGAGCCCCTTCAGCAGCACGGTGCGGAGGGAAGGCAGGCCCTCCGCCGAGACCGTGGCCAGTGACATGGCATTGGGCTCCAGCAGCCCCGCCGCTATCGCCTCCTGTAGCCATTTCTCGAACTGCGCCAGCGGATCCCCGGCCATATCCTCACAATCCAACCCTCCCCGGGTGTAATTTTGCCGCAAGGCCGCGATATCAATTTCGTCTCGATTCATGAGGGGAGAAAAACGCGCCCATCCCGGGCAGCAAGCTTATTCAGTCAAATCCCCCATCGCCCACTGGATTCCCGCGAGATAATGGGCGAGCACTTTCTCATTCCAGAAAATGTGGTCATTGTGGCCCAGGGAACAGTAAAAGACGCGGCCCTCGCCCCAAGACCGGGCCCAGGAAACTCCCACATCATGGGATTTGATCCCCTTCAAGGTCATGTCCGTTTTGTCGGTATCGAGGCGCAGCAGCATCTCGACCTGGGAAGAATCGTAGGGGGCCTTGAATTGGTAGATCTCCTCTTTAAAGTCGAGATTCTCCCCTTCCATCATGGCGACGAGGGGATGATTTTCTTTTCCGGGCTCGACCTTGATGGACACTTGCCGACCGGCGTTCCAAGGATGGCCATTGAAATAACCCCCAATCATTTCGCCATACTCGGACCAGTTGTAAAAAGTGTCGGTGGCGGAGTGAATGCCCACAAAGCCTTTGCCACCCTTGATGAACTGCATCAAGCTCTCCCGCAGCCGGGTGACCTTGGCCTTCTCTTGCGACCGCTCTTCAGGCGACATCTTTTCCCACTGCTTCTTGGGTGCCCCGAAGACGTCCTGAGTGGTGTTGAAAAAGACAATGGCATCGAACTGATCGATTGCCCCGGGCTCGAAGTGAGCCAAATCATCGCTCACCACCGCCTCATAAGCTCCCGTTTTCTTCCCCAGCTCCGTCAAAGCCACTTTTCCGGTAGGGATGGACTTGTGGCGAAATCCTGCCGTTTTGGAGAAAACCAGAATCCGGCGCTCCTGCTTGGGCTCGGCGGGAGCTTTCTCCGGCAAGGCCTTGGCAATGGACTCCACCGCCCCAACGGGCAAATCCTCTCCCTTGGGGCCGGCAGCAATGAAGAGAAAAGAAGCGAGCAAGAGCGCAAAGGGAATGAACAATGGTTTCATAAGCGATTCTCCCATGACGTTGAGGGCCTTCGCGCTCTATCAAGTGGCGGCTATTTTTCCTCTCCCCGCCAGTTTACCTGAAAACCGGCCGGGAAGAGCGACCTGCTTACTCGGCCAGCTCGACCGCAAAGCTCGTGCGCAACTCGCCCGCCTCCTCGCGATGATGATAGCGCAGGCGCCTCAACTGAGCGAGTTTCTCACGCAGCGACTGATCGCCTCCGAGGCCCTCTTCGCCCAAGAGCGCGTCCGCCTGGGCGAATGCCTTCGTCTGCGCCAACACGTCCCACAGCTGCAAGAATTGGCTGCCACGCTTCAGGTCCATCTCGATTTTGAGACCCGTCCCGGGGGCGGCCTTCCCTTGCCGCCCGAGCTCGAACAAGCGAGCCTGAAGGCGGGAGGTTCCCAGTATCAGCACCTCGTCGTTGAGGGCGATATTGAGCAAGAAGTCCTCATTGGAAAACGGGAGCAAAAGGAAATTGCTGTCCAAGCCCTCATCCTCACTGGTCATGAAGCCGGGGAAGGGCACGGTCTCACCCATCTCCTCCCCCACCCGGGTCAAAAACTTTTCAGTCGCCCGCTTCATGGCTGCTCCCGCTGCCGACACCTTCGCCCGGTCAGCAACCGAGCGCGCCCAGAGTAGCCGGGGAATGCGGCCCTCCTTCAACATCTCGGGGCTCAGATCCGGGAGTTGTGGCATCTCGCCCTCCAAGTCCATGGCAAGGACCTGCTCCCGGCCGAGACCTTCGAATTCCAGCTCCCTTCCCGCCGCCGCCAACTCGGTCAACCAGGCAGGCAAGCTCTCGCTCATCAGCTCCCGGGAGAGCATCATCTCCGAGGGAAACCACTCACCGAGCGCTCCCTCCAACACCTTGAGCAGGGCCTCCCCCTGCTGCCATTGCCAATCCAGCCGTCCCTCTTCACCCACCCAATGGGCTTGCAAAAAGCTTCCAGCCGCCCCGGCGCCTCCCTGCAGAGACCACTCGGCCTCATAATCGAGCCCGGGCTTGCGCATCCCTCCCACCGTCTCGATGCGGAGCCCATCCTCCAGCCAGCCGATACCCGACCAAGCCGACTCCACCTCGCGGCGGGAAAGTAAACTACGCATCTTGGCCACCTCGTAGAGACCATCACTCATCACCTTCCCGTTCTCCAGCTCCGGGTGCCGGGTCACCACCTGAGCCTGGGCTCGCACCGAAGGGGCATCATTGAGCCAATGGGGCACCGATTGCAGAAATTCCTCCGAAACCCGCCAGCGCATCCAACTCTCGGCTTCCCCACTCAGGGCAACCAAATCGGCAAGCTTCCCATCCGCAGCCAACGAGTCCGCAGAAGACTCCACCAATTCGAAGCCGCCCGGACCATTGCCCGCATAAAAGACCAGCCAATCATCCACCTGGGCCCACAAAACGGTAAACGCCATCTCGTCCAGCGCGGCTTTCAACGCCTGGAAGCGTTTCTCATCCAGGGGTCCTCGCTCCCCGGCACCGGCTTCCTGCCACCACTCCTCCAATTCGCGCCCCGCGGTCTGCTGACCGAGGAAGGTCATTCCCCTCCGGGGCCATTTCCCATCCTCCTCCACGATTTGGTAAGGCGACTCCCCGGCATGATCCTGCAAAGCTTGGTTCAAGGTCGTCCAAGCCTCCGCCATCCCGGTAGCGGTCGGCTTGACCGCCAGATAGACGGAGGGGATGGCCAAACGCTCCTCCTCCACGAGGGAGTCCAGAAAGACCCCCAGCTGCTCCTGATCCAGATTCTCGAAAATCGCATCGGCATCACTTAGTCCGGCCATCGCCTCGGCGGACACTTCCCCCTCCTCCTGCCAAGCCTCCGCCAGATTGAGCAGAACCTCGAACTGAAGCCCGGCCATAAGCCCGGAAAATTCGTGATAGACCTTGCCCAGCTCCCCCGCAAACTGATTGCCCTCCCCGCCCAGCGCGAAGACGAAGTGATTGCCCGCCTCACCCGCCGCTTTCAAGATTTCTTCCTCCCCCCCCTGCGGGTTTGGAATCTCTTCACCAAACCTCTCCTCGGCCATCTCCAAAGCCAGATCCCTTTGCTCAAAGACGAGTGGCAGCAACCCTTCCTGCAGAAAGCCACCATCGTGATAGGCTTCAAAGTAAACCGCGCAATCTTTGGGAAGATAGCGGCCGAAGGTCGCCTCTTCCGCCGAAAGTGACAATTGCGCACAAGAAAGGGCGAGAGGGAGAAGATAAGTTTTCATGTCCCCCTTTGCCTATCAGGAGAGAGCCCGGCGACAAGGCAAAGCCAGGAGAAACCTCTCTAGAAATTGTAATGCCTCCTTAGATCACTTTCATGCCCACTTTGCGCAGCACGAAAACCATGACCCAAAAGAGAACGGCCGTCAGAAGGCAATTCGCCGCCAAAGACCAGCCAAAACTCCAACCCCGACGCAGCATCCACGGCAACACTAGAAACATGGGCAAAGTCGGCAGCACAAACCAAAAAGTGCCCTCGGCATGATTGGCGATACGCTCATTTCCCTGCTTCTCCCCATTCATCCACAACATCGCCAGCAAAGATGTAAGCGGCAGGGCAATGAGCAAGGCCGAGAGCTTGTCATTGACCACCTGCACCTTCGTCACCAACACGATCACCAAAGCACTGAGGAAGAGCTTACTGGCATCGAACCAGCTCCACGTCGTCAACTCCCGGCCCAAGGCTGTCCAGTCAATCTTCATCATCGGGCAGCCTAGCAACATTCCCTCCCCCCGCAAGCCGTCTTGACTCCCGGCTGGCGATTGGTTGAGCTGGCAGGGATGAAAGCCCTTTCCCTCCTCCCCTCCTGCGCCTTCCTGGCCCTCGCCGCCTGCTCCCCCGCCGATGGCCCCGCCATCACCACTCCCGGCTCCCCCGCCGCCGTGGCGACCACCCTGACCGCAGCCGAAAAGGCCAAAATCGGGCAAAAGATCTGGCAAAACGAATCGGCAGGCTCGCGCGATGGCCTCACCGCCTGGAATGATGGCGAGGCCTTCCCCTCCCTCGGCATTGGCCACTTCATCTGGTATCCCGCCGGGCAAAACGGCCCCTACACCGAGTCCTTCCCCCAATTCATCCGCTTTGCCCAACAGCAGGGAGCCCAGCCCCCCGCCCTCGCCCGCCAGGCGGACGCCCCTTGGCCGAACAAAGCCGCCTTTCAGCGCGCCTTCCACGGAGCAGAAATGACCGCCCTCCGCACCTGGCTCGCCAACAACGTCTCTCTGCAAACCGACTTCATCATCGCCAAGTCCCGCGCCTCTCTCCCGAAGATCCTGCAAGCAGCCGGACCCGACGCCGCCCGTGTCAAGGCCAACTACGAACGCGTGGCCACCAGTGCCCGCGGCCAATACGCCCTCATCGACTACGTCAACTTCAAGGGCGAAGGCATCAACCCCAACGAGCGCTACCACGGCCAGGGCTGGGGTCTCCTCCAAGTGCTCCAAGAGATGAAGGGAACCGCCACCGGTCCCGCCGCCGCAGTGGAGTTCTCGCAAGCTGCCAAGACCGTGATGGCCCGCCGCGTCGCCAACTCCGGCGGCAAAGACCAGCGCTGGCACGCCGGCTGGCA
>NZ_JAENIO010000068.1 GCF_016595415.1 Roseibacillus ishigakijimensis
CGTGATGGCCCGCCGCGTCGCCAACTCCGGCGGCAAAGACCAGCGCTGGCACGCCGGCTGGCAAAACCGCTGCGCCACCTACGCCCAACCCTTGTAAGGGGAACCGTTCAACCGCACCCAATAGATACCAAGCGCACCTTCTCTGCGGACACAAAAAAGGCGGGATGCTCCGTGGAGCAGGGCCCGCAAAATCTGACTATTGCTACGAAAAGAACAACAAGCAGTGATCAATTACCGAGGAGGAAATTGAGCTTTCCATTCCTCGAAGTCAACCCTATTTTTTCATAAAGTCTAACTTATGAAAAATTATGTAATAGGGCTCGACATGGGCGTGGCTTCCATCGGCTGGGCTTGCCTCTCGAAAGAAGATAAAGAAATCGACTCCGGCGTCCGCATCTTTCCAGCAGGTATCGACAAGTTTGGCACCGGCAAGGATACCCACCTCAATCAAAAGCGCCGCAAGGCTCGCACCGCCCGCCGCCGAGCCTCGCGCAAGAGCAAACGCAAACAACTTATCCGACAACTCCTCACCGAACTCGGCTGGATTCCCACCACCGCAAAGGAACTCCAACAATGGGAAAACCTTGATGTCTATGAACTCCGCCACCGCGCCCTCAGCGAAAAAATCACTCTCCCCGAACTCGCCCGCATCATCCTCCATCTCAACCAACGCCGAGGCTTCCTCTCCCTAAGAAAATCCGAAGTCGATGCCGCCGAAGGCGACGACAAAAAGAAGCTCGAAGGGATGCTCGGAGCCATCTCCCGCCTGCAAGACGAAATCGACTCCGCCAATCACCAAACCCTCGGCAACCACCTCTACCACCTCCGCGCCAGAGAAGGCGGCGAACACGGCAATATCATCCGTCTTCGAGCCCGCCACATCCGCCGCTCCATGCTACACCATGAGTTCTCACTCATCTGGGAAACTCAGGCCAAGCATCACCCCGAACTCTCCGACGCTCTCCGCTTCGGCACCCACGGACAGCAAGACAATCCCACCGCCGTCACCAAGCCCGTCAAGCGCGACAAATCCCTCTCCCTTCTTGAGCAATTCGGCCTCGAAAACCTCACCTTCTTCCAGCGCCGCGTCTATTGGCCCATCGGCTCCATTGGTCATTGCGAACTCGAAAAAGATGAACTCCGAGCCCCCATCGCCGACCGCCGCTTTCAGGAGTTTCGCATGCTACAGGAACTCAACAATCTTCGCCTCCTCGACCAATCCACCCCCAGAAAACCCACCGAACGAAAACTCAGCAGCGAAGAACGGAAAGTCGCCATCGACTACCTCTCCACCACTCAAAAGCCCTCTCTCAAGGGTTTGAAAAAGAGAATCGCAAAACTCCCCGACAGCCCCGAGGAAAAACAAATCACCTTCAACCTCGAAGCCGACAAACGCGACAACATCGGTGGACTCGCTACCGAAAACAAACTCGCCAAGTCCCTTGGAACCTCCCTCTGGAACTCCCTCGACGAAGACGAAAAAAATCGCATCGTGGAAATCCTCACCCTCCCCGAAAGCGAAAGTAAAAAAGTCATCCAGCGCACCGACGAGGAAACCCGCAACCTCCTCGAACACGTCCCCGGACTCAACGAGAAGGCCATGGAATCCCTCCTCCGAATCTCCCTCCCGACTGGCTACTGCGCTCTCTCCGTCAAGGCTCTCGAAAAGCTCCTTCCCTTCATGCGCGAGGGTAAACTCTACCAAGGCAAAAAAGGTGAAGACGAACACTCCGCCCGACACCTCGCAGGTTATCCACGCCGTGACGAATTCGCCTCAAAAACCTTCAAACACCTCCCCCTCCTCGACCAGCTCACCAACCCCAACGACACCACCCACTACGACCAACACTTTCCCCACGTCAACAACCCCCTCGTCCTCCGCTCCCTCCACGAGCTCCGCAAAGTCGTCAACGGCATCATCCGCAAGCACGGCAAACCCGCCGCCATTCACCTCGAGATGGCCCGCGACCTTAAAATGTCCGGTAAGCAACGCGACGACTACATCAAGAAAAACAATCAGCACAAAAAGGAACGCGACGAAGCCGCCAAGGAACTCACCAAATACGGCGTCGCCCCCACCCGCGATGCCATCACCCTCTACCGACTCTGGCTGGAGCAGAACAAAACCTGCATCTACTCCGGCGCCCCCATCAGCGTCCACCAACTCCTCGGCGGCGATGTCGATATCGACCACATCTATCCCCGGCGAGCCAATGACAACTCCTACATGAACAAGGTCGTCTGCTTCTCAGAACAAAACCGCCAAAAAGGCGACCGCCTCCCCCTCGAATGGCTCGGTCAAGAATCCTCTGAATTCGAGGAACTCACTCAACGCGCCCAGCACCTCCCCTACCCCAAACGCAAACGCCTCCTCGCCGAGAAAATCCCCGAAGGCTTTGCTGACCGCGATGCCGTGGACACCGCCTACATGACCCGCGTCGCCCGCCACTACCTCACTCTTCTTTTCGCCAAAGAGCACCACGTCTTCTGCACCAAGGGCAAGCACACCGCCCTCCTCCGCAAGCAATGGGAACTCAACGACCTTCTTCGCCACGACCTCCTCGACCTCAAGAATCGGGACGACCACCGCCACCATGCCCTCGACGCCATCGTCATCGCCGCCTGCGATCGTTCCCTCCTCCAGAAAGTCTCCAAACAACTCAAATACGAAAGCCGCTGGCTCGACAAGGAAGACGAAAAATCCGTCAAACCCATCCGCATCTACCATCTCAAGCCCACTCTCGAAAATCTCCCTGCCCCTTGGCAAACCTTCCGCCTCGATGCCGCCGCCTCCCTCAACGCCATCTGGGTCTCCCACCGACCTAAGCGCAAAGTCTCCGGCCCCCTCCACGAGGAAACCAACTACGGCAGCACCGAAAAACCCGGCATCCTCGTGCGCAGGAAAAAACTGTGTGACCTCACCGAAGGAGAAACCGCTAAAATCCGCGACCTCTCCGTCGCCCAAGCCGTCCAGCAATACCTCGAACAAGAAAAAGTCCTCTACCAAGCCGACTTCGGGAAAAAGCTTCCCAAAGAACTCGAACAACACTTTCAATTAAAGGAAACTCTCACCAAGAGCGGTATTGATCAACTTAACCTCGGCGACGACGGCCCCGGAAGAAAACTCCGCGCCGACCTCCTGAAAAAACTCGAAAATAAGAATCCGCTTCAAGATGCCGAACTTGGCAAAGTCACCCTTCCCTCCGGCATCCCCATCAAAAAGGTCCGCCTCCTCATCCCCAACAAAGCCGCCATACCCCTCCGTCCGAACCAAAACGAAAATGAACTCATCATCCCTGGCAACACCCACCACATCGTCATTTTCTCCCTCGGCAACGGCAAAAGCCACTTCCAACCCGTCACCCTCTTCGAAGCTACCCGCCGCAAACGAAACCACCAACCCATCTTCGACAAAACCCCTCCACCCGAACATCCCGAGGCCGAGTTTCTTTTTTATTTGTGTACCGGTGACAGCATGATGGCGACAATCGACGATAAGGATGAACTTTTTAAATACAGCACTATGCCCAGCACAACCAAGCAGGCAAAATTCATCCTACACACAGACGCCCGGGATTCCAGAGACGTGAAATTTTATACATGCAAGCCCGGCACCTTTGAGAAAAACTTCCCTAACGCCCGCAAAGTCACCATCCTCCCCAACGGAGAGATTCGCGAATGCAACTAACATCATGAAGACGTGATCAAACACACCCTCGAAATCTCCCAGCGGCCCGCTCGCCTTTCCCTGCGCCACCGGCAACTCGTCATCAAACTCCCCGATGATGAAGGCGAACGCACCTTCGCCTGCGAAGACATCGGCGTCCTCATCCTTCAGCACCCCGCCATCTCCCTCTCCTCAGCTCTTCTCCACGCCCTGCTTGAATCGGGTGCGGTAGTGATCATTTGCAACAAGAAACATCTCCCCGCCGGGCTTCTCCTTCCCACCCTCACCCACACCGAACTCGTCCCCCGCATGATGGCCCAGCTCCAGGCCGATCTCCCTGCCCGCAAACAAGCCTGGAAAGCCATCATACGCGCCAAAATCACCGCCCAGGCCCACCTCCTCGACGATCCCTTTCGCAAAAAGCTCCTCACCCTCGCCCAAGCCGTCAAATCCGGCGACACCGAAAACCACGAAGCCCAAGCCGCCCGCATCTATTGGCCCGCTCTCTTCCCGGAGCGCTATCGCCAGGGAGACAAACGCGATCCCAAGAGCGAATCCCGCTTCAACTCCCTCCTCAACTACGGCTACGCCATCATTCGCGCTGCCACCGCCCGCGCTCTCGTCTCCGCCGGACTCCAACCCGCGCTCGGGGTTTTCCATCACAAACGTGACAACCCCTTCTGCCTTGCCGACGACCTCATGGAGCCTCTCCGTCCCCTCGTCGATTGTGCCGTAAAGTGCCTTCTGGCCACCGATTCATCAGAAGAAGAGGCCCTGCGACCCGAAAATCGAAAAGTCCTCCTCAACCTTCTCACCTACACCGTCACCCTCGACAGCCAAACCGGCCCCCTCATGGCCACTCTTCCCCGCTACATCAACAGCTTTTACCGCCTTCTCACCCGCGAGGAAACAGAACTTCAGTGGCCAGGCTTCGAACCGGAATGGCCCGACGAACCCTTTTAAAACATGGAACTCTCAGGCTACCGAATCATGTGGATCATCGTCTTCTTCGACCTCCCCACCGACACGGCGAAAGCGCGCAAACAATACACGCGCTTTCGCAAAGACCTCCTTGAAGATGGCTTCTCCATGATGCAATACTCCGTCTACTATCGGCACTGCCCCAGCAAGGAAAACACCGAGGTTCACCTCAAGCGCATCCGCAACTGCGTGCCTCCCGACGGCGAAGTCCGCGTCTGCCAGTTCACCGACAAACAATTTGAACGGATGGAAGTCTATCTGGGAAAACGCCGCATCAGAACCGAAGAAGAGCCCGCTCAACTCGAAATGTTCTAACCAAAAACCCCGGAACCAACTTATTTAAAGCCAGAACCGGGGTCAAGATGGTAATTGATCACTGCCTGCAGTCAATCCGCAGCGACACCGGCCGGATGGACACCCTCAAGGGCATGGTAATTGATCACTGCCTGCAGTCAATCCGCAGCTAATAAGAGGCAAGTAAATGGCAAGTATAAATGGTAATTGATCACTGCCTGCAGTCAATCCGCAGCTGACGGCAGAATTAGCAAAACGCCCGTCGCATGGTAATTGATCACTGCCTGCAGTCAATCCGCAGCTTGGTGGTGGCGGCATTGTCACCATGCCCGATGGTAATTGATCACTGCCTGCAGTCAATCCGCAGCCGCTGACAGCGGCTCCCGTCTAATCCGATAATGGTAATTGATCACTGCCTGCAGTCAATCCGCAGCGTCCCGGTGAAGCGGTGCCGTGTGAGTCCGATGGTAATTGATCACTGCCTGCAGTCAATCCGCAGCTATTCGGCCAAGCACAAGAAGCTCGGTCGGATGGTAATTGATCACTGCCTGCAGTCAATCCGCAGCACAATACAGGTTCTTCATTGCTTGTCTTTTATGGTAATTGATCACTGCCTGCAGTCAATCCGCAGCGCAGGCTCCTGTCTGCCGTCAACCACATAGATGGTAATTGATCACTGCCTGCAGTCAATCCGCAGCCCGCAGGCCACGAGGGGAACTTCCCCCGCGATGGTAATTGATCACTGCCTGCAGTCAATCCGCAGCTCTTTCTCGTTCTTTTTGAAGGAAACCTTTATGGTAATTGATCACTGCCTGCAGTCAATCCGCAGCAACAAAAAGAGCGGGCCCCGCAATCGCAGAATGGTAATTGATCACTGCCTGCAGTCAATCCGCAGCTCGAGAGAAGGGAACACCTGATGCGCGTTGATGGTAATTGATCACTGCCTGCAGTCAATCCGCAGCGAGGAAAGCGGAGCGGAGAAGTGCCGCATCATGGTAATTGATCACTGCCTGCAGTCAATCCGCAGCCAAACGAAAGACGCATTAAAATGAAACTATATGGTAATTGATCACTGCCTGCAGTCAATCCGCAGCCGTTGTGGGAAGTCGAATTTGACACTACGTATGGTAATTGATCACTGCCTGCAGTCAATCCGCAGCGGGTGACCAAAGAACCAGTTGGGATCAATTATGGTAATTGATCACTGCCTGCAGTCAATCCGCAGCGTTGCGCCGATACGGCCAGTAGTCTCAAGATGGTAATTGATCACTGCCTGCAGTCAATCCGCAGCGGACAACATCGCGAGCGTCTTTCCGACGAAATGGTAATTGATCACTGCCTGCAGTCAATCCGCAGCATGTATGGGGCGATGCTGGCCCGGACATGGATGGTAATTGATCACTGCCTGCAGTCAATCCGCAGCTCGCGGCGGATGATGGCCTTGCGCTCGATAATGGTAATTGATCACTGCCTGCAGTCAATCCGCAGCATCAATCTCGTCATTGTCGCCGAAGACAATATGGTAATTGATCACTGCCTGCAGTCAATCCGCAGCGACCACATGAACAGTGACCGGGAACAAGAAATGGTAATTGATCACTGCCTGCAGTCAATCCGCAGCAAGTCACTTCTCCTTTAGTTTTTAAGTTTTATGGTAATTGATCACTGCCTGCAGTCAATCCGCAGCTCGTATGTGGGACGAAATAGTCATCACCAAATGGTAATTGATCACTGCCTGCAGTCAATCCGCAGCTTGCGAACGAACTTTGTCGTTATTGCGAAGATGGTAATTGATCACTGCCTGCAGTCAATCCGCAGCGAGAAATCAAGGGGTGCCTCCTTTCCGGTTATGGTAATTGATCACTGCCTGCAGTCAATCCGCAGCGATGCGCGGGCCACTTTCCGCTGCCGCAGTGGAGTTCTCGCAAGCTGCCAAGACCGTGATGGCCCGCCGCGTCGCCAACTCCGGCGGCAAAGACCAGCGCTGGCACGCCGGCTGGCA
>NZ_JAENIO010000069.1 GCF_016595415.1 Roseibacillus ishigakijimensis
CCGCCCGCAGACGAACACCGCAAGCGCCGGGTGACGGCCCTGCTGGAAATCGCAGTGACTGGCATCGCCAACGAACGGTTCCATCCCCAACCGGGAATGGCCTGCAGTTGGTGCTCGTATCGCACGGAATGCGCGGAGTGGCTGCCCAATTAGCGTCGCTCCACCCGTTCACCCCCAAGCGCCCGTTGGTTCGATACCGGCGGGCGCTTTTTCATTATCAATCGCATACTATTCTAACCAATCAAAAATTAATATCATGAATACCCATCAAAACCAGAACCTCCTCGAGGCCGTTTGTCGGCGGGGAGTTTTGGCTTCTACCTCCGTTCGTTACTGGCGCGGTTGCAAGCGGCTCAACCCCGAAGACCTCGGTCTCGATCCCAGCCATGTCTCGGACCGGCTCATTCAGCTGGGACACAAGCGGCTCATTCCACGTGAAGCTCTCTCGGCATTCGCACTCATTGAGTCCCGCACCCATGCCTTGGTTGAGAGTGCGAGCTTTCCCTTCCTCGGTGGCATCGGGCGCTTTGTGCCCAATCCCCGGCTAGGAGAACTCACGGATCGGCTAGAAACCCTGCGGGAAGAGTTCCGCAATGCCACCCTCGACTTTGTGGCAGGCTATGCCCCGCTAAGGGACGAGGCCATGAACGAGTGGCGCGAGGCCGCTTTGCACCTCAATGGCAGTGCCGAGCGGCTCATTTCCACCATCGAGCAGTCCTTCCCCCCGGCGGGAGAAATCGCCAAGCGTTTCGCGTTTGAGACCCGGCTCTTCCAAGTCGCGGCTCCCGATCACATTCGATTGGAGGTGGCGGAAGGCGTCGAACAAATGGCAGCCTCGGAAGACCGGCGGCGCATTGCAGAGGAGGCTTCGCGGAGACTGCAGGCTGACCTGAATCGCTTTATCCAAGAAAGCGTGGCCTCTCTACGGACAGAAACCGCTCGGCTGGCGAGTGATGTTCTCGCGACGATCGACGGCTCGGAACATGGCGTTCACCAACGCACTCTCAATCGGCTCACGAGCTTTATCGACAACTTCCGCAGTCTCAACTTTGCGGGTGATGAAGAGCTGGAAGCCACGCTGGAACGATTCCGGCGCGACCTCCTCAGCCGCAGTGCCGAGGATTACCGGAGGGATAGCGGAGCCATGAGCGACCTCACCGACGGACTGGCCCGATTGCGTCAGAATGCTGTGCAACTCGCCGAAAGCGATGCGCGCGATGTTCTTTCGCGCTTCGGGCAAATGGGCTCCCGCCGACTGGCATCAGTGGCTTGAGTCCGTTTTCCCAATACCCAAACAACAACTCTCACGAAGGGCGGCTCCGATAACGGGGCCGCCCTTCGTGCATTCAACCCCTAACTCAGCAAACTAAAAGATAATGAGTCACTTCACGACCATTCAAACTCAGATTCGAGACCTAGACGCGCTGCAAGATGCTTGCGCCGAACTCGATCTCGAACTCCAGCCTCGCGCGGATTGCCGAGGTTACGGCGGCCTTGTGCGCAAGGCTCCACACGTCATCAAACTGAAAGGCCCCTATGACATCGCAGTCGAGCCTTCGGAAGCGAAAGACGGCAGCTATGGCTTGACCACCGATTGGTGGGACGGTCACGTCGCCAAGGAAGTTGGTCCCGGTTACGGGCGGCTGTTGCAGGGCTACGGCGTAGCCAAGACCCTGCGCGAGGCCCGCAAGCGTGGGCTTCGCACCACTCGCAGGGTGGAAGCCGATGGCTCCATCCTGCTCACCTTGGAAGGAGGTTCCCTGTGAGCCGCTCTATCCAAGTCACGGTCTCGCCTGCGGGTGAGATTACGGTCGAAGCGGAGGGCTTCAATGGAAGGGGTTGCGAAGCGGCAACCAAGGCCATTGAGAACGCCCTCGGCAAAGCCAAGACCCGGACCCGCAAGCCTTTCTTTTGGAAACGCGAGCAGAGGCTCCATAACCCTCAACAGCTCGGAGGGGAAGGCTAGACCATGAAGCACACTCTCCGCTTCAGCCCGAGCGGTCCCATCCGCTGCCTCTACACGGAGAAGATCGACCTCGCATCCCTCGGACGACTTTCAGTCGTCCGAGCCAGCGAGATCATCTTCAACCGCGAAAACCAGCAATGGGACACCCTCGACGCCCGCACCGGGCAGCGGCTCTTCTCCCACCCTTCGCGCGACGAGTGCGTTCGGTGGGAGCACGAGCATCTGCAGGCCGGCACATCCGCCTTTGATCAACAAATCATTCACCCCTCAAACCCATGAACCTCACAACTTACCTCCAAGCGGGCTATCCGGGACTGGCCATCGTCAGCCCCGAGGAAGCCCGTGTCGAAGCCGAGGTCGCGGCCGTCTGCCGGGACCTCGAACGCAAAATCCTTGCCTGGTCCTCCACCGAAGGGCTCGTCGATATCCAAGAAGGCCGGGTGACGCCGTGCCCGGACCCACTGGAACTCTTGGAGCTTCTCACGACTCCATTCAACAACGACGCCATCCCTTTGGTGGTCCTGCTCCGCGACCTGCAGCTCTACCTTGAACAAAGCGATCCGCAACTGGTTCGTCGTCTCAAGGACACCCTCCGCCTAGCCAAAAGCAAGGGCCATACCCTGCTTCTCATCGGATGCCGCCTGAAGTTGCCTCCAGAGCTGGAACACGAGGTCACCCTAATCGACTATCACTTGCCCACGGTCACCGAACTAGGCGCGGTGTTTGATGGCATCGTCAAGTCCGCCCAACTCAAACGCCTGACCCGGCCAAAGAGGGAAGCCGCTCTGCAAAGTGCTTTGGGAATGACCACGACCGAAGCCGAAAACGCCTTTGCTCTTTCCATCATCGAGAACCAGGGTATCGACCCCATTACCATCGCCCGGGAGAAAGCAAATACGCTCAAACGCAATGGTCTCTTGGAAGTGGTTCCCGCAACCACCGGACTCGATGATATCGGCGGCTTATGCCAACTCAAGGAATGGCTACAGGGGCGCGCGGGGGCTTTCCACAGCCGGGCTCGGGACTACGGCCTACCCGCTCCCAAGGGCCTGCTCATTGTAGGCCTCCCGGGAACGGGGAAGAGTCTCACGGCAAAAGCGACCGCAGGAGCCTTTGGCCTTCCTCTGCTCCGGCTGGACATGGGGCGCGTCTTTGGCGGCGTGGTGGGACAGAGTGAAGCGAACCTTCGTAGTGTCATCGCCACCTCTGAGGCCATTGCCCCTTGTGTTCTCTGGATTGACGAAATCGAAAAGGGCTTCTCTGGAAGTCAATCCAGTGGCTCCACCGATGGGGGAACCTCCTCCCGGGTCTTCGGCTCTTTCTTGAGTTGGATGCAGGAGAAAGAGAAACCGGTCTTCGTGGTGGCAACGGCCAATGACATCTCCCAGCTTCCTCCGGAGTTCCTGCGTAAGGGCCGCTTTGATGAAATGTTCTTCGTCGACCTGCCGGGATCAGAGGAGCGCCAACAAATCTGGAACATCGTCATTGAGCGTCACGGGAGAAAGCCCGAGGACTTCAATACCGAAGCGCTCGCCACCCTGAGCGACCAATTCACGGGAGCGGAAATCGAAGCCGTGACAGTCGATGCTTTGCACCTTGCGTTCGCTGCGGGACGCGAGCCAACAGAACAGGACCTGATGGCCGCCATGGCCCATACCGTTCCCTTGGCCAAACTGATGGAGGCGCGCATCGCCTCCCTGCGACAATGGGCCAAAGGCCGAGCTCGGGAGGCTTCGCAAGGCCCCGAGCCGGACGACCGGACCGCAGCCGGAACCCGTCGTATCGCCCTTTCCAACTGAGGGCCGAACATGCCGGAGGACTCGTGCGAGTTCTCCCTCACCCACCGGACCACCCGACGCGCCCAGCGTGAGTCCGAACACCAGGGTAACAACACCGCCGTGTGGAGAGAGCTGACGAGAACCAGCTCTCTCCCCGGCGGTCTTTTTTTCTCCGGGAGGTCAGCGCACAAGCGCCCTCCCACCTTTCCAATACAAACCTACTAACCAGAAACTTATTACTAGAATGAATACTCTAACCATCGAAGCCCACGCCTTTCAGGATGCGGGTAAACTTTGCAAGCGTTTGCCTTTTGCCGCGAGCAAGCTTCCCGTGCTGAACCATGTGGAGGTGCGCGCTGACAAGAGGCACGCTTTTCTGACTGTGGCCACTCTCAATATCCGGCTCACTGCCCGGATCAAGCTGGTCCATCCTACCAAGGAGCCCATGGCCTTTCTCCTGCCTCCGGAAGCCTTCCGCGCTGCAATGAAAGCCGATGGCGATAGCTTGATAGAGATGGGCCCTCAAACTACCGACGAGGGTCCCGGCCTGGCCCTCGGCAGCATCCAAGGGGGGATGGCTCTCGATGCCCTCTACCCCACCTTGTCGACCTCCGAATTCCCGCCTCTCCCGGAACTCGAGGGCCCCACGACCCTGATTCCGGCCAAGACTCTGGAAGATCTTGCCAGGGTTGCTCCCGCCGCCTCCACCGACTCCGCCCGCAAAACCCTTAACGGGGTCTTCTTTTCGCCGGAAAAAGGCGGAATGCTGGTGGCGACCGATGGCAAGCGTCTGGCCGCGACCCCAGCCGTTGTGCCGATGTCAGCGGAATTTGTCCTCCCCTCGGCGGCAGTCAAGGTGCTCGCTCACCGGCACTTCACCTCCCGGGACCTTACCGTTACGGTCTTAGGAAAGGCCCGGGCCCAGCAGATTCGTTTTCACAGCGAAACCGTGCAGCTCACCAGCTCGACCTTGGAAGGAAACTTTCCCAAGTGGCAGCAAGTTGTCCCCGCAAACTCGCAGGCGACCGTATCGCTCGCGCCAACCGAACAACGCTCAGTGCGTCGTTGGCTGACGGGACTCAAGGGAAGCGAGTGCACCGTGAGCTTGCGTGCAACGACCACTCATTCCTTGGAGCTGGTTCATGGCCGAAGCGGCAAAGCAGTGGCAACCGTCGAGGTGCCCGCACGAGTCGAGGGACCCGTGCCAGTCTTGCAACTGGAACCCAAGTTCCTGGCCACGGCCTTGCACGTGGGAGCGGTGCTTCACTTTGGCGACGCCTTGAGTCCACTGGTAGTGCGCAACGCCCGGGGCGGGTTCTGTGTGGTCATGCCCATGCGTCCCACGGTGCAGGTGCAGTCACCCCAAGCCCGAGCCCTTGCCAACTGAATACACATGAAAGCCAAGCAAGAAAGAATGGAGGCCGTGACTCTCTCTTACCGCGAGGGCCATTCGGACAAAGTCTATCAGGTCTCGCTCGACAAGGTCGAAGAAGGCTTCACCGTCAATTTCGCCTATGGTCGTCGCGGTTCCACCCTGAAGACCGGGACCAAGACTCCACGTGCGGTTTCCCATGACGAGGCCACGAAACTCTTTGCGAAGCTCGTGCGGACGAAAGAGAGCAAAGGCTATCAGCCCGGAGAGGAAAGCGCCGAATACCGGTTCACGGCTTTCCAAGAGGAAGACACGGGCATCCGCTGTCAGCTTCTCAATCCGATCGCCGACACGGAACTTCATGACCTGCTTCTCGGGTCGACCCACTGTTTGCAGGAAAAGTTCGATGGTCGACGCCTGATGGTGCGCAAGACCGGCAACGAGATCATCGGCATCAATCGCCGGGGACTTGTGGTCGGATTGTCTGCGACCATCCACCAGGCGGCCTCTCAGCTGCCCGGAGATTTCCTCCTAGACGGAGAGGCGGTGGGCGACGTTCTGCACGTCTTCGACCTCCTGGAGGCCAATGGCGAGGACCTCCGTCCGCGAGGCTACCTCGAGCGACACACGCTGTTGATCCAGCTAGTCCCCACCAACCTGACCGCCTTGCAATGGGTCAGCACCGCCATCGCCCCAGAAGACAAGTATGAGACCTACCACGACCTTCGTTCGCTGAACAAAGAAGGAGTCGTCTTCAAAGACATCCGTGCGGCCTACACACCCGGGCGACCCAACAGCGGAGGCAGCCAGCTGAAGTATAAGTTCTACGAGACGGCTACCTTTGTGGTCACAGGACATAACCAGAAGCGCAGCGTGCGCTTGGGACTGCACAACGAGCAGGGAGACCTCCAGTCGACAGGCAATGTCACTGTTCCTACCAACCACGAGGTGCCGAGGGTCGGTTC
>NZ_JAENIO010000006.1 GCF_016595415.1 Roseibacillus ishigakijimensis
ATTCGGAGATCGAAACAGACTTCCACGTTGGCTACAATTCCACCTACGTGTGGCGTGGTCAGGATCTTGGCGACAACATGTATGAGTATGGCCTCGACGTTGCTGGTTCCTGCGATTGCGGACTCGATTGGAGCGCGGGTGTCTGGTATGCCAATCCTTCTGACAACGAAGCGAATGACGAGCTGAACATCTATGGTGAAGTTTCCAAGGACTTCAGCTACTTCACTGCTGCTCTCGGCTTCATCCACTACGAATTCGACGACACTATCGATGCTGACAACACCGAAGCTTACGGTTCTCTTGGTGCTGCCTTCTACGGCGTTGACCTTGGTGCCACTCTCTACTGGGTTGTCGATGGCGACACCGATGCCAATCCTGCTTGGGGTGAGCTGAGCGCTTCCTACGGTTACGACATCAGCGACAAGCTGAGCGCTTCTTTGGGCCTTACTTGGGGTTTCACTGTCGATGCGGACGGTGGCGATCACTACAACAGCTACAATGCGGCTCTCTCCTTTGACTACGCTGCTAGCGAGAACATCACTGTTTCTCCCTACGTGGCTTACAACGGTGCCGACGGCTACAATGTGGACCGTATCGGTGTTGAAGACTTCGACGGCATCTACGGTGGTGTTTCCGTCAGCTTCAGCTTCTAAGACTGTTTCATTCGTTTGAATTTTTCCAGAAGACGGCTCCGACTGGGTTCGGGGCCGTTTTTTTGTGATCCGGGGAAGAGTCCAGATATCTGGACAAGAAAAAACCCCGGACGAAGGTCTCGTGCCGGGGTTCGTTGGAAGGGGAACGGGGGTTCTCTTAGAGTTCTTTCAGATAGAGGTTTTTCCAGAGAATGTCACCGGATTTTCCACTGTGGACCTGGAGGGCGATGAAGCCTTCGAGGGTGGTGTGCTCGTCGTTGGTGTCGGTGTAATCGGCACGTTTTTCGCCGTTGAGCCAAGTCTGCAGGTGATTCCCCTCGCATTTGATGACGATGGTGTTCCAGTCGTCCCATTTGAAGACTTTCTCACCTTGCTCGGTGAAGGCGGCTTTCACTTCTTCGGGGGCGTCTTTATGGGGATCGAGCCAGCCACGACGTGCTTCGTCAAAGATGCCCGCGGTCCAGGAACGTGCGCCGTTTTTCCAGTTGTCGTGCTCGCATTGATAGCCCATCACCCGGCCATCGGGATCGTCACCTTTGTGAATGCCGCGGAACATGCAGCCGGAGTTGCCGTCTTTGTCGATGAATTTGAATTGGAAGACGTAAATGAAATCGCCGAAGACCTCATTGGTGCGGAGGAAGGTATTGCCTTTTACATTTTGCCCGAAGCCTCGGATAGCTCCGTCTTTCACTTCATACTCGGCTGTGCCGCCGGTTTTGCGCCAACCATCGAGGGTTTTGCCATCGAAGAGAGCGGTGAAGCCGGATTCCTCTAGCTTTGCGGTATCGAGTTGGGCGGGCAGGCCGGCGGGGAGAGCGGCTTTTTCTCCGTGATGGTCGGCCAAGGCCGGAACGGCGAGGAAGAGGGTGAGAGCGAGTGTTTTCATCATTGTTTTGGTAAAAAGTATCCTCGTTGCTTCTCGGAGATGGGCAAGGAAAGCTTTTCCATCACTACGAGGAGCTCTTCCCAGATTTTTCGCTTCTCTTGCAAAGCATCGGCATCATTGAGAAGGAGGAAGGAGGGGTGGTGGGTGACGCGGGTGGGCACCCCTTCGACTTGGTGCCAAGATCCGCGGAGGTCATCAAAACTGTCCGTGCGGTTGAGGAGGCCTTGCGCGG
Organism: Roseibacillus ishigakijimensis; assembly: GCF_016595415.1. Classification (GTDB taxonomy): domain Bacteria; phylum Verrucomicrobiota; class Verrucomicrobiia; order Verrucomicrobiales; family Akkermansiaceae; genus Roseibacillus; species Roseibacillus ishigakijimensis. Next base: position 1,772 of record NZ_JAENIO010000006.1, read on the forward strand.
AGGCCGCGCCGAGGGCGACGATGGCTTTTGGTTGCACGATGGCGATTTCGGCAGCGAGAAAAGGGAGGGAAAGGTGGACTTCCTCCCGGCGGGGAGGGCGGTTGTTGGTGGTTTGCCCTGGCATGGCGGGCCGGTATTTGCAGAGGTTGGTCAGGTAGACGTCCTCCCGCGAGAGTTTCATCGCTTTGAGAATGGCGTCCAGTTTCTCGCCTGCGGGGCCGGCGAAGGGATGGCCTTTTTGCTCGTCGTGGTGGCCGGGTGCGTCGCCCACCAGCATGAGGTCGGCGGTGACCTTGCCGCTGCCGAAGACCAGGTGCTTGCGGAAGGAACCCAGCTCGCGGAAGGGGGGCCAGTGGGCGGCTAGAGACTGGAGGGAGGCGAGCTTTTCGGCAGGACTGGAGCCTTGGGGGACTGGTCGAGGTGCTGGTTCGTTACCTGCTGCCGGGGAGGGGGATGGGGTCGCCTTTTTGGCCGGGCGATCCAAGCGAGGAAGCTCTTCAGACGAAGGAGCTTGCTTCGCCAGGTCGGGGGCTTTCCTCTCACTGGGGCCATCGGGGCCGAGGGTGAGTTCTTGTTTGTAGAGTTTGCGCAATACCGCCCGGGCCTCGGGGGTGACCGCGAGGTGGGTCTCGCCCTGGGCAAGGAGTTGGCGGAGGTAGGGCAGCAACATGGCGGGGGCGAGCTTGGGTAAGTTGGGGAGGGGAAACCAGCTCTTTTTAAGGGGAAACCTTGCTCACCATGTTTGCGAAAGAGTCTTTATGAAGATCGTTGGCTCTCGCTACCGGGCGGGGTGGATTTTGAGGAAACGACGGGAATTCTCGAAGAAGTAGCGCTGGTAAAAAGGGCGGAGGCCATCGGTTAGAAAGACCGCTTGGGTGGCCCGGAGGGCGGCGGCGGGATGAGCGCCGTCGGGGAGGAACCAATCGGTGCCATAGAGCAGCTTGTCGCCGAAGTGGTTCTTATGCTCGGTTTCCTCTTGGAGCAGGTTCGTCAGCCGGTGGCCAAAGCGAGCCTGGTCCTTGGGTTCGACCACAAAGGAATTGATGGTGATCTCGCAGTAGACGTGCGGAAACTCGCGGCAGAGGGCGAGAGTCTCCTGGCCCCAGTTGGAGTAGTTCTTTTTCCCCAACCAGAATTCTTCGCCGCCGGCGTGGCCGAGGCAGAGCCGCAAGCCGGAGCGACTTTTGCCGGAGGGAGTCTTGCTTTCCAGGTAAGCCCGCCACCATTTGGGGTGGGAGTGGTGTTCGCCGTAGCCCTTCCTGGCCTCGAACTCGCCATGGCCGGCGTGGGTGAAAACGGGCACGTCATTCTCGAGGCACCAGTCCAGCACTTCGGCCAGGCGTCGGTTGAGCTCTGCGGCATCGAGGGAGCCGAAACGATTTTCCCACTGGGCACCCGGATGGCGGGTGAAGAGGGGGCGGGGTTTGCGGGGAATGTCGTTGGCCGCGGGCCGGTAGCCGGAAGGGGGGTAGATTTTGACCCCGCTGGCACCGTATTTTTCCACCGCCTCCCGGACGATGCGCAGGGCCGAGCCGGGTTGGCCGCCTTCGGTGTGATCGCGGAAGGGGTTGTAGGCGACGAACCAGAGCATGCGGCCCTTTTCCCGGGCGGCTTGTGCCCGGAGGCGGGGCAGTTGCTCTGTGACGAAGTCGTAGAAGCGGCCTTCTTCGCGCTGTTGAGCATAGACGGGGCCCAGATCCATGGCGTGGGAGACGAGGGTGATGCGGGCGCCCTGGTCTCCGTGCAATTGGCGGAAGATGGGCACCATATCGCTGTCGCTCTGGGTCAGCAGCCAGAGGAAGCGGACCAGGGCTTGATCGCTGGTGGGTCCGGAATGATGGGTGAGCAGTTCCTCAAATCCCATCATCTTTCCTGCGGTGCGAATGGCGGTGCGCTCGAGGGGATTCATTTGGTCGGCGACGGCAGTGATGCTTGCCAAACGGGTGTCAAAGTCGACTCCGGGGTCCCAGGCCCCGGCTTGGATTCCTTTTTCGATGAGCCCGATGAGGATACCACAGAGAAAGCCGGGCTGGCCTTCCTGGCGGAGCAGTTCGGGTGTGATTGCTGGCTGGGAGGCGGCTTCGCCTGCGAGTGGTCCCTCGCGGGTGAGGCGGCTGATGGCATCGGCCAGATGAATGGCGCAGCAGTCGGAGATGAGCCAGGAAAAGGGGGGGAAGAGGTCGCGTTTGCCCAAGAGAATCCCGCGCAGGGGGAGGTAGCGGGAGTTGAAAGTGTGGGTGTGAATGTCGATGATCTCGGTTTTTTGGGCCAAGGGCTCCGAGACGGGATCGATTTGTTGCAGGGCGTTCTGGAAGCGTTTTTCCGCAGGAGTGAGGGAGTGGCAGGAGAACATGAGTGGAGTGAGGGTGAGAAGAAGGAGGAGAGATTTCATGAGTCGGTGGCTGGGTGGTTGCTGGAGTGCGGGAGGTGGTGGGAAAAATGCCACTGGCGATCGCCTGCTGCAGAAGCGACGGCGGCGTGGAAGAGAATGGTGCCGATGCGGTGCCATTCGGTTCCGGAGAGTTGGCCGGAGAGGCCTTTGCGAGCCCCTTGGTCGGAAACCCAGATTTCGCCGGAGAGTGGTTCGAGCGTTTTCTCGTTGGCAAAGCGGCGGAGGATTTCCTCGCGAAAGTCGCTCTCCTGCGAGTCGGTGGTGGGGGGGCTTCCCTGCAGGACCACTTGCAGGAAACGGGGCTCTCCGGCTCCTGAGGTGAGAACGTGAAGGGGGCGGGTCCAGGGGCTCCGGCTTTGGAAGGGGTAGGTGATGAGAGTGAGAAGAAGGAGGGGCAGGCTTTGGCGTGACAGACGGAGAGTGGCCGGGGGCGAATTGCTGAGGTGGCTACCGATGATGCTGGGGGCGTGCAGGCCGCCAAAATCTTCGTGGAGAAGAAGTGTGTGGACTTTGTCGTGCTCATTTTCCCGGGGGAAAAGTTGGCAGGCGAGTCCCAGCGAACGGGGGTGTCCATTCTTGGTCTCGGCAGTGAAGGAGGAAAGACGGGCGAGGAGGGGGAAGTTGGTGCCGGGGGCGAGCAGGCCTTGGTAGGGGTTGTCTTTGTTTTCGGCGATTTGCCAAGTTCCCTTTAGGCAAATGCCATTGGCGTTGATGAGTTTGGGGTAACCCTGGCCGGTGGCGCGGAAGGGGGCTTGCGAGTGGAGGATGCGCCGCTGGGCGGCGAGGTAGTCGAAGAGGGGGTGGCGGGTGAGCGTGCCCCACAGAAGGCGCCGAAAGGAAAGCTGGTGAAGGGGGAGCTCCTGATAGGGCTCGGCGGAGAGCTTTTGCCAGGTTTCCTCGCAGGAGAGGGGAGTGGCCTGGCGGTCTTCGTAGTCGAAAGCCTGTCCTCCCCTGGAGGGGTTCGCAGCCTGGCGTGCGTGGAATTCTCCCCCCTTCCAAGCGATAAAAAAGAAGAAAGAGGCGGCGGCGAGAGTGGTGAGCACGAGGGTGAGGAGGAGGAGAGCGAGCTTGAGGCTGGGAGCAAACGAAGCGGCTCCTGCCAGAAGGGTGAGGGCGGGCGCTCCGGCGAGGAAGAGCAGGCCGAGTTGGGCGGGGAGGAGGCGGGAGCGGGCCCAGAGCTTGGGGGTGACGAGGCCGAGAGCGAGAAGCAGGGCTAGAAGGGGGAAGGCCACTTTGCGCCAATTGGCCGGGGTGAGGTCCGGGCGGGGGGAGGGGACCCGGGCCGGGTGATGGGAGAGAGCAGGACCAGTCCACGGGGGCGCGAGATAGGGGAATGCCGCGAGGAAGGGTTTGTCATTTCCCCGGGCCGCATCGTAGTGGGGATCGTCGGTCTTGGCGACTTCCAGCAATTGCCCGTCGCCTTGGATGGCCAAGGGGAGGAGCACGTCATCATTCAGCGCGCGGCCATTGGGGAAGCGAGCCCTTTGACCCGGGCCCGTCGGCAGGCGGAAGATGACGACGTCGGGGGCGGCGTCGTAGGGGCGATGGGCGAAGAGTGGGGAGAGGAAGGTGCGCCGAAAGTCCTCTTCCAGGGTTGGTTGCTCGTGACGGCGGAGGATTTCCCGCACGTGTTGCGAGGGTGGCAGGGTGTTGAGGAGCTCGAAGCGGGGTAGCTGGGTGCGCTGGGCCCGCCCGACATGCTCGACCTTGCGGCCCTTGCGCCAGGCTTCCCCCCAGACGATGACCTCCTGAGCGTCGTCCAGGGTATTGAGCGGGAGGCTGATGATGGCGGCGACCACGTTGTGTCGCTCGAAGCGGGGAAGGAGGAAGGGATCGTCGAAGAGACCGGAAGCCACATTGATGCGCCCGGGCACAAAGTCTCCCTCGGTGAGGGCCTTGCCTGTCGAGAGTCCGGTGACTTCAAAGCGGGCAATTTTTCCTTGTTCATCGAAGGTGAAATCAAAGGCAATGTCGGCGGCAATCTGTTCGGGGTGGTCGAAGTGGCCCCCGTAGCGCTGCTGCATCATGGCCTTATCGTGGCGCAGGCCGAGAGTCCCTCCCCGATTCAGATCGAGGGCGAGGCGATACTCCAGATTGTCGAAGTCGAGAGGCAGAGCCTCTTGGGGCGGGCCCAAACCGGGGAAAACCCCGAGAATGAGGACGAGAGCCCCGGGGGGATGGCTGGAGTCGCTGAAAACGTAAAGATCGGTCAAGCGGGCTTCCCCATCCTGGGCAGGTTTCAGGGGGTTGATGACGAGGGGGTCGGCGTGATCAGAGCTCGCCAGAGGAAGGGAGAGGGCCCCGGAGAGCAGCAGGACTAGGCCGGGAAGGTGGAAGAACGGGAGCTTCATGGCGTGCCTAGTCGTGATCGGTCGCTGGCTCCGGTCCGTTGTTCAAATCGCGCAGTACCCGATTTCCAATTTGTTGACCCAAGGCGCGGTAGCTCTCCCATTGGGCGCTATCGAAGGATTGGTCCAGGGTGGAGTCTTGGGGGAAGTGGGGCCAATTGCTGGCGTAGTTGAGAATGTCGCCCGAGAGCTCGCGATTCAGGCTGGGCTTGATGAGCAAGAGCCAGCTCACCTGTCGCTCCGGGCTATCCTGATCGCCGGGACCGTGTTCATAGGTGATGCGGGCCAGAGCGGCGTGGGGGCCATTGCCCTTGAAATCCCGGGTGAGCTGGTCCAGTGAGCCGAGATAGCGAGCGTCGATCCAAGAGCCGAAGTGGGCTCGGGCCTGGTGGGCGCTTTCTCGCAAGGTCTCCGAATCCGGTGCTGTTGTGGCATCGGGGGGGCGCATGTCGTTCGCAGCGGTGACGATATCATTCCAGGCCTTCTCTTGCGAGTCGCCGAAAAACGCGGCCGACTGGGGCTGGGGCACCCACTGAATCTGGGCTCCGAAGTCGACGCGGACCCGGCGTTCAAGAAGGGCCAGGTCATTGTTGCGGTACTTGGGGTCCTCCCCCGCATCGACCAGGATGATGTAAGGCACGCGGCGGCGGACCAGCTCGTAAGCACCGGTCACCTCGAAGTGCCCCCCGTCGCTGAGGTGCCAGAACCAGCGGGAGGCTCCGTGGAAGCGGCCCCGCCACTCGGCGAGGAGCAGGCTCTGCACTTTGAACAAGCGCACGGGCAGGCTGGAGAGTTTACGGAAGATATTCTCCGGATAGCGGTTGGGGCGCTCGTTGGCCCAGATGCCGGAGTCCCACCAATAGCCAAGGCGGAAATTGACGAGGCCGAAGAAGAGGGAGAGCAAGGGGCTGGTCCGGCGGCCCATTCCGGTGCTGAAGGCCGCGCCCGAGATGGCCATCCAAGTTCCCAGCGAGAGGGGCTCGGCGTTGGCTGCTTCTCCCTGGCGGGTGCCGAGGACGTGGAAGTTGTGGGGGTCGCCGAGGAGAGGGATCGCTTTCAGGGCATTGCGCTCTTTCCCGTTTCTTTCATGGCGTCGTTCGGGGCCATCGTGTCCGTGGAGGCGGCGGAAGAATTTTTGCCAGCGGCGGTGGGGGTCTGGTGCGGCCCATTGGGCGAAATACTTCCGCCCCACCGAGACGCCGGCGGGTCCCAGAGCCATGGGCAGGGCCTTGCGGTCGAGAATGGAGCGATCGGAGGCATTGTCGACGGTCTCGTTGATGCAGACATTGATTAGGTGGAGGGGGCCTCCGGCTTTCTCGGGATGATACTGGTCAAAGGGGAGGTCGTCATCGCCATCTGCCAACTTGATATTTTCTCCTCCCGAGCCGCCGGCTCCGAAGACCCGCCGGGCATTGGTCGCTCCCAGATAGGTGCGGATGAGCCGGGCGGCATAGGACTTGTGGAAAGAGGAGCGATTGAGGACCTCAAAGGCGTAGCCGAAGGCGAGCGCGAAGCCAAAGGCGGTGAGCACGATGAGGAGAAACCAGGCGCGATGGCAGTGGAGCAGGGAATGGGTGCCGACGTGAACGATGAAGAGAAGAAGAGCGAGGAGCGGAAGGGCGAGGACTTTGACCGTGGTCTCGAGATTCCACCCCATCCCTTGGGCCGGGCCCGAAGAGACTTTGTTGGCTAGGTGGCTGAGGAAGGAAAGGGCGGGGGCGGTCATGAGCAGGGCCCCCAGAGTGGTGAGAAAGTCGCCAAACGAGCAGGTGTAGTGACGGGCGGCGGTGTCGAGCGTGGCGATCAGAATGGTGGCGACGAAGAGGGTGAGGGCTGTTCCCAACCAGGCGGTGATGCGGTTGCGAATCAAAATGGAATCTGCCCCCCCGGCTTGAAAATCGGTCCATTCCGTGCCGGGAGGAGAGCCTGCCCGGGATTGGACCCGGGCGAGCTCCTGCCCCAGCCAGCTCAGGAGGAGGATGACGAAGGCGAGCCCGCCCAGCAAAACTTGACCGGTGCCGAGCAAGAACAGGCTGGCGATGAGGAGCACGAGGGTGGCTGCCAGGGGGAGGGGAGAAAGGGGGCGGTAGCTCTGGGGGCCGGGGGTCAGCCAGTAACCCAGGGAGAGAGGAATGACGCCAGCGATCAGGAGGAAGATGGGGAAGAAAAAGAGGGGGCTGGGGTTCACCGTCTCTCCCCCCAGGGTGAAGGAGGCAGGGGCCAAAGTGTCGGGCAGAGCCAGCGAGAGGTAGGCAATGAGAGAGGAGAAAAGAAAGGCCACGGAACCGAGGAGGAAGTAGACCGTAAAGAGATTCCGCCACAGGATGGCGGCGTGCAGCATCAGGTTGCGGGAGCCTCCCCCCAGAATGTAATCGGCCTGCGAGCGGAGCCAGGAAATGGGGGCGGAATGATTTTCCCGCAGGAGATCCTGCACTTTGCCCACAGGGTCGGCCGCTTCGCTGCTATCCGGGGGAGCATTGGTCACTTGCGGACGGGTGAAGAGGCGGCCGAGGAAGCCTCCGGCATAGCCGCCGCCGGAGACTGTGCTGAGGTAGTCCACCCGGCGGAGCAGATTCTTTTCCGCCAGGGCTTGGAGAAAGCCGAGGCTGAAGGTGGCGCTGCGCACCCCGCCACCGGAAAGGGCCAGCCCCAGAGTGTCGGCCGGGAGGCCATTCGCCGGGGTGTCGGCCGCTTGCGGCAGGCGGGCCACCCGGCGGCGCTCGGCGATGGCTTGGGCTTCCGCGCGGCAGAATTCGGCGGGAAAATCCTCCCGCTTTTCGTCAGCGAGGATGGTGTCGGCGGCCTTTTCACTCACCATAAAGACGGGCGCGACGATGAAGTAGCCGGGAATCCGGGGAAAGACGGAGGCGTCCACCACGCGCAGTCCACGCACCCCGTGGACGCGGAACTGGCTGTCGAGGACGGCATGGCGATCGGTGAGCTGGTCCGGGTCTTTTTGCCATTTGTCCGCGCCGATGCGGCAGGTGCAGGAGCAGTGGTGCCCCCAGGCCTGGGACTTGGCCCAGAGGGAAAGTTCTTCGGAATGGTCGGGCAGATCGCTCCCGGGTTGGATCTCCCGTCGAAAGGAGGAGCCGCAGTTGCGGTTGACCTGGCGGAAGAAGGCAATTGCCTCGGTAAGGGCTTCCAGATCGTCTTCCACTTGCTTGGCGGCCCGCTGGGTGAGACGGGGATCGCGGCCCTTCTGGGGGGCGTCTTTCAGAAACTGGTGGTTGAAGGAATCAAAGCAAATGGCTGGCTGCCTGGCGGGGTCGAGGTTCCAGAGCTTGACCCCTCCTTGTTCATTGTGGGTGTAGGCCTTCAGGATGATCCACGACCAGAGGTTTCTTTGCTCTTTGGCCGCCCCCAAAGTGGGCCGGAGAAGCTCTCGCGACCATCCCCAATAGTAGCCGCGAAAGGCCGCCGGGGCCCCAAAGGCGAAAATATCCGGTTCGGCCCGGTTTTCTCGCCACGCGGCGGGACTTTTGCGCAAGACCGCGATCGCGCCTCCATTGGTGGCATAAAGTCCGCTGCGATTTTCCAGATAGCTTTTGCGGGCCGGGTCCGCCGGATCACCGGGCGCAAAGGAAACTCCGTCGAGGGTGGTGAAGTCCTGCGCCACTTCACTGACCAGACTGACTTCGTAGCGGTCCTGCAGATTGCGCCCGACGCCGGGAAGATGAACGAAGCGCTCCCTTTTTTTCTCTCCCTCTTTCTGGTCCACGAAGGTGAGAAAGCCAAAGTCGTCCTTCGCGAAGCGATCATTGGCCGAGCGTTGACGGGCTTCCGCCACCACTTTGCGGTCGCCAATTCCGCTTAGCATGAGTAGCTGGGGGGTGTTGAAGGCCCCCGCGGAGAGAATGACTTCTCGCCGGGCCCGGACTTCTACCCGTTTCCCCCCCTTTTTGGTCTCGGTGCAGGCGTCATACTGGTGCTTTCCCTTGCGATAGGAGACGCCACAGGCGATGGGGATGCCGTCGTCTCCTTCCCGGAAAAGCACGCGCTCGACGTGCACACCGGTGCGGATTTCCAAGCGGTCGGGGCACTTTTCCTGAGTGTTGAGGATGAACTCCCGCACCCCTACCCGTTCCCCTTTGAGGAGCGGTTTGCCGTCCTTCATGCCCGCTTCGCTCTCGATTCCGGTGGGAATGAGGTAGACTCCTTCCGGGCGTTGGCGTCGATTGTCCGGATCGTTGGGGTCCAGGTAGGTGGCGAAGTTGAAGCGCACAAGTGCTCGTTTCAGCATCGCGAGGGCGGGGCCGCGATGGTCCAGAGTGCTCGTCACCGCAGTCTTCAGGACATTGAAGAAGCTCTTGTCGGCCTTGGTGATATTTTCGACCAAAGTGGGTTCGATGAAGCTGGTGGGTTGCCAGCCATCGGAGCCATGGCCACCCCGGTTGAGGAGGGAGCGGGGATCGAGCCAGCGGAAAGCCTTCTCCGACAGCTTGACTAGGAGGGGTAGGCGGCTGGCCAGGAAGTTCCGGTAACGGTGGCGGTAGAGGCAGCGCTCCATTTTGGCAAAATACCCCTGCATGCGCTCTGCCCGCCAGGTCTCGTCTCCCGTCAGATCGGCGATTTCATTCCAATCCCGATCATTGGGAGCCACCACGATCATGGCGTGGTGGGAGGTGCAGCCTCCCAGAGAGGCACAGCGGGGGTAGAAGATGCCGCCCCGGCGCTCCTGGTCCTGAGCCTGATCCAGCCAATCTTCCCGGGGAGGGAAGGACACGATGTGTTCTGGATCGGCCGGATCGCGAAAGCCCTTTTGCAGCTGATTGTATTTCTCGTCCTTTGCCTGCTGCTCGTCGTCTGCGAAGTGGCGCACCGAGAACTGCCAGCTCATCTCCCGTTCTTCGGTGGAAGCGGCATGATAGCCGGGAGCGCGATGGATTTCCCCCGCTTCGGCATGGGGGAAGGCCACTGATTTTTCGCTGGTCGGGTTGTCCCCGGCTTCCAGAAGGAGCACGCGGCGCCCGGCGAGGGCGAGGCGGGCGGCGAGGGGACCGCCCCCGGCACCGGAACCGACGATGATGTAGTCAAAGGAGGGCTCGGCGGCTGTTGAGTCGTTGTTGCTCATGCTCTTGTTTCCTCACAGGGTTCGCAGGAAAGCCTTCAAGTCCTCCTTCTCTCCATCAGTCAGCTCCTCGCCGAACCAATGGCCGCGATCGAGCACGAAGTCGGGGCACTTGCTGGCTTCGATCAGGGCGGGAGCTGCTTTTTCTTGGAAAATTCTCCATGCTTCCTCATCGCTCATATCGTCCTCCGTGGCGGCCATGGCCCGCACCAGACCAAGGACGGCGGCAGGGAGCTTGTCCTTTTTCTCAGGATCCATATTCATCAGGAGGCTGACGGGAGTGCCTTTGGGAATGGGCCCAATCTCGAGGTCGCTTCCTTTGCCATTGAGAAAGCGATTGGCCAGGGTGCCGAGGACCAGGCTGGCCAGCGCTAGGCCGAGGAAGGTGTAGCGCACCGGTTTGCCCAAATCCCGACCGGTGAGGAGGAGCCAAACCCCCGCCCCTGCCAGAAGGAGGAAAAAGAGGACGGTCACCCAGCCCACGATACCCAGCAAGAGGCCCGCCACTGCTCCCACCAGACCGAGAACGGTGAGGAGAATGCCGAGATGGCGGGCCCTCCCCGCCCGGGCTCCCCACAGGAAGAGAACGAAGAGGACAATCCAGATTATGAGGGAAAGCAGCTTGTGCACGAAGGGCGAGGTGACCCCTCTCACCAGCTGGGGAATGAAGGGCGCGGCGAAGGTGAAATGAGTCGCCTGAGGAGTACGGTAAATCATTCCCGGATCCTTGGCGGCGAGAGAGCCCGCCCCCGCGCGGCGGAGATCGCCAAAGCGGAAGCCCTTGGGGTCCAATTCATATTCGGCCTGGTAGCTCCGGGCGCGCTCGCTTTGGTTCAGAAGGCGATCAATGCCGTCCTCGAAGGCGGCCAGCCGCCCGGAGATGCTCGGATCGTGGTTGTAGATTCCTAGGGCGTTGTTGTGGAAATAGGGAGCGGTGGCCCAGAGGGAAATCAGGGAAGGAGGGCGATAGTAGCCGGGACCCCCACCTCCGGCAGGCGGGGAGAAGGAGTCATTGTTTCCGTAGGAATCGGGCGCTTCCTTCTTCGCAATATTGAAATAACGGATTTCTCCCACCGAAGGCAATTCCTTGAAAGTCTCCGACGAGTAGTCGGCCCACACCGAGCCCCGGGTGGCATTGGTGGCCAGTGCCCGGGCGGCATTGGTTCCCACCAGGGTGACGGGAATGCGGAGTTCATTGGAAAGGAAATTATTCTCGAGGAAGGGATCGGGGCCCTCCGCTGGAGCATCGCCTGCCAGGGCGTGGATGCGCCGCTGGTAATCGGCCATCGCAGGACTTCGGCGGAAGGCCTCCCAGTCAGCAAAGGAGGACGGCAGGTGATAGGTGGGCTCTTTCCCCTCCTCGGGAGCCGGCTTGTCGGCCCAGTTTGGTGTAAATTCAAGGTGGAATCCAGGGGGTTGCTTGCTGGAGTGGCAGAGGGCGCAATTATTGAGGAAAACCTCTCTCCCGGCGGAGACGTTGCCGGTTGCCTGAGTGCTTTTCCATTTCTCCAAGCGGGTGTTTTCCTCCTGCCAGGGAGCTTGTTCAGCCAGGGATTTGCCTGTGGTTTCGTGGTGTTTTAAGGCGTCCGCCAGCTTCATGGCTGCGGTGCTTTTTGGCACGGGCGAAGGATTTCCCTCCCCGTCGGGGCCGCCCAAGAGAAAGAATCGCGCCAAATAGGGCACGCGATATTTCTCGTTGGTCATCCAATAAACGGAGTTCCGCCGCGAGGTGGCTACCGAGAAAGGACGCTGGGGTTTGAAGCCGATCACGGGATTGTCCACTTTTTCCCACTGTTCGGAAAACATCCCGATATTGAGATAGACCCGGGCCAGCGCGGGCTCGGTGCCAACGCTGTCTTCGCCAGGGAAGAGCACCATGGGGCAGGGAGCCTCGAGGGGAGATTCGTCGGCAGAACGACCGTAGAAGAGCAAATTGGCCCCAGCCTGCTTCTCCGGCGGCTTCGTCAGGGAGCGTTCAATGCGGCTGGGCACATCGTAGATAGCATTGATGACATTTGTGTTATTTAGATGATCGGTGCTAACTAACGAGGTATCTATCGTGCCTGGAGGTTGACTATTCAGGAAGTGATAGAGAAAGTTTTTTCCGTCAACTGAATTGGCAAAGTTTCTCTGGGGTTTCCAATGTTGACTGCCAATGATAGAAGATAAGTTTTCCCAGCGGGGATTCTCCGGATCGAGGGGCGGGAGGAGAGGGTGGGCACCAATATGGCAAAAGCCACAAGACATGCTGGGACGGAAAGGACGGATGAGATGGGGATCCATCTGGATTTTCCTGTTGCCGTAGTAGTTCTCACCGTCGCTCAGATTACGATTGGCGGTGACTTGTCTTTGCCAGTATTTCCGCGCCTCGGCGGCGGCCTTGGTGTTGCCAAAGAAATCTGGATTGAGCACGAGACGGAGTCCGAATATTCCACTAGGAAAGCCGTAGACCGAGTAATCGACTCCGTCCTTGGGGAGGGCCTCGATGACCTGCCGGGCCAGGTCCTTGTCTCCCGGCTCAAAGAGCAGGCGGTTCCAGTCCGAGAAGTCATAGTCATTATTCGCGTCGCGGTAGGTTCCGGTGGGTGTGGGCACGCTCACCGGTTCGGGGAGGGGGCGGCCTTGCGCGTCGTGAGTTTGCACCAGACTCCGAGCCCCTTGGCCCGCGGCTGGATCCTGGGGAGGCAGGAGAAGGGCTTCGGGGGTGGCTTGGTCAATGCGCAATCCCAACAGTTCAAACAGTTTGTCGTCCTCTCCGGCGGTGACGAAGCCGGGCTGGTTGATGATTCCCTTGTCCCGAAAACGAGAGCTACGCGCCTTGGAATCCATGAGGACGAGGAAATCCTCCAAGCCATAGCCTTGCTCCTGCAACCAGCCCCAGAAGGCCTCGTTGCCCGCACCCCAGAGCAGCCAGGTATTGCGGCCCCGCACGGCATCGCGTTCTCTTTGCGCCATCGCTCCTTCGCTAACGTCCTCCACCTGGCCGTTGCCATTGGCATCGAAGTCCAGGGGCTTGATCTCGCCATCGGCGTGTGCCACCTGGTCCATCAGATAGAAGAGATCGCGGGGCTCGGCGGGAAAGTCTTCCGGAGAGCGAGGGTAGACCGGGGTGCCACGCAGGGTTTTCCCTCCCAGCGCTTCATCCACTGCCTCGTCCTCGTCGACTTCGGAACGCAATTCCTTAATGACGTCTTCACTACTTTTGTCCCAGTAGTCGGGAGTGGATGGTTGCTCCTTGCAGGAGATGAATGATAAAGAAACAGTGACTATCACTAAGTGAAGAGTATGATTCGCCAGTTCCCAGCGCCGAATCGACTTCTTTTTCATGGTTATCTTTTTCTTAGAGAAATATTATTGTTAGAGCAAAGGGTAATTTCTCTTTTTTTAGGTTTGTTAGCGGGTTTGCTGGAAAGGGTGTTAAATAAGTGGATGATACCGCATTTTCATGATGATGATTCAGGGAGAATTGGGGTTTGTGCTCACCGCGAGAGCGGGCCTGCACTTGGGAGAAGGGGGTGGTGCGGCGTCCTCTCTGGATGGGCTTCATGGGGCCGGGAGGAGCAGGACAATTGTCCATCGCTTTGCTTGCGGTAACTCCAATCTTGACCTCTCCGCTGAGGGAGGCATGCTTCCCGTTGTAACCTAGGGAGAGAATCGTGGAGAGTAACTTGTTGCATACGGAAAAGATTTTGGCGGATCGGAAGACCTTTTTCTTGGATCTGAAAGAGAACGCGCGCGGGCGAGTGGTGAAGATCACCGAAGACGTGGGCGGGAACCGGGACACCATCATGGTGCCGAGTGAGATTCTCGGGGACTTCATCGCCGCCTTGAGTGACATCAAGGCCACCAACGACAGCGTTTAGTATCTGAGGTCCAGTCCTTCGCCGGGAGGACGGGCCGACGGCGGGAGAAAAAAGTGAAATTTCTTTTGGTGCGAGCTTGACACCGGTGGGGGAATCCTTATTCTCCGCCTCCCGCCGCGCTGAGAATGCGCTCGTAGCTCAATTGGATAGAGCGCCTGACTACGGATCAGGAGGTTAGGGGTTCGACTCCCTTCGAGCGTGCTCTCAGTGCGGCGGATTTTTTTTATTCGGGCAGTCGATCGGTTGGAGCCCCGGTAGATCGACCTGTGACAGGGGCAGTTGCCGGATAGAAAGTGAACCAAGGAACCTAACCTTAACCTACAGAAACAGAACATGAGTGCAGAACTCGCACCCGTCGACAACGAGGAGTTGTCGGCTCTTATTGATCAGGAGTTTCGCGAATTCCGCGAAGGCTCCATCGTGAATGGAACCATCCTCGACATCCGCCCCCAGGTCGTGATCGTCGATATCGGATACAAATCGGAGGGCGTCGTCCCCGTGCAGGAATTCGAGGATGAAGAAATCGAAGTCGGCGACGAAGTCGAAATTTTGTTGGAGAAGCTCGAAGACGATGAAGGCATGATCGTCCTCTCCAAAGAGAAGGCCGCCCACAAGCAGAACTGGGACAAGATTGTCGCCGTTTACGAAGATGGCGGTCTCGTGCGAGGCAAAGTCAAAGCTGCCGTCAAAGGTGGCCTCATGGTCAACGTCGGGGTGGAAGCCTTCCTGCCCGGCTCCCAGGTGGACATCATTCCGCCCAAGGACCTCACCGAATACGTGGGCAACATCTACGAATTCAAAATCGTCAAGGTCAACGACGACCGCAAGAACATCGTTCTTTCCCGCCGCGAGGTCATCGAGGCCGAGCGCTCCGAGCGCCGCCAGAAGTTCCTCCAGACTGTGGCCGTGGGCGACAAGGTCACTGGCCAAGTCAAGAACCTCACCGATTTCGGTGCTTTCGTGGACCTCGAGGGCATGGATGGTTTGCTCCACATCACCGACATGAGCTGGGGCCGCATCGCGCATCCCTCCGAGCTCCTTCGCATCGGGCAGGAAATCGAGGTGCAGATTCTCGAAGTGGACCGCGAAAAAGAGCGTGTTTCCCTCGGGCTCAAGCAGATGACCGACAACCCCTGGGAAGACATTCAGGGCAAGTTCCCCATCGGCAGCGAAGTGTCTGGCAAGGTCACCAAGCTTCTTCCCTACGGCGCTTTCGTGGAGCTGGAAAAAGGAGTGGAAGGCCTCGTGCACGTTTCCGAGCTCTCCTGGGTCAAGCGCATCACCCGTCCCAGCGACGTGCTCGAGCTCGACCAGGAGCTCAAGGCGGTCGTTCTCGGCATCAGCGAGGAAGAGCAGAAGATTTCTCTCGGTGTCCGCCAGCTCGAGCCCAATCCTTGGGACGAGATCGAAGCCCGCTACCCCATTGGCAAGCAGGTCAAGGGCGAGATTCGCAACCTCACTGCCTACGGCGCCTTCATGGGCCTCGAGGAAGGCATCGACGGGATGATTCACGTCTCCGACCTCTCCTGGACCCGCAAGATCAACCATCCTTCCGAAATCCTCAAGAAGGGCGACGAAGTGGAAGCGGTTGTTCTCAGCATCGACAAGGAGAACCAGCGCGTGTCCATGGGCATGAAGCAGCTCGACAGCGACCCTTGGTCCGACATCGACAGCAAGTTCAAGGTGGGCGACATCGTCAAAGGCACTGTTGCGAAGATCGCCAGCTTTGGCGCCTTCGTCAGCCTCGACGGCGACATCGACGGCCTCATCCACATCTCGCAGCTCAGCGAGGAGCACGTGGAGCGCGTCAAGGACGTCATCAAGGTCGGCGACGAAGTGGAAGCCCGCGTCATCAAGGTGGACAAGATCGAGCGCCGCGTTGGTCTCTCTATCAAGGCTGTGGCTTACACCGAAGACCAGTTGGAGAAAGAAAGCGCCAGCTTCGAAACCCTGCGTCCGGCCGGCGACCTGGTGGGTCTGGAGCAGGCCTTCAACCTCGCCTCTTCGTCTTCCGATTCGGAGGAATGGAGCCCCAGCGACGACAACTGAAGCTTGCCGCGTTAACAACTTTTACCACAAAGACGCCTCGGGAAACCGGGGCGTTTTTTTTGGTTCCCGTCCCGGGTTTGGAATAGGGCCGTTTGGCTACTGTGCACTTGCCCGGACGAAGGCTGCCAGCAATTCCGGGGTCAGGTTGGTGCGCAGGGCGGCGAGGAGATCCTGCGCATCAAGGTCGGACTGATGCCAGTATTGTCCGAGAGCGGTTCCTATTTCTTCCGCAGAGGGCTTTTGATAATGGGGGCGGCGCAGGGTGTGGTCTCCGCGATAACCCCGGAAAGCGGCAGCGAAGCTCCATTCTGGGTAGCGGGCTTCATCCCGCTCCGGCCGGGCCTGCAACCAAGCCACTGCGCCCGCAAAGTCGCTCATCCCCCAGTTGAGAAAGAGGTCGAAGGGCATGGCGCTGAAATGCTCCTGAGGATGAGTCTCCAACCAGGCGTGCATCTCATCCGCTACGAGGCGGTAATCGAAATTCGCAGGCATGTCCACGGCTTGACTGGAGTGGAAAGAGCGGTGGGTGCGGCTGGCCTTGAGGGCTTGGAGGAAGGTGGCCTCCGAGTCTTGGGCGGCAACGTCGAGATAGTGCGTGGGCAGGGCTACACAGTGGTCGACGAGGGTTTCGCCAGCCGCCGTGTGTGTGGTGGCCGGATAGCGCAGGAAGGCTGGCACCAATTCGATGACAAGGGCGATGTCCTTCTGGCAAAGAGCGGTGAAGACCTCCTCCCCGGGGGAGGAAAAGGCGATTGGCGAGGCAGAGCTTTCTTGGACGAGAATGAAATCGAGGTGCTTGGCAAATTGGGTTTGTATTTCATCCCGGCTCCAATCGTCACTGGCGATAGCTGCTAGAAAGGGAGCGAGGGCTTCCTCCCGATCGGCCTCAGAGATATAAGCTTTCGATGCTGTCTCAGGGCGGTTTTCAGGCTGACTCTTGCTCGCGTGCCCGGGCGGTGCTGATTTGGTATCGTGCTTGCTTGGAGAGTTGGCTGCTTTGGCGACTCCCGATTGGAAGGGGAGGATGAGGCCAAAGCCGGCGGTGAAAGCGAGGGCGGAGGAAACGATAATTTTCATGGTTTTGTAGGAGCGAGAAGGCCACTGGTTTCGGCAAAGCCGGTGAGGAGCTCGGGAGTGAGGGATTCGGCGAGGACGGCAGCGATAGACTCTCGACTGAGGGTTTGCTCGCGCCAGAGATGGCCGAGAATTCGTCCCCCGGCGGCTGCTTCCTTTTCCTCCTTGCTCACGCCGCGGTAGTAGGCGGCCAGATCCCATCCCCGATACCGCGCGGGGTCTTCGTCTTGCTCCTGGGCTTGTTGCAGGAGGGCGAGAACTGCTTCCGGGTCTCGCTGGGCCCAGTCTTCGTAAAGATCGGCAGGTTGCGGTCCTTTTTGCAAGAGGGTGGGGGAGTTTTCCGACTGTTGGTAAAAGGCTTTGAGCTCACGATGGACGCTGGCGAAGTCAAAAGAGGGGGGATAGTCGACGGCGACAGACTCCCGATTCTGGTTCTGCGTAGTGGCCTTGATGGCTGCGAGGAAGAGTTCGGGGGAATTCTCGGCTGCCTTCTGATAGAAAGTGGGGCCCACTCTGATCACGTGGCGACTTTTTTGGGTGTGGTCCTCAAGGTTCTCTTCATAAATGAGATGGGTCTTGAGGAGTTCCAAAGCGAGGGAGATGTCTCTTTCGCAGACTGCTTGGAAAGCATCCATTCCTTCCGCATTGAACTGGACGGGCGAGCCTAAGGGCTTCATGTGCGGAAAGAGTTCCTCGAACTGACGGTGAATCTCGTCCGCAGCGAGATGGCCTTCCCTTACCCGGGCAGTGAAATCGGTCACTTGGGCGAGTTGTTCCGCGCTTGGCAGGAGAGCTGGGGTCGGGGGTGACGTGCTGGAGCTGCCACCAATGGTGCTTCCTCCCATCGAGCCTCCCAGCGAAAGAGGGGGAGGTGGCTCGTTGACTACTGGCGTGGGAGGAAGGCTGGTGCTGGCCGCCGGGGGAATGTTCGGAAGACGGGGGTCCGAGGGGGCTGGAGTCGGGCGGAATTTGAGAAAGAGGACCCCGGTGCCCAGCCCTAGCAGGAAAAAGCCCAATAAGCGAAATTTCACATGTTTCAAACTGGCAGAAGGGGGCTTTTCTTCAAGAAAGATTGCGGCAAGGCGTAAAGACACAAAAAAACCCCGGGAGGTTGTCCCGGGGTTGGTGGAGAAAGTGGTTTTGAGACCGCTTATTGTTCGGCGGCTTTCTGGGCCTGTTGCTCTCTCATGGCCAAGTTGAGCGCTTTGCTGAAGTCTTGCAAAGAGTGGGGAGTGTCGGTCGCGAAGCTTCCCGCGAAGTCTTCGATCACTCCTGCAGGCACTTTGTCGCTGGTGATTCCGGTCGCCGTTTCCTTGGCCAGCTCCTTGTCGCCCAGCAGCCACTGCAGGCGGGCGGTGATGGGGCCGTCGTAGAAGTGGGGTGCTTTCGCGGCCTGCACTTTTTGCAAAATGGCCTTGCGAAGGCTGTCGGGAATGACTTCGCCTTCGGGATCGTCGTATTGGAAGGCCAGCTGGCGAGCGACCATGCTGCCTGCTGCTTCGTCCATATTGGCGAGCAGCTCGGCGGCGGCGGACCAATCCTCTGCCGCGATTTTCAGGTCGAGTTGGAAGCTCGGCAAGTAAGGGGCACCCGGGGAAAGCTCCGCGATCGCATCGTAAGCGGCTTGCATGGCGGCCAAATCGTTATCCTTGCTGGCAAGGCGGAAGGCTTTGATTTTCTCGGTGACCAGCTCCTTGTTCTTTTGTTCCTGGAGCACCTTTTCAATCACTGCGGTTTCCTCGTCTCCGCCGGCGAGCAGACCCTTGATGGTGTCTTCGTGCAGGCTGGCAGGGTGGGTGGTGAAAAGCAGTTTGCCATTTTTCACCACAAAGGCATGCGGGATGCCGGTCACTCCAGCGGCTTTCAGCCAGCTCTCCTCAAAGGCCCCCCCGCGACCCACGTAGGCCACCGGGTAGGACATGCCGTCACCCTTCTTCTCGACGAAGCCGCTGACTTTTTCTTTTCCCTCTTCCCACACATTCATGCCGTAGATGTGGAGCCCCTCTTCGTGGAAGGTGTCGAACAGTTCGTCGACATGGGGAATGGCGGCGATGCAAGGGCCGCACCAAGTGGCCCAGCACTCGAAGATGTAGACCTCGCCCTCTTTCCATTCGCCCGGTGCTTCTCCTTGAATGAAATCCGCACTGGAGACGGCTTCCAGAGCCACGCTATCCCCTGGACTGAGGGCTTGCAGAGGAAGGCTAAGACTGAGGCCGGCGAGGGCCCATTGCGCAAATTGTTTTCTCATAACGACTCAAATGAAGCAGATTTCGGGCTAATATCCACAATTAAACGATTTTGCCGAAAAAATGATTGTGTTCTTCGGCTCTTCCGAGGGCGGAAAGGCTCTCTTGCCGGTCTGCCGCTCACGGCTGCCACCCGGAGAGATCGAGGGGATCGCCCAAGTTTTGCAGCTCCATCCGCAGGCGCTGGAAGAGCTCTGCCACGCGCTCTTTTTTCGCTTCCTCATGAGCGAGGTCGTTGATTTCGTGAGGATCCCGGGCCAAGTCGAAGTAGCGCACCGTTTGGCTGGTGGGGTAGACGATGAGTTTTTCCTCGCCGACCCGGATCATCCGTTGATGGTTTTTGTAGGCGGCGACAAAGCTTTCTCTTCCCGAGGGCGCACCGTCCTCGGCCAGATAGGGAAGAAGGCTTTGGAATTCGATGAAGTCTGGAAGGGAGACTCCTGCCAGTTGGAGAGTGGTGGGAAGGGCGTCCTGAAGGTGGATGAGCTGTGGGCGGCGCTCATTGGCCGGAATGCCGGGGCCGGCAATGAGGAAGGGGGCCTTGAGGCTGTGCTCATACATGTTTTGTTTGCCGAGGAGGCCGTGTTCGCCACAGGCCAGCCCGTGGTCGGAGGTGAAGATAATCACGGTGTCCTCGGCCTTGCCGGACTTCTCCAGCGCGGCCAGGATGCGGCCGACTTGGGCGTCGAGATGGCTGATGGCAGCATAGTATTCGCGCCGATGCACTTGCACGGCATGTGGGGTGCGGGGGAGGGGCGCGAGGTCTTCATCGCGGAGCAGGGGGCGCCGGCCATCCTGGTTGAGGAGGTCCATGGCTTCCATGTAGGGGTATGTGGGGAGGAAATTCTTGGGAAGGGCGATTTTTTCACTTGGGTAGAGATCGAGGAACTCCTGAGGCGCTTGCCGGGGATCGTGGGGCGCGGCGAAGGCGAGATACATGAAGAAGGGGTCCTCGCGTTCGGCGATTTCAGCAAAGTAGTGCTCGGCATCATCGACCAGGACTTCGCTCCAGTGCTTGCCGCCCTTCCAGTGGCCTTCCCATTGGGGGTCGGCGGCATCCCAGGGGTCCGAGCCGTCGGCCTTCGGGCGTTGGTATCCTTCCTGGAAGTCATTGGGCATCCCGGGCCGTTTGTGGCGCACTTGGTCGAAGATTTTTTCCGGGGGCAAGGGCACGTGCCATTTGCCGGCAAAGTAGGTTCCGTAGCCGGCATTCTTGAGCAGCTGGGGCCAGGTTTCTCCGCTGGCGATGAGGGCCCGGCCGTCCTCGGGATTGTCGATGGCTTGGGCCTGCCACAGGGTGCGTCCGTGCAGGAGCATACTGCGGGAGGCGACGCAGACCGCCCCGTGCCAAGCCCCCATGTTGTAGGTGTTGGTGAAGGCGGTGCCGCTGCGGGCGAGTTTGTCGAGATGAGGGGTCTTGATCTCGCTATTGCCCAACGCCGCGATGGTGTGGTGGCTCTGATCGTCGGTTAGGATGAATAAAAAGTTGGGCTTTCCCAAGAGGGGAAGGGCAAGGGACAAAAAAGCGAGGACGAACTTCATGCCTGAAGAACGTCCTCGCGGATGGGAAAATTGCAGAAAGCTCGTCTAGCGGGCGGGCTCCAGGCAGAAGCGCCACTGCAGCTCTCCCTGTGCCTTCAGCTTGTGCTTGGGCAGCGGTTGCGCCCCCCAGGAATTGATTCCGCCCACGCCCGTCTGGGCATGGTCGATGAGCAAGCTGGTGATTTTTCGCTGCGGGATGTCACAGGGATGGCGCGGGCCTTCGAGGTCGGCGGGGCGGAAGGGGCGGGCCGTGAGGTTGATGGGCTCACCGACTCCGCGCACGGTCAAGCCCCGGCCGGTGGCATCGGTGAGGCTGGCAAAGCGCACCTCCGAGCGGTTGCCCGTCTCCTGAGGCTCCACGTAGGGGAACCAAGCCTCGCTGACCGGCAGTTGGTAAAGGCCCAGGGCTTGCCCGTGGCGGCGGTCGCGGTAGCTCTCGTCGGGCCCCCGTCCATACCAGGCGAGTTGGTCGAGGGAGCCTGGAAGCTCGGTGACAAAGCCTGCACGGGGAATTTCATCCAGCTTCTCGCCCTTCAGGAAAAGGGTGGTCTCGATGTGCAGGCGCCCGGTGTCTTCGATTTGGTAGCTCACCGTGGCCGTGCTGTCGCCCACCGGGAGGGCAAAGTCGACACTCAGCGCGGTGGTGTGGGGGATGCGGGTGTGACCCGAGGCGATTTCCTCCCGCAGGGCGGTGACGGTGGCCTGCTCGCCTGCCGTCTTCCACATGCCATTGCGGGCGACGAAGCGGTTGGCGCGGTCGTTATCGGTGGGGGCCCGCCAGAAGTTCAGCGCCAGGGGGGCCCGGAGCCATTCTTTTCCTTCCGTCTGATAGCTCTCCAGGAGGCCGCTTTTCTCGCCAATGGCAAGGCGCACTCCCCGGGTGGCGTAGATGAGTTGGCCGTCCTTTTTCTCCGCTTTCGGCGGGCGGGGAAGGTCCCTGGTCAGGCGGGGAGGGATCACTGCCGCTTGCCCGGCGAGGACTTTCTGTCCCCAAGCCAGTTGGTGGCCAGCTTCCGCCCAGGGAGTGGGCTCTTGTAGGGTGGCGGTGACCGTCGCCACCAGTTCGCTACCGGGGCGGGCGGGAAGGGCCGGGGGAGTGAGCTTGGCCTCGTGGCTTTCCCCGGGGGCCAGAGGGGGGACTGCCAGCGCTTGCCGGGATTGCTCTTTGCCGTTCAGGCTGTATGTGACATGGAAAGCCACCCCCTGCAAGGCTGTGAAGAAACGTTTGTTGGTGATGCGGACGGTCTCGTCAGCGGGGAATTCGATGCCGATATTCTGGTAGCAAAATTTGACCTCTGCCAGCTGGGGAGTCGGCGTGCGGTCGGAGGCGAGGATGCCATTGCAGCAGAAATTGTCGTCATTGGGCTTGTCCCCGTAGTCGCCACCGAAGGCGTAGTAGGTGCGTGCTTCTCCCTGGCGCTCGAACTTCGTGAAGTCGATGCCCAAGAGCGTGTTCGTCGCTTTTTTCTCATCGAGGGCGACGATTTCGACTTGTCGGATTTCGCCATGAAAGCTGCGGTCCGGGAAGTCGGCATTGGTGGAGATGCCCACGGGCTTCTGGTTGCCGTTCACCCTCCCTTGATAGGGGCGGGAGGCGATCTCGACCCCATCGAGATAGAGGCGCAAGGCCTCGCCGTCAAAGGCTCCGGCGACTTCGTGCCGCTTGTTGTCAAAGCCCTCTGGCAAGGCGGCGGTGACGGTGCGGAAACCTTGGTCGTAGATGAAGAATTCCAATTCCCCGGCAGCATTGATCTTGAGGGCCCAGCCGTCATCACCCTTGGTGACGATGGCATTTTGGCCGCTATTGCCGTGCGAGACGACCTCGGCGCGCACCAGGAAAGGACCCTTGAAATTAAAGCGTTCGTGATGGGGAAGGGTCACCCGACCTTGCGTGAGCCCTTTCTCCTCGTCGACCGAGCCATTGAGCTGGAGATTGTTCTTCTGGCTGGAGAGGTCGCGCAGGATGGCCGGGGCGGGCTTGCTTTCCAGAAGGCCCTGGTCGATGTAGTCCCAGATGAAGCCCCCTTGCAGGAGGCGCTCTTTCTCAAAGATCTGCCAGTAGTCCCACAGCCCGCCCGAGGAATTTCCCATGGCGTGGGAATATTCGCACTGGATGAGCGGGCGTTGCTGCGCCAAGGGCTTCTTCTCTTCGTTGCGGCAATACTGCAGGCAGCGCTGGTGGCTGGCATACATGGGCGAGTAGAGATCGACATGGGCAGCCAGGCCCGCGCGTTCGTAGTGAACCGGGCGGCTGGGTTCGTTCTCTTTAATCCACTTGGCGGCGGCCACGAAGTTCACCCCGTCGCCTCCTTCGTTGCCGAGGGACCAGAGGATGATGGAGGGGTGGTTCTTAAAAGCTTCCACCATGTTGATGACCCGGTCGAGATGGGCTTTTTCCCAGCTCGGGTCCTTGGCCAGCGACTTTTCGCCATAGCCCATGCCGTGGGATTCGATGTTGGCTTCCGCACAGAGATAGAGCCCCAACTCGTCGCAGAGTTCGTAAAAGCGGGGGTCGTTGGGGTAGTGGGCGGTCCGGATGGCATTGATGTTGTTTTGCTTGGCGATGAGGAGGTCCTCCCGCATCTGTTCCTCGGTCAGGTAGTGTCCCAGCTCGGGATGATGGTCGTGGCGGTTCACTCCCTTGATGAGAATGGGTTGGCCATTGACGAGGAGTTGACCGTCTTTGATTTCGCTGCGCGAGAATCCCATTCGGCTGGCGTAGTGGTCCATCACGCGCCCCCGGCCATCGCGCAGGGTCACCGTGAAGTCGTAGAGATTAGGCTCTTCGGCGGACCAGGGCTTGATTTGCAGGCCACCGGGGATCTCGTAGTCGACGGTCTGGCCGGCCTTTCCCTTCACCACCGGTGCGGCAATGAGCTGGCCCCCGGCATCACGCAGTTCGGCATGAATGGTGAAGTCGGACTCGCCTCCACTGAGGTCCCGCACGGTGGGCGAAAAGAAGAGAGTTCCCGACTGATAATCGTCCGTCAAGCCGCCGCGCACGAAGGAGTCCTGCAGTTGCAGGGGTGCGGAGGACCAGAGATAAACATCGCGGAAGATGCCGGAGAGGCGCCAAAAATCCTGGCACTCCAGATAGGAGCCGTCCGAGTAGCGGTAGACCTCCACCGCGAGGGTGTTCTCCCCGGGTTGCAGGAATTTGCTGATCTCAAATTCCGCTGGCGTGCGGGAATCTTGCGAATAGCCCACTTTTTCCCCGTTAATCCAAAGGTAAAAAGCGGAGGAGACTCCATTGAAGGTGAGGAAAGTGTGGCGGCCTTGCCAAGCCTCCGGCACCGTGAAGCGATGGCGGTAGGAGGAGACCGGATTGCGTTCTAGGTAGGTGGTGAAATCCTTCGGAGGCTCTGCCATCACGACAGGCGGTATGGGCTTGAAGGGATAGGGATGATTGCAGTAGATGGGGGTGCCGTAGCCGAGCAGCTCCACATTGGAAGGCACGGGAATCGTCTTCCAGCTGCTGTCGTCAAAGTCGGTGCTGAAAAAGTCGCGGGGCCGCTGGCTGGGTTCGCTCACCCAATGGAATTTCCAGTCGCCATTGAGGACCCGGCAGTAGGGGCTTTCCAAGCGCTTCTTCTGGAGAGCTTCGTCCACACTGGGAAACGGCATGGAGGTGGCGCGGGGGGCCTCCTTGTTGACTCGGAAAACATGTTGGTTTTCCCAATCGTGGGCTTCTTGGGCAGAGCTCAGGAGCGAGCCCACCAGCCCGGCGACAAAGGCAAGACAGTTCGGTAGTTTCACAATACCGCCAGTAGAACGCCTTTTGCGACTGGCGGCAAGCAGACTCGGTAGGAATTAGTCAATTTTGGAAAAATTTTCCAGAAAGATGGCTTTCTGCCAGGTCTTCGAGCTGAGCGACTGATTCCACTTGAGAGAGGGCGCGGCGCAGGGCCTTGGAGCCGGGAAAGCCCTTGCAGTAGGCCATCAGGCGCGAGCGCATGGCCATCATGGTGTGGCGCTCGTCACCGTAGCGATCGGACTGGATGGCGAGGCGGCAGTGGCGGAGGATGAGGGGCCAGCGCTCCTCCACGGAGAGCGGGGGGAGGGTTTCTCCGGTGGCCAGATAGTGCTTGGCTTCGCGGAAAATCCAGGGCGTTTGCATGGCGGCGCGACCGATCATGAGTCCGGAAACTGCCGTCTCCTCCTTGCGGCGGGCGATCACTTCCCCGCTGGTTAGGTCGCCATTGCCAATGACCGGCACCTTCACCGCCCGCGCAGCTTGATCGATGACCTCCCAATTGGCTTCGCCGGAATAGCCTTGCGAGCGGGTGCGCCCGTGGATGGCGATGCTCTGGATGCCTTCCCCTTCCAGGATGCGGCAGACCTCTTCGGCATTGATGCTGTCGAAATCCCAACCGACTCGGATCTTGGCAGTGACTGGCACGCGGTGGCCGACCGCCTTCACGATGCCGCGCGCGGTCGCTGCCAGCAGGGGGCAGTCTTTCAGTAAAGACGAGCCGCCATTCTTGGAGACCACTTTGTTGACCGGGCAGCCGAAGTTGATATCGATGAAGTCCGGGCGCTTCCAATCGATGATTTTGTTGGCTGCTTCCCCCATGCGCACGCCGTCGGCACCAAAGAGCTGCACGCCCACCGGTCGTTGCTCGTCAGTGAATTCGGTGTATTTCCGCGTCCGTTGATCGGCCTGCATGATGCCCTCCGCGGAGACGAATTCGGTGACCATGACATCGGCGCCGAGTTCTTTGCAAATAGTGCGGAAGGTCACGTCGGTGACTCCGGCCATGGGGGCGAGAAAGAGCGGAAATTGATTGTCGGCGAACCAAGGAAGCATGGTGAAAAGTGGACGGAGACCTTACTGGATTTTGCTGAGAATAAAAGGCAAACTGGTTCGGATTGGGTTGGGTGTCCTGAATGGAATTATCGCGGCGGGAGGCTTTGCTGACACCGGTGTCGCCAGCTCTGGCAGCCACCAGCATCTTATGACATTGACGGAAAGAAGGTGATGGTGATAGTTTACTTGAGAATATGAAACTGTTTTCTGTCGTCGCTGGTTTCGTCTGTTTTCTTTCTTTGTCCCTGGCGGGGGGCAAGCCGCTTGCCGTGCAATTTGTCGTGCAGGCGCTACCGGAGGGGGCGGAGGAATTTCGCCTCAGTGACGGGCGCCAAGTATCTGAGCCTTTTCGGTTGAATATTCACGGGGTGTCCTCGGCTATCAAGGTCGGGACCCGCCAGCTTATCCTCGAAAATCGCAATAATGGCAGTGAGCTGACCTCCATTGCCTTGCCGGAAGAGGGGGAGGAGTTCGTAGTTTTTCTTTATCTCGCCAATGACGGGGAGGCCCGGCCGATGAAGAGTTCCGTCCTCTCCTTGCCGGGGGACTTCCGCCCTGGCACTTATTTTTTCATCAACCGGACGGCGGAGAAGATCGAGTGCGACTTCGGGGACGGGGAGGTCAGCATCGGACCCGGTGCGGAGGCCTTGCTGAAGCCCCGCTTGGGCGACGGGAAGTCGACCTTGAATGTGGAAATTCATTCCGTGCCTCTTACCGAGGAAGGCGAAGAGGGAGCTCAGAAGCCTCTCAGCCGCACCCGTTGGCCGTTGACCCGAACCACGCGAAGTTACGTTTTTTTCACCCAGAATGCTGCCGGAACGATTGATTTCCGGGCGGTGGATGAGTTTGTGGAAGAGAATTGAGCGAGTGGTGACGAACTCGCCTCCCTTTGTTTAAAAAACGGTCGCCAGTTGATCGACATCCATTTTGCCTAAGAGGAAGAAGGCTTTATCGTCGTCTCGCCATTGCGCCATGGACCAGCCGGTGCGGGTGCACTGGCGGCAGGCGAAGCGGGCATTGGCCAGCTCGGGCAGGTCACCCTTGACCGCTTCCCGGCGCAGCACGATGAGGTGCACCACGGGTTGATCCGGCGCTTGTTGGTAGCAGATAAGGGAGGCTGGTTTGCCATTGAAGTTGACGATTTTGCAGCCGAGTGGGGAGGCGTTTTCCAAGCCGGCGGGGAGGATATTGGGGGCGGGCAATTGCTTGCTGGTGAGGAAGCGGTAATTGGCCTCTTTCTCGGGAGCGCGGTGATCGAGGCGGAACTCCTGACCGCTGAGGAAGTTGATGGCCTGGGCCTGCACGTTGTCGGGGGTGATGGAGGCCAACTGGGCTGCGGGGGTGGTGGTCTGGTCAGGGGCAAGGCCTCCGGTCCAGACGAGAGCAGCCACGATCCCGGCAGCAGCGGCGAGCCCAAAAGAGGGCCAAGTAAACCAGGTGTTTTTCTTGTGCGGCAGCTCGGAAAGGGGAGCGGCGGCGGGCAGGGCGGTCACTTTTTGCTCCACCTCCATGGCGGCCAAGATGTCGCTGCGGAGATTGGAGGGCGGGGCCAAATTCCCCAGCACTTGGGCAAACTCGTGGTCGAACTCGTCATAGCCGGGCGGGTCTTGCACATTGGCGAGGGCCGCAAAGAGATTCTCCCGCAAATTCTCCGGAATGGGGAACTCGGCGAGACTGTCGGCGAAAGCCATGTCGCGGGCCCGCTCTTGAGCCAGCCATTGGCCCAAGTCCCGGTCTTCGGCGGCCAAGGCGAGAGCTTCGGCAAAGGCGGGATCCTGGAAATCGGACCCATTGGGGCGGAAGCTGGCGAGAATGAGTTTGGCTTGATCTTGGTCCATTATGAGAGGGCTCCTTTCTGTTGAAAATTAACGATGTTGCGGGTTTCCGGATCGGCGGCGGTTTCCATCAGTTCACGCAACTGCTTTTTGCCACGAGAGATACGCGACATGACGGTGCCGATGGGGATATCGAGGGTTTCCGCGATTTCCTTGTAGCTGTGTTCTTGCAGGAAAAAGAGAGTGAGGGGCGCGCGGAAGGTCTCGTCGAGCTGACTCAGTAGGGCGACGGCGCGCTTGGCATCGAGCTGTCGGTCCGCGTTGGCTTCGTTGGCCGGAAGCTGGAATTCGGCTTCTTCCAAATCGCGCTCGGGAAACTTGGTGGAGCGGCGGGCGTGGGAGAGATGCTCCCGGTAGAGAGTGGTGAAAAGCCAAGTCTTGGCCTTGCTGCGATCTTTCAGCTGGTGCCCTTTCTCAGCCCATTTCACGAAGGTTTGCTGCACCAGATCGGCGGCTCGTTCCGGCGTCTTCGCCAGCGAGTAGCCAAAGCGGTAGAGCGCTTCGTAGTGCGCGTCGACCAATTCTTCGAATTCTGTCATGAGTGTGCTTTTTGCTGCCTTTGGGGCTGTGATTTGGTGGTGAGAGGGTTTCCCCAGGTCTTTATTCCGTCATTTTTGTTTTTCTGCTCTTAGCGGGGCGGTGGGAATTTGGCGAGCCGCTCTTTCCGGTTTTTTCCCGCCTAACCGCTAAGGGGGAGGAAAAGGGTGATAGCTCTCAATCCGCCATCTGGTAGTCATTCTCTCATGAAATCCGGTTGGCAAACGATGATGGCGGCGGGCGGCCTTGGTGCGGGGCTGGCGACAGCGGAAGTGACTATCCAGCTTGACGAACAACGGGCGAGTATCCGCTACAATGGCGAGGAGGTCGCCCTTTACCGCGGAGAGGGACGCATCCCCTGCATCTATCCTCTCCTCGGGCCCACCGGCAGCAATGTGACCCGGCATTATCCTTTTCAGAAAGAGGTGGCGGGGGAGGAGAGCGACCACCCCCACCACGTGTCCTTTTGGGTGGCCCATGGCAAGGTCAATGGCGTGGACTTCTGGCTCGACAAGGAGCCTGCCAATCGCATCGTGCATCAAGGGTTTACCCAAACCCAGAGCGAGAGCTCCGGGGGAAAGGAGATGATTTCTTTCGCTGTCGATCTGACTTGGCAGTCTGGGGAGGAGGTGCTTTTGCAGGAACAGCGTTCCTACGCGTTCACTTTTACGGAAAAGACCTGGCTGGTCGATGTCACCAGCCGCTTCATGGCTCCCGGCGAGGTGGTTTTCGGTGATACCAAGGAAGGCTCCTTTGCCATCCGCATGACGCCCAGCCTACGGGTCAAGGGCGAGGTCGCCCAGGGCCAGATGGTGGATTCGGAGGGGCGGAAGAATGACGATTGCTGGGGTCAGCGTTCCAAGTGGGTCGCCTATCATGGTCCTGATGCAGAGGGGGAGGACCTCGTGCTGGCGCTGATGGACCATCGTGACAATTTGCGCCATCCCACTTGGTGGCATGCGCGCGATTATGGCCTTTTGGCCGCCAACCCGTTCGGCCGTCACGATTTCGAAGGGCGGCGCGACGAACCGCAGTTGGGGGATTTCACTTTGGAAAAAGGCGAGACTCTCACTCAGAGCTACCGGCTTGTTCTCAGTGCGGGCACCTTCGACCGCGAGCAGCTGGGGGCTCTTTGGGAGAAATGGTGACCCCGGGGTGAAGGCTGTTTCTCCCGGCTCCCTCGTTAGAGAGCCGGGGGGAGAGACTTTAGGAGCGGCGGCGGCGGGACAGGGTCCACAGGGCACCCAGTCCCAGCAGCATGCTTGAAGAGGGCTCGGGAATGGCCACGGAATCGAATTCCCGGGCAAACAGGGAGAAGCGAGCCTGTGTTTCGGAGTTGCCTGCTCTGCGGTGCCTTGGGTCTCGCCTCCACCTTGGAAGGTGGCCTATTGCTAGTCATCAAGATATTGAGCCTGCGCGGAAAGGTTTCCCGCCGTCAAGGGGACGAGACCCAAGGGGCACAAGAGAGAGAGGGGAGTCGACGAGGCCCGAAAGGGTGAGGGGTGAACTAATTTCATGGGTGAGGATGAGGTTGAATTTGAAATTGCTACCAGTTTTCCGAGTGTTAGCAGTAAAAAATATCTGACCTTCATTTGGTTCAAATTTTGTCAAATCATTACAGCGATTTCTAATAAATCATGCAAAATAATAAGATATATGTAAAGATGGTTGTTTCAACTATTGCGGCCGGGCCGATCTTAATCCTTGCGCAATTGTTGCGAAATCCCGCTTTCCATGGGGAACGCAACCTGCTTTTTTCGCCCTCAGATGCAACCGACTATTCACCTTGTGGGAGGCGAAAAGGGAGGAGTGGGCAAGTCCGTCTTCACTCGCTTTCTGGCTCAGTATTTGATCGATGAGCAAATACCCTTTGCGGGGCTTGATTCCGACCGTTCCCATCAATCCTTTCTCCGCTTTTACGGCGATTTCGCCCAGGCTATCGACTTGGAAGATCCCGAGAGTCTTGATGAAATCGTGGAGTTAGCGCTCAGTGAAGAATCCCAGCAAGTGCTCGTCGATCTGGCGGCCCAGAGTGCCAAGTCACTCTGGGAATGGTTCAGTGAAGCGGAAGTGCTCGAGCTTTTGGAGGAAAGCGGTATCCGGCTGATGTGTTGGCATGTCCTCGACGACAGTCGTGATGGGGTGGAGATGCTGGGTCGTCTGCTGGATGAGTTTGGGGAGAAAGCCAACTACGTGGCGGTCCTCAATCAGGGGCGGGGCCAGGATTTCACGGTCTTCCGCCGTTCGCCTGAAAGCGAGACCCTCAAGGAGCTGGGTGGCACGGTGATTGAGTTTCCCAAGCTGCATCACGGCACGATGAGCAAGATTGACCTCGCTGATGCCAGCTTCTGGGCGGCGGCCAACAATCCGGGTTCCGGGCTGTCCCTCATGGACCGTCAGCGCTCCCGGGTCTGGCTCAAGCGGGCGCGAGCCAGCGTCGCTTCTCTGCTGGAGGGTTGAAGGGGGACTGGCAAGCTTCGTTCCGGCCAGTCCCACTCTTCCGGCGGCGGTAGCGGCTTTGTGCGTCCCGTCGCCCCAGCCACTCGCCTGAGGCTCGCGGGAGGATTTCGCTCAAGCGATATTGGTGTAGACGGCTTGCACGTCTTCGTCGTCGTCGAGCTTGTCGATGAGGGCTTCCACTTCCTCGATTTGCTCTTCGCTGAATTCCATCGGGCTGGAAGGGATGCGCTGGAGATTGGCCTTGGTGGTTTCGATGCCGAGGTCGTCCAGCTTTTTGGAAAGGGAGCCGAAGGCCTCGAACTCGCCGTAGACGTAGACGGTGTCCTCGTGCACTTCCAGCTCTTCGAGCCCGGCATCGATGAGCTCGAGTTCGATCTCCTCGAGGTCGTGATCGCCCTTCGGGAATTGGAAGACGGCCTTGCGGTTGAACATAAAGCCGAGCGCGCCCGACTCCAGGAGCTGGCCATCGTTCTTGTTAAAAATGGTGCGCACGTTGGAGAAGGTGCGCGTGTTGTTGTCGGTGGCGCATTCCACCCAGATGAGGACGCCGTGGGGGCCTTTTCCCTCGTAGTTCACTTCCTGGAAGTTCGCGGCATCTTTGCCCTCGGCCCGCTCGATGGCCTTCTTGATGTTGTCCTTGGGCATGTTCTCCGTCTTGGCGGTGGCGATGGCCGCGCGGAGTTTCGGGTTCAGTGCGGGGTCGGCCCCTCCGTCCTTGACGGCCATCGTGATGGAGCGCGCCAACTTCGGAAAGACCTTCGACATCTTGTCCCAACGTGCTTCTTTGGAAGCCCTGCGATATTCAAATGCTCTGCCCATAAATTCGTGAGGAGGAGTTAACACCAAGGTGCCCGCCAGCTCAACCCTTGTCTCTTCCGGGTCCTCGCGGGTCTGGGAGACGTGATTTTGCTCGTTTCCGTCTTTTCTTTTTCTTATTGAGGGCGAGATTTTTGGGCCATGAATCTGCTGAACGTTTTTCACTGGTCGAAGCTGACGCTGACGCTGGTCGCGCTGGGGTTGGGGATCCTCCTCGCCTCCACGCCCATCATCATCATTGCGCTGGCCTTCCTTTTTCTCATCCGGTTCGAAAAGCGGTTGAAGCTCAAAATTCCCTCGGGACTGGCCACGACTTTTATGCTCTTTATCATTTCGTCGCTGGTGCTCGGCAGTTACTACAATTTCTACGAGCGCTTCAGCTGGTGGGATGATGTTCTGCATGCTTTTTACGGGGGGGCCTTCGCGCTCATTGGCTTTCTCGTGATCCAGTATGTCTCGGTGAAGCGGGGCACGGACAATGATGTCTTCATCGTCTGCCTTTTTTCCTTTTGCTTTTCGGTCACCTTCGGAGCGATGTGGGAGATTTATGAATTCACCTACGATTCTCTGACGGGTGGGAACATGCAGCGCACCGAGCATGGTCGGGGCGTCAATGATACCATGCACGATCTCATTCTGGAGTCTGCTTCCGCTCTGATTCTCAATATCTTCATCTATCTCTACATTGCTTCGGGGGCGGACAATCTCGTCAGTCGCATTTGGGAAAGCTTTCTCTTGGCCAATAATCCTCGCGAGACTTTGCGGGAGGAGATCGCTAAACGGCGGGAGGCCCGCCGGGCCCGCGAGCAATCCTAGCAGCAGGCAAAGAAGTCCGTGCCTTCCCGGTAGCCGGCCTGTCTGGCCACAGTGCGCACCCGTTCCCGTCCTCCCCGGCCCACGCAGCCAAGCAGCACTGCGGAGCGGTGAATTTGGCCAAAGTCGCCCATGCCCCAGACGGGAAGGCCGAGGATAGTGCGACCGATTTTGCGGGCGTTGACCTCGAAGAAGCCGTGCACCCGCACTCCTTCTGCGAGGAGGAGCTTGGCGAGGGCCCGCCCGATGGGGCCTCCTCCGGCGAGGGTCACTCCGCGTTCCCGCACGGCCGGGAGGCGACCGAGGTGGCGCGCTTTGGTGGCCGTCATCCGGCTTTGTGAGTAATCCTCATGGCTGCGGGTGAGGCGTTGTGGGGAATCCCGCCAATGGAGGAGCGCCTCCGGGGCCTGGACAAAGCGCGCGCCTTTCTCCAGCATGCGGAGCCAGAGATCGTAGTCCTCGGGGCCGTCTTCGACCCGGTAGCCGCCAGCGGCCTCGTAGGCGGCCTTCGTCATGAGCACTCCGGGCTGAATGACGGGAGACTCGACGAAGCGCTCGCGCCGAAAATCCTCTGGCCGCTGGAGATCATTGGCCCAGGCCACGAAACGCTCCAGGCCCGCTCCGAGGGAGTGGGTCACTTCGATCCGGCTGGTGACGAGGTCCGCCCCTGTCGCTTGCCAGGTGGCCCACTGCCGGGCAAAGCGCTCCGGGTGAGCCCAGTCGTCGGCATCCATGCGGGCGAGGAGAGGGTGGCGCGCGGCGGCACAGCCGACCCGGGCCGCTTCCGCCACCCCTCCTTCCGGGGAGGACGAAAGAAGGCGCAGGCGGGGGTCTACGGCGGCCAGGGCCGTCACCCTCTCCCAACTTCCGTCGCTGCAGCCATTGAGCACCACAATGAGCTCCGAGGGGGCGAGGGTCTGCTGCTGCAAGGAGCGGATTGCATCTTGCACGGTGGACTCGGCGTTTCGCACGGCCATCACCACTGAGAACTCGGGAGAGGGGGTCGTCATTCTTCCAAACCGAGGGCGTGAATTTCGCTGGGGCTGTTGCACAGAATGCGCAGCGGGCGGCAGCAAACCTCGCAATCATAGTCAATTTCGCAGGGGCACTCTTCGGCAGGAGGGGCCATCACGGCAAAGAATTCCCAGCAGGAGGGGCACTGGATGGATTCGGTATCCATTGTGCTGAAAAAGTAGATCATGAGGCTCCTGAGGCGAGCGGAAAGCGACAATTGATGTGGCTTTTTGTTCTCCTCGCCTGTCTCTGCGAGAGTAAGCTTTCGCTGGTATGAGCCCTGACGGGAGCCCAACAACCTACCCCAATAATTGAACATGAAAAACATTGTCTATTTGACTGCAATCGCTGCTGCCGGTTTGACCCTCTCTTCCTGTAAGGAAACGAGCAATGCCGTTGAAGAAGCGGGAGATGCCGTGGAGCGCGGAACTGACGCTGCGGCTGAAAATATGAAGGAAGCCGGCGAAAAGGCTGCTGAGCAGGCTGAGGAAGCCAAGCAAGCAGCCAAGAATGTGGGGGCCAAGATTTCTGAATCTGCGGAAGAGGCCAAGCAAAACACGGCGGCCGCCATCGAAGAAGGCAAACAGAAGCTGCAGGAAGCGGAGGAGAATGCCGCGCGCGAAATCGAGGAAGCCCAGCGGAAGGCTGCTGAGAAGACAGAAGAACTCAAGGAATCTGTCGGTGAAGGAGTGCGCGATGCTGCCGATGGAGTGGGCGAAGCGCTCAAAGAGGCTGGCGAAGAAGTCGAGAAAGTGGGCGAGTAAGCTTCCTTGAAACCCCTTGCTTAATGACAAGCCTCCCCTTTTCGGGAGGCTTTTTTGGTGGAAAACGTTCAGGGTTGGATGACCACTTTGTCGCCTAAACGGAGCAGTTTCCAGAGCTGGAGCACATTCCCCTTTGGCACGCGGATGCAGCCGTGTGAGGCGGGATACCCGGGCACGGAGCCCTCGTGGAAGCCAAAGTCGCTGCAGCTGAAGCGTTGGAAATAGGGCATGGAGGACTCGTAGATGGTTGAATTCCAGTTCGGATAGCGATTGGTGATGACGAAGGTTCCCGTGCGGGTGGCGAAGCCAGTTTTGCCGGTGGAGACGCTGGTGGAATAAATTTCTTCCTCGCCCTCATAGACCCAGGTCCGTTGCTGGGAGAGGTCGACCTTGGCCCAGCGGGTGACTTGGGAGGGTTCTCGTCCCAGGAGGAGCTGCATCATGGGAACATCGCCGCGTCGTGCCGCCCAGCTGATGGGATACCAGTAGTGGTAGCGCCCGCCACGGGTGAAAAGGGTGGCGTCGGCCCCGTAGCTGAGGAGCAAACGCGCCAATTCCAAGTCACCGCTATCGACGACGATGGTGAGGGGGGTGACTCGTCGGGTGTGGCGCAGGGTCGAGCGCGCGATATTAGGGCTGGTCACCTGGTCCTGGAACTCTCGCGAGGGAGGGTGGGCGAAGGGGCGGTTGGGGTCGGCTCCCCGGCGGAGCATGAGGCTGATGAGGCTGTGATCCAGCAGGGCGACGGCGTGGTGGAAGGGGGTCTGGCCATTGCGACCCGGCAGGTTGGGATGAGCCCCCGCCTGCAACAGCCGTCTGACCGCCCAGCGATCTTTTTTCCAGAGGGCGAGAGTGAGGGGAGAATCCAGAGCCAACGGGGGGCGCGCCTCAGGATCGGCTCCGTGGGCCAGTAGAAAGTCGAAAAGCTCTCGATCGCCGTCGGAGAGGGCTTGGAAAAGGTGATGGGGTGAGAGGGGGGCCCCATAGCGCAGCAAGAGGGAGGCGAAGGCGAAATCACGCTGCGCGAGCGCGTGATCGAGCGCCTGGTGATGCTCAAGGTCGGTGAGTCGCGG
Source organism: Roseibacillus ishigakijimensis (assembly GCF_016595415.1). Classification (GTDB taxonomy): domain Bacteria; phylum Verrucomicrobiota; class Verrucomicrobiia; order Verrucomicrobiales; family Akkermansiaceae; genus Roseibacillus; species Roseibacillus ishigakijimensis. The sequence continues at coordinate 36,476 of NZ_JAENIO010000006.1, forward strand.
ATTGGCTCCGAGCGCGAGGAGGGTGCGGAGGCTGGCCGGAGCGCGGCGTTGCACGGCCCGGTGCAGGGGGCGAAAGCCGTCTCGGTCGGCTTGGTCGAGGGAAACGCCGTGGGCAGCGAGGGCTTGGATGGCTGGGGAATTGTCGAGAGCGATGGCGGCATGAACGGCATTTTCTCCCTGGGGATTGAGGGCCTGGAGGTCGATGCCTTGCTCTGCCAAGAGGTCGATGAGGGAGCTTTGTCCAGAGCTGGCTGCGAGGTGGGCGAGGGGCTGCTCCCGCGTGGCGGCAGAGGGGCGATAGTGCCAGCCCCGGCTGATGAGGTCGGAGACGAGCCAGGCCTGCCCTTTGCGGATAGCGATCTCCATCAAGGGAGACCCCGTGTGGTCCCGGGACTCCAGCCGGGCACCGTGTGCGAGGAGCAAGCGAGCCGAGGCCAGGCGGCCCGCCGAGAGGCATTCTGCCACCAGGGTGCCTCCCCCGGGCAGATCGTGATTGGGAGAAGCCCCACGCTGCAAGAGCTCACCCACCAACCAGACCTCGCCCGCGCGGGCGGCGTGGACCAGAGCGGTGTGTCCCTTTTTATCCTGAGGGAGGGTGGCTCCCACTCGCTGGGGCAGGAGCTGCCAAGCCACCCGGGGGCATCTCGCGCGGGCGGCCGCCATGAGGGCGGTGTGGCCCTCCCGGTCGCGCTCATGCTGCTTGACCCCGTCAGCCAATAGAGCCAGGGCGAGATCTTGATCCCCGCGTTGCAAGGCCTCAAAAATGGCGAAAGGAGAGTGCCGGGCAGCTTCTCTCGCTTTCGCCGTGATCCCGTTCTGATCTTCCGGGACACATCCGGTGAGAAGAACCACACCGGCAGCCAGGGACAGAAAAGTGGGGGACTTTCTGTAAAAACTCTTCATCCCGCACCCTTTGTAGAGAAGTTTTTAGAAAACACAACTTCTCATCAGAGGGGTGGAGGGAAATTTGTTAATTGCTCAAGTTATCTTTAATTCTTTGGCAGACTTCGATGATGTTTTCGCGGGAGTTAAAGGCCGAGACGCGGAAGAAGCCCTCGCCCGCAGCCCCGAAGCCGGAACCGGGCGTGATGACCACCTGGGCGTCGTTGAGCATGCGGTCGAACATGTCCCAGCTGGTGTTGCCTGCCGGGCAAGCGACCCAGACGTAGGGGGCGTTTTCTCCTCCAAAGACGGAGAGTCCGATCGCTTCGCAGGCTTCGCGCAGGAGGCGGGCGTTCTCCATGTAGTGGTTGATGAGCTCGCTGACCTGGGCCTTGCCTTCCTCGCTGTAGAGAGCTTCCGCGCCGCGTTGCACGGGGTAGCTGGCACCGTTGAACTTGGTGGAAGTGCGGCGGGACCAGAGGTCGCGGATGGCCACTTTTTCGCCGCTCTCGGTGGTGCCAAAGACGGACTTGGGCGCGACCACCCAGCCGCAGCGCACGCCGGTGAAGCCGCCGTTTTTCGAGAAGGAGCGGAACTCCAGAGCGCAGTCACGGGCACCTTCGATCTCGTAAATGGAGCGTGGCACCTCGGGGTCCTGGATGAAGGCCTCGTAGGCGGCGTCAAAGAGGATGAGGGCGTTGTGCTTCTTGGCATATTCGACCCAGGCGGTGAGCTGCTCGCGGGTGGCGGAGGCTCCGGTGGGATTATTGGGGTAGCAGAGGTAGATGAGGTCCACGGGCTCCTCGGGCAAAGCGGGCACGAAGTTGTTTTCCGCCGTGCAGGGGAGGTAGACGAGGCCTTCGTAGCGGCCGTTCTCATCGGCTTCCCCGGTGTTGCCGATCATCACGTTGGTGTCGACATAGACGGGGTAGACGGGGTCGGTGATGGCGATGCGGTTGCCGGGGCCGAGGATGTCGAGGATGTTGCCGGAATCGCATTTGGAGCCGTCGGAGACGAAGATTTCGTCGGCTTCGATGTTCAAGGCGCTATAGTTATTGGCGATGATCGCTTCGCGCAAAAAGTCGTAGCCTTGCTCGGGGCCATAGCCGCGGAAGGTGTCGCGGTTGCCCAGTTCGTCGACCGCTGCCTTCATGGCATTGCGGGCGGCCTCGGGGAGAGGCTCGGTCACGTCGCCGATGCCACAGCGGATGAGGCGTCCGGCTTTGTCGGGATTGGACTCGGTAAAGGCCTTCACCCGGCGGGCGATTTCGGGGAAAAGGTAACCAGCTTTCAGTTTCAGGAAGTTCTCGTTGACGCGTGCCATGATGGCCACGGCATAGCGGGAACGAGCCCGCGCGCCAAAGAAAAAACCGCGAATCCGCAGTGGGCGCGGGCGGGTTCTTTTGCTTGCGGGAGGACGGGGCGCTAGCGATGGTAGGGAGAATGAAGACTTTCCTTCTCTCTTCCCTATGGCTGGGCGGGCTGGCCCTCGCTGAGGACCCAACCTGGCAGCTGGTGTGGCAGGATGAATTTTCCGGCGACCAGATCGATGCCAGCAAGTGGGACTATCAGCTGGGAAACGGCTTCTACTCCTATGATGCCCAGATGTGGATCGCGGGTTGGGGGAATGGGGAGCGGCAGTATTACACCGACTCGCCAAACAATGCCTTCCTGCGCGAGGGGCACCTGGTCATCCGGGCCCTCAAGCAATCCCTGCATCAATGTGGCTACACCTCGGCGCGGCTCCGCACCAAGGGGCAAGATGGTCGGTCACTCTTCGCGCAACGCTATGGCCGCTTTGAGGTGAGGGCCCACCTTCCCTCCGGGCAGGGGCTCTGGCCGGCGATCTGGCTTTTGCCGGAAAAGGAAGATTACGGTCCTTGGGCAGCCTCGGGTGAGATCGACTTGATGGAGGCGCGGGGCCAGGAGCCGGGCAAAGTGCTCGGCACGATTCACTATGGAGCGCGCTGGCCGCTCAACCAGCACAGTGGCGGCGAGTATCTCTTTCCCGAGGGAGAGGATTTTACGAGCTTTCACACCTATGCCCTGGAGTGGGAGCCGGGTGAAATTCGGTGGTTTGTTGATGGTCATCTCTACTCGCGCAAAAACTTCTGGTGGAGTAGCTCCGCGCACGAGAACGGGCAAGGGCTGCCTCCGCAGTCGGCGGAGGACCTCAATGCTTGGCCGGCACCCTTCAACCAGCCTTTCCACCTCTTGCTCAATCTGGCTGTGGGCGGGCAGTTCCCCGGTGATCCGGAGGCGACCACGGAGTTTCCCGCCGAGTTCGTCATCGATTATGTGCGCGTCTACCAGCGGGAAGGCGGAGCGGGAGAGGTCCAGCCCCGCGGGGAGGGAGAGATGCCCTTTGCCCCGGCGGAACCATGAGGGCGGGCTTCAGGAGAAGAGCGACTTCATGAAGTCCAGGCCCTGCTTGGCGAAGATATCCTGGTTGTCGGCAAATTTTTTCCAGATACAGACCGCGCCCGCGAGGTCGCGATTTGCGGGGGTGAAGGACTCGATGGTGATGTGACCGGAGTAGTTGATCGCCTGCAGCGCCTCGCGGAAGTCACCCCAGGGAGTGAGCCCGGTGCCGGTGATGCCCCGGTGATTTTCGGAGACCTGCACATGAAGGAGCTGGTCGCCGGCTTCGCGGATGGCTCCGCCGAGATCGCCCTCCTCAATGGTCATGTGAAAGGTGTCGATCATGACTTTGGCGGCGGGGTGGCCGATGTCCTGGACCATGCGGAGGGTGTCGGCGGTGGTATTGACCAGATCGGTCTCGAAGCGGTTGATGGCCTCCAAGGCGATCTGGAGATTGCGGGAAGCGGCTTCTTCGCTGACTTTGCGCAACTGTTCCACGGCCTGGTTCCACTCTGCGAGGCGTTCTTCGGGCGGGAGCTGGCGAGCTTTTCCGACTTCGGAATACATGGGGCCGGCGAAGAAATCCGCGCCCAGTTCGGCGGTGAAGTCCAGACAACCCTTGATGTAGTCGTGGGCCCCTTGCACCACCTGGGGGTCGGAGTTGGTCAGATCGCGACCGGGTCCGAAGGCTCCGCAGACCGTGGCGGTGAGACCTTCGCCATCGAGGGCCTTGCGAATCTCTCCCGCATCCACCAGGGAGAGGTCCTCGATGGGGAGCTCCACGCTATCGAAGCCGAGGTTCTTGATGGTGGAGAAAAGGGAGACCTTGTCGGTGCCGAAGGGGGAAGTCCAAAGCCAGGTGCTGGCGCCAAATTGAATGCTCATAGATGGTCCAGTGTCGCGGGATTCCCATTTGGGCTCAATCTCTTTTCATGGCGAACTTTTACCAGAAAATGTGCGAGATTATGCCTTTTGCCCCGCCGGGCGGAGTTGGATATCACCAATATTGACGTGCGCGGGGGCGGCCAGGATTTGGTAAACGCAGTCGGCGACATCGGCCGGACGGAGGATGGGAGCGGACTCGCGGAGCTGGCTGAGTTTCTCTTCGCGCCCTTCGAAATACTTGTCCAGAATGGCGGTGTCGACAAAGCCGGGGCTGACGGTGGCGACCTGATGGGGAGAGCCATCGCCGGCCAACTCGCTGCGCAAGGATTCGGTGAGTGCGCGCACCGCGAACTTGGTGGGTGAGTAGAAGCCGCCGGTCTGGGGCACGCGGTGGCCGCTCATGCTGGAGAGATTGACGATGCGGCCTCCGCTGGCGGGGAAGAGCTTGAGGGCGTGCTGGGTGGCCATGATGAGCCCGTGGACGTTGACTTGCCACATTTGTGCAAAGCGTTCGGGATCGCCATCGCTGACCCGCTCCATCCAGGCCACGCCTGCATTGTTGACGAGGGCGTCGAGGGTGCCGGTGGCTTCCTGGATGATCTCAAAGGCATGGCCGATGCGCTCCGGTTGGCTGAGGTCGCAGGAAATGCGATCGGCCCCGGCGGGCACCTTGCCAATCTGGCGGCAGAGGCCAAAGACGCGTGCTCCCCGAGCGAGAAGGAGCTCCGTGATGGCGGATCCAATGCCACTGGAAGCTCCGGTGACGGCGATGCATTTCCCTTGTAAATCGGACATGGGTCTACTCAAAACCAGCCCGCCGAACTTGGCAAGAAGACAGCGGGCGAACCCCCGCTGGCCGGACTGCCCTTTTCCTGCTAACACTGCCCCTTCCTATGAAGCCCACCACCAACGTCGCCGAAACCCGTGCTCCCGACGGCGCGCACTTCCGCCTCATCGAACACGACGGCGAATACTATCTCTACATGAATGATCGCCAGGTGATGAGCACTAAGATGACCTACTCCGAGCGCATGCTGGCGGACTACGGATGTGACTTCCGGGGCACTCGCCCGGGGTGCCGGGTGCTGGTGGGCGGGCTGGGTTTGGGCTTCAGCCTGCGGCGCGCGCTGGAACTCACGGGGCCGGATTCCCGCTGCGAGGTGGCGGAGCTCTTGCCCGAGATCGTGCGCTGGAATCGTGAGTTGGTAGGGGGCTACAATGACGACATTCTCACCGATGAGCGCACGGTGGTGACCATTGACGACGTCTTTCATTGCATCCGCCGGGCGGCCAGAGGCGAGGTCGCGCCCTACGATGCCATCCTGCTCGATGTCGATGACGGGCCTTCCTCCCTGCTGCAGCCGCAGAATTCCCAGCTCTACCAAGCTGAGGGGCTCGATCTGCTCAAGCAGGCCCTCGCGCCTGATGGCCGCATCGCCTTCTGGGCGGTCGAAAGGGATCCGCGTCTTTTCCGCAGCCTCAAGAAGGCAAAATTCTGGGTGGAGGAATATCCCTGTGCCAAGCACGAGCGCGCCAAGCGCAAGGAACATGCCATCTACCTTGCGGTGAGACGATAAGAGGATTTTTCGAGGAGGCTTCCAGTGGCGTTATTGCCCAGAAAGCGGAGAGTTGTGAGTGCCTCGCAATGTAGGTGGGGGCTTTTGTTGTTTTCTAATTCACGAGAAATATAGTAGGACCTCATGCGGTAAACTCGAAATCTCCTGTGAACGCGCACTCTCCTTTTATCCTGACTGTTGGCAGCCTTTGGCTGGGCCTATCCACTACCAATGCGGTCAATATCGTCCTCGATTTTGTCCCCTCCAATAATCTTTTCTCAGGAAATGCCACCGCGCGGGCAGCGGTTAGCCAAGCGGCCTCCGATATCAGTGCGGCGTTGACCAATTCGCTTTCTCCGCTGGCGACTGACACCTACACGGGGACCAATGGCGCGAATTCATCGACCGTAGATTGGCGTTTGCAATACACCCAGCCCAATTCCGGGAATGCGGTGACATTGGAGAATCCCCACAGTTCTCCCGGGTTCGGTCTTGACGAGATTAAGATTTACGTGGGAGGGCGTGATTTGGGGGGGAACACGCTGGGGCAGGGCGGGCCGGGAGGAATTGGCTTTAATTTGGGTGGCACGATCGGGCCGGGTTCATTTGCCGATGCCGTCGACCAGATGGAGGCCCTTTCCGATGCGGCCATGCTGCGGGGGAGTGGGCCGGTGCTCTACGTTCAGAGCACAACCTTCAACGGAGAAGATGTGACCTTGCAATCGGGAATTTTTGTCGGAAATCTCTGGTTTGACACCGATACCGACAATGATGGGAACACGGATAGTGCTGCTGAGTTGGGGTTGAGCTGGCACTATGACCACACCATCGGGGTGGCCGGTGGAAAGATCGATCTCTACACCGTTGCTCTTCACGAGATTCTCCATGCCATTGGTTTCGGCATTGGCGAAAGCTGGAATAGCCAGGTCTCGGGCAATGAATGGACCGGGATGGAGGCCAACAGTGTCTATGAAGGACTAGGCGCGGTGCCCATTGATGGCGGACATTTGGCGGCCGGGACGATGAGCACCAGCATTGTGGATGGCTCCACCCAAGAGGCGGTCATGGGCCCCACTCTCAGTGCGGGCCAGCGCAAGACCTTGACCGAGCTGGACCTCGCCATCCTTCGGGACCTTGGCTACGAGACCATCCCCGAGCCCTCTTCGCTCTCGCTCTGTGCGTTGGGCTTGCTCGCGGTATTCCGGCGCCGGAAGTAGAGCAGTGCGGCGACGGCCCCAAGGATCGGACAGAGGAAAATGACGAGCATCCAGAGCGGGACCTCGCTGCCCTCTCCCTCGCACAGCACCCTACGAACGGCTGCAATCGTGCTCCAGACCCAGAAGACAATGATGAGGACGTTGAGGACCTGAGCGAGAAAGAATGGCCAGCGAAATCCGGAATCGTATGCGAGGTCGCTCTGGACCAAGAGGTCAGTAGGTTGGGTGAGGAGTGAGGCAGTCATGGCTATTCAAGCGAAGGCTATCGGCGGATGGAGTTGCCGTCGACGAAAAGCGAGCAGACCGATGAAGGTCAGCGCCAAAGCGAAGAGTTGATAGCCGGAGAGCCCGAGGAAGGGCTTGGGGGTGGCGCGAAGAAATTCGTGACCAAAGCGAAACAAGCCGTAGGCGATGAGGTAGAGGTGGAAGTGTTGGCCCCGGAGAAGGCCGAAACGGCGAAAGTTGAAGAAGAGAAGGAAGGCGAGCCCATTGAAGGCGATTTCCACCTGCACGGCGGGCCAGTGGGTGAGGGGCCCGAGCGAGCAGGCGATCCCGCGGCAGCAGCCGTGACTGAGACACCCGAGGCGGCCCACGATGAGGGCGAGGGGGACCACGGCGGCGAAGCCATCGCCGGTCGCTTTGCGATAGCCGAGAAGTTTCTTGGCCCCCTCCACTCCGAGGAAGCCGCCCAGCAAGGCTCCGGTGACGGATTTGCCAGTGAGCCAGTGGAGAAGCCGCTGATCGGAGGCCGACACCAGCCAGCCTTCGGAAAGGAGGTAGGCCAGCTTGGCTCCGAGAAAGGCACAGGCCAAGGCGGCGCCGTAGATGAGCGGGATGAGGGGGTCGTTTTTGCTACGGCGAATCCAGTAAACGGCGGAGAGGATGATTCCCAGCAGCAAGGTGAGGGGGTAGTAGGGAAAACCGGCGTTGGGAGCGCTGGGGAAGAGCGTGCTCATGGCTGTTCGGCGGGGGCGGGCAGAGGCTCTCCCGCGGGGGTGAGGTCACGGCCCGTGCCCAAGAACCCTTCATCTTCATCCGCAGTCGTTTCCCCGGGACTCTCGGTTTCTCGGGCTTTTCGTTCCTCTTGTTGCCGCACCCAATCATCGGGCGGGCGGTGTCCGAAGCCCTCATCTCCGAGGCTGCCGAGACAACCGGCGAAGAAGATGATGAAACAGAGCGTGGCCTCTGCGATGGGATAAATAATCAAGCCCAGTGCCAGCATGCCGCCGCTTACTTTTTTCCGGAGAGTGACGAGCAGAAGAATCCACCCAACTAGAATGGCGAAAGCTCCCGAGCCGAGGGCCGAAAAAGCGAGGTCGGGGTTCTTCTCGATCGCTGCCCAGAGAGAGAGAAGAGCGGTGACCACGATGGGCAGGAGATAAGCGATCCAGAGGCTCTTGGTGTGGACCTTAGCCCGAGGTGGAAGAGCGGGAGGAGTCATGTTCGGATGGTTTATCAGAGGCGAGCCACAAGGGCGAGAACAAGAAGCGGGATAGAGGTTCCCTCAATGGATGGGATTGTCCATGAAGTAGAGGGCGCATCCGGTGAGAGCGAGGGTGAGTAAGATAATCAGCTGGGCAAGAGGGTAGAAGAAAACGAGGAGGCAATGACTGCTTCCCTGATAGCGGTCTGCAGTCATTCTGGCAAAGACTCCCCAGCCTATGCAGTAAGCGGTTGCGAGAGAGATGAATAACCAGGCGCCGACGAGAGGGGGGTCACCTGAAAAAATGGGGTAGCTAAGGAGGGCGATAACGAGTAAGACGAGCCCGGGCGGCCCCAGCATACTGAGCCACAGTCCACGAGTGTTGAGTTCGGGAGGTTCGTCGTTCATCAGGCCAGGCCGTAGTAGCGGCAGAAGGAGTCGAGCTGTCCATCGGGACGAATGACGTGGGTGCAGCAGCGGTCGATGCGGTCGTCATCCCAAGTGCCGGCATCCATGAAGGGCTTGATGAAGAGGCGGAAGGTGTCCTTTTCGCGCAGTTCGAAGTCCTTCAGAATCGCTCCCAGTTCGGTGTTTTCGCAGCCACATTACACGAGGTCGGAGAGATGGTAGCGAATCTTGTCCTGCAAAAATCCCTGCACTTTCGCAAAGTCGATGAACTCGGAGACACTGCGCGTGCCCAGGGGGGTCTTGAGCAGATAGCCAATGGTGGCGCAGTTCGGGTCCCCGCAGGGCAGGGGGGTGAAGTCGTCGGGCCCGAGCTGGTCATCCGATTGCGCCATGAGCCCGAGAATGATGTCGGCGGTGTTCAAGCGGCGTTCGCGGGCGTGGGTGCGGCCGGAATGGAACAGGGGCTGGAAGGAGACGCCCCGGCAGCTCTCATACCCGAGCCCGAATTGCACCGTCTCCCAGAGGTGGGGAAGATTCTCCGGCATCACGGTCATGGCGAGGGTGACGGGCAGACCGATGGCTTCGCAGTTGGCGAGCGCTTTTTTCTTCATCTCCCGCAGGTCTGTCCCCCGCAGCTCGACTTGTCCTTCCTGTTGGGGACCATCGAATTGTAAGTAAAGTTGCAGGTGTCCGCGCGAGACCCGCTTGCCGAGTTCCTCCAAGAAGCCCTTGTCGCCTGCCAGCTTCACGCCGTTGGTATTGATCAAGGCATAGTCGATACGAGGTTCCTCGTGAATCCAGTCGAGGAGTGCGAAGAACTCGGGATGGAGGGTGGGCTCTCCGCCGGAGAGTTGCAGCAGCTCGATGGGGCCTTTCCGATCGAGGACTCCAGTGATGCGTTGCTGGAGGGCGGCGAGGGAATGATACTTGAGGCGCTCGCCCGTGCCTGCCGGGGAGTCGGCGAAGCAGGTGGGGCAGGCGAGATTGCACGAGTCGACAATCTCGATGAGGGCGAGGCAGGTGGAGAGTTTTTCGATGGTGTCGGGCTGCCCGGCGTTTTTTCCCAACGTCCCCGGCAAGCCCGTGGAATCGGCGGGAGTGCAAGCGCAGCCGGGGCCGCAGCGATTGTCCTCCGAGCCTTGCGCCAGCCAGTAGAAGCGGGCGTCGGAGGAGATCACGGAGGTGCTCTCGCCATGTTCGGGACAGCGCCGCCGTAGATGGACCTCGCTGTGGCCCTCGGCGGAGGAGATTTTCAAAACCTCCGCTGGCACCCGCTGGAGACAATCGGGACAACGCGAGGTGGTGCGCTTCAGCTCGCGCGGATCGCGTAGGAGTGAGGTGGAAAAGTTCATAGAAAAGAGAAGGATTTAAAGAAAGGCCTGACAGCCGAGACTCATGGCAAAGATCACGAGCGGGATGACGACAACCTGACAGAGGAGAAAGAGGAAGGTGCTCCAGGCCAGCGTCTTTTTGTTGACTTGAGCGCGCCCCTCTTCCTTTGAGATTTGGAGATAGGAGGCAAAGAGTCCGCAAGCTAGCAAAACGCAGCCGGCGACAGTTAGGAAAAGGATGTTCAGGGGGATGTGGTGAGGATGAGCGCTCAACAAGAGAAGTGTACAGCCCACAAGGGCTCCCCCTGCACAGATGCCGGGCACGATCCAGCAGAGCAAGAGGAGCCAGTTGCTTGCCGACGAGGGGCGGGGAGGGGGAGATTGCGGTTTGATAATGGAACTCTGCCCGTTTTTTTCCCGCGGGGGAAATTGATTTGTCCGAAGCGACTATCGATTCGGGTGATGATTTCACTCTCTTTGCCCGTCGCGCAGTTTGAGGATGCGCTTCATTTCGGCGATGGCTTCGGGGTGGTGGAAGGCTCCGTGTCCAGCGGGGATGAGCTTCTCCGACACCGCGCGGGGGAAGTGGCTGCTTTGCCAAGTGACCACCCCGTCCGAGCTTTTCTCCACCGGGCCCTTGCGCCCGCGAGTGCCGATGATGCTGTGATAGATCACGGGATGGGCTGGGGGCAGAGTGTCGAGGATTTGCAGCGTGGGCTGGCGGGGGGAGAGCGAACTCACGCTATCCAGCTGTCCTTTGCCGAGAGCGGCGTAAGCGGGGGTGAAGACACCGGGATTATCGGCGCTGATGCGCTGGTAAAATTCTTGGAAGGGGCGCGGGGGCGCGGCGATGAGGCGGCCCAGTTTGCCGATGAGATTATCCGCATAACTGCTCCCCCGGTGGGGCACATTGCAGAAGATGATGCGGCCGATGGCTTTCTCGCTTTTCCACTCGAAGGCATTGGTCAGCTTTTGCCTATCTTCGGGCGAGAGCTTGAGTTGCTCCGGGGGCACCTGAAAAGCCGCTTTCCAAAAGGTGTCCCGGGGTTCGACTACGAGGGCCTTGCCCACCAGCCCGCCCATGCTGTGGGTCAGCAGGGTGATGTGTCGACTGGCGTAGTCGTCGCCTTCCGGGTCCAGCAATTGCCGCAGTTCCTTCAGCTGATTGCGCAATTGCCGCGAGGAGTAGAGGGACGGGGCCGAGGTATTATACTGGTAGTGCCAGATTTGATAACGTTTCTGGATTTCCGGGTCGCCCCACATCTCGTTGCTCACCTTGGCCCAGGCCAGGGCGGTGGAGAGGAGGCCGTGGATCATGATGAGAGGTTGCTTGTCCGGATCGTAGGGCTCCATCAGGTAGAGCTGGGGCGGGCGGTCGGACTTGCGGGTGAGGACGTCGGTGACTCCGGTGCGCCAGAGGCTGCCCGTGCGCTCGAGAAAGGCCGCCCAAGCCACCGAGAAGTCGGCGGCCAAGGGCACCCGCGAGGGGCCCGGGACATCCTCGTGCAAGAGGGGGCAGGCCAGATAGATGGAGGCCTCGCGGGGGCCGGTCTGGGAGATGAAGGCGGTCAGGGGGCGGGTGATGCCATGAGGCGGGTAGAATTTTTCAATGGGCAACTCGCCCTTGTTCTCGCGCAGTCCCACCAGCGAGGCCCCCCGCCCCTTGCGCTTGAAGTGGGGTAATTTGACCACCCGGAAGTCCTCCGCCGGGAGCAGTTGGTCGTAGAACTTGAAGCTGAAATCCGGCTGGGGATGGCTCTCGAAGTGGACCGTCCAGGGCTGGCTCTCGCCGGGAAGGACGATGGTGTCACGCTCTCCCCGGCCGGCTTCCTTCCATTTTTCCACAAAGTGAGCTAGGGCGTGATCGGCCTCCTCGTCCTCGCTGAGGGCCAGCTGGAGCAAGGCTCCCTCTTCGGAATGAGCCAAGGCATGGTCGTTGCTGTGAGCCATGCGCTTGATCTGAGCCGGAACCAGAGAGCAGGAAGGGAGACAAGTGAGGAGGACGAGGGCGAGCAGAAGAGAAGAGAGGCGCATCGCCCCTCACCTTACATTGTTAATAAATTTTCCAAAGCTTCTTTCAAAAAAGGCGCGGTGCGGGAGGCTTTGCTTTTCGCCACTTGCTCGGGTGGGCCGGCCGCGACGATGGTGCCGCCGGCCGCTCCGGCTTCGGGGCCGAGGTCGAGGAGGTAGTCGGCCTGGGCCGCGAGGTCCATGTGGTGCTCAATGACGATCACGGTGTGGCCTTCCTCCACCAGGCGATGGAGGACCTCGACGAGCTTGGCGACATCGGCCCCGTGTAAGCCGATGCTGGGCTCTTCGATGAGATAGAGGTTCGCTTGCTTCACGCCGGAGAGGGCGGCTTTGGGGGAACGGCCTTTGATGAGTTGGGAAACGAGCTTGATGCGCTGGGCCTCGCCGCCGCTGAGGGTGGGGCTGGGTTGACCGAGCTGCAGATAGCCCAGGCCGGTGTCGGCGAGGAGGGAGAGGGTCTTGCTCAACTTGGGCACGGCGGCGAAGAATTCCGCGGCCTCCGCAATGGTGAGGTGGAGCACTTCGCCAATGTTCTTGCCGTGGTAGGTGACCTCGAGGGTGGCGGGATTGTAGCGAGCCCCTTCGCAGGCCTCGCAGTCGATCCAGGTGGAGGGCAGGAAGTCCATCTCGAGCTTGATGCGGCCATTGCCTTTGCAGTCCGGGCATTGGCCTTCCTTGTTGTTGAAGGAAAAACGGCCTGCCTCGTAGCCGCGCATGCGGGCCTCGGGCAGTTGGGCGAAGAGCTTGCGAATCTCGTCAAAGAGTTTCACATAGGTCGCCGGGCAGGAGCGGGAGGTCTTGCCGATGGGGGTCTGGTCGACCTCGTAACAGGCCTTGAGGTGCTCGAAGCCCTTGATGGATTGCCAGCTCTTGTCGCTGTTTTTTTGGGAAAGGGAGTCGAAGGCGGGCTTGAGGGTGCCGCGCATGAGGGAGGATTTCCCGCAGCCGGAGACGCCGGTGAGCACGGTCAGGCGGCCGAGAGGCAGGGCCACGTCGATGTTTTTGAGGTTGTTGTAGCGGCAGCCCTTGAGCTTGAGCCAGCCTTCGCGCGCGTTCTTGGCGGGAATCTTGCGTCGGGCTGGAGCGGGCAGGGAAACCCTTTCCACCGCTTCGGGCGTTATCAGCTCGCCGCCCAGCCGTCCGGCGCCGGGGCCGAGGTGGATTTGGTGGTCCGCGCGGGCCATTGTTTCCTCGTCATGCTCGACGATGAGGAGGCTGTTCCCTTTTTGCTGCAGGGCGCGCAGGGTGTCGAGGAGCTTGACGTTGTCGCGGGGGTGGAGGCCGATGGTGGGTTCGTCGAGAACGTAGAGCACGCCGCGTAGATTGGAGCCCAGTTGCGCGGCGAGGCGGATGCGCTGGGCCTCGCCGCCGGAGAGGGTGTTGGCCGAGCGGTCGAGGGTGAGGTAGCCGAGTCCGACCTCGGCGAGGAAGTGGAGGCGCTGGGTGAGCTCGGGCAGGATGTCGCGGGCGATGAGCTTGTCGCGGCCCGTGAATTGAAGCAGGCCGATGAGTTCCTGGGCCTCCAGCACGGAGAGGGAGGCGAGTTGGGGCAGGCTGAGCGATTCCTCGCCGTCGTTGGGGAGGAAGACGTGGCGGGCGGCTTCGTTGAGCCGTGAGCCTGCGCACTCGGGGCAGGTTTTCAGTTCCTCCTCGTCGGCGCGGTCGAGCTTGCGGTCGTAGTCCAGTTCGGCCTCCGAGACCGAGTTGTAGCCGGAGGCGTCGTATTTGCTGCGCTGGACGGTGACGTGTCCGTAGCCCCGGCATTTGGGGCACCAGCCGCGGGGGGAATTGAAGGAGAAGTGGCTGGGGTCGGGGGCCTCGAAGGAGCGCCCGGTGGCGGGCGAGACGCGGGCGGTGGAGAGGGGGAGGAGTTCGCCGGAGGCGGTGAGGAGGCGGCAGGTGCCTTTGCCCAACTTGAGGGCCTCGGAGATTTTTTCGGCCAGGGCCGTAGCAGAGGGCGGACGCTTCGGCGAAGCGTCCCTACCGCCGAGGAGCACGGCGTCGATATCGTGTTCGACGAAGCGTTCGAGGCGCTCGAAGTTGGCGGAGTCTTGGAATTCCCCGTCGACGAGGAGTTGTTCGTAGCCGTGTTTGTCGGCCCATTTGGCGACATCGGTGTGGTAGCCTTTGCGTCCGCGCACGAGGGGGGCCAGCAGGGTGACTGGTCCCTTTTTGGCCTCGTCTTTGACCCGTTGCAAAATGGCGTCCTCGGTTTGGGAAATGACGGGCAGGCCGGACTCGGGGCAATGCTGCACCCCCACTTTGGCGAAGAGGAGGCGCAGAAAGTGGTAGAGCTCGGTGATGGTGGCGACGGTGGATTTTCCTCCCCCACGCGAGACCCGTTGCTCGATGGCGACTGTGGGCGGGAGGCCTTCGATCTTGTCCACCTCCGGTTTCTCCAGTTGTTCGGCGAACTGCCGGGCGTAGGGCGACATGGAGTCGAGGAAGCGCCGCTGGCCTTCGGCAAAAACGAGGTCGAAGGCGAGAGTGGATTTTCCGGAGCCAGACAGTCCGGTGACCACCACCATTTCGTCGCGGGGAATATCGAGAGTGATGTTTTTCAGATTATGGTGACGCGCCCCGTAGATGGAGATGGCGTTTTTCTGCTTTTGAACAGGATGAACAGGATTTCCTGAAACTTTGTCTGAAACTTTAGTTTTTAAGTTTTTCGTTTTTCGTTTTCCCCCAAGGAGGGGGGCGAGGAATTGCCCGGTAAGGGTCCCCGCCGCCGCCACCTCCTCCGGCGTGCCTTCAGCCACGATTTGGCCTCCGTGGCGCCCGGCTTCGGGACCGAGGTCGATGAGGTGGTCGGCGCACTTGATGACGTCGAGGTTGTGCTCAATGACGAGGAGGCTGTGGCCGCTGTCGACGAGCTTCTGGAAGATGAGGAGCAGGCGCTCGATGTCGGTGAAATGCAGGCCGGTGGTGGGCTCGTCGAGGATGAGGAGCGCTTTTTGGATCTCAGATTTGGAATTTGAGAATTGGGATTGGGCCAGGAGTTGGCAGAGCTTGAGGCGTTGGGACTCGCCGCCGGAGAGGGTGTTGAGGGGTTGCCCGAGGCGCAGGTAGCCGAGGCCCACGTCGATGAGGGGCTGCAGGAGAGTGGCGGCTTTGTGGAGGAGTTTCTTTTCTTTCGCGGATGCCTGCGGCGAGGTCGTTTTGGGTGCGGATGCCTGCGGCGAGGCATCCCTACCGGAGTGGGCCCAAGTGACGAATTCCTCGATGGTTTGGTCGAGAAGGTCCGCGATACTATGTCCCTCGTAAGTGAAGTCGAGGGCGCTGCGGTTGTAGCGGCGGCCTTCGCACTCGGGGCAGGTGAGATAGAGATCGGAGAGGAACTGCATCTCGACTTTCTCAAAGCCATTGCCCAGGCAGCGCTCGCAGCGGCCGGCCCCGGAGTTGAAGGAAAAGTAGCCGGGCTTGAGTCCGGCGGCCTTGGCCTCGGGCATGAGGGTGAAGAGCTGGCGCAGCGCTTCGAAGGCGCCGAGGTAGACCGCCGGGGTGGACTTGGGGGTGCGGGCGAGGGGAGTCTGATCGATCAATTGCACGGACTGGATTTGTTCCGGGGGGAAGGTCAATTCGCTGATGGGGGCAGGTTCGTCTTCGGTGGCTTCTCCCAGTTCGCGGGCCAGATTGAGATAGAGCACGTCGTGGGCGAGAGTGGATTTGCCACTGCCCGAGACCCCGGTGAGGCAGGTGAAGGTGCCGAGGGGAAGGTTCAGCTCGACCTCGCGCAGGTTGTTCTGGTTGGCCCCGGTGAGGGTGAGGAAGGTGTGGGGTGTGCGGCGTTGTTCGGGGAGGGGGATGGTCTTTTGCCCGGTGAGATAGGGCAAGGTGATGGAGGCCGTTTTTTTCTGCTCGCTGAGGGGACCCTGATAGACCAGCTCGCCGCCGTGCTGTCCGCTGCGGGGACCGATGTCGAGAAGCTGGTCGGCGGCGCGCATCACGATTTCGTCGTGTTCGACGGCGAGGAGGGTGTTGCCCTTGTCGCGGAGGTCGTGCATCACCTTGACCAGGGCGGAGATGTCGCGCGGGTGCAGTCCGACGGTGGGCTCGTCGAGCACGAAGAGAGTTTGGGACAGGCTGGTGCCGAGACAGGTGGTGAGATTGACGCGGGCGATTTCGCCGCCGCTCAGGGTGCGGGCCGGGCGGTCGAGGGTGAGGTAGGAGAGCCCGACTTGGAGGAGGTATTGCAGGCGGGAGGTGATTTCGCCCAGGATGAGGCCCAGGGTTTTGTCGAAGGCCAGCTTGCGGGTGACCTCGGCGCTGGCCTCGAGTTTCTGGAGAAAATCGGCCAGTTCATCGACCGGCATTTGCCAGAGATCGGGGAGGGTTTTGCCTTCGATTTTGAAGGCGAGGGCCTCGGGCCGCAGGCGGCGGCCGCGGCAATCCGCGCAGCGGGTGTAGCTGCGGTAGCGGGCGAGGAAGATGCGCACGTGCATCTTGTAGGACTTGCTCTCCATCCAGTCGAAGAAGCCCTTCACGCCATACCACTTGCCTTCCTGCCAGAGCTTCTCGCTATCATTGCTACTACCTTCCCCGTAGAGAATCCACTCCTGCTGGTCGGGGGTGAGGTCGCGATAGGGTTCGTGGAGATCGATGCCGACTTCGGGGGCGAGGCGTGCGAGATCGGCCTGGCATTCCTCCCCGCGCTCGCCCTGGAAGGGTTTGACCACCCCGTCGGCGATGGAGAGGGAGGGATTGGGGACCGCTTTTTGCAGATCGATGCCTATGACGCGACCGAAGCCCCGGCAGGTGGGGCAGGCGCCGAGGGGATTATTGAAAGTGAAGAGCGCGGAGGTCGGTCGTTGCAGGGGCGCCCAACTGGTGGAGAAGGTCTTCCTTTTGTCCCCCGCTGCAGGGGTCACCGTCGCTTCTCCTTTGCCGAGGCGGAGAGCGGTCTCCAGGGCCTCGAAGAGCCGGGAGCGGTTGCGGGAGCTGGCCTTCACCCTATCCTGAATGACCTGCACACTTGTCGTCTCGCTGAGGTCGAGGTCCGGGGCCGGATCGTCGGTGCGCACGAGGGTGCCATCGGGCAGGAGGAGGCGCAGGTAGCCCTGATTTTGCAAAAAGGGGAAGAGGTCCTCACTACGGGTGTCCTCGGGGATGGGCACGGGAAAGGTGATCAGCACGGGCTCGTCAGCGAGGTTTTCCAACGTCCAGGCGGTGGCGCTGGCGGGGGTATCGGGAGCGATTTCCTCGCCCGTGCGGGGGTGGTAGCCCTTTGCCAGGCGGGGGTAGAGCAGCTTGAGGTAGTCGTTGATCTCGGTGAGGGTGCCGACCGTGGAGCGGGTGGTGCGGATTTGGTTTTTTTGCTCGATGGCAATGGCCGGGGGGATGTTCTCGATGGCATCGACCGCGGGCTTGTCCATGCGGTCGAAGAACTGGCGCACGTAGGGGGAGAAGGTCTCCACGTAGCGGCGCTGGCCCTCGGCGTAGAGAGTGTGGAAGGCCAGGGAGGACTTGCCCGAGCCGGAGGGACCGGTGACCACCGTCAGTTGTCCGAGCGGAATATCGACATCAAGGCCCTTGAGATTGTGTTGGCGTGCGCCCCGCACCTCGATGGAGGGAGCTTTCTTCGCAGTCGAATTTTTAGCGGAAGCCTTCTTGGTGGCTTGGCGGGAACTCTTTTTGGCGGGCACGGCAGCAGATTAGCGCGGCCTGTTCACTTGGCTAATCGTTTTTTGCGTGGGAGCCTGTTCGTTTTGTCACCTCCTCCCAGCACCAGTCGGCCACTTGGCGACCGAGCTTTTGCCCTCCTTCGTCGGAAAAGGAGAAGTGAATTCCTCCCAAAATGCGGCTGTGGCCCATCTCGCGGGCGCATTCCCGCAGACTTTGATAGGTCTTTTCGACATCGGGCACGGAGTCGCTGGTGGTGGAAAAGCTGAGGTCGTCGCGGCCATAGCAAAGTTGCAGAATTCGCGAGCCCGCTCCGGCAAAGCTGCTGTGGCCGGAGGGGTATTCGGGATGGGGCGGGGCTTCCAGACGAGAGTTCCAAGTGGGGTCTCCCGCTGCCCGGATGGCATCGATGGGGCGCCAGAAGTTGTGGTGGTATTTGCTGTCCCAGCAGGCGATGGCGGTATCGGCCAAGGTGATATTGAGAACGAGGAAGCGGTGGAGGGCTTCCTGGAAAGAGAGAGAGGGATCCTCGGCGAGGAGCTCGCAGAGGATGACGTTCCAGTGGCCGGCCGGAGTGGTGGTGTAGGAAAAGCAGGACCAGAATTTGGCGATTTCCGCATCTTCGGGATTGGCGCGGGATTGGCCCCCGGCCTCCTGGACCTCGGCGAGGGCGGCCTCGTAAGCGGAAGAGCCCAGGGCGGGGGGCGGGGGAAGGCGGAATTGATCGGGGCTCTCGAGCGCAAAGGGCCGCACTTTGCCCCAATGGGAGAGCTCGGGGGGGCGAAAGCGGGGAGGCGTGCGCCGCCACTGGCCGGGCTCGCGGGAGGGCACGTAGGTGCGGCCGCTGCTGGCTCCGTCCTCAATGCGGAGGTCCAGAGTTTCGGCGCTCACTGAGTGCCCGAAACTGGCACTCAGCTGGAATTGGCCTGCAGGCAGACCTTGGGCGAGCTGTTCCTCGCGATAGGTCTGCCAGCCCTTTCGATAGCTGTGGCGATGGCTGGGAAAGAGGTACTCGCTTCCTTGGTAGAGAGCGGCCAGAGCGGCCACTTCGGGATGGCGCGGGGAGTCCGGCGCGGTGACCATTCGGCCTTTGAAATAACAGTCTTCGGAGGTGGAATCGGCTGCGAGCTGATAGGCATCGTGGGCGGAGATAAAGAGCAGAGCCAGTCGGCGGGAGACCTGCGCTGGTGCCACGGCGTCCTGGCGCACCGATTGGAAGAAATGGTCGCACCAGGCGAGAATGGGCGCGGGACCAGCTTTCGGGTCTTCTTCGGCGGGATTTGCCTGCAGGGCGGAGGAACCCAGGAGAAAGGCGCAGGCGAAGAAAAAAGCCCGGACCGGGTTGCACGGTAGTTGGAAAACCACCGTGAAACCTCGTGCCGGACTGCTGGGGGAGCGCATGGTGAGACAGACTCAGGGAGTCAGGGTGAATTCGGCAAAGGCCTGAATCGTCCCGGTTCCTTTGGGCACTACGGTATTGAAGGTTGCCGTGCCACTGGCATTGAGGCTCACCACCGGGTCGTCTCCACTGGGGAGCTCGATGATGCCCTCGTTGCTGGTGATGCGAACCGAGACCGGGGTGCCCTGCGGGATGTTCTGGCCTTGCACGGTGATAGAGACCGGGCCGGCTTCCGTGAAGATGACATCCGGGCTGCTCAAGCTACCGGACGGAGGCTGGGCCACATTCTCTCCGGCCACCGAAATGACGCTGAGAGCGGGTTGATTGGAGAAGTCGATGGACTCCACGGGCGCGGTGGCACTGGGGACGGGCGAGGCATTGGGGGCCAGGGGGCGGTAGTAGCCCTCCATGCGGATGCGGCCTTCTCCTCCGCTGCTGGGACCTTCTGCCTCCAGATGACCGGTGCCGATGAGGCGGTCGGCGATGAGGCGGATGGCTCCTCCGGCTCCATAGCCGCCGTAACTGGCGCCACCGTAGGAGCGGTTCCCACCGTTGGCCTGGATGCCACCGTTGATTTCGATGTCGCGGGAAGAGGCAATGAGAATGGCTCCGCCCCCGCCCCCGCCATTGCCACCATTGGCATTGGAGGAGGCCGAGCCGCCGCCGCCACCCGAGCCCCCGATGAGAGGTTGCACAAGGGTGTTGCCGTAAACACCGGTGTATTGGCCATGCCCTCCAGTCTGGCGTTCCTCGGTCGGAGCTTCTCCTCCGCCGGGGCCTTGGCCGGGAGTGCCCGCGTAGCGACCGGAAATGTCAAAGCGCACTCCACCCAATCCTCCGTCATAGCCGCCGGGGCCGCCGAGGGCGACACGGCCGCTGAGGTCGTTGTCGGGTCCGGTTTCGCCATTGAGGTAGATGCGGCCATTGATGGTGACCTTTTCGGTGGCCAACCAGGTGACGGGAGAATTGGCGGCATTTCTATCGAAGTAAACGGCCACCCACTCTGGAATGTTGATGGAGGTGAAGTTCCAGATTCCATCAGGCTTTGCAGACATATCGAATCGATAGACGCGTCCTGTCAGCTGGGTCCAGTTTGTGCCGTCCCAGGCACTCGTGTTTTGGAAGTCTCCCGATCCGGTATCGCCGCCAAAGAGGAGCACGCGCTCGTTGCCGTTGTCCCAGACCATCCCCGCGTATTCTCGGTCGTGATCAGGGTTCTGTGGGTTTTTCTGCGACCACTCATTGTTCTTAAACACCCAAGTCTGTCCGCTGCTGGTCCCTCCCTGCCAAACAATTTCCTCGTTGAGTGGGTCATAGGCCATACGACCGCCGATACCCGTGTTAGGGCTATTGGCGGTCTCGATTTCAGTCCAAGCTTGCCCGTCGAAAGAATAGGTTTCGCGATAATATTCGTTGTAGTAAACTGCCCGGTTTTGGGTGCTGTCCCAGACAACTTGGCCGTAGCTCTGCTGAGAGGCCGAAGAGCCTGGAGTGTTGGTGGTGGCGATTTGGCTCCAATTGGTTCCGTCCCAAGTCCAGATGTCAGACAGCCAGCCCGAATCACTGCGACCACCGAAGAGAAGGACTCTATTATTGCTCGAGTCCCAGATCATTTGGTGATGATGGCGAGCGGGCGGTGTGGTGGCGGGCTCCTCCTTGTTCCAGTCATTCCCATCCCAAGTCCACGTGTCATCGAGAGTTGTCCCATCGGCGCGGAGGCCGCCGAACATCACGCATTGCTGCCGTTCCGGATCGTAGGCCATTTCCACCTCGTAACGGGCGGAGACGAAGGTGTCTGTTTGCCGGAGAGTCCATTCGGTGCCATCGAAGGTGTAGGTTTCCGGTTTGTAACCGGAGTTTCGAATCGTTCCGCTGAGCCAGGACACGGATTGCCCCCGGTCATAACCTCCGAAGACGACGGCTTCTTCGCGAGCGGAATCATAGGCAAAAGCGAAGTTGTAGCGGTTGGGCATGCTGGCCGGAGGAGCAAAGGCGCCGTCCGCTCCGGTTGAACCGCTCGAGTAGGGAAGGTCCGGCTCCTCGGTTTGCGAGAAGCCGAGCTGCACAGACCACATCAGCGTGGCTGCTGTATATCTGCAGAGGAGTGTTTTCATGGTCGTTGTTTCGTTGTTAGAAGTTTTCTTTTTCGAAGGGATGTCAGGGAGCCTGGTTTTCGTAAAAGATGACGGAGGAATGAGCTCCGTTCGGCTGGGGGGCGGGGGAAGGGGTGCTGTTGAGGTAGGAGGCGGTCGGGGAGACCAGGGAGATATCCAGCTCGCTTGGAAGGGGGGCGGGACTGGCATTGAGGTAGGAGGCCGCTTGCGAGGCGACGACAAACTCGAACTCATCGTCCAGAGTCTCCGGCACGGCATTCAGAAAGCTGCTGACCTGGGAGGAGACGGCGAGGTTGAGACCCTCGCCTTCCGCGCCCAGCAGGCCGCCATGGAGGTAGGAGACGACTTGTGAACTGGCTATCATCAAGGGGGCGGAATCCGCATTCAAAGGATCGCTGCCCTCGCGCAATTCATCTGGATCGGAGATGCCATCGCCATCGCTGTCGATTTTGGTGGGGTCGGTATTGCTGCGGATTTCGTCGCCGTCGTTCAGGCCGTCGAAGTCGGTGTCCTCGTCCCCGTCTTTGATGCCGTCGCCATCGCTATCGGCCTCGGCGGGATTTTGGAAAAGAATCACTTCCCCGACGTTGGGTAATCCATCGTTGTCGAAGTCTTCCATCCCGTCGCGGATGCCGTCGCCGTCGCTGTCGGGGTTTTGCGGATCAAGCCCCAGTGCTTCTTCCAGATCGTCGGGCACACCATCGGCATCGCCATCTTCAAAGCCGTAGATTTTGAAAGTGGAAACGAAGGGCTCGCTCAGGCGATTGCCAGCCAGATCGGTGAGCCCGGTCTCTATCCGGAATTGGTAGATGCCGGGCACGGCGTCGGAGGGAAATTTGAGGAAAAGAGTGGAGGTGTCGTCGTAATACTCGCGGGAGATACTCACGGTTTCGTCATCCGAGGTGCCGAAGACGCCATCATGCCCGGAGCGCCGCAGGCTCACATTGCGGGCGAGGAGCTCGGGCTTGATGGGCTCGCTGAAGACTGCCAGCAAGCTGGTCAGAGAACCGATGAGGTCGCCATCGGAAGGGTTCACGGCCCGCACCCGGGGAGGGGTGGCATCGGGGACGAGCTGGAGGCTGACCGTCTCGGAGCGGGCAATGTTTCCTCCCGTATCGGTGGCAAGGGCATAGACCTCGAAGGTGTCGTCCCCATCCTCGATGGCCGGGCTGATGAGGCCGAGTTCGAAGGGAAAATTGCCATCTAAGGCTACGGGGACATCGTCGATAAAGTATTCCACGCTGCGGACCATCACGTCATCAGTGGCTGGGGTGCGCACGGAGAAAACCTTGCCTTCTTCCACTTTGCCGTCGGAGGCTTCCACTTCAATGGCGATGGTGGGGGCCTGTCCGGCGGTGTCGAAGGCCAGAAAGTTGATAACCTGCAGCCCGCTGGAGCCATCGGCAATGTAGGCGAGACCGTTGTAGAGGGAGACGGCAATGGCCCGGCCCGGAGTGGGGTAGGTGGTGATGAAGTCGTCTTCTCCAAAATCACCGTCGAGCCGATAGAGGCTGACGTCGTGGGCTCCGTCGGCCGTGCTGTTGGGGCTCAAGGTGCTCACTCCGAGGGCGCTGCCGGTGGGGACGATTTGTTTCCAGCCTTGGGCGGCGGTGGAGTTTTGTTCCGAGAGGGAGGGATCGGCCAGATTCGCGAGGTCGAAGACATTGAAGCCAGAGGTGTGGAGGGCGAAGAGAAAATCGTCGCCAATGACGAGTCGTTGTCGGATTTGACCGGCCCCCAGGGAGCCCGGGGAGTTGTCGTCGCCCAGCAGGGTGAGTTGATCGCCAAAGGTCTCGAAGGTGTAGAGACGTCCGGTGACGAGAGCATAGAGGTAGCCTCCCCGTTGCCCAAGGTCCTGGATGCGGGAGCGCACCTGGGTGTTCCGGGCGATCTCCAGGCCAGTGACCATGTCGACCATCACGATGGTGCCATTGTTCAGTCCTGCGAAGGCCACGTTGCCTCGTGCGGTGACGGCATTGACGGGGGAATTGAACTTGAGCTGGTGCAGCACGCGGGAGGCGGGAGGGTCGGAGATATCAATCACCGCCAAGCCGCCCGGCCCATCGGCCACCGCGATGTAGTTGCTGAAGCAAGCGACCCCGAGGGCGTTCCCCTGGGTATTGACTTGAGCAATCCGGGTCGGGGCGTCGCCTTGGCGCACATTGAAGACGGAGACGCCGGCTTCGCCACAGGGTACGATGGCAATGTTATTGATGGTGCAGACGTCCACGGCGGGGGCGGGGGTCGGTCCGCTCGCGATAATGCCAGTGGCCGCGAAAAAGCCATCAAGGGGATCGCGCCCTTGCCTCACCTCGGCCCCGTCGGAAAAACCATCGCCATCAGTATCGGGGTTGTTCACATGGGTGCCGGCGATTTCCTCCAAGGGATCGGGTAGGCCATCATTATCGCTATCCGGGGCGTTCTCGAGGAGGGCGTAGTCCATGCAGGGGATTTGGAAGGCCCGCCCCGCGCCGGGAGTGGTGAAGTCGATGGTTCCCAACGAAAGGGTTTCTTCGTAGAAGGACAACATGCGGTAGGCGGTGCGGGGGCGCAGAATGATATTGTCGATTCCTTCCACGTCCATTTTGCCCCGGGCGATGATTTCCGAGCTTTCCAGCTCAGCCATGGCCCAGTAGAAATTACCGCCGCCGAAGACGTCGCGGTCCACCACGAAGTTGGAGATGATTTGCCCCTTCTCAATCGCGCCTCCCTCGAATTGACCGCCCGGGGTGGTCGGTGAGGGCTCGGAGGGGACGGGTTCCTCATCTTGAGCGCCGGCGAAGGGCGCTGTCGGAAGAAGCAGCCCGAGGAGAAGTGCCGGAAAGAGCGGGCGCGGCGGGTCGCCCAAGCTGCAGAGGGAGGGGTGGAACCGTTTCATTGTTTTGATTTCTTAAGGAGAAGGCTCAGGATGATCAGAAAGGCGAGTAGGAGGAGGCCGATCAGCACGGGGACGAGGGGAGAAGGGGACGAAGGGTCGGCCTGCTCTTTTGTCTGGTCCTCTTCAGACTCGGGCAGGGGCTCGATGAACCCACTTTCTCCAGCCCTAGCAGCCTGCGCCGGAGCATTGGCCGAGTCCGGCTCTTCATCCTCTGCGGTGGCCGGAAGGGGGGCTGGGCCAGCCAGCTCTCCCCGGAAAAGAGGCAGGAGGACCGGGCCGAAGAAAAAGTTCTCGTCTTTGAGGAGACTGTCGAAAATGCCTTCCATGTAAAAACTGGCCAACTTGTAGTCTCCGCTCTCCGGCTCCCGGTAAACGGTTTGGGTGCGGACTTGGCCGTCACTAGTTTCGTAAAAGACGAGGAAGACGGGATCGGCTTTGAGGAGAAAGACGACATGGCAGCCCATGGCCTGCATGTCCCGCACGTAGTCGGCATAGCCCCCGGCGGGCAAAGAGCGGGCCCAAGCGATGAGCTTTTGCGCGGAAAGCGGCGTGAAATGAGCGGCATACCTAGTGGCTTCGCCGCTGGTGAGGTCTTGTTGGGCCCGCCAGAAGGCCTCTGCTGCCGGATGGTCAAAGATGTCCGCAGGTTTATCCTTGGCAAAAGCATCCCAGCTACCGGCTTGCCCGTCGAAACGCCAGAAGCCGTCGACCAGAGGGATTTCCCGTCGATAAGCCAGCGCGAGGGCTTCAGCCGCAGGCACAGGCTCGCTCCGTTCTTCCAGAAGCAATTGTTCCGCCTCCGCCAACACGTTCTGGAGCGCGGTGAGTTGCACGGGCTCCATCTCCTCCAGCCAAAATTGTCCAGCTTGTAAATCCGCCCGCTTCTTGCTAATGCGAGTGATGCGACGAAAGCGGGTGTCCTCGACCTCGATTTCCCAGGCGACATCGACCTCGGTGCCCAAATCATAAAGCCCGGTGACTTGCATGCTATCCCAAGAGTCGGCGAAGCCTTGGATGAAGAGTGCCGCTAGCTCCCTGCTTGGTGTGCCGTCAGGCCCTTGGCGGTTGTGGCTGGCGACGAGACTTTCCGTATCTCCTTCGGCCATCGCTTGGACAAGCCCCGCAAAGAGGCGCTGGGCGTCAGTCCCGTCATCAGGATTCAGCTGGGCAAAGGGCCGTTGCCAATCCGCGTGGGGCAATTCCAAAAGGAGGTTAGAGGGGACTGCCTCTTCATCGATTTGCATCGCGACTCTCAGATATCGCTGGGAAAACTCGGGTTCCCCCGGGGCCTGCGCGAACAAGGGCAGTTGGCTCAGGCTTGCCAAAAGAAAGCTGGCGAGGAGAACTCTCATCTAAAAGACCTTTCCTCCTTTCCAGACCAACTGGGTGAACTCGAGAGGAACGCCACAGTAGCTGATGGCAGCTCGGAAAATGATGCCCCCGATCGTCACGCTCCCATTAAAGCCCGAGCAAGAGGTTCGGGAGTTCCACCCAATAGAGCCGGAGATGGGGATGTGGAGGGATAGGGGGGTCACTTCAATGTCTTTGAGACCAACGGTGCTTCCAAAAATGCGGACGTAGGCGCTGAGCTTGATGGTGACATTTGGAATGAGGGTGAAATTGACTCCGACTTGTCCATAGTTACAAGCCACGCCTTCGCAACGATTTTCCCGGGTTCCGCCGCTAGCGTGAAAGCGCACATCGGGAAGATCCACATTGATGCCGGCATCCAAAACGAGCGCCGCCTTTAGGACCTTGAAGTCCGCCACGTGGCGAATGGTGGGAGGGCCCCAGAGTTTCGCCTTCGCCTGGCCTGAGATCGCGTATTGCCCTTCTGTGAAGAATTCGCCCCCAGTGAGAAGTTCGCTACCTTGACAGCAATCCCGGATGCCGCTGCTTAAGGAACCGACGGTCTCCTCAAGTTTCAGGTTCAACCGTGGAATGCGGTTTACCGTGTTCTCGATCTTGCGCACGAGAGGCTTGATGTTAGGGAGTTTGAGCGAGCCTGAAACGGTGCTGAACTCACCCTCTTCACAATCAGGATCAGGATCGGGGTCTGGATCAGGATCAGGGTCTGGATCAGGGTCTGGATCAGGGTCTGGATCAGGGTCTGGATCGGGATCGGGGTCTGGATCCGGGTCTGGATCAGGATCAGGATCGGGGTCAGGATCAGGATCAGGATCAGGATCAGGATCAGGATCGGGGTCTGGATCGGGATCGGGATCTGGATCGGGGTTGCCATCCGGGCCGCCATTGGGGTTGCCGTCGGGGCCTCCATTGGGATCACCTCCCCCCCCACCAGTGCCGGGGCCTTGACCATGCCAACCGGGTTGGCGCACACCCACGCCGAGATCGGTCACGACCCACAGACCGTCTTCGGTGACGTGCATGGGACCGGCAATTTCCCAGTCTCCCGTATCGTGGTTGAAGCTCCAGAGGGCGGACTCCTCGCCCGGGGCCAGCCGTTGTCCGGTGATGGGGTCGGGGGTATTGGGAAGTCGCACCGGAACGGGACGGTCGAAGTTGGTCGCTCCATCCGTCTGAATGGTGATCACGAGCGGGAGATCGAGACCTTCGGGAAGAGGTTCGGGCAGTCGGTCTGGCGGGACCGGGGCGATACCGACGCGTCCTCCGCGGGTGCCGTCATTGTTGAAAAGAGAGTTGGCGGGGACGTCGATGCGAGTGCCTGCCAGCTCGGGTGATTCCTCGAGAACGTCACCAGGGAAGGTGACCTCGGTATCGTCGGATGGACTGACAGGTTGCAGACTGCCGGGACAAATGTAGGGGAGAAAAATTTCTCCCGTGCCCGCCGCGAGGTTGTCGAGCTTGCCCGCCTGGGCTTGCCACACCTTTCCAATGAAAGGGTAGTAGCCACCCTCGGGAAATTCGCCGGTGACCGGGCGCCCATCAATATTAACGAAAAATTCGCCCGCAGGCACCGGGGTGAGGGTGAAGGAGCCATCGGCGGCAGTGGTGGTGCGGGTGCGCTCTTCATCTCCCACGACTTCGATAATCACTCCCGAGAGGGGGAGGTTGTCTCCTTGGGGGCTCCGCTTGGCCTCGTAGACCGTTCCAATCACGGCGGTCTGGGCTACGGGGGTGATAGTGGTGGTGTCGAAGTCAAAGACGAGCTTGCCACCGGCGGAACCATCGCGATCCATGTCGAGTGGGCGGCCTTGTGAGTCGCTGATACCTGCCCCGTCAAAGGTTACCCGCACCCGGGCACTGCTGGGGAGATTTTCCAAGTAGAAGAGGGTGGCTTTGAGGCGGTCGCTGGAAAGCTCGATGCGGGTGAGCAGCTTTTGGCCGCCGAAGGTAGCGTAGAAATTGGTGTTGTCCAAGACGGTGCCCTCGGCGAGGGGGAGAGAAAAGCGAACCACCGATTCGCGGGTTAGCGCCACGTTATTCTCGCCATGTCGCGGACTGGTTTCCAGTGGTCGGGCGAGGGGAAGCTCCGAGATGTCCCGTTGTTCGAGCACGGCTTCAATGAGGCGGTCGACGTCATCCCCGTCGATGTCGCCGTCGGAATCAATATCTGCGAAAGCCTGCGAAGTAGGGTGCAGGAACTCGCGCATTTGGATGTGGTTAACCACTCGGACGACATCGCGAATGGTGAGGCGGCCATCTTCATCGAGGTCACCTTTAGCGGACGGCAGGGCGCTCACCATATTCCAACAGACTGCGGAGAGCAGCATGAAGAGGAGGAAAGGGAGCGACCGTCGGGGTGCGATTGGAAAAGACATGGGTAGGCAGGCTTCGGTAGAATGCGAAAAGGAAAGGCGGACAAAAGGACAAGGAGGAAGGTGGCTGGCACCCTTGGGTCGATGCTTAAGGGGTCGGGCTTTCGGGTTGCGAGATTTCTATGCGCATAAACCCTTTGGGTTCATTGGATACCGAGTTGACGGCATGAAAGGTGACCACTTCGAAAGAGCCTGCTTCTTCCAGATCGGTCACGGCCGATTCCTCGCCTGGTTGGGAGAGATCGGTGGTGGAGAGAGCGCGCACGTTGAGGTCTTCGACTTCGATGCGGCGGCGCATTCTCACCGCAAAGTATTTCTGGTTTCCCTCTTGCAAGAAGAAGGGAGTGCTCGGGAGAGGGGCCTGATCCCACACCTTGGGATTGGTCCCTTCGGCATATTCCCAAAGATTGCTGCGGCCGTCGCCATCGTGATCTCCTTCGGGTTGCAGGGAGGGAGTTTCTTCAGAAAGGGTGGGGAAGTGATAAGCGACCCAAGCTGGGTAGTTGGCGAGTGGGTCGCCGGCGACGGTGACCTCGACCTTGCTGGAGTTGATGATTTCTCCAGTGCTGGTGGTGGCCACTGCGCGCACCAGGGCTGGCCCGGGCTCGAGGGGGGCCCACGTGACATCCTCCTCCGACGAGCCCAAGGAGCCAATAATCTGACCATTGGCAAGAATGTCGACGTGCGTGATGCCATCCGCCGCGAAATCGGCAAGAGCTCCGATGGCGAGAGGATTCCCGGGGTCCACCGGTTCGCCGGTATTGGGTAGGGAGAGTTCAATGTAGGGAGCGACCCTGAAGGATTTCTCCAGTCCATAATCGTCTGAGACGATGACGCCCGACATCGCCAAGGCCCGGGAGCCTTTCGGGACGTCGGCCTTCAGGGTGACGGGTAGGGTCAGCAAACGCCCATTGGGGAGCAGATCGCCTTCTTCTCCGAGGATGAGCAAACGATAGTGAGTGTCCGAGATGGCGGCACCCACGGCGCGAAAGCGATGAATGCTTTCTTCCTCTTGCGGGATGCCAATTTCTGCAAGCGAGGAATCGAATGATATCTCTATCTGTAGACCACCCAGTCGATTGTCACTATCTAGCAAGATGGGAATCGCTAGCGTTTCCCCCGAAGTCCCGGAACTCGGCCCTAGCGAGAGCTGGGTTCCTGCCAGCAGGAGAGGAGAAATCAAGGGGGCGAGGCTCGCCAGACCCAAGAATGAAGGGCCCCGAGTGAAAAGAGTTGAAGCAACCTTCACGAAGGAAGGTTGGTCAGATTGTATAGCTTTTAACAAGAATAAAGGTAGATATTTCGGAAGTAATTGCGACTAAAACTGTAAGGCTCTTAGTCTAAATGTTTCTCAGGATTATAGATAGATTTCCTTTGCGGATATTGATGGCTTGAGGATGTGAAAGGAATTACCTCGCAAAGATGGGAGGTGAATCTAACTATCTATCAAGGCGGTAATTTACAATTACGATGAGGGGCTCCCTCTTGTTGGGAGGGGGGAAGAGCGCACGCTGCGGGGATCGTAGATTTCCCCCTTCTGAAGGCCGCCCTCTTGCCAGAAAATACGGTACCAGATTCGGCTTCGGACGGGGTGCTTGTGGTTATCGTGATTGAGCGAGTGGGAAAAGTCGACCGGGATGGAATAGCGGTAAATCTCGACTGTCCGGGGATTCCGCCCGGCTTGGAGGGCCTGATCGACCGCCCACTGGGCCATGGCCCGCAGTCCCCGCTCTTGCCAGCTGCCCTGCGACTTGTGCCAGTAGGTGAGGGCTTTGCGGGAAGGGTGATGATGATGACCTCCTTCTTCAAAAGCGAGCCGTAGACTGGAGGGCCGTCCGGTGAAGGGATCCCAGAGCTTTCCTTCGCTGGTGCGCACCAAGAGCCGGAGGGCTTGGTAAGTCTTCTCCGGGTTGCTTCGATTGGCGCTGTGTTCGAAGGAGCTATGGGTGAACATGCCCCAATGTTGATCGAAGCGGAGGTGGCGGCTGAGAAAGCTGAGGGACTTGTCGGCCCAGGGGGGCTCGATGCCCAGACGCGGAAGCAAAGTCTGTACCGTAACGGCGTAGAGAGTGAGTAGAAGCACTGCTCCGGCTAGCATCTCCCGCCCCCGGTGGGAGCAGAAACGACCGGTGCAGCGTCCGAGCTGCGAGATGGAGGTCACCATCTCTTCGTCCCAAAAGATGGTCAGAGCAGCGATCATGACCCAAGGGAAGAATCCCAGTGTCATCGTCAGGGCCATGCCCAAGTGGAGGGCGGTGAGGGAGAGCACGGCCACCCGGCGCACGAGGGTAAATTGAAAGCCGCCGAGCAAAGCCAGCGGGGCCGCGAATTCCAGCCCTACCACCGTTTGCCCAAGAAGGTTGAGCAAACTTACCGGGAGATGTTGGCTGAGCCAGAAGCCCCCATCGCTGGCCCAGGTCATTCCTGCCAGGCTTCCGCCCAGAGGGTAGCCTGCCACCCATGCCGGGTCACTGAGCTTAAAGAGCGAGCCCGCCAGATAGATGAGACAAACCTGCAGCCGTAGAGCGAAGATGGTCAGGCTCCGGCCTCCTTGCCCTTGTGGCAAAAGGAGGAGATAGATCATGAGGAGAGCATAAACACTGGCTGCCGAGCTCGTCAGTGGGCGGGCGGTGCAAATGACCCCCGAGATGAAAAGGAGGAGATAGCCTGCGCTCCAGCGGGTGGCTTTGCCGCGAAGGAGCGAAATCCCTGCCACGGCGGCCGTGATGAACAGAAGGTAGGTCCATGCCGCGCTGGGGAAGAGGGCGAAGAGATTCGCGGTGCCCGGGTATTGGGTCGGAAAGGGAGGGAGGAAAAACGGGGTGAGGAAGGGGAGCAGATTGCCCAGCATAAGCAGGGTGACCAGGCCGGCGGCCTGATGGAGTAGACGACCCACCTGCGAGTCGGCCCTCGCGAAGTCCCTGCTCCAGGTAGCCAAGTGAGGCCAGAGGGAAATGCGCTTCCGTGGTCCCGACCCCTCATCCTTGGGTGCTGTCATCTTGCCAAGGTTCTAAGAAGCTCCTCCCACCCTGCCAAGAGGGAAAAATAGCAAAAAACGCAGAATATCAGGTTTGGTTTAAATTTTTCTTTCGTGGAAAATGGATTTTTCTGTCATGCTTGCGCGGCTAGAAGCTTCCGCTATGAGATCGCGCGCCCTTTACCCCTTCAGAGGCCTTTGCCTGCTGGCTCCGTTCTTCTTGTTGCCTGCCTGCCAGGTGAGTTCCCAATGGGAGGGGAGCCGGGTGTCTCTCGCCAAAGCGGCGCCACCGTATCGCTTTCAGGAACGTTCGCCGGTGAGCTCCTATGCAAGCTACCCCAGCTATCGGGTCCCCTTCTTCCCGGCACGGGGTGAGGTGCGGCTGGTCAATGGCCGGGCTATTGCTCCTCCCGGGGCCCCTGCGGTGGTGCAGCGGGCGGTGGCGGCGGGCAATCGTTTGCAAAACAAGCCCTACAAGTGGGGCGGGGGGCATGCCCGACTCGATGACTGGGGCTACGATTGCTCGGGGGCGGTGAGTTATGTCTTGCGCGAAGCCGGTCTCCTCCAGGGTCAGATGCCTTCTTCCGGATTTTTTAATTACGGAAACCGTGGCGAGGGCGATTGGATCACGGTTTGGGTGCGCGAGGGCCACGTTTACATGACCATTGGTGGCCTGCGCCTGGATACCGGGGGCTCGACTGATCGCACCGGGCCGCGGTGGAAGGCCAAGCCCCGCAATAGCCGGGGCTTTCTCGCCCGCCACCCTCGCGGGTGGTAGGGCGTGCCTTTCGGTCGGACCGTTTCGCTTATTGTTGGGCGGTGGCGGTGGGGGGCTCGATGGGCTCCAGTTTCACACAGGCTCCACCACCGGGAGCGAGGCGCAAGGTGAGGGTGTCTTTTCCTGAGACGGTGCGGGTTTCGACCTTATATTGTTCGCGATTTTCCTGATACGAGGTGGTCGCCGCATCTTGCATGATGGTGGCCTTCATCTGCTGGTTACCCAAGAAGTCCAAGGCCACGGGGAGTTCGCGAGCCTCCTCATTGGTGGTCGCGCCCAGCAGGATGGTGCCGTCGGCCGCCGTGCGCCGCATCATCAGGTATTCTCCAATCTGACCGGCAAGGGTCTTGCTCTCTTGCCAAGGCTGCTTCTGGGCAGCCATGAAGTCGAAGAGTTCTGGATGAGCGCCAAAGGACTCGGGTGCGTCCAGGACGATGGCTTGTCCGCTGAAGGTCAGCAGCGTGCGGGCACACTCAGCCACGATGGTGGAGGGGATGGCCTCAAAGACGCGTGGGCGGTTCACCTCCACCCCTTCCAGAGAGAACATCCCGTTGTTCATGTCGATGGGGCCACCGATCATGTTGACGAAGACTGAGGTGTTGAAGGTGGTCGGCTGGAAGGATCGCTTGGCATCTGCTTGCGCATGGCAGTATTCCCGCGTGGTGCAGTTGGGCCAGGTCCGGTAGTCGCCACTTGGGGCCACCGGGCCGTCGTGGAAATTACACATCAATTTATATTTCGCACACAGGCGAATGATCTCATTGGTTTTGTTGACCTTTTGTTGGCGGTTGCGGGCTCCCATGAAGCCATACTTGATGCCCACCGCGCCCCATTTCTGATAAGTGGCCAGGGTTTCTTCGAAGTCGAAGTTAATGCGTGCTTTGTCGTTGATATAGAGGAAGATGCCTACTCCTTTTTCTTTGGCGTAGGTGATGAGGGCGGGCACGTCAATGGGGTCCTCCCAGTCAGCAGGAGCGGCCTTGCGGACAATCTTGCCATCGGGGAGCTGCTCCAGCATGTGGTCGCGGCTCACCGTGGGATTCATGGTCGGATCAAACTCCGGGCCATACCAGTTGGCATCGAGAAGGAGGTAGGGCACCTCGTGCTCGCTCGCGAAGTCGATGAAGCGTCGCCAGGAAGCCATGTCGAGACCATATTCGAAGCCGTCCGGAGCCTCGTAGCCCCAGGTCCGCCAATCCCAGAAGGTGAGGCCTGGCTGAATCCATTCGGGGTTCTCGATGGCGCAGGGTGGGTTGAGGTTCTCCAACAAATGGGCGTCCACGAGATCGCCCGGTTCGTCTCCCACTACCACCGCGCGCCATGGGGTGGCGAAGGGGAGCTCGATGCGGGAACTCTCCAGAGCGGCCTGGAAGCCGAGGTCAGCCCCGATTGGCTTGAGATCGATCCAGCTGAAATCATCGATAGCGGCTTCCGAGAGGGAGGCGTGGGCTCCGTCTTCAAAGCGAACCGTCAGTGGTAGGCGGCGCGTCTCTGTGATACTGGAGAGTGTTTCCGGTCCCTTGTTGGCGCGCTCCCCATTGTAGGACCAGGCTGTGCCATCTTGCGCAAAGTTGAATTCCGACAAATCTTCGCGCACCTCCAGAGGAGAAGCATGCTCGCCGGGCGAGATTTGATAACGGAAGGCGAATCCCTCGTCAGTGACCCGAAAGACCACCGCGAGTCCCGGGGAGGCCGGGTCTTCCGCCTCCAGGGTGACCACCGCCTGCTGGTAGTGATTGAGCACTTCGGCTTGTTTACCCCATACGGGCTGCCAGCGCTCCTGGCCACTGCTGATTTCCGCCGCCAGCCCAGTCCACCGGGTCGTCTCCTGGCTCCAGCGGAGTCCGGTCGCACTGGGTTTGATCAAGGCTTTGCCATCCCGGTTGACCTCATAGCTCAGCACTCCCTCATGCAGTGCCCAAGAGAGCGAGAGGCGGCCGTCGGGCGATTGAATTTGTGGGTCGGGAGCTCCTTGCGCCAAGGTTGCGAAGGTCAGAACTGAGAACGGAAATATGAAGGAGGATGTCATGAGATTGCGGAAAAAGTCTTCCTCTATCAACTACCTCCCGAACGAAGATTGGACAGAAATCGAAGACGAATATCTCCAATCCTCTCAAGGTGCGCCCTTTTCGGGAAGGAAGAAAAATGTGCAACAGTTTACTTGTCCGGCGTGGTCAAGCCGATCACGAGGTCCCATTTCACCGCGAGTTCACCGGTTTCTTTTTGAGGAAGAGCTTGGAAATCACCAGTCACCAGCTTGCGCTCGGCCTCGCTCATGCGGCGGTAGATGCCATCGCGAGCGTTCTGGGGCTCTCCTTTCACATAGAGTTGCGTGGTCAGCACGCGGCGACCCTTTACGCTCACTGCGGCATGGATGTGCGGGGTGCGCCCCGGGTAGGGCACCGGCTTGATGGTGCGGAAATAGTAGCGGCCCTTGGAGTCTGTCGAAAAGCGCCCGTAGCCCTGGAAGTTCTTATCCTGTCCTTCCTTGTCGGCCGCAGTGTGGAGATAGACCCCTTTGCCATCCACTTGCCAGATCTCGACCAGAGCATTGCGCAGCGGTTGACCCTGAAGGTCGCGCACCGTGCCCGAGAGATGAGTCACCTCGCCCACCGCCGGCGTGATGCCATCGTTGATGATGAGGAGGTCGTTGTCGGTATCGAGCGGTAACTGATCGGGATAAAAAGGCCCCTCGGTCTGGCGGGGAGTGGCCTGCAAAGCCTCCGCAAAGGCCCCGGGAGTGAGAAAAGCGCTGGCCCCCATTCCCAAGCCCGTCAGAAAATGGCGGCGATCCCAAGTCGTGATCCTATCAAATTTCATCTCTGGAGCTTAGCACAGGGAGAGGTTGAGCGGGAAGAGGGAACTTCCTGGCGCCGACTGCCGCTCTCACCCTGTTAAACCGAGGCCCGGGAGCTTCTTATTAGGCTTGCTTCAAGTGGAGCCAGTCGGCAAGGAAGGGGACCCCGCCCCCGTTTGAGGGGGCTTTTTCCTTCTCTCCCTCAATGAGTCCGACCACGCGCTTTCTTGTCTCCCACGTTTTCATCGCCCTTGTCGTCAATTTCTCCATCCTCTCGGATCTCATTCGATTCGACAATACGGCTCTTTGTGAGGAGGGGAGTTTCGTGGAGGACATCTCTTTCTTTTCTTTCCTGGCGGGAGCTTTCGTCTTCTTTTCCGCCTCCTTTCATCGGGAGGGCTTTGCCCGCTTCGGAGCGAGAGCGCTGGCCGTGGCCTATCTCGCCTTCTTTCTCCGCGAAGTGGATGTGGCTGATCACAACGTCCCCTTTCCCCTCAAGCAGCTGGGTTCCAATTTGCTGAAAGACACTCTGGTCGGGCTGGCGGCGCTGGCTTTTGGCTTTGTTTTTCTCCGTCGTTATCGCGATCGCATTCCAGCCCTCCTTGCCAGCCATCGTCTCCTCTTCACCCGACTTCTCCTCTTGGGGTCTGCTTTGTTTGTTATCGCTTCTGGCTTTGAGCAACGGGACCTGATGGTGGTCGAGGAGATTCTAGAAACCAATGCCGCCTTCGCCTTCTTCGTGGCTAGTCTCCTCTTCAGTCAGAGCGATCCCCTCCGCTGAACCCCCGTCACGGCTTTCGGGAAGACCCTCGGATGATGAGCTTGCCCTGCAGAGTGATGCGCTGGAAGGGGGCATCGGGATTCTTCAGCCGGTATTGCATCACCTCGGCGGCGACGCGTCCGATGTTTTCGCAGGGCTGTTGGAAGGTGGTGAGGGGGACGCTGAGCAAAGACGCGTATTTGACATCGTCGAAGCCGCAGACCTTGTGCGTTCCCGGAATGTCCGCTCCCGCGTCGAGGAGGCTGCGGAGAAGGGGGGCGGCGGTGGCGTCATTGGCGCAGATGATGCCGTCGATGTCTTCCGCCAGTAGCTCGGCCACCGCTTCTTCGGGGGCTTCTTTGTGAAAGTCGACGGTGAGCAGGCTGCGGGCCCGGAGCCCGTTCTGCACGAGGGCTTCGCGACAGCCGATGCGGCGCAGCTGCACGGTGGCGGCAGGATTGGGGCGGGAGACGAAGGCCAGCTTGCGACAGCCGGACGCGATGAGGTGGCTGGCGACCACGTATCCGGCTTCAATGTTGTCGATACCGACGAGATCGCAGGGGGATTGCCGGGGCCAGGGATAGATGTCGCGGTCGAGGAGAACGACGCGAATCCCCAGCTCGCTGAAGCGCTCGATGAGGCGGAGATTGAAGGCCTGTTGGTCGGGTATGTGCTCGGCGGGAGCGAAGAAGACGCCCTTGACCTTTTCCGCGATGAAGGTTTCCGCCAGGGAGGCGGTGACGCTCTTGAGGTCGCCGGCGAAGTTCAGCTGCGAGGGGTGGATGACCCGCATGCCAGCCTGCCCGGCGGTATTGGCGATGCTGGCGCAGATGGGCTCAAAGATCTCGGTCTCGAGGATCTGGGGCACGAGGAGGCCGGTGAGGAGCTTGGATTGGCTGGGAGCCAGCACCTGGGTGCCGAATCCGGCTTTGCGGCGCACCAGCTTTTCCTTACCAAGAAGATTGAGGGCCTTGGCCACGGTGGGACGGGAAGCCCCGAATTCTTTCCCTAACTCGGTCTCCGTGGGGAGGAAGTCGCCCGGCAGATAGCCTTGATTACGAATCCGTAGCAAGATTTCATCGTATATCTGCAAGTATCTTGGCTTTGAGTCAGTCACGGGCGAAATGTCAGTTATTTGCAATTATAGGTCAATCTTTTTGTGAGCTTTCTTCTTTTCATTTTAAAGAAAATGCGAATAGTTGATGACCTCGCGGGAGCCGATGGTCGGTCCAGCCGCGATTGCTACTTATGAAACCTCAATTCAAAATCGCCGGACTGGGGGAGACGCTCTGGGACTTGTTTCCCGATCGGAAACGGTTGGGCGGAGCGCCCACCAATTTCGCCTGTCATTGCCAGCAGCTCGGGGCCGCAGCCTCCCTGATCAGCTGTCTGGGGGAAGACGAACTCGGACGCGAGGCCCGCACTGAACTCGCCGCTCTCGGTCTGGACCTCGCGGCCCTCGCCGAGCACCCCCAGGCGCCCACCGGGACGGTGGGGGTGGCTTTGGATGAAGGGGGCAAGCCCAGTTATCAAATCGCGGAAGCGGTGGCTTGGGACGAGATTCCCTTTTCTCCAGCAGCCGAAGCTCTCGCGTCCGAGTTGGCTGCAGTGTGCTTCGGCAGTCTCTCGCAACGCCATCCGGTCAGCCGCCAAACCACCGGGAAGGTCCTGGCCGCCATGCCGGAGGAGGCCCTCAAGATCCTCGACGTCAATCTGCGTGCGCCCCATTACTCGCAGGAAATCATCACGCCGTTGCTGGAGCAGGCCAATGTGCTCAAGCTCAGTGACGAGGAGCTGCCCGTGCTGGCGGACTACTATGGGCTATCCGGCGATCTTGGCGGGCAGTTGCAGGCCTTGCGCGAGCGCTTTGCCCTGCAATTGGTGGCCTACACCCGGGGAGCGGAAGGCAGCATTCTGCAAACCGCGGAGGAGGAAGACCACGCCGCCGCCGTGCCCACCACTCCGGTGGATTCGGTGGGAGCGGGCGACTCCTTCACGGCGGCTCTGTGCATGAGCCTGCTGCATGGCCGTTCCCTGGCCGAATGTAATCAATTTGCCAATCAGGTGGCGGCCTATGTCTGTTCCCAGCAAGGAGCCTGTCCGGCCCTGCCCGCCCGCCTGCGTCCTTTTTCCTAAACCCTCGCAAGAAACCCCAACCTCAACCCCTATAAACCTATGAACGAACCCTCCCAAGCGGAAGCGCTGAGCAAGCTCAGCGAAGAACAACTGCCGGTGCCCCCGCACAAGCTGCACGGCTGGCGCCACTTTCTCGGTCTCTACGCGGGCGAGCACGTCGCGGCCACCGAATTTGTCATCGGTGCCACCTTCGTCGCCCTCGGAGCCACGACCATGGATATCATCCTCGGCCTCTTCATCGGCAACATTCTGGCCATCCTGAGCTGGACCCTGGTCACCGCGCCCATCGCGACCCAGACCCGGCTCAGTCTCTACACTTACCTGGAAAAGATTGCCGGCCAGTCCATGACCAAGCTCTACAACTGGGCCAACGTCCTCATCTTTACCGTCATTTCCGCCGCCATGATCACGGTCTCGTGTTCCGCAGTGCGCTTCCTTTTCAATATCCCGGCCCAGCTCGACTGGTATCCCAATGATATCGGCTTCGTCTTTGTGGTGCTGGCGGTGGGCACCATCGTGGTGCTGGTGGCGATGTATGGCTTCAATGCCGTCTCCGACTTCTCCGGCATCTGTGGCCCGTGGCTCTTCACCATGTTCCTCGCCGGTGCGCTGGTGATGTTCCCCGCTCTCGCCGAGGGCGTCCTCGGCCGCACCACGCTGCAGGGCTTTGGCGACTTTATCAAAATCGGCGACCAGTCGATCTGGACCGGGATTGCCGCCAATGGCGAGCCGGGTATCGGGCTGCTCGAGGTCATTGGCTTTGCTTGGGCGGCCAATACCATCACCCATATCGGGCTCATCGACATGGCTCTCTTCCGCTTCGCGAAAAAGCCTATCTACGGTCTCTGCACCAGCTCGGGCATGCTCTTCGGCCACTTCATTGCCTGGATGTCGGCCGGCATCATGGGGGCGGGAACCGCCATCATCCTGGGCAAGTCCATTGCCGCCCTCGACCCCGGTGACGTCGCCCTGCAGGCTCTGGGCTGGTCGGGATTCGTGATTGTGGTGGTCGCGGGTTGGACCACTGCCAATGCCAATCTCTATCGCGCCGGTCTCGCCGCGCAGGCTATCTTTTCCCAGTATTCCCGGCGCAAGACCACTCTCGCGGTCGGTATGGTGACCGTGGTGGTGGCCTGTTTCCCCTTCGTCTTTTCCAAGATGCTGCCTCTGCTCACCTACGCGGGATTGCTGGTGGTGCCGGTGGGCGCCATCGTCTTTACCGAACACATGATTTTCCCCCGCCTCGGCTTCACCCGTTATTGGGCAAAGTTTCGCAATCTCCATCACAGCACGCCCGCCATCGCCTCCTGGGCCATCGGGCTGGCCTTTGGCTTCGGGCTCAATGCCCTGCAGGTGATGTCCTTCTACTACCTCTTCATCCCCACCTGGTTCGTGACCGCCATCAGCTACACTTTGTTGGCCAAAAAATACGGCGCCGACCAAGCCTATCCTGAGGAGCAGGCGGCCCTGGAGGAGCAGGAAAAGGCGATCGCCGACTACCAGGCCCGGCAGGCCGAGGAGGCCCCCGCCGTCGTCGTGGATCCCACCCCGCAGACCCGTATTTTACAGACCGTGGCCTGGCTCTCCCTGGGCGTGATCAGCATCCTCGCCTTTGTCACCCTGTTTGGCAGTGACGACCTGGCAGCCTACGAAGAGCACCGCGACCGCTTCTATGCCATCGCCTTTGCCTGCACCGTCATCTACTTTGTGACCGCCTATTGGGCCTTGCGTCGCAAAAAAGCCCTGAACGCCAACCCTCAACCCGCTCCTAAAACCGCATGAACCCTCCCTACCGTCTCAATCAGAAAAACCTCTCCCAGCTGCCCGTCGACCTGCGCGTGCCCAGCTATGACCGCAGCCAAGTGCGCGCCGGCATCATGCATATCGGCGTGGGCGGCTTCCACCGCTCCCATCAGGCCGTTTACACCGACGAATTGCTCGCTCGCCCGGGCAATCTCGCCTGGGGAATCTGCGGGGTGGGCTTGCGCGATGGCGACCGCAAGATTGCCGACGTTCTCCGCCGGCAGGACTTCCTCTACACCCTCATCGTGCGCCATCCCGATGGGAAAATCGAGAACCGCGTGATTGGCTCCCTCGTCGACTTCATGCTGGGGTGTGACGATCCCGGCGCGGTCATCGAGCGCATGGCCAGTGAGGAGACCCGCATCGTCTCCCTCACCATCACCGAGGGGGGCTACAACTTCGACTCCGCCACCGGCGAGTTCAATTTCGGCAATCGCGACGTCATCCACGACCTCTCCCACCCCACCGCGCCCCGCACCGTCTTCGGCTACCTCACCGAGGCCCTGCGCCGCCGCCGGGCCGTCGGGCTCGCTCCCTTCACCGTGCAATCCTGTGATAACATCCAGCACAATGGGGCCGTCACCCGCGAGATGGTCCTCGCCTTCGCCGGTCGGCAGGACCCCGACCTCGCGGCCTGGATGGAGAAGGAAGTGTCCTTCCCCAACGCCATGGTCGATCGCATCACCCCCGTGACCACCCCCGAGGATATCGAATACCTCGAGGATGAAGTGGGCGTGAAGGACGAGTGGCCGGTCACCTGTGAGCCCTTCACCCAATGGGTCATCGAGGATGACTTCTGCTGTGGTCGGCCCGATTGGCAGGAGGTCGGCACCCAGTTCGTGCCCGACGTCACCCCCTATGAAAAAATGAAGATCCGCCTCCTCAATGCCGGCCATTCCGTGCTGGGCATTTTGGGCTCGCTGCACGGCCACCA
Organism: Roseibacillus ishigakijimensis; assembly: GCF_016595415.1. Classification (GTDB taxonomy): domain Bacteria; phylum Verrucomicrobiota; class Verrucomicrobiia; order Verrucomicrobiales; family Akkermansiaceae; genus Roseibacillus; species Roseibacillus ishigakijimensis. The sequence continues at coordinate 76,505 of NZ_JAENIO010000006.1, forward strand.
CACCATCGACGGTGCTGTCGGTGACCCCCTCTTCGAGGCCTATCTCCGGCGTTTCATGGATTCTGAGGCCACCCCCGTGCTCGATACTGTGGCAGGCATCGATTTGGACGCTTACAAGGACTCCTTACTGGAGCGCTTCAGCAATCCCAACATCAAGGACAAGCTCTCCCGCATTTGTCTGGAGAGTTCTGCTAAATTGCCCAAGTTCCTCATCCCCACCATTCGCGAAAATCTCGCGACGGGCGGGAGCATCGAATACGCCACCCTCGTCCTCGCAGCCTGGTGCTACTACTCCGCCAAGGGACAGGACCGTCACGGCAAGGCCCTCGAGATCAGTGATGGTTTGAAGAACGAGCTCCACGAGGCGGCCGCCCGCACGCCTCAGGACCCGGTTGCTTTTCTCAAGGTCGAAGCTGTCTTTGGCGATCTGAGGAAGAACGCCACCTTCACCGCTGTCTACACCCGCATGGTGGGGGAAATCTTCGAGAACCCGAATATTTCCCAGCACATGCAGGCCATCCTCTTCGGTCGTGATTGAGGCTTTTCCCCTTCGCTTTTTTCCAGAGAGAAGCGAAGGGAGAGCGTTTGGCAAGAGTCCCAAAACCGCAGCGGTAGGGAGGTCTCGCCGAGACCTCCGCGAGGACGGGGAAGGCGGGGAGAAAGGGGAAGGCGTTTGCCGGGATAGAAGGTGGGGGGTGGGTCGAGGGGGGCAAGGGTGAATTCGGTGGATACCTCGGCGAGGCATCCCTACCCAAAGGCATCCCTACCCAAAGCCATCCTTACCGGCAGCATCCCTACCAATTATCGCGGTGGCTCAGCGAGGAAGGCTTCCACTGCCTGCCGATCGGCTGTCGGAAGGGCGGCCACCCACTCCCGGGCCCCGTCGGGGTCAAGATTTTGCCAATTGATGGCGAGATTCTTCAGGCTCCACTCCCGGACCTCTCCGGCGGGTAGATTTTCTAGCCAGGCGCTGGCCTCCGCCGGGTCGCGCTGAAGTTCCGTCATCGCATGCTGGGAGGCGGCCTGAATGAGGGTGGAATCGTCCTGCCAGTTGGCCAGCTCGCGGATCTCGGGATGGGCGAGGGCGTATTCGATAGCCTCGGTAGTCACCTCAGGGTGAAGGTTGTCCGAGTTGAGAATGGCGGCAGCCAGGCGCAGACGCTCTTCCCCTTGCGCATCTTGGAAGCTTTGCGCGAATTCCTCGTGCTGCTCCGGGGACCAGTTGTAGGCGTAGATACTGTGATGCTGAAGTTGAGCCGGTGACATTTGCGCGATCTGCTCGCGTTGATGGCCGGGTTCATATTGATCGCTGGAGAAGGCGCCTCCGAGGCGTCCTCCAATCGAAGCTCCCCCGGAATTTTGGGTCAGCAATTGCTTCGCGTATTGCCGTCCTTCCTCGTCCAAGTATGGCTCCAGCATGTCCACTGCGTCTTCCGGTCGGGAGCTGATAAGGTTGGAAAGGATGCTTCGCATCCAGTTGGCTTCCGGTTGATAGCCCGACTTCAGCACCGCCAAGAGTTGATCAGGATTCGAGCGAGCCAGTTCTCCAAGGCGATAACCGAGGATGTTGCTCTTATGACTTTCGGAGAAACCCAGCTCCTGCCAGTTTGTCGTGAAGAGGGTGTCCACGTCCAGCTCTCCAAAAAGGTATCCCCTTTGGACGAGAGATTCCTTCCAGTTTTCGGGAAAGTCTCCCACGTGGGCGAGGATCTGGCTGATATTCTTCCGGGCAAATTGGTAGTCGTTGAGGAGCAAGTCGATTCCCTGAGGATGGTCGTAGAGCCGAGGCAGGGTGTTGGCAAAGTCCTTCTGGAGGTCGGCCTTGATCAGTGCGGTCTCCGCTGCAGTTGCCAGCGAAAGAGGGAGGTCGGCGAGCGAGCTTTCCAGCAAATCGCGGTTTCCTTCCGCCAGTTTGTTGACGATTTCCTCGTAGTAGTGCGGCTCCACCGAAAGCAGGATGCCGTCCCCGATGGCCTTCAAGACGAGCTCCGGTCGCGATTGCGCGAGGGTGGCTAGGTATTGCGAACGCTGGTAGCCGACGGAGGTTTGTTCCAAGGCGGCGAAGAGTCGTTCTGGATCCTCATCGGCCAGTCGGGCCAGTTGCTCGGCGCTGGCTTGTTTGCCATTGCCAATCTGCCAGACCAGGTAGCCATTGGGGTCCTCTCGCTGCCAGCGTTCCTGCAGGATTTTGATGAAAAGTGTCTGCGCAAAGCCCTCCCGCTGCGAAAAGAGGCCTTCATCCAGCCAACGGGCGGCCTCTTCGATGGGCAGGCTGCGGGCGAGGGCAATGGCTCCCCGCATGCGCTCGCCTTCCGAGCGGGCACTCCGGATCCCTTTCAGCGCGTTCAGCGAAGGGGAGGGCGCTCCCTGTCGGGCCCGGCTCTTGGTGCTCCGGGTCGATTTAGTCGGGGTGTGCTCGGTCGCTCGCACGGCTTCTTTACTGGAATGGTCCGATCCGGGGGCGAGGGTCCAGCCAAGGGCTCCGGTGACGAGAAAGAGCGCGGCTCCGGTGAGGAGGGAGGAAGTGAGTTTCATGGTTAGGGTTCTTCGGTCGCTTCGGGGAGGGGGAAGTGGTCTGGATTCCCTTTGAAATCCGGTGATTGTCGCCAGGCCATGGCGGCCTCGGGATCAGATCTGAGCCACCGATGATAGATGCTTCGTTGCTGGTGTTCGGGCTCCGTCGCCAAGGTCTCACTCCAAGCCATCGCGGCGGCAAATTCATTTTGGTGATTGAGCTGGTTGATGAGAATGCCCGCGCTGGCTTCGTAGGCCTGCGGATTGCTCTCCTTCTGTTGCGTGGTCCATTCCGCGAACTCGTTGAGATTGTGATTGGCCCATTTTTGGGCGGCGTGAGTGAAGCTGTTGGACTGGTGGCGATTCGGCTCGAATTTGCTCTGGCTCGCTAGTCCCGACATCAATTGGGCGGGATCTTTGCTGAGGAGACTGTCCAGAAAGGAGGGGATGGGGTTGTTCCCTCCTCCTTTGCCGCTAGTTCCGTTGTTGTAGTGAAACCAAGTTGTCCGGTCGGGATCGAGGTCGCTGTTCGCGAGTGCTTTCACCGCAAAGTCGATGCCCGCTTGCGGATCCTCGCGAAGAAGTTTTTCTCCATAGGCCACCACCATGTCCTGCTTGAGCCAGCCCTCAGGCGTCTCCTCCAAGACCTGCCGAGCGGCTTCTGGTTCTTCCGCAAGAAGACTCTCGAAGTGGGCCTTGGCCAGCCGGTTTTTGTCACTGGGGCCTTTGACAAGCTGGCTGAGGTCACTCAGAATTTCGGGTTCGAATCGGCGGGCGATCTCAATCAGGCGATCCAATTCCGACTGGTCGGAATGATTGAATGCGGATAGACCGTGTTCCTTGATCAAGTCATAAGCCTTGCTGGGGTCCTCGCGGGCGAGAGCAAGAAGAGTCTGGGAATGGGCCGTGCGATTGCCTTTTTTCGTCAGCAGATAGGAGGCCTCCGGAGTCTGGCTGTCCGGCCATTTGGAAAGCCCGTTGAGGATACTGCGCCGGTTCTCCTCTGGAAAGCGGTCCCAATTCTCCAGTGCCCACTGGGGATGGAATTCGCCAATACCCCAGAAGGTCGGCCAGGGATCGGGACCCGCTTCGCCTGCGAGGGTAGCCTGCAGCGCAGCCTCGGGATCATGGCCCGCCCAAGCCCACCAGGCATAGCGGCTGTCGTTGGTGTCCTTGGTGGCTAGGATCGCCGCCGCTGGATCCACTCGGGTCCAGGCCATGAAGAGCAAGTCATTGAGGTCATTATTGCGGTCCTCGCGCTCCAGATAACGGGAGTAAAAAGCAGGAAACTCCTCTGCCGGCAGGTCGAGGAGGAAAAGCGCCATGCGATCATAGAGTTGGCTGGCAGGGAGAGCATGGATGTCCTCCGCCGTGTCGGGGGACTGGATGGGCGGGAGGGTGGGTGCTCCGCCCCGGGCCTGCGGGCTCTGCGTGGTGGCTGCAGATCGGGCCGATTCTCTTGCACGATGACTTTTGGTCGCCGCCGCCCCGGCCATCGAAGGCACTTTTGAGGCAGAGGAGGCTTGTCTGAAAATCCAACCCGAGCCGAAGCCAGTGAGAGCGAGGATGACGAGGACGAGGAGGGAAGATCCTTTCTTCATTCACTCATCTCCCTAGCAAGAGAGACTGCTGAAGGGAAGAAGATTGTTCTTCCCACCGTCGCGGAACGAATAAGAGAAGCACGCCCAGATGGATTCGAACCATCGACCTACGGATTAGAAGTCCGTTGCTCTATCCAGCTGAGCTATGGGCGCTTTGTTTATTGTGAATGAGTTGTGAAGTTGTCGGGTTCTTCGTTGACCACTGCTGTTGACCACTGTTTGACAACAGGGCGCAAGCCGTGCGAAATGCTCGCATGGCTGGCGACTGGGAACAGGTTGCGGAAAACTTGGTGAGACATTGCCCTTCGGGAGGCTTGTATCTACGAGCGCGGGTTGGTGGCAAGCTCATTCGGAGGTCCCTCGGGACGAAGGCCGTCAAAATCGCCAAGATGAAGCGCGACGATATGCTTTCCAAGCTCCGTGCTCAGGCGGGTGTGATCGCGAAGGGAAAGGCGCTCTCGCGAGAGGGAGCTTTTGAACTTCTTCGTGCTCATTATCGAGCCCAAGACATTAAGCCGCGCTCGCTCGACTATCGAGAAGAGTTGATCGGCTTTCTCGAACGCACCCTGCCGAAGACTCCGATTTCCCAATGGTCGGAGCAGGAGATCGAGCGTTGGTGGCAATCGCCGGAGTCGACCCGGCTGAGGTCTTGAGTCGGGCGAGCGTCTTCGAAAGAGATCTCGCAGTAGAAGTAGAGGCGGAGAAGTTTCGAGCGAGTTCACGGCGGCGGGTTATTCATACCCGGCGACGACTAACCCTCTCGTTCCAGCTGGATATTATCAGGCTGACGGTGGGCCAATGCCAGACCCGAGCGGTCCAATGCATGTAGGCACGGAGCTTGGCGAATATTTCCACGTCCAGCCGAACCCCGCAGGAGGTTTTCTGGCGTTTGGCCACTCACAGATTCAGTCTCAGGACGGAACCGACGAGGAGGGCGGAACCTACACGTCCGGCCAACGAGAGGCGGTTTACGTATCGATAGACTTTATCAACTGGACGTTTGAGCGATGGATTGACGCGGTCGGCAACGGTTCCGCGCACTCAGGCTACAGTGTAACCGCCTACCTTCCCGGACTGGTCATGCAGGCGGCTGATGCGGGTTCCGGTGCCGGCACAAAACGCGCGCTTGGTTATTCGGTGGATGGGCTCCATTGGCAAAAAATGCCTCGTCATACGTCTGCTTGGCCCGTTCTTTACGGCAAGCGTCGTTATGCGGTGTCCTGTAGTTATCTTGTTTTGGATGGGCAGGAGTTCGGGCTCTACCAATACACCGATCCTATCGTTAACTCCGCAAGCACTTCCGCCTTTCAACGCTGGATTGGCCTCGCCCGGCTTTCCCGTGACCTCCGCCGCCCGGCTTCTCCTTTTTGTCGGCTACGCCTAGCGGGTGGACCTCATCGGCTGTTATTGGCGGTGGTCTGGGTCCCTACGCGATTTCTTACGACCCTGTGACCTCTGGCGGACAAGGGATGGCTGAATTGACGGGACGAGGAGAAGGGCTCATCGAATGGGACGAGGAGCTGGTTCCGGAAGACTTCGCCGAGTTGTGGGTCGAAGTGCCTCGCATCGAGAACTCGGACCGGGGATTTTGGGCCGTTGGATTCGGAGATTGCGCGGTGGATTTTGACGTCTCCGGCCCGACCGGCGACCACACCAAAGGCTTCCACTATTTCTCTGCCCAGTTCGCTCCGGAAGCGTCAGGGACCGAGGAGGACCGCCGAGGGTTTCGTTACATTGGATGACAGCTCAACCTCGGTTGATTATACGTCTAATCCAGACCTGACAACGCCAATCGAATATCCGGGTTTTTCCGATGAGGCATGGGCTGATCCTCACTCGCTACGAGTGGGTATCTGTCGTGTCCGCAGCACGGACGGAAACGAAATCATCACGTATCTGCAGGCGTGGTGCAAGGACCAGATCGCTCATTGCGTGAAGCTTGACGACATGGAACTAACAACTGCCGTCAAGCCATTCTTCTTCCATTCGACCGAAAAGGGAGGCGCGACAATGACCGAGTTCTGCCGGATCAAAGGAATACGCGTCTTAGTCTCCCAACACCCGCCGCTCATGGACGAGACGCCGGCGTAAGAAGATGCTCTTCGATGAAAGTTGCATTTCTTAAAGCTCCCTGTGTCGATAGGTGTTGTTCGTCATGATAGAGAAGATGACCATTAAACTCAGCAATAAATAGGTCTTCGGAGAGAAAGTTTTTCTTGGGGTTAAGAATAGTTGATCCTGTATTTTTAATCAAACGTAAGATTTCGCTATCAATGCCGTCAAACTTATCTAGGTCAGCGGTGTTTTTGAGATGGCTTTCATAATCTCTACCCAACCATCTGGAAATTGCGATTTCTTTAGGGATGTCGATCGTATGCACTGGAACATCAAGAAGTAGAACGGGGTGCGCGCCAATTGCAATGACCTCCTCTATAGTTTTCAGTAAATTTATCTGAAGATCGGGCTCGCTGGAAACTGCGCTCCAATAAGCATTTAAAACCACGGTGTCTACTTTCTCGGATTTCACAAATTCAAGCACAGCTTGGTTGAAGGCTGGGGAATCTTTTCCTAGTCCATATTGACTTTCGTGGACAAAATCTAGGACTGGTGGAGTGGATGGGTGCGCCGCCACATAGCCTTTCCATCCTCGCTTTTTCAGGACCTCGTCAAAAGCGGGAGTGATGCTCATTGCATGGCTATCTCCCCACAGCAAAAGAGTCTTCTTGCCGTGAGGGTCGCCGATTTCCGGGAGATTTCGGGACCGGACATCTCTTGGTTTAACTTGGACGCGAAACTTGCGGTCATGCTTGGCCTCGGCAGCTGCGAGGGCGTCAGCTGGGAGGCGCGAGGGGATTCCATTGAACTTGGCGACGACAATTCCGATCACGAGCACGGCGGCTTGCACGGCTCCCACTCCAAGCAGAACAAATCTTCCCTGCTTTGTTGTTTGTGGGCTGCGAAAACGGTTCTCGATGAACTTCCAAGAAAGAACAGCCAAGACGAAGCTAGAAAACAAAATGGAAAGCCCTGCCCCCGTCGAAATCTCGCCAAAGGAAAGATAGCGAGTAAAGGCAGCCATTGGCCAATGCCAGAGATACCAGGAATACGAAATCAACCCGACGAACACGACCGGGCGAGACGCAAGGGCTCGCGACACTACCGGCATCGGGGAGCCATCATGGGCTCCAGTCCGCAACCAGATGAGGAGAGCGGCACCAAGAACGGGAGGAAGTGCGGCCATTCCGGGAAAGGCTGTTTCGGCGTCGAAGAAAAAAACGGGTAAAATGATTCCGCTCAAACCCGCCAAAGAGAGAAGGCTCGAAACGACCTTTCGCTCAAACAAGCCGGGGCGTGGTAGAAAAGCCACGAGGACTCCGGCTAATAGCTCCCATGTCCGAGTCGGCAACAGGTAGAAGGTTGCATCGGAATCTTTCGGCAAAGCGTAAATGCTGAGAGCCAAGCTCAACAAGATGCCAGTGAGGATGAAGCCTAGAACGAACCGAACTTGACCGTTGGCAATCTTGAAAATCGCCCACAGAAATAGTGGGAGGAAGAGGTAGAATTGCTCTTCTACCGCCAGCGACCACATGTGCAGAAGCGGCATTTCCTCGGCACTGGAAGCAAAGTAGCCCCCGCTTTTCCAAAAGAAAAAGTTCGCCCCCATTACGGAGGCATAGAACGAGGACTTGCCCAGTGAATCGTAATCATCGGGCAATAAAATGAAATAGCCGGCTGTGAGCGTGGCTAAGACAACCGCCAGAAAGGCCGGAGTGATCCGGCGAATGCGGCGGACCCAGAAATCTCGAAACGAGAATTTATTTTGGCCCAACTTTTTCCAAATTATTGAGCTGATCAGGTATCCGGATATGACGAAAAAGACGTCAACCCCAATGTATCCACCGGGCATGCCAAGGCCGCAATGGAACAGGACGACAGCAATGACTGCGAGAGCCCGGAGGCCGTCGATGTCGGGGCGGTAGTTGATAGCGCTCATGAATGGAGCGGAGACTAGAAAAGAACTCTAAAATAGTGAAGTCGTGATCTTCTGGATCTTGCCCGACCTCGATTAGGGATTTGAGGCAGCAGATTTGAGGACTGTTAGAGAAATAAAATTGACCACTCCATTGACCACTCTAGCTTCAAAATAGGCCCAAAATCGACCATTTGAACATGCTTATTCGAACAAAACTAACTTCATAAATGGTTAATTATGAGCGAAAATAAAAACCATGAAGCAAATGAACACCAATTAGAAGTCCGTTGCTCTATCCAGCTGAGCTATGGGCGCTTTGTTTCTACCGGGAAATGGCAGGGGAAGGGCGGAGGCTTACACTGAATTCCCGCTGCCGTCAACGCTGTGCCACGGCGAGGAGGGTTTGGAAGTGGGGGGGCTGGTCTTCTTTGTCGACGAGGGTGGTGGTGGGTTCGTGGAACCCGGCCGCTTCCAGCAATTCGCTCAGCTGCACTTCGGAGAAGCCGAGGTGGACGTCGTGGTGAATGTCGCGCGCTTGTTGGAAGCTGTGTTGGAGGAGGTCGAGCACGATGAGGGTGCCACCGGGCTTGAGGATGCGGTGAGCTTCGGCGAGGGCCCGGGCGGGGGATTGTGCATGGTGCAGGGCTTGGGAAAAGAGGGCGAGGTCGACGGTGCCGTCTTCGATGGGGATCTCTTCAATTTCGCCCAGGCGGAATTCCAGATTGGCGAGCTGGTGGGTCTGGGCCAGTTTTTGTCCGAATTCCACCATTTTGGGGGCGTTGTCGATGGCGATCACTTGGCGGGCACGCTGGGCGAAGAGTTGGGCCACGGTGCCTTCCCCGGCTCCCAGGTCGGCGACGGTCTCGAACTGGTGCACCTTGAGGAGGGCTTCGGCGAGGGATTTCCAAGAGCGGCCGGGGACGTAATGTTTGCCGAATTTACCCGCCAATTGGTCGAAGTAGGCGCGGGTGGTGTCTTTGCGCTTGAGGAGGATGTGCTTCAGGCTCTGCAGGTCACTGCGGTGTTCGGGCAGTTCCCGGCCCGCCTCTTCGGCGAGTTCGGCCAGCTGGGGAGGGAGGGTGGCTTGGTAGATGTTGCTCTTGCCCGCGCGGGTGTCGTTGATGAGTTCGGCTTTCTTGAGCTGGGCCAATTGGGTGGAGATGCGGGATTGCCCCATGGCGAGGATTTCCTGCAGCTCGGCCACCGAGAGGGATTCGCGGGAGAGGAGCAGGAGGATGCGCAGCCGGGTGGGGTCGGCGAGGAGTTTCAGGGAGTTCAGGATTGACGGCATGGGTAAGGGGATTTATCCGTTGCATCAACGAATCGCGATTCGTTGATATCAAAATTTGCAAATTATGGCCAAGACCTTTATTTTCTCTTCCGAGTCGGTGACCGAGGGGCACCCCGACAAAGTGTGTGATACCGTATCAGACGCGGTGTTGGACAAGTGTCTGGAGTCTGACATCAACAGCCGGGTGGCTTGTGAAACCTTTGTGAAGGACAACGTCATTGGCCTGGCGGGTGAGATCACCACCAGCGCGCTCTTCGACTACGGCACCCTGGTGCGCGATACCTTGGCCGAGATTGGCTACGATGCCGATTACGCCGAGGGCACGGATTACAGCTACACCTGCAAGTTTGAGAAAAACGCCTTTCTCATGAATCTTCTCGGTCGCCAGTCGCCCGACATCGCCCAGGGGGTGGATGCCAAGGGGGCGGCGGACAAGGGTCACGAAGAACAAGGTGCTGGGGACCAGGGCATCATGTTTGGCTACGCCACCAACGACACTCCCGAGCTCATGCCCGCGCCGGCGCTCTACTCCCACAAGCTGGGCCTCGAGCTCACCCGCCTGCGCAAGGATCGGGTGCACACCTGGTTGCGGCCCGATTCGAAGACTCAGGTCTCCATCGAGTATGTTGATAACAAGCCCAACCGCATCACGGCGGTGGTTGTTTCCACGATGCACGCCAAGGAAATCACCACTGCAGAGATCCGGGAGATTCTCAAGAAAGACCTCATCGAAAAGGTCCTCCCCGCCGATTTGCTCACTGACGAGACCGAGCTTCTCATCAATCCCACCGGCCTCTTTGTCATTGGGGGACCCGAGGGCGACGCCGGCCTCACCGGACGGAAGATCATTGTCGACACCTACGGCGGCATGGGCCGTCACGGCGGTGGTGCCTTCTCCGGCAAAGACCCCTCCAAGGTGGACCGCTCGGCGGCCTACATGTGCCGTTGGGTGGCCAAGAACATCGTGGCGGCCGGTCTCGCCCGCGAGTGCGAGTTGCAGGCGGCCTATGCCATCGGCTATCCCCAGCCGGTGAGCCTGAATGTGAACACCTTTGGTTCCGCGGAAGTGGACGAGGAAAAAATCGAGAAAGCGGTGCGCGAGGTCTTCTCCTTCAAGCCCGCCGACATCGTCAGCCAGCTCGATCTGCTGCGTCCCATCTACCGCAATTCCACCAACTACGGTCACTTCGGTCGCGAAGACGCCGGCCTTCCTTGGGAAGAGAAAAACAAGGTCGACGAACTCAAAGCTGCAATTGGTTAAAGACTCAAGATTGGAAGACGCAAGACCCAAGAATTCCGATGTCGAGCCACCATCATTTCGAAGAGCTTGAGGTTTGGAAGCGAGCTTGCCGTCTTTCCGTGGAAGTCTTGTCCCTGATAGAACCGCTGAAGCTTTACGCGCTTCGGGACCAGATGGCTCGCTCGGCAATTTCGATTCCCTCGAACATTGCCGAAGGGGCTGAACGGGAAACGAACAAAGAGTTTCGGCGTTTTCTCAACATCGCCAAAGGCTCCGCCGGAGAGCTTCGCACCCAACTCTTCATAGGAGTCCGGGCGGGATACTTCGCCGCCGACCCGACGAAAATAATGATCAACGAAACCAAGGAAATCAGCTCCATGCTGCAGGGCCTGGCCCGCTCCTTGGACGTGAAACCCTAACATTCAACCGGAAGTCTTGAATCTTGCTTCTTGAAGTCTTGCGTCTTCTCTCTGCAACGTCCTTGACTCCCAAATAATCTAAAAAAATGAGTAACGACTACAAAGTAGCAGATATCAGCCTGGCCGATTTTGGCCGCAAGGAAATTGACATTGCCGAGCACGAGATGCCCGGCCTCATGGCCACCCGCGCCAAGTATGGACCCGAGAAGCCCCTCGCCGGAGTGCGCATCATGGGCTCTCTCCACATGACCATTCAGACCGCCGTCCTCATCGAGACTCTGACCGAGCTCGGGGCCGAGGTCCGCTGGGTCTCTTGCAACATCTTCTCCACCCAAGACCACGCCGCCGCCGCCATTGCTGCTTCCGGCGTGCCTGTCTTTGCCTGGAAGGGCGAGACTTTGGAAGAATACTGGTGGTGCACCTGGCAGGCCCTGCAGTTCCCCAACGGCAAGGGCCCCCAGCTCATCGTGGACGATGGGGGCGATGCCACTCTTCTTCTCCACAAGGGCTATGAAATGGAGAATGGTTCCGACTGGGTCAATACCCCCAGCGGCAGCAAGGAGGAGCAAGTCATCAAGGATCTGCTCAAGCAGATTGGCAGCGAGCGCCCCGGCGTTTTCGCGGAGATGATTGCTGAGATGAAGGGAGTTTCCGAGGAGACCACCACCGGCGTGCACCGTCTCTACAAGATGCACGAGGAAGGCAAACTGCTCTTCCCCGCCATCAACGTGAACGACTCCGTCACCAAGTCCAAGTTCGACAACCTCTACGGTTGCCGCGAGTCCCTGGTGGACGGCATCAAGCGCGCCACCGATGTGATGATTTCCGGTAAGGTGGCCGTGGTCTGCGGCTACGGTGATGTGGGCAAAGGCTGTGCGCAGGCTCTGCGCGGTCAGGGCGCGCAAGTGGTCGTCACCGAGGTGGACCCCATCTGTGCCCTGCAGGCGGCGATGGAAGGCTTCCGCGTGCTCACCGTCGAGGACACTCTTGGCTGGGGGGATATCTATGTCACCACGACTGGCAACTTCGACATCATCCGCCTCGAGCATATGGAGAAGATGAAGGACCAGGCCATCGTCTGTAACATCGGGCACTTCGATAACGAAATCCAGATCGAGAAACTGGATGCCGCTGAGAATGTCACCAAGCTGAACATCAAGCCTCAGGTCGATAAATACACCTTCCCGACCGGCAACAGCATTTACATGTTAGCGGAAGGTCGTCTCGTCAATCTGGGTTGCGCCACGGGTCACCCCAGCTTCGTGATGTCCAATAGCTTCACCAACCAGACCCTGGCGCAGATTGAGCTGTGGAACACCAAAGACAGCCGCGAGATTGGGGTGGAAGTTCTTCCCAAGCAGCTCGATGAGGAAGTGGCTCGCCTCCACCTTGAGAAGATTGGCTGCAAGCTCACCAAGCTTACCCAAGAGCAGGCTGATTACATCAGCGTGCCGGTGGAAGGTCCCTACAAGACCGATCACTACCGCTACTAAGAGTGCCGTAATCGCCGAGAGCGACCTAGTTTTTTCCAAAGCCTTCCGTGTCGTGCGGGAGGCTTTTTTCTTTAGAAAGCAGAGAGCAGTAGGGTAAAGCCAATCATGACAAAGGGAGCAAAGAGGATTTGCAAAAAGTAAAAGCTAAGGGCCAGTCGCAAGCAGCGGGTGAACTTGCGAGCTTCCCCTTGGCCTTCTGTCCGGGTAAGTTGAAGATAGGCAGCTGCATATCCGGCGAGAAGAGTTAGGGGAAGGCAACTGATGCAGAAGATAATGGCAAGGCTTTGCCAGAGTGGTGGTGTTGAGGGGGAGGAGCTTGCTGAGATTATGATGATTCCGAGCAAGAGAAGCGTGCCGGGTAGGAACCAGCAGAGAAATATGAGAAAATCTATTGCTCTGTGGTGCTGAATGTTTGCCATTGTTTGAGAGCGAGGAAGAAAATGAGGTTGAGAGTGGCAACCGATCCGCTGAGTAAGAGCAGGAAAATGATTGGTTTGAAATATTGAGACTGAAATGGAGTTTGGGGGTTGTGGAGGACAAAATTCCATTCTCCCAGCATCGAAATTGCGGTGTAGAAAGAGCCGCCGATGAGAGTGCCGTTGAGAAAGAGAAGCGCTTTTCGGATCATAGCTTTTCAGAATACTAGTGCTCTCTATCAATGAGAGGCAACCACGAAAAAAGCCGCGCTTTGGGGGGCGCGGCTGGGGTGGTTTTGGGGAAAGGAAAGGGAGGGGAGGAGGAGGGGTTAGATCACCCGGTCATTGCCGCCGTCGATAGGAATCTGGGCACCAGTGGTGGCGTAGAAGACTGGGCCTGCCACTTGGCTGACCATGGCCGCGACTCCGGGAGAGGTGATTTCGGCCCGGAGAAGGTTCTTGGTTTTGTATTCCTCGACGGTCATGCCGTAGCGTTCAGCGGATTTTTTGAGGGCTTCTTCGGTCCAGATTTCGGTATCGAAGACGGCATCGGGGTGGAGGACATTCACGCGCACGCCGAAGGGAGCGAGCTCCAGAGCGGCCACGCGGGCGAGCTGGGTGACTCCGGCTTTGGTGACCGAGTAGGCCGAGGCGCCCGGGCCGGGTGCGGCAAAGTTGCGTGAGCCGATGATGATGATGGAGGGTTGCTTGGTGCTCTCCTTGAGGGCGGGGATGGAGTATTTGAGGAAGCGCTGGGTGGCGGTGAGGTTGATCTTGAGGTGAAGGTCCCAGGAGTCTTCCGGGGCATCAATGTATTCCCCGGATTTGAAGATGCCGGCGTTGGCCACGATGAGGTCGAGCCCGCCGTGATCGGCGATGACTTTGTCGACGGCAGCTTTGAGGGCGGCATCATCGGAGATGTCGCACACGGCACCGGAGAGTCCGGGTTGATTGAGGTTGTCGACGACGGCGGGGTTGATGTCGAGGCCGACGACGGTGGCTCCATCGGCGTGGAGACGTTCGGCAGTGGCACGGCCGATGCCGCCGGCTGCTCCGGTGACGATGGCGACTTTTCCTTCGTGAATGAGTTCAGACATGATGATGTTTACGGGAGTTGGTTTCTTTGCGGGAGGGGATCTTTGGACAGAATTGACAGAATGATTGCTGACGAATGCTCTGTGTGAGTTTGTGGGACAGGATGATGCAGGATTGTGGTTCTGCAGGGGTTCTGACGGGCTTTGGTTTTTGAGTTTTTGGTCGTTCGGTTTTTCCTTTTTCTAGGCTTGTGCGCTTGCGATTTCTCCCTTCATGAAGGTGATGTTGGCAGCGGGATCGACGCCATCGAAGACGGCGGAACCGGTGGCGATGAAGTCGGAGCCCATTTTGGCCACTTCGCCGACGTTGTCTTTCTTGATGGCTCCGTCGATGGTGATGAGGAGCTCGGGCTTCCATTCGCGCAGCTGCTTCACCTTGGCAGGCAGGGTGTCGAAGAAGGTTTCTTTTCCGGTCTCGGGCCCGATGGCGAGGAGGATGACGAAATCGATATCGGCGAGATGGGGCTGGATGAGGGCGAGATCGGTGTCGGGATTGAGCGAGACCCCACGGAGAATCTGGTCGCCGCCGTCGGTGATGAGCTGCAGGCAGTGGGCGATGTCTTTGCTGTATTCGATGGAAAAGGAGATGAGGTCAGCGCCTGCCTGGGTGAAGAGGGGGATGTGGACCTCGGGTTCGGCGACGAGTAGATGGACATCCTTGAGGAGGGCGGAGCCGAGTTGGCTGAGGAACTCCGGGCCGACGGTGGCTTTGGGCCAGACCTGCCCATCCATGATGTCGATGTGGAGAAGAGGAATCTGATGATCGCGCAGAATCTGCACCGCTTCGAGCTGGTCGTCGGTGGTGAGGGTGCCGATGGTGAGTTGCGGGTGGTTGGCGCGGAGGTGATCGATGGTGGCTTGGCGGGACATGGTTGGACTTGGGACAGAATGAACTGAATTTATCTTTGACGAATGCTTGGGGAAAATTTTTGGAACGTGGGTTCGGGGAGGGTGTTTGGGATAGGATTGTTATTTTGGGGCCGGGAGAGCTTGTTGAAAGGGGATGGAGGCTGGGGGAGCAGGGGGTATTGATTTCTGAGTTTTTGGAGTTTAGGTTTTTTCTCCAGGGTGAGATATTGGTTTTAGAGTTTTTGAAATTTCGGATTTTCCGACTCAGGGCGGACTTTACCACCAGGCGAGGAGCGAATGGCTTGGGGGTGAAAAGAAAAGCCCCCGCACCGGGTCGGGATGCGGGGACTTGGGAGAAAGAGAAGTTAGGCGTTTTTGCCGTCTTCGAAGATTTTGATCGCTTCCTCGGGCTTGAGGTCCTCGTGGACCACGGCTTGCACGGCCTTCATCATGGCGAGGGGAGCCTCGGACTGGAAGACGTTGCGTCCCATGTCTACTCCGGCGGCGCCGCACTGGATGGCTTTGTAGCACAGCTCGAGAGCTTCCAGTTCAGGCAGCTTCTTGCCACCGGCGATCACGACCGGCACGGGGCAGGCGGCGACCACTTTTTCGAAGCCTTCGGTGTAATAAGTCTTCACGATGGAAGCTCCGTTTTCGGCGCAGACGCGGGAGGCGAGGCCGAAGTAGCGGGCATCGCGAGCCATGTCTTTGCCGACGGCAGTCACGCCCATCACGGGGATGGAGTAGGTGTTGCCGATGTCGACCAGTGCGCTGAGGTTGGCGATGGTGGAGGCTTCGGTGGCGGCGTCGCCCACGGCCACCATGGCGGCCATGGCGGAAGCGTTCATGGAGATGGCTTCTTCTTCGGAGATGAGCACATTGTGGTTCATCTCGGTCAGGATGGTGGTGCCGGTGTCGGTGCGCAGGCAGATGGGCTTCTGATTGTCGGCGGGGATACAGGTGCGGATCATGCCGCGCGTGCCCATCAAGCAATCAGCGTGGTCGGCGAGGGCAGCGATGTTGATATCGATGCGTTCCAAGCCGGAGGTGGGCCCCATGAGGAAGCCGTGGTCGAAGGCCAGCATCACGGTGCGGCCGGATTTCTTGTTGAAGATGCGCGCCATGCGGTTCTTCACGCCCCAGTCCGCTCCGTCCATGCCTTTCAGGTAGAAATTCTTGGTGGATGCGGGGGTGTTGAGGCCGAAGTTGTCGCCGTCGCGGATGTCGTCTAGGTCTGCCATAGTATTAGTCAGTTAGGATTTTGAGAGAGTGTCTCGGTTGGTTATTTTTCGATCAAATTGATGAGCGTCTTGACCGCGTATTCCACGAATTCGGGATCCTGCGCGGTGTAGTCAAGTGCTTCCGTCTGGATGGTGTCGGGGAGATACTTTTGCAAGGACTCCCAGTAGGCGGCATCCAGTTCGGGATTTTCCAGCTCTCCCCCGGCGGCGGAGTAGCTGCTCACGCCTTTGAGGGGCATGAGGAAGACGGTGTCCTTTTTGGAATGTTGGAGCTTTTCGCCGATGTTTTTGGCTACTTTGTCCTGCTCCTCGGCATTGAGGCGGGGGACGAAAACGTAGGGGGAATGCCAGGTGATTTGGTGGTCCTCGTAGCCCGCTGGCACCTTGTTGGGCTGGTTGACCAGGATGCCAAGGTGCTCGGAGCCGCCGGGCACGATGACTTGGGGGAGCCCCAGGTCCCCGGCTACAGTGAGGCGGTCGGGACCACCGCCACGAAGCACGCCGTAAGTGCCGTCGGCGATCTCGCCCAAGGCATAGTCAAAGACCGCCGTGATGATGCCTTCGCGCATCATTTGCTCCATGGCGTCACCCCCGGCGCCGATGGCGTGGAAGGTGATGACCTCGTAGCCGGCCGCTTCGAAGAGCTTGATGGCATGCATCGCGCCCTTGGTGAGCACACCGAGATTGGACATGCCAATCACGCCCTTGGCGGTCGATTGGGTGATGCATTGTTCGCTCTGCGCCATGCCCCAAGCGGCGGCAGCGGCGTTGGCAAGGATTTTGCGCGAGAACACGTTGAGTCCGAGAATGTCGGAGACGGCGAACATCATGGTGATATCCTTGATGCCGACGAAGGGGGAGGTGTCGCCCGCGGCAGCCGTGGAGAGCATGACCTTGGGGAAGCCATAAGGCAGTGATTGTAGAATGGGGCCGCAGGTGGAGGTGCCTTGGGTGCCGCCGAGAGCGACTGCACCGTCGATTTTTCCTTCGCTCTGCAGCTCGCCCAGAATCTTGGTGGCCCCGGCGACGACGAAGGGGTTGCACTTCTCGCGGGAAGGCTTGTCGAGCAGCTCCGCTAGGCTCGAGCCCCCGGCCGCGATGATGTCTTCTTTGACGTAATCGGCCTGAATGCCGGCCTCGCCCACGACTCCTAGGTCGAGGATGAGGGCTTTACCGCCCAAGGACTCGATCTCCTGGCGCATGAAGTCGGCTTCATCCGCCTTGGTGTCGAGGGTGGCCAGGATTGCGATGGTTTTCATGGCGATTATTTTGAAAAGCGGAGGTTGGCGAATTCTTCAGCGGCCGCAGTGACGGCCCGTTCGATCGGGAGGCGTTCGGTGGAAGAGCCCGTCCAGAAGCCGTGGCCGCTGGTGTGGTCGAGCATGTATTGCGCGTCCGGGGGATTTTCCATCGCCGCGCCGTGGGCCACGAGGATGACGTCGGGATGAATCTCGCGGCACTTCTGGTAAACGCGCTCGGTTTCGGCGGCGGTTTCCTCGATGGTCTTGCCAGAGTCGTAGCCCTTGAGACCGCCTTTGGTGGTTCCCGCGTGGTAGCAGAAGATGTGGGGCTTGGCTTCCTCCACGATGCGGTAGGAGTCTTCTTCCGTGAAGGCGAGACCGATGGAGACCATGTTCATCTCTTCCTTGGCCACGCGCAGAAGCTCGATTTCGTTGTCCAGGGTGATTCCGGCGGAGGTCATCACCTTGTAGATTTCGGAGTCGTGGTCGACGTAGGAGATGGAGGGGCCGATGTTGGAGACCGCTTGCACACCCATATCGAGGCACTCTTGCAGCACCATGCGCATGTCCTTCAGGGGGTCGTTGGCGTTGAGGCAAGCGCAGACGAAGGCGTCGCCATTGAGAGCGGGCATAATATCCTCGCGGGTGTAGTCGAGGGTCTGCTTGTTGGAGTCGAGGATGGGCCACATCATCGACATGGTGCCCATGCCGTTGGCGCGGAGACGGGCGCCGGAGAAGGTGTTGATGCAATCGGTGCCCGCTTTCTCCTGCAGTTTGGCCACAAGGCCGGAACCGGCGGAGGAGATCATGATTGGCACGCGATCTGCGACTTTTTTCTGCAGCCGCTCGAGAATGGTTTCGGTGGTAAGACGTTTGGTGAACATAAGGGTTTCGACTGCCCTCTGTTTTAGCCTACCGGAATGGAGGTGTCATGAAAAAATCGGGATAGGTTTTGAATGAAATCGTCAAATCACATTTGGTAGCGGGCGCGATAGGCGGAGGGAGGCTCCTTCATGATGCGGGTGAATTCGCGGGAAAAGTGGCTTTGGTCAGCGAAGCCGCAACGGTATGAGATGTCGGCGAAAGTCAGGGTGGAGCGGGCGATGAGATGGCAAGCCTCTTGCACGCGCAGGTGGCGGAGATACTCCTTGGGGGTCATGTTGAAGCAGGTCTTGAACTTTCGGAGGAAAGTGCTCGGCGAACAGTGGGTGGCCTTGGCGAGTTCGGCCATCCCGATGTTGTCGCGGTAGCCCTCGTGGAGGAGCTTGAGAGCTGGTCCCAGCTCTTCATTTTTGCGCAAGGTGGCGGTGCCTTGCTCGAAGGGCCGGGTCACCCCCACGATGCCGCAGATCGCGCCCTCTTGATCGTAGAGAGGTTTCTTGGTCGTTGTGGCCCAATCAACAAAGCCCGTTCCGCGCGGGACCAGTTCCACCCGGTTGATGACCGATTCACCGGTTTCCAGCACCCGCAGATCATCTTCGCGGATGAAGGTGAGAAGGTGTTCCGGGTAGTAGGGATCGTCGGTTTGCCCGAGGACGTCGTCTTCCTGCTCGGCATTGAAGATTTCGCACAAGCGCCGGTTGTAGGCCACGTAGCGCAGATGGCGATCTTTGATGAAGTAGACAAAACCAGGCAGGTCGTCGAAGAGTTCGGCGACGTAATTTCCGATTTCGTGCTTTTGAAAGAATCGGTCATCTCGCATGGGAAAAAACTAGCCCGGGAGGGACCGTTCTTCGAGCGATTTTGCGACGGGGGCTGTCGAAACAAAAAAAATCACAGGCTGGTCGGAGCCTGTGATGCTTGGTCGAAGGGAAGGAAACGGAAGCGGAGCGTCAAGCCCGATTGCGGCGAGTGGTCAGGGCGAGGCCACCGAGCGCGAGGAGGAGGGCGGAGGAAGGCTCGGGAATTTGGCTAATGACGATGGCGTTGACTTGGCCGTCCGGTCGGTCGCTTCCGTTGTTGCGCAGATGGGTGGTGAAGCTTTCGCTCCCTCCATTGGCCGTGAAGGTGCCCACGGCGAGGAGAGTCTCGCCCCAGTTGCCACTGCTCCCGACCGCATGATCGGTCAAATTGTTGTCGATATAAATTTCGCGGCCGGATTGGCCACTGCGTCCGTCCATGACGATGAGCTGCACCTTGTATTGCTGGCCATCGACGAGGGTCACGTTCAGGTCTTGTCCCGCCCCAATGGTGATGGTGCGGGAGGTGTCGCTATTGCCTCCGAAGGTGCCGGTCGCCGAGAGAGGGGAGTCCTCCAAGTCGTGGAAGCCGGTGAATACACCTCCATACGAGAAGGTTCCGGCCGCAAAGTTGATGCCATCAAAGGTGAGGGCGTCTCCTCCGAAGTTCTCGGCATAGAGCACGTTCGAGCTATCGAGAAAGCCGGTGCCGAGGGTGTCGTTGGTGGTTCCGTTGCTGGTATTGCTGATGTAACCGAAGTTCCAGCTGATCGCCGCAGAGGCAGTCGTTGCCATGGCTGCGACGAGGGTCAGGGTGAGGGCTTCTTGTTTCATGAATTTGTTTGGAGTGGGTTGATTCAGGCCAGGGAAAAAGGCGAACTCTTTCCCGGTGAACCTTAATCCTCCTTTTTAGGAGCCAAGGCTAGGAGCGGAGAGGTTTCCCTGTTGACTTTTTTTCATCGCCTGAAGGGAAGGGTTGTGGGCCCTACTTGCGTTTGCCTCCCCCTGTTCCGAAGTAGGGAAAGTCATCGAAGCCGGTGAAGTGGGGATTCTTCGCTCGCGGATCGTCTGCAGCCTCGAGCCGCTCTTGGAGCCGCTGGCGGAGTTTCTCCAAGGTGTCCCGGTGTTCAGAGGAAGCGGCGAGGTTGTTCACTTGATCGGGGTCGCTGCGCAGGTCGTAGAGTTCTTCCGCAGGTCGCTTGGCAAAGCAGAGCTCGTAGGCGCGGCGGTGGGCTTCATCTTTCTCGCGATTCTCGATGATCGCATTCTTGCTGGGGCCGCTGTCACAATCGGCATACCACTGGCCCGGGAGGAGCACTTTATCGGCATCACCCGTGCCCATGGGCCAACGGTCGGGCTCGTAGTTTTTGAGGTAGAGAAAGTCCTCGGTGCGGAGTCCCCGGGAGGGATAGCCTGCAGTGCTGGGCTTTTCCTGCGCGGGCACATGCCGCTCGCGGCCAAAGATGATGTCGGGCCGTCCCTCGGCATCGAGGCGACCCGATTCCCGGGCCAAGAGCAGGGGGGCGAAGCTGCGGCCAGAGAGTTCCTCGGGAAGGGCGGTGCCCGTCAGTTCAAGGAGGGTGGGAGCGATGTCGACAAAGGAGATAAAGTCCGCAATTTCGTGTCCGGAGCGCACTTTCTCTCCCCAGCGCACTGCGAAGGGCACGCGCACCCCCGAGTCGTAGAGATTCCCTTTTCCGCGGGGAAAAGGCATCCCGTGGTCGCCGGTCATGATCACAATGGTATCCTCAAGGAGCCCTCTCTCCTCCAGTTGCGCCAAGGCTTGGCCCACCAGCGTGTCCCAGCGTTGCACCTCGAAGTAATAATCGGCGACATCATTGCGAATGGTTGCGGTATCGGGAAAGTGGTCGAAGAGGTGCACCTTTTCGGGGTCGATGCCCGCTGCTTGGCCGGAACCTTTTTTGTAACCACGGTGGGGATCAGAGCTGGCGAGCCAGAAGCAGAAGGGTTGATCGGCGGGGTCGTTTGCTTGCAGGAACTCACCAAAGGTTGCGTAGGTGGGGCCGGCCGGGTCTTCGCCATGGACTGCTTGCCAGGACTTGATCCGCCCGGGGCCCCAGGTCTTGGGAGGATTCTGCCCGATGGCATAGCCCGCGTCGGCCAGGAGGTGAATAAAGCTCTCATGCTCGGCAGGAAGCGTGGACCAGAGGTTGGCTCCGGGGCCCAGTCGCCAGTGATACTTGCCCGTAATCACGCCATTGCGGCTGGGGGTGCAGGAGGGGCTGCAGGTGTAGAAATGATGAAAAAGCGCTCCTTCGCGGGCAAGGCGGTCAAAAGTTGGCGTGGCCACCCCTTCGTCGCCGTAGGCTCCGGCATGGGGCCACCCCCAATCATCGGCCATGCAGAAGAGAATATGCGGGCGGTCCTCGCCCGCAAGAAAAGGGGCGAGAAGCAAGAGGACGGGGAAGAGCAATTGTCGCATCAGGAGACATACGCAGAGCGGTTGGCGGGTTTTCAGAAGAAGACGGGGAACCTCAGTCCTTCGGGAGATGAGGATTTGGGGCAAGAAGTGGTTGGTTCCGAGTAGATGAATGGGAGCGCCAAGCGGTCCATCTTAGGGCATTGTTTGGCGATGATGAGTCGACTGATGACCGGAGTGATAGCGATGGGGCTGTGCCTGGGGGCCGTAGCCAAGGGGCAGGAGTGGACGGCCTTGGGGGGGGCGTGGGAGCAGAAGGAGACGCACTGGACGCTCAGGGGCGAGAATGGCCCTAAAGCGGTCTGGAGTGAAAAAGTCTCCACTGACTTTCAGCTCGATGTCTCGCTGCGATGCGAAGAGGACGGGGGGCAGGCCGGAGTGCTCTTCCGGGCGGGGGACTTTGCCGAAGGTCTTGACGCCTTTCGGGGCTACTATGTCGGGATTGTGGCGGGCACAAATACCCTGGTCTGGGGTGCGGTGGACCCCGTATGGAGGGCGATTGCCACCCGCCCGCTGCCCGTCAGGGTGGGGCATTGGTATCATCTCCGCATTCGCGCGGCGGGTGAACAGTTCCAGATTTATCTCGAGCCGGACGCGGTCGATGAAACAAGCTGGCCCCGCTTCGACGGGGTGGATGCGGCCTTGGCGCAGGGGAGTGTGGCGCTGCGGGCGCTCGATGGCCCGGCTTCGTTTCGCGATTTTCAAGTGGGACCTTGGGAGGCCCCGTCCATGCACGCGAGCTACACCAATCCGGTGCAGGGAGGAGCTGCGGATCCGGTGGTGCTTTTTCATGAAGGGACCTACTATGCCTACACGACTTATACCATCGATTATCCTCGCATGGTGCGGGGAATCCGCCTCTACACTTCCACGGATCTCGTTCATTGGAAGGATGAGGGCTTTGCGCTCAAGAATGAGGACAGCTGGGGCCATTCCCGCTTCTGGGCTCCCGATATTGTGGAGAAAGACGGTCTCTTTTATCTCTATTATGCCGCCGACGAGCGGATGTGCGTCGCAACGGCGGAGACCCCGCGAGGTCCCTTCCGGCAGGAAAAGCAGGAACCCATGGAGCCTGCCAGCATTCGCATCGACGGACACATTTTCGAGGATGAGGACGGGCAACGTTATTTCTACTACGTGACCTTCGATGAAGGGAACCAGATTTGGGGTGGAAAACTCAACGATGATCTACGAACTGTCGATGCGGAGAGTTTGCGTCTCATGGTCAAGCCCGATCAAGCTTGGGAACGCCATCAATGGCCTGTCACCGAGGGAGCGGAGGTCTTGAAGCACAAGGGGACCTATTACCTCACCTATTCCGGAAGTCATTTCGAGAATCCGGAGTATGCCGTGGGCTACGCCACCTCGGACAGTCCCTTGGGACCGTGGAAAAAGTATGAGTTCAATCCGGTCATGAAGTCCACGGCCTACGCTCACGGCACCGCTCATCACTGCTTCACCCGATCGCCAGATGGAGAAGGCCTTTTCATCATCTATCATCGCCATCATTCCTCGCAAGCCACCGAGCCCCGGCAATTATCGGTGGATCGGGTGCGCTTTGTGCCCCATCCCGAGGGGGGACCGGATATTTTGCAAATTCACGGCCCCACCAGCTCCCCGCAGCCCATGCCTCTGGAGAATGATAGGAAAATTAGATAGAAATATTTTTATATTATTGACGTAATCTTTGTTTACGTCTAGATGCGATTACGAGATTGCTGTTTTATTTATCTGATTCAGTGGCTTTTTTTGACTTGGAATTTCACTCGAAACACAAATGAAGGGGACATTTTTTGGCGTTGTTGGAGGAGTATTTTTCGCGGGGTGCTTGTGCGCGGAGACATACTATGTGAATAATAATACGGGGGTTCCGGCAGATTTCCGGAGCTTTCAAGAGGCGCACGATGCCGCTTCTGCCGGGGATACGATTATTCTCGCTCCTTCTGCTGAAAGGTACGGTGCCATCACGCTGACGAAGCAATTGATCGTGCGGGGCTATGGCTTCGGCGATGCGCAGGGGGCGGAATTGGCCGAGAATTCGCTCATCACGCAGTTTTCTACGGTCAAGGTTGGTAGTGAGCTTGATGATCATTCCGCTAGTGGCAGTGTCTTGGAGGGGCTTTATGCGACCCATATTTACACGTATTCTGACAATTGCCTGGTTTCACGATGTCGCTCGGAGAGTGTCTCCTTGAATGGTGATAATTGTTCGGTACAACAATCCTATTTTTTCGACCTCAGCCTGCGTAGAGAAACGCATGGGGTTGTCAGCAATTCTTTTATCAATAGCTCTTTAAGCGTCCCGGGCGACTCTTCGCTTTTCCTTTCGCAATGCACTCTTTATCGGTCAGGCTCTGACTTCGATTTTAATGCCGCTCTTCACGAGAATGATGGCGATGTCTTTGTGAAAAACAGCATCGTGGGTTCGTTCCGGGGAGCCGGTTCGGTGACCGCTGAATATTGCGTGATCTTAGACGAAGAAAATTTTCCCTTTGGGAGTCATTCGATGCTCGGCGAGGCGGACGCGGTCTTTCTCAGTGAGGGCTCCTGGGCTTTCAAATACCAGACCAAAGAGGGCTCGGTGGCTAAGACGGCCTCTTCCTCGGGAGGGGAAGTGGGAATGTTCGGGGGGAATTTCCCCTATGTGTTACGAGCGGTGCCGTCCATGCCCTTGATCAATTCCTTGGAACTGATCTCAGCCGATGCCACCACAGGGATCACCTTCGAGGTGAAGGCAGAAGGACGGGACTGAAAGAAAGCGGGTGATGAGGACAAACGTGCGATGCTTGGCCTACCTCGCGTTGGCGGGGCTCTCCTCGGGGGAGGTTCTCCAACGGGGTGAGTGGTTCGTGAACGAGGACCCTGGAGAAGGTCTTGGGGAGGAAATTGAGCTGAGCCCGGAGAGTGAGGAGATCGCCACCTCGATCACCCTCTCTCCTTCATTCTTGGCTGGTCTCAGCGACGGAACCCACCTTTTCGGGGTTCGTTTTCAGGATGAAGAGGGTGACTGGGGGCAAACGAGCTATCGGATGTTCCGCACGCCTGCGCCGGGCGCCTCCCTGCAGGGCGGAGAGTGGTTTGTGAATGAGGATCCCGGCCGAGGCGCGGGCACCTCCTTGACCGCTTCAAGCGAAGGCCAGGCGGTCACCTTGACTCCCGCATTGCTCGAAAATCTCAATGATGGGGTGCATCTCTTCGGCGTTCGCTTTCAGGATGAGGATGGTGATTGGGGTCACCCCACTTTTCATTCGTTCCGCACTCCTGCTCCGAGTTCGATCTTGTCCGAGGGCGAGTGGTTCCTCGATCACGATCCGGGCTTGGGGGAAGGGCGGGAGATTGCCTTGGAGGAGGGAGTGAGCAGACATGAGAGCACTCTGGCGATCACGGGGGAAGACTGGGAGGCGCTGGCCCCCGGAGTGCATGTTTTTGCCCTTCGTTATCGGGATTCGGTGGGGCAGTGGAGCCAGGTGAGCTCGCATCTCTTTGGCAAGATCGCTTCTGCGGTCAACTTGGCGCGCTTGGAATGGCGCTTGTTTCGCGGTGGAGAGCTTCTTTCCAACGGGGAAGTTTCTTCGCAGGGGAATCCTACCGAGCTGAGCACCCTGGTGCGGCTGTTGCCCGACTCGCTGCAGCCCGCAGACGACCTTCTGCTGGAGATTCGTGCAGTCGGAGACAATGGCGCGGTGGGCCAGCGGGCTTATCTCGAAATTGAGGTGCTCGCCTACGAGGAGGTCTTCGCCCATCGTTATTTCACGGTGGAGGAGCAGGGGAATCCCGACCTATCGGGGCCCGGGGCGGATCCCGATCAAGACGGGCGGTCCAATCTCTACGAAATGGCCCTAGGGACGGATCCTCGGGTGGCCGATGTCTCCAAAGGGCAGTTGCAGTTGCAGGGAGGGCAAGGAGCGGGCTTGTCGCTTCAGTTCTCGACTCCGACCGCGCTGACGGTGGATTTGCAGGCCAACGAGCTTCGCTTGCCGGGGACGGGGGTCCGCTATCGTCTCTTCGTCAGTGACAATTTAGAAAACTGGGAGTTGCTGCCATTGTCCGCTGAGGTTGTCTCCCAGCTTGAAGGCGAGGAGGGGGCGACCGCAGTGCCCCTGGTCCCGAAATCGGAGGGCCCGGCTTTCCTCCGGCTGGAAGTGGTCGAGGAAACCGAGTGAACGGCTGCGCTGCTTTTCAAGAAAGCCCCTGCTGAATCTCCCGGGCGGCGGCGGGGATGTCGTCGGCGAGGAGAAGGTCAGAGACCACCACCACGCGTCGGGCTCCGGCGGCGCGCACTTCGGCGAGGTTGTCGCGCTTGATGCCTCCGATGCAGAAGACCGGGATGTGGGAGCCGACTTCGGCGAGTACTCCGGCGATGTTTTCGAGGCCGATGCCGGGGCGACCCTGCTTGGTGGGGGTGGGAAAGAGGGGGCCAAAGCCGATGTAGTCCGCTCCTTCCGCCAAGGCGGCCCGTGCCTGCTCGGGCGAGTGGGTGGAGCGCCCCACGATCTTGTCCCCGGCAAGTTGCGCGCGGGCGGCGGAGAGAGGGCCGTCGTCTTGACCCAGATGAACGCCATCGGCATCGACTTCGACCGCCAGGTCGATGAAGTCGTTGATGATAAAGGGGACACCTGTTTGACGGCAGAGCGGAAGGAGTTCCCGGGCCCAAGCGCGGATCTCGCTTTGGTCCCGTCCTTTGGCGCGCAATTGGATGAGGCCGGCCCCTCCCGCGAGGAGGGCCCGGGTCACTTCAGGCAGGCGTTCTTCGGCCGTGTAGCCCAGGTCCACGATGCCGTAGAGGGAGCTCTCCCGCCAATGACTTGCCATGGCTTAGAGGCCCTTTTCCTTCAGGTATTCACCCACCCAGCCAATGTCGTAGGTGCCCTTGATGAAGTCGGGGTGGTCGATGATTTCCTGCTGGAAAGGAATGGTGGTCTTGATGCCGGAGATCATGAATTCGCCCAGCGCGCGCTTCATGCGGGCGATGGCCACGGTGCGGGTTGCGCCGGTGACGATGAGCTTAGCAATCATGGAGTCGTAGTGCGGCGGGACGGTGTAGCCGGAGTAGACGTGGGTGTCCACGCGCACGCCTTTGCCACCCGGGGCATACCAGAGGTCGATGGTGCCGGGGCTGGGGCGGAAGCCGTTGTAGGGGTCCTCCGCGTTGATGCGGCACTCGATGGAGTGGCCGCGGGGCTCGGCGTTGCGCACGTGGTCGGAGAGGGTCTGTCCGGCCGCGATGCGGATCTGCTCCTTGATGAGCTCACAGCCCATCACTTCCTCGGTCACGGGATGCTCCACCTGGATGCGGGTGTTCATCTCCATGAAGTAGAAATTCTCCTCCTCGTCGACGAGATACTCGATGGTGCCGGCGTTCTCGTAGCCGATGGCGGAGATGAGGTCCACGGAGGCCTTGCCCATGCGCTCGCGCAGGGCGGGGGTGAGCAAGGGGCTGGGGCATTCCTCGATGATCTTCTGGTTGCGGCGTTGCATGGAGCAATCGCGCTCGCCGAGGTGCATGTAGTTGCCGTGGCTGTCGCCAAAGACCTGGAACTCGACGTGGTGGGGCTTGAGGACGAGCTTTTCCAAGTAGCAGGCGCCATTGCCGAAACAGGCTACGGCCTCGTTGCTGGCGGCCTGGAACTGGCTGATGAAGTCCTTTTCCTCAAAGACCGGGCGCATGCCGCGTCCGCCTCCCCCGGCGGTGGCCTTGACCATCACGGGGAAGCCGATCTTCTTGGCCTCCTCGAGGCCTTCTTCCGCGCTGGCGAGCAAGCCGGTGCCGGGTGTCACCGGCACGCCGTTGGCCAGGGCGGTATTCCGCGCGGTGTCCTTGTCGCCCATCTTGCGGATGACCTCGGCGGAAGGGCCGATGAACTTGACGTTGCTGCTGGCGCAAATTTCCGCAAAGCGGGGGTTCTCCGAGAGAAACCCGTAGCCGGGGTGGATGGCATCAGCTTCGGTGATTTCTGCTGCTGCCAGGATGCGGTCGGGCTTCAGGTAGCTGTCTTTGGAGGCGGCACTGCCAATGCAGACCGCCTCATCGGCGAGCTGCACGTGCATGGAGTCCACATCCGCCTCGGAGTAGACGGCGACGGAAGAAACGCCCAGCTCGCGGCAGGCCCGAATGACTCGCAGGGCGATTTCCCCGCGGTTGGCAACGAGAACTTTCGAAAACATGATGAGAAACGGGGGCGATTACTGAATGCGGAAAAGGGCGTCGCCGAACTGCACCGGACTGGCGTCCGAGACGCAAACAGCCGTGATGGTGCCGGCTTTTTCGGCCTTGATTTCGTTCATCACCTTCATCGCTTCGATGATGCAGAGGGTCTGTCCTTCGCTGACGGTGCTGCCCACCTCGACAAAAGCCGGGGAGTCGGGAGAGGGCTTGGAGTAGAAGGTGCCCACCATGGGGGAAGTGATTTCATCCCCACTGGCTGCCGGGGGGGCGGCTTCCGTCGGAGGGTTGACCGGCGTGGCCGGGGCTGCCGCTGGGGCGGCGGCCGGTGCGGCAGCTACGGGCATACTGCCCAAGGCGGCGCGGATGGCCTCCGCGTCCAAGCCTTTTTTCATCTTGAGATTCACCCCTTCTTCTTCGAGGTGGAAATAGCTCAGCCCATGTTCGTTCATGAGCTCGACAATGTTACGAATTTCTTTCAGGTCCACAGCGTCCTCCCGGGTTTGGTTGAGTGGGGCAGAATAATGGCCCTCGCCCTCGGGTCAAGCTCCGGGAGAGACTGTGGGGCAGAAAGGGTTGTCAGGGCAGAATTTCCGCAAAGGGGGCGCAGGCCCGGGCTTCGTGTTCGCTGCCGAGCGCGCGGTAGAGATGCCAGACTGGTTTTTTTCCCAAGGGCTCCCGGTCATCATCGGGAAAGCGGCGCAAGCCGAGACGGAGCCCGCCCTCCCGGCGGTGGTCGAACCAGCGATGGTTGTGCCAGCTCGTGATGGTTTCCAAATCTTGGATGCTCTTCCAAGCGAAGGCCGTTCCTGCGGCTTGATCGTGGAGGGAGGCTGGGGAGTAGTCGGGCGAGTTGCAGCCGTTTTCGGAGAGATGAACGGGGCGGTAGCGGCCCTCAGCATCGCGCATGGCGGGGGTCTTCATCCATCGGTCCAGCACGGCGATGTTTTTGGGAGTGATCTTGGCGCTGTTGAAATCGTCTCCCACCGGATCTTCCCAAGTGCGGGGATTGCGCAAGTTGGCAGGATAGGGGTGAAAGGCCAGAGCCCAGGGGAAATCGCCTTCTGCCGCCGTCCATTTTTGCAGCTCCAGAAGGAGGGCCCGCGAGCCATACCCGCGGGGATGCCCGGGCTGGGCCCAGTGATGGGTGAGGGAGATGAAGGGGCGGGCAGGGGGATTCTGGCTCCGCGTGACTAGGTTCACGAGCCGGAGCGAGCGATGATAGAGCTCAAAGAACTCCGGCAGCGCCTTGTGACCGCAGTTGGTCCATTCGTGGCCGAAGTCGACTTCGTTGTGAACGATGTAGTGGTGAATGCGGCCGAACCGGCCATCGGGGCGGGAGTAGCGGGTGGCGAGGAGGTGGAGGGCGGCACCGTAGTGGGCGACGGCAGAGGGGTCGTTCATATTCGGCATGGCATAATGGGCCCCGGGCTCGCAATCGGGGTGGCCCAGGAGCCGGGTCAAGGAGTCTGCGCCTTCGCGCGAGGGTGGAGGGAGGAGGAGAATGGCATCGACCACGATCTCGCGCTCATAGGCAGCGCGCAGGGCACGGTCGTGCTGGGCCAGCACATCGAGGCGGGCGTGATAGGTTTGGCCCTGCCAGGTAAAGGGCTCGGTGTGGGGGCCGGATTTCGGGGCGAGAAGGTTGTGGAGGAGGATGTTCCAAGTCAGACTGGCAATGCCGAGTTCATCGAGGTCGGAGGCGGGGCCAACTACCGGTATCCATCCCCCGAGACCCTTTTTGCTCCGGGGTTTCAGGTCGGGGAGTTCCGGGTTCTGGCTGGGAAAGACGTCCGCATAGCGGGCGCTTGAGAGGGGCTGCCAGCTTTGGCCATCTTTCCATTGGCCCAACTGCCAGCGGGTGAGGAGTCGGTCAGGGCCCGCAGAACCCTGCGGATACCGGGGTATGGTCATGTGCCGGGAAGGGAGGGGATGCGAGGCCAAGGGCGCTTCTCCCTTGGCGGGATTCTGGTGGAAGGCGAAGGCCCCTAACTCGACCTCCGTCAGCCCAGGGGGGAGGTCGAAGCGGAGGGTGATGGTCTCGGCGGCGACTTCGACTCGAGTGATGCGGGCGGGGTAGTCTTTGGCCAAATAGGCGGAGATCGGGCCTGCCAGCGCGGGAAGGGCGAGGAGAACAAGGAGCGGAAAAAGGAGAAAGCGAGGCGCAGGCATAGCGGGTCTCTACGCCTCTGCGAAGGATGGGATTTCATTCTCAAGGGGCGCAAGTCTTGTGAAAGGGCGGCCCGGGGGGACGTAGAAGAAGGGATGAAAACGTTTTTCTTCTTTCTCGCCTGGACCACTTTTCCGCTGGGGGCGGAGCTCCCACAGGCGGTCTTCGAGGCGCAGACCATTGATGATGGGATTCAGGTGGGCTATGGGCTTGCGATTGCCGATGTCGATGGGGACGGGCGGGAGGATATTCTGCTTGTTGATGCCGGGGAGACGGTCTGGTATCGCAACCCCGATTGGCAAAAAGAGCGCCTGACGGGGGCTCTGACCGAGCGGGACCACGTCTGTCTCTGCGCCCACGATTTGGATGGCGATAGTCGGGCGGAGGTGGCCGTGGGTGCGGAGTGGAATCCTGGAGATACCGTGAACTCCGGTGCCGTCTTCGCGCTCTCCCGGCCGACGGAGGGCGGAGGACTTTGGGACGCCCGGCCACTGCACCACGAGCCGACGGTCCATCGCATGCATTGGGTGCGGGAAGCGGCCGGACATTTTCTCGCCGTGCTTCCGCTACATGGATGTGGCAATCGGGGCGGCGAGGGCGAAGGCATTCGCTTTCTGGGCTATCGGCCGCAGGAGAAGGGACGGGACTGGCCGACTTTCCTGATCCATCAGGGATTCCATCTCGCGCACAACTTCGACCCGGTGGCGTGGGGCGATCAGGCGCAGGAGAGTCTTCTCGTGGCCTGCAAGGAGGGGGTGCATCTCTTGCAGGGACAGGATGAGGACTGGGAAGCGACGGCCCTGACGGAGAAGGGTGCGGGCGAGGTGCGCTTGGGCCGGGGGCCTGGTGGGCAGCGCTTCGTGGCAACCATCGAGCCCATGCATGGCCACGAGGTGGTGATTAACCCGGAGAATGTCGACGGCCTCTGGTCCCAGCAGCGTCAGGTGATTGATGCGGACCTGGGGGAAGGCCATGCCCTTGTAGTCGGGGATTTTCTCGCTTTGGGCTATGATCAGGTGGTGGCCGGGTGGCGCAAGCCGTCTCGTCGCGAGGGCAAGGTCGGGCTCCGCCTTTATGCGGCCGGAAGGTCTCCCGGCGATCCCTGGCGGCAGCACGCCATCATCGATGACAATGGCATGGCTTGCGAGGATGCCAAAGCGGCGGACCTCAATGGCGATGGCAAGCTGGATATCATCGCGGCAGGCCGGGCCACCCGCAATGTGGTCATTTATTGGAACCGAAGCGGTGAGGACTCGTGAGAAATCGCTCCGCGATTCTTTCTTCCCCTTGTTCGGCGACCGATTTTGAATAAGTTTCCTCCTCGTTCGTCGTAGCAGAAATGATGGGAAGGTTTTTTAGCATTTTCGGGCTCCTTTTTCTGAGTTCCCAGTTCATCCTCGCACAGTCCACCCACCGCATCCGCGAAGGAGAGTCTCTTTGGACCATCGCCCGGCAGTATGGACTCACGATCAACGAACTCAAGGAGGCCAACAAGCTCGAGAGCGATGTCATCTGGGAAGGCCGAACCCTGCGCATTCCCGCACCTCGTCCCGAGCCGGTTCCGGAGCCCGCGCCGGTAGAAATTCCTCCTTTGCGGCCTGAGCCGGACTTCATTCCTCTCGGCAAGCCGATCCCGGTGGACCCCATTCCCGCCCCGACCCCCGCGCCCCGGGCCGCGCCGCGCCGGGCAACCTATGCCAATGGGGGGAAGGAAGCGGTCTTGCGCTTGCAGGTGACCCTTGATCGGGCGGGTTTCGGACCCGGGGTGATCGACGGAAAAGAAGGCTACTTCACCCTCACTGCCCTCCAGCTTTGCCGGACATGGAATCCTTCCGCCCTCGCGCAATCGGTGGAGCCCCTGCAGGAAATCTCTTACCAAAGTTCTTGGGAGCGCTACCTCGATCGCAGTCTCCCCGGCACCGAGGACACGCCTGACTTCACGGCCCTGAGTGAGAATCAGCGTCCCCTCAAATACTACCGGATGGCAGAGCTTCTGGCTGAGCGCTTCCACTGCAAAATCGAATTGCTGGAGGCCCTCAATCCGACCTTGGATTTGGAAAATCTCCCTCATGGCGAGACCCTCCTCGTGCCCAATGTGACCGCTTTCGAGATTGAGAACTACCTTTCTCCCATCGGGGTGGGGCAGTGGAGCGGGCTGGTGGGACATGGCAAGGGCGAACGCTGGCTGGAGGTCGCCAAGGACGACAAGTTTCTTTATCTCTGGGAGAATGAGCGCGTGGTGCGGGCCTTTCCCATCACCATCAATGCCGCGGAGACTCCTCCTGGAGTGCGCACCTTGGGTCACATCACCCCCGGTCCTCCCTACGAACGACGCAAGACCGGCTATGACCTGTTGCCGGGGCCGAATAGCCCGGTGGGCGTGATTTGGGCTCCGCTGGGAGATGGCTACGGCATCCATGGCACCAGCAATCCCGACTCCATCGGGCGCTCGGTGAGCTCCGGCTGCATTCGCTTGGCCAACTGGGATGTCGTGCGCCTCGCGGGCCTGATTCGCAAGGGTCAGCAAGTGCGCATCACCGGGCGGTGACAGCATAAAAAGTGTCCTTTTCTCTCCTGCAGGCTCGGAACTTGCCTCGGGGATGGAACGGGGCCAAGCTTGCGGCGATGGCGATTCACGCGGTATTTGGAACGGACGAGGGACGGGTGGTGGAGGAGGCCCACGCGCTTTTCGAGCAGCTCAAGCCTGAGGGGGGAGAGGAGTTCGCCAACGACATCATCGAAGGAGTAGCGGATGACGCCCAACATGCCTTTGACCTGTGCTCCCAGACCATCGAGGCCGTGCAGACGGTGGGCTTTTTCGGCGGAGCCAAAGTGGTGTGGCTCAAAGGGGCCACTTTCCTCGGAGACGACCGCACGGGGGGGGCGGAGCGGGCCAAGACGGGGGTGGAAAACTTGCTCGATTGTCTCAAGGCCGGGGTTCCGCCCGAAGTGGAAGTGCTCATCTCAGCTCCTGCCATTGACAAACGCCGCGCCTTCTTCAAGTGGCTGAAGAAGGAGGGCGAAGTGCGGGTCTTCGATAAAATCGATATCTCCAAAGAAGGCTGGGAAGATGAGGTGGCCGCCCTCGTCGCTCGCCGGGCCAAGGAGATGAAGCTCACTTTTGAGGATGAGGCCCTGGACCTTTTCGTCCAGTTGGCAGGGGAAGACACTCGTCAGATTGGCAGCGAGTTGACCAAGCTGAGCCTGTATCTCGGTGAAGGGAGCCCAGTGGGGGTGGAGGCCGTCCGCACTATGGTGCCTCCGACCCGGAAAGGGGTCATTTGGGAAATCTCCCGTGCCATCGAGCGGGGAGAGGCTGCGCGGGCGGTGGCGCTCATTGATGCCCAGCTGTCCAAGGGCGAGAGTGCCATCGGCCTGATGCGCGCGGCGGTCATCCCTACGGCCCGCAACCTCTTCTACGCCCGCCTGGCCCTCGATGCCGGGGTGCCCTTGGGCGGTGGTTTCAAGCGTGGGTTGGAAAATCTCCCTCCTGAAAAGCGATCCGTTTTTCCCAAGAAAAAAGACGGCGCCGTTAATTCCTGGGGGCTTTCCCAGGCTGCTGGCAAGGTCGGCAAACGCAGTCTTGCCCGCCTGCGAAAGGCCTTGGAAAGTTGTTTGAAGGCCGATAAGGCTCTCGTCACCACCGGGCTCGATCATCGCCTCGTGCTCCATCGTCTGGTGGTGGAGCTTTCCCAAAAATGAAACTTTTCCTAACAGCCCTCCTCATCGGGGCAGCCGCAGGCTTGGCCGGGGCCCTCCTGGGAGTCGGCGGCGGCATCATCATGGTGCCGGCCTTCGGCTTCTTACTTGGCATGGAGCAAAAAGCGGCGGTGGCGACTTCCCTGGC
Organism: Roseibacillus ishigakijimensis; assembly: GCF_016595415.1. Classification (GTDB taxonomy): domain Bacteria; phylum Verrucomicrobiota; class Verrucomicrobiia; order Verrucomicrobiales; family Akkermansiaceae; genus Roseibacillus; species Roseibacillus ishigakijimensis. The sequence continues at coordinate 110,176 of NZ_JAENIO010000006.1, forward strand.
TGTCGTCGTCGTGACGGCGGTCATCGGCACCAGCAATCACGTCATCAACCGCACCGACCTCATCGACTGGCGCCTGGTGGGCCTCACGGCAGTGGGGGCTGCGGTGGCCGCCTGGTTCGGCTCGGACTGGATGCGCACCCTGAGCAATCCCCAGCTCACCCGCATCTTCGGGGTGCTGATGATCGTGATCGGGATCAAAATGCTCTGGAAGTGATCACCCTTGCCCCGGGGGGGAGATCTCGTGGAGGTGATCGATGCCGTGGCGGGTGAAGCGGTCCCAGTAGCGCTTCTGGAGGGGACTGATTCGCGTCATTCGCCGCTCTTCGGGGAGGCTCAAGTAGTTGTTTTCGCCGATCTCGCGGATCAGCTCGCGTTCGGCCAGGCGGAAGGAGAGCTCGTCCCAAAAGATCTCATTGCGCATCTCGTCGATGCAACTCTGGATGTAGGAGCCTGCCTGGTAGTCCGCCGTGACGCGATTTTTTCCCGTGTCGGGGTCGACCTCGATAATGCCGTGGTAGCCCTCGGCACGGGCGCGGGCGAGGATTTTGTCTTCGAGGTCGGCAAAGGACTCCGCCGAGGTTTCCGTGCCGGGCTTCTGATTGAGGGAGGCGACCTCCGCGGCCAGACTGACCATGTCGATGAGGGTAGTGAATTCGTCTTGGGAGAGGCGCAGATTCATGGGCGGCCCTTGTGGGGAGAATTTCTGAATTTCAAAAGTCCAAATCTTCCTTTTATATCCCGGGGCATGAAACTTTTCACTCTGCTGGTGGCTTCTCTCCTCCTCCAAGCCTGCGCCAATGAGGACAAATACGCGGAACAGCCGGTTGCTCCCTGGACCTATCCCATCTCGGAATACCGGGTCATCCAGACTCAGGCCGGTCGCCCAACGGAAGTTGGTCTCACCCGCCTGGTGGGATGGGACGAGGGGTTCTATTATTTCGACTGGTCGCAGAAGGAGGCCGTCATCGGCCGGGGAACCGGGCGGGTCGACCGCAAGCAATTTGACCTCGAAAATCGAGGAGCTTTGACTTTGGAAAAAGGGCCCGTTACCCTCAGCGGCGGGCAGGTCCGGACCGTGCTTGGAATGTGAAGCTTTTCCCGGCGGTCATTTCCGGAAAATCCCCCTTGCGCGGTGGTCCCGCCTCCGCTTTGGTTATTGCCAGTTTATCACCCGAAAATTTTTATTATTATGTCAGATTACGCCAAAGGTTTGGAAGGAGTCGTCGCCAATGAATCCGCATTGTCAAAAGTGGAAGGCCAGGAGGGACGCTTGTCCTACCTTGGTTACTCCATTGATGATCTGGTGGAGCACACCTCCTTTGAGGAAGTGACCCACCTTCTCCACCGGGGACACCTTCCCACCGCCAGTGAGCTGGCGGCCTTTGAAGAAAAGCTGCGCAACGACCGCGATCTCCCGGAGGGGGTGATTGCTTTTCTCAAGACCGCGCCGAAAGACGCCAAGCCCATGGACGTTCTCCGGACGGCGGTTTCCATGCTGGGCCTCACTGACAAGCGGGCCAAGATTGGCGAGCCTGATCAGGAAGCCAATCGCGAGGTGGCTCTCTCCCTTGTCGCCAAGACGCCCACCATCGTGGCCTACTACCACCGCTCCCGCCAGGGGCTCGACCTTCCTCCGGTGCGCACCGACCTCTCGGAGGCTGCTCACTTCCTCTATCTCATCAATGGCGAAGTCCCCTCCGAGGCTGCTGCCAAGACGCTCGATGTCGCCTACATTCTCCATGCCGACCATGGGATGAATGCTTCCACTTTCTCCGCTCGGGTTACCATTGCCACCTTGTCCGATATGTATTCGGCCATGACTTCGGCTATCGGCACCCTCAAGGGTCCTCTCCACGGAGGGGCCAACGAAGGCGTCATCAAGATGCTGCAAAAGATTGGCTCCCTCGATAAGGTGGATGCCTTTGTCGAAGACAGCCTGGCCAACAAGCGCAAGATCATGGGCATCGGCCACCGGGTCTACAAGGTTCTCGACCCCCGGGCTCCCCACCTGCAAAAGATGGCCATCCAGCTCACCAAAGAGCTGGGCGAAACCAAGTGGATCGATATGTCGGAGCGGATTGCCGAGCTCATGCGTGAGCGAAAGGGGCTGAATGCCAATGTCGATTTTTACTCGGCGACCGTTTATTACAGCCTCGGCATTCCCACCGATCTCTTCACCCCCATCTTTGCCATTTCCCGCATGGCTGGCTGGACCGCGCAGGTGCTCGAGCAGCTCGAGGACAACCGCCTTTACCGTCCGCTCACCAAGTATGTTGGGCCTGAGACCCTTTCTCCGGTCAAGCCCATTGCCGAACGCTAAACGCATTATGCAACGCTCTGGCCTTGCCAGAGACCGTTTCACTTCTAAATTCCTCTGAGATGAAAATTTCCAAATTGATTGCCCTTTCTCTCTGCGCCCTCTTCGCGGGGGCCTTGACTTCCTGCAACACCTTCCTCGGGGTGGGCCGGGACCTGCAACAAGCAGGTGAAGGCATTGAAAAGACGGTCTACGGCCGCAATTGATCTCCCCCTACGGGAAAGATTCACGACTTGGCGCGAACTTTGGTCCCCTCGCCGGAGGGGCTGGAGTTCGCTTTTTTTTTGCGTTCATGGGAAACCGCAAATCATGCGATTTCCCGGCAGGAAAACGACAAGAGGGGCCATCCCGGGCGTATAGCTGGGGTCATGACTCGAAATCTCTTTTTGTTTTCACTCGTTCTCGGGGGCTTCACTCAAGCCGCCCTCGAGGTTCCTGCTTTTTTTTCCGATGGCATGGTCTTGCAACAGCAGGGCAAGGCCAAAGTCTGGGGCTGGCTCGATAGCGAGGAGGAGGTCACCGTGACCTTCGCGGGCCAGAGCGAAAGCGCGCGGCCCAACGGTGAAGGCCGGTGGGAGGTCACCTTTTCCAACCTGGCGGCCAGTGCGGAGGGGCGCGACCTGGTGATCACCGGGGGAGCGGAAGAAAAGGTGATCCGCAATGTGCTGGTGGGGGAGGTCTGGCTGGCCTCCGGGCAGTCCAATATGGAATGGCCTATCGCGCGCACCGAGAATGCGGAAGAAGCGGCGGCCCAATCCGCTGATCCTTATCTGCGGGTTTACCTCAGCCAAAACGTGGCCAAGGCCGAGCCCCAGATCGATTTTCCCGGCCAGTGGGCTGCCGCCGCTCCCGAGACCACCGGCCAGATGACCGCCGTGGGCTACTACTTCGCCCGCAAGCTGCGCGCTGAGCTGGAGGTGCCGGTAGCCATCATTGAATGTTCCTGGGGAGGCAAGCCCGTGGAAGCCTTCACGAGTGAGGAAGCTCTTGCCCAACTCCCGGAGGCGGAGGTTCTCCTCGAGCGCAAAGCCAATGCCATCGCCAGCTGGGATGAGGCCAAGGCCCGGGCTGACTACGAGGCCGCCCTCGCCAAGTGGGAGGCGGACGGGAAGCAGGGCCGCCGCCCTGGAATGGCGACCGACCCCAGCATCAATCCCAGTATGCCAGCCACCCTCTACAACGGCATGATCGCCCCCCTCGTGGGCTACGGTGTCCGGGGCGCTATCTGGTATCAGGGTGAATCTAATGCCAATCCCGTGACGGCCGCAAATTACGAAGAACTGCTCGGTGGACTGGTGGCCGATTGGCGGCAGCGCTGGGAGGCTGATTTGGCCTTTTACTACGTGCAATTGGCCAACTTCCGTCAGCCCACCAGCGAGCCCGGGGTGGAGAGCCACTGGGTCACCGTGCAGGACGAGATGCGCCGTGCCCTCGATAGCATCTCACATAGCGGCATGGCCGTGATTAACGAGATCGGCGAAGCCAACGACATTCACCCCCGCAACAAGAAGGACGTGGGCGAGCGCCTCGCCCGGTGGGCTCTCGGGCAGGATTATGGCCGGGAGGACGTGGTCATGAGCGGACCGCTTTTCGACAAAGTCGAGAAGAAGGACCAGCGCTTGGTTGTCTCCTTCGAGCATAACGCCGGGCTCCAGTCCCGTGACGGAGAACCCTTGCAGCGCTTCGAGATCAAAGCAGAAGATGGTCCGTGGGTCTGGGCTCAGGCGAAGATTGAGGGAGGCAAAGTGATCGTCTGGTCGGAGGAGGTCGCCGAGCCTGCGGAGGTGCGCTACGCCTGGGCCGACAACCCCGCCGGGGCCAATCTTGTGAACGGCGAGGGCCTGCCTGCCAGCTGCTTCACCAGCGAGGAATAATATCCCGTTTGCGAGTGCTTTCCCAAGCCTTCGTTCTTTCTTTGAGAACGAAGGCTTTTTTTTGCGGTCAGGAGAGAGGGCGGAGACCTCTTTTCTCTTCTTTGTCGTCTCGTTCCACCTTGTTTTTATTGATATCAGTGTTGTTATGAAAATGCATCTTTTCTGTTCTCTTCTCGGCATGGTTTTCACTCTTTCCGGGGCCGATTTGAATGATCTCACTTACGAGATCAACGAGGGTCAGGTCACCATTACCGACTGCCTCGAAACGGCGGCCGGGGAGCTGGTCGTGCCCGCCACCGTGGAGGGCCTGCCGGTGGTGGCGGTGGGGGCGGGGGCCTTTGCTTCGTGCGGGGACCTCACCGGGATATCCCTTCCTTCCTCTCTCACCTCCATAGGCGTTTCCGCTTTCTTCCAGTGTTCTTCTCTCCAGGCGTTTCAGGTGCCCGAGGGCGTCACTGTGCTAGCTGCCAACACCTTTCGCGAATGCACCAGCCTGGCCGCAGTGACTTTACCGGAAGGTCTCCACCAGATTGGAGCCTCGGCGTTTTATCAGTGCTCCGCGCTTTCTACGGTGACTCTCCCCAGCACGATCACGATCCTGGAAAGCAGTGCTTTTGCCTGGTGCGGAGGCCTGACCGCGATCCATTTGCCCGAGGGCTTGCTTGAGTTGGGGGATTCCTGTTTCTATAACTGCGGAGCGCTCGCGGCCCTCGAGCTTCCCGCCAGCCTGAGCACCGTGGGGAGCCAGTTCCTCTACGGCTGCCGGAGCCTCCCGGGGCTGACTCTTGCCGAGGGAAGTAGCCACTTTTCCGTTTTGGAGGGAGTCCTCTACAATGCCAGTCAGTCGCTCCTCGTGCAATACCCGGCAGGGAAAGAGGAGAGCTCGCTCGTTCTGCCCGAGAGTGTGACTGCGATTGGGGATTGGGCGGTGGCCAATGCTTGGGATTTGCAAGAAGTGGTGCTCCCCACCTCGTTGCGAACCATCGGGGCCCGCGCTTTTTATGGCTCTCTGGGCATTGTCGATCTGGATTTTCCCCAAGGATTGCTTTCTTTGGGCGATGCGGCTTTCTTTCGTTGTGCCGGCTTGCAATCCGTGACCTTGCCCGCCTCCCTCCGCATTCTGGGCAGCTCGGTATTTGTCCAATGCTCCAACCTCAGCGAGATTTATTTTGAAGGAAATCGGCCCGGTGATGCGGAGGCCGGAGAGGCGGGGAGCGAGTCGGCGATCATCTATGTCTTTGCCGGCACTAGCGGGTGGGGAGAGACCTTTCGCGGGCGCCCGGTGGAGGTTCTGGGCTCTCCGGTCTCGCTCTCTCTTTCCATCATCAGTGGGGTGCCCACCCTCGCGATTGACTCGGCGGCAGGCGAGAGTTTCGAGATTTTCCGTTCGCAGGAAGGGGTCTTCAGCGGGGAACCCCTGGTCCCCAATCTCCCTGCTACCGGTGCCCTCACCCTCTGGGAAGATCCCTCGGCCTTGTCCACCCAAGGCGCGATCCTTTACCGGGTGCGTCGGCATGTGGAGATCCGCTGAGAGGGGGACGAACTTTTCACAGAATGGAGCGTGCCAAAGACCGCCCCGCCCGCTAGTTCATTTTTGCGTATGAAATTCCCTCTCGATCTCCGATTCAAGATTCTCGCCTTCGCACCCCAGGCCAATGTGGTCGATGCCGATGGCCAGCAGGTGTGCTACTTCAAGCAAAAGCTGTTTCGCTTTCGGGAGAAAGTGGAAGTCTACACCGATAGCAGCCGGCAAACCCTGCTGGCGACCATCACCGCCAATAAGATTCTCGATTGGTCGGCCCGCTACACGTTTCATGATGCGGAAGGGAACGAAATTGGCTCCGTGGGCCGCCAAGGCATGCGCTCGCTGTGGAAGGCGCATTACGATGTCTTCAACCCCGGCGACAACCGCGCTGATTTCGCCATTCGGGAAGAGAATCCGTGGACCAAAGTGATGGACGGTTTTTTTGGGGAAATCCCGATTCTCAACATGATCACCGGTTTTCTCTTTCACCCCGCTTACCTGGCCCGGCGTGCTGACGGGAGCGATGCCCTTCGCCTCAAGAAGCAACCTGCCTTTCTGGAAGGAAAGTTCATCATCAGTAAATTAGGCGATCTGGAGCCACGGGAAGAGCTCAATCTCCTCCTCTCCTTTCTGATGCTCAACCTGCTGGAGCGGCGACGGGGTTGACTCCTAATCGGGCCGTGCCGGGGTGTTGGAAGCGCCGGCACAGCCTATTTTCTGACAAGACAGTGTTCCGTCTGACCAGAGAGAACTGGAACTTGCTCTTAGGCCGCTCGACGGCGGACGGCGTAGGCGAAGACTGCTAAGGAGGCAAGAATGGTTGTGCACGGTTCTGGAACGGCGATGATGGCGTAAGAGGTCCCCGCGTCGCTGGTAATGGTCTCTCCGGTGAGGAGATTGCCCTGATCGTCACGCAAGTCCACCCCGAGGACTTCGAGCGTATTTCCAAAGTTGGCGCTTCCTCCCAAATAATCTCCATCGGGTTGAAATTCCATACTTTGTTGGAATGAACTCAAGATGCGAACGGTGATTTCTTGCGGAGCTCCACCATGGACAAAGGCTTGGGAGACGATGATGTTATTGTAGGATCCTTCATCGGAAAAAAACCAGGACTGGGAGGGCTCATTTCCATGTGATATTTCGACAAGGGTGAAGGTCCCCACGCCGCTGACATCGCCAGTCAATCGCATGATATAGGTGGAAATATAGTTGGTGGCAGTGCCGCCGTAGCTCAAAGTTTCGGTATATGACGCCTCGGCCCAAGAGGTGTAGTAGCTGGGTGTTCCCGTGTCCGTCTCGTAGTCATAGTCCGGGTCGTAGTGAGTGTTTTCGATTTGTCCCGAGGCATGAGTTCGCAGGCGTTGGCTGGCGGCACTTGCCAATGTGCTGGCACTGAAGGTCAGAGTCTCCCCAGGATTTCCCGTATGCTTGAAGTCGATGGAGCCGTCAGCTGAGACCTCGAGCAATGGCACTGTGGAGCTGTCGCTCATATCGGCATAGCTTTCGGAGCTATCCTTGCCATAGCCATAAAAGGCCCAGGAAAACACACTCGCTCCCTGCACAGGAAAAAGAGCGAAACTGGAAATCAAGCAGGCGACTCCAGCCAGTGGGGAAAAGGAAGCAACAGGCTTCATAGTAGGATCGTGGTTGATGGTGATTTGAGCGGAAAACAGGATGGTTTGAATTGGTGAAATTCACTAACCTTCAGCTAATAGTGAGTCAGAATTAAGGTTGGTGGTCAAGGTGATTCCGCCGGAGACTTGAAAATGGAATTCCGGTTTCTCGCGAAAAGAAAAAACCGCGTGGGTTGAACCCGCGCGGTTTCCTAATGATAGCCGTGAAACCTTTTCCCTAGTTGCGCCGACGGCGAGTGCTCAGCAGGCCGCCCAGCAGGAGACAGGCGGTTGCCGAGGGCTCGGGAACCACCCCAACGATGCCTCCCTCCGCAAGGTCTGAGTAGGCGCTGAACTGGCTGGGTCCGGTGAGGGTTCCCAAGATGCCCGGTTGCTCTGGATCCAGGATAACCCAGTCGGCGGAGCTGTCAGCCCGGCTGATGAGTTGACCGTCCGCATCGACAAAAAGCTGCCCGTTTCCGAGGTAGGCGGAATAGTCTCCCACCAACGTGGGGCTGACGGAGGTGTTGTTGAGGTCTGCCCGATAGAGCTCATTGTCCGCATTAAGAATAAAGAGCTGCCCATTCCTATCGATGGCGATGTCTCCGAGCAAGCCGATGGAGTTGTCGTTCCCGTAGGGTTTTGAAGATCCGTTGATCACTCCGTTTGAGTCGAAGGTGAAGCGCACGAGACCTTGCGCTGACCCATAGTCGTCCCAGAGATAGTAGGCCCCATCATAAAAACTTCCCCCACCAAGGGAAACCCCCACCGTGGAAGCCAGGTTGGCAGTGCCAGTAATGTTGGTTCTCGTATTGGTGGCCAAATCGTATTCAAAAATTGCCACCACATCAGAGCTTGCATTGTTAGGGAGCTCATTAAGGGCATAGATGATGCGATTGTTGGCGGAGTCTGTCGCCAGATGGTTGGCGGCATAGGCGGTGGGGGAGGCTGTCAGACTCGACGTAATCAAAACACGTTCATTTGCCGAAGTGAAACCGTAGAGACTGGCTTCGAAAGTAGCAAAAGCCCAATAATCGGTAGTCGAGGTCTGGGCTAGCATCGGGTTGGTCAAGCTCAACAAGAAAGAGCTCGTTAGGGTTAAGTGCTTCATTGTTTCTTTGAAAAATATTAATATCCCTTAAATTTTTTTATGTAGGTCCAGGGGCGAGCGAAGTCTTCTGTTGCTGCCAAGCAGGCATGTCGAGGCTAAATTATTCTCGATTTGTTGAATTTTAGAGATGAGCGTTGGCATTTTTGCCTGAAAGAGTGGAAGAGCTTTTCGATATTCAGGAAAGAAGTGAGCATTGCAGATGCCAGATCTGGTGCTCATTTCGCAGGCTCTATTCCTCTGGTCGGTTCGCGTTCGGCTTGGCTGCGCGCTGGTTCCTCTTGCTTATCGCGAACTCGAGTGTAACCGGGATGATGCCTGCCCCCCGAAATAACGCCCTTCAGGAGATTCTCTCCAAGCGCTTTCGCATCCTGCTGACTGGCGACCCGGATGGAGTTCCACCGTGGCTCGCCGACGTCGCGGCCAGCGATGAGCCCGGTCTCTATCTCCCGGACGAAGCCCCTTGGATCGTCCACGGGGATCTGGCCACCCTCGTCGGAGGTATTCGCGCGCTTCTCATGCAGGCCCTCCATCCCGGCAGCCTCACCGGGGTCAGGGAGCATTCCCGCTACAAAGAGGAGCCCTTGGGCCGACTCTCCGGTACCATTCGTTGGCTCACGATGACCACCTTTGCCTCTACGGCCGCAGTCTCGGGCGAGGCGGATCGCGTCAATACCATGCACCGGCGGGTGAAGGGGACCTACCAAAACTCTGCAGGACAAAAAGTGGCCTATCGCGCCGCCGATCCCGAGCTTCTCCGCTGGGTTCACATCGCTTTCATGGACTCCTTTCTCCGCTGCCATCAACTCTACTCCTCCCGTGCCCTGCCCGGGGGAGCGGACGCCTACATCCGTCTCTGGGCCAAGTCCGTGATCCCCTTGGGCCTCACCGAAGTCCCCCTCTCCGAGCGCGATCTCCTCGCTGAGCTTGAGCGCTTTCGCCCTGAACTCGTGGTCAATGACGCCACTCGCGAAGTTATCAGCTTCATCAGGAATCCTCCGTTGCCCAAGACCTCCCTCCCGGCCTACCATTTTCTTTTCAAAGCGGCACTTGCCTCCCTTCCGCAGGAGTATCAGGAGAGAATCGGGCTGGGGCACCCTTCTCTCCGCCTCATGCGGCCGATCACCCGCAATCTCCTCGGGCTCATCCGCCTCGCCATTGGCCCCGAGACCCCCATCGAGGAAGCGGCCATCGCGCGCCTTCACCGCGCAGGCGTGATGAAAGACGGGAAAATCATTTGCCGCCCCGATTCCTTGTAGTTCAGCCTCCTCTGCGCTTGCCGAGTGGCGCAGGCCGTAGAGACGGTCGGGCTTGGGAAGGGTTTTCATACTACCTAGGGAGCGCGTACTTGATACCAATGGTATAAGAGTTCAGCCAGCTGAGAGCTTCGCGGGCCCGGGTTGCTTTTATGCCGCCTGCAACCGCCTCGCCGTATGAACAACAGCGGTAATTCTTGGGATCCTCGCAAATCCCGCCCCGCACGGGGTTGATAGTCTAAAAAAAAGACAGGCACCTATTTTGACTTTTTTTACTTGGTATCTCTGGGCCTTCTGGTCTCGATTCCGCATTGACTTTGAAGTGCGCTCGTTCATTTTTCATAAAATCTTATGAAGATAAATTGTTATTTCCTGGGTGTTGCACTCCTGTTTTCCCATTGCCTTTTAGACGCCCGCGAGTGGAAGGATGTCGATGGGCGAGTGATCGAGGCCGAATTCGTGAGCCGCGACGAAGAGACTGTGACTATCAACAAGGGAGGGAAAGAGTTCTTGATATCGTTGCAACGTCTCTCGCCTGAGGATCGGGCGTGGATCGCGGAACAGGACGCTACACCGGCCGAGAAGCCGAAGGTGATTCTAAACGGCGAGCAGAGCAATCACCCGGTCACGGTGAAATTCCGCGACGATCCGAAGGACTGGACGGCAGGTCGCCTAGCCAGTGAATGCGAGAATCTTGACTACTTCACCATCCCGACCAATAAGGACCAAGTTCAGGGTTTTGAGGAGTGTGTGACTGCCCAGGATCAAGCTTGCCATGTTTACGTGCCAGCAAGCTATGACGGTACGAAGTCCTACGGGCTTTACTTGCATATCAGTCCCACCGACAGAGGAGGCTTTCCGAATAGCTACAGGGCGATTTTTGACAAGGAAGACATGATCGCAGTCAGTGCTCACCAAACCGCCAACGGCAGGGCGCACTGGGAGCGCATTTGTCGTGCCATGAACGCACTTGCTACTGTTCGCAGCCAGTGGAAGATCGATCCAGATCGAACCTTTGTGGGCGGGCTTTCGGGTGGAGGGCATATGGCATTTCTCACCCACGTCTTATTCTCCAACGAGTTTCGCGGGGCCATTAGCCATGCTGCGCAGAGTTACCCTCCGGGCTTCAAAGGCGGACATGGCCATTTTGGAGAGGGTTGCTCGTCCTCCGACTTTCGTAAAGGCCGTCGCGGCCAAAATCGCTGGCTTGTCGTCATCGGCAAGGATGACAAGCGGAACTATTCCGAAGTTCTCGCCACCGCTTCTTATTGGCAGAATATGCCGGTCACTTACGAAGCTTGGGAAATTGAAGGGATGGGCCACACTGAGGCTGGTCCTGAAGACTTCGCCAACGCTCTTCAGTGGCTTCAGTCCAATCCGGAAAACTCAGAACCGGGGAAGGGGAGGGATTGACTGATTGTAGGAATCGAGCCGGATGGCGATGATTGATCTCTCTGTCCTCGCCCTCTGGAAAGGAAGCAGACAACTTTTAGCATGTTTTACCGTCGAAGAATCCGAATCTTGACCGGAATTTTACTCTACATCAAAACCCTGATTATGAGTAAAAACATAAGGTGCTGGCGATGCTCCGATCGAATCCTTTTCCTGACAATGGCAGCCTTAGGACCGATTTCCGGCAGCCTTTTAGCTGCGAGTGTTGAAGATCTCGTTTGGGAAATCAATGACGGGGAGGTGGTTATAACTGACTGCGATTTGCAAGCTGCAGGAGAACTTGTGATTCCAGAACAACTCGAAGGCTTTCCTGTTCGAGAAGTGGCGAGTTGGGCTTTCTTTAACTGCTCGAAGTTAACTAAAGTGCAATTACCCGAAAGCCTACGCAAGGTAGGAGTATGGGGGTTTAGCGAATGTCACAATCTTACGGAAATCTACATACCTTCTCATCTCAGTGAATTGGGACTTTACACATTCGCGTCAGGTTAAGGCTGTGAGGCCTGATTCTATGGGGGATTTGCGGGTTCGTCGGTCTCTTTTGAGGTGCCGCGGATCAGGACTAAAA
>NZ_JAENIO010000070.1:0-2500 GCF_016595415.1 Roseibacillus ishigakijimensis
TCTGCCTCTCCGCCACGCGGGACGCGTCTTCCCTTTCTGGCAGCCGACTTCCCCTGTCCTCCTTCCAGTCCCTCTTCGCGGACAAAAAAAGAGCCCGATTCCGTCGCTAGACGAAATCGGGCTTTTAACTGGCGGCGACCTACTCTCACAGGGCCTGTCGCCCCACTACCATCGGCGCGGCAGCGTTTCACTTCCGGGTTCGGGATGGGACCGGGTGGTTCCACTACGCTCTGGCCACCAGAGGGAAACTTTCGAAAGGCTTTTTCTTTCTTCCGAGGGCTTCCCTCTAAGGGCTAGGCGTTTACGAACGAGTCTTTCCTGCTCTTTGATGCCCGTGTGAAAGGTCTGATTGTCTCCTGCACCGTTTCCGGCTTTTGCGCTCTATCAATCGTTGTTTGTCTTTGTTTCTTGGAACTTGAGATTTTCGAGAGTTGAAGAAATCAAGTCGATCGGATGATTAGTACTGCTTGGCTACATGTGTTGCCACACTTCGACCGACAGCCTATCAACGTGGTCGTCTCCCACGATCCTTAAGGGAAGATTTATCTTGCGAATGGCTTGGCGCTTAGATGCTTTCAGCGCTTATCCGTTCCGCACGTAGCTACTCTGCAATGCCCTTGACAGAACAACAGATACACCAGAGGTGCGTCGTTTCCGGTCCTCTCGTACTAGGAAACGAACCGCGCAATCTTCCTGCGCTCACAGAGGATAGAGGACCGAACTGTCTCGCGACGTTCTGAACCCAGCTCGCGTGCCGCTTTAACCGGCGAACAGCCGGACCCTTGGGACCTTCTCCAGCCCCAGGATGCGACGAGCCGACATCGAGGTGCCAAACCACGCCGTCGATATGAACTCTTGGGCGTGATCAGCCTGTTATCCCTAAGGTACCTTTTATCCGTTGAGCGACGGCAATTCCACATTCAACCGCCGGATCACTAAGGCCTACTTTCGTATCTGCTCGACTTGTCGGTCTCACAGTTAGGCGGGCTTGTGCCTTTACACTCGAAACACGGTTGCCGACCGTGCTGAGCCCACCTTCGCGCTCCTCCGTTACTCTTTGGGAGGATACCGCCCCAGTAAAACTGACCGGCTGCCACGGTCCCCCAGCCGGATGACGGCATGGGGTTAGAATTTCCAACATCAAAGGGTGGTATCTCACTGGTGACTCCACCGTCCCCTAAAGGATGGCTTCGAAGTCTCCCACTTATGCTGAGCATTGAGGTCGAAAAAACAGTAACAGCGTACAGTTAAGGTCTATAGGGTCTTTCCGTCCTTCTGCGAGTAGCCGGCATCTTCACCGGCGTTACAATTTCACTGAGCTCCTGGTTGAGACAGTGCCCAACTCGTTGCACGATTCGTGCAGGTCGGAACTTACCCGACAAGGAATTTCGCTACCTTAGGACCGTTATAGTTACGGCCGACATTCACCAGGACTTGGGTTCGGAGCTTCGCCCGAGGGCTAACACCTTACCGTAATCTTTTGGCATTGGTCACGTGTCACATCCTATACATCGGCTTGCGCCTTAGCAGAATGCTGTGTTTTTGCTAAACAGTCGGTTGGGCCATTTCACTGCGGCCCCCATAAAAGGGGCACTCCTTCTCCCGAAGTTACGGAGCCATTTTGCCGAGTTCCTTAACCAGGTTTCACTCTTGCGCCTTGGTATACTCTACCCACCCACCTGTGTCGGTTTGCGGTACGGGCCATTAGTGTCAGGGCTTTTCTTGGCTCAAGCGCCGGATATACGGATTGGCCGTAGCCGCACCTCGGAATTCAATAACCTGGTATCCTTGACTCAAGCGTCCTCCTGACTGGGTGCCGGAATATTAACCGGCTTGCCATCCCCTACGCCTATCGGCCTCGGGTTAGGTCCCGACTAACCCCGGGACGAAAAACGTTGCCCGGGAAACCTTGGGTTTACGGCGGAGCGGGATTTCACCGCTCTTATCGTTACTCATGTCTGCATTCTCACTTCCCAACGCTCCAGGGTCAGTCGCCATCACCCTTCACTGCGTTGGGAACGCTCTCCTACCACTCCTTACGGAGTCCAGAGCTTCGGTATTCTACTTATCGCCAATCATTTTAGGCGCAAGGTCTCTCGATGAGTAAGCTATTACGCACTTTTTAAATGGTGGCTGCTTCTAAGCCAACATCCTCACTGTCTGTGAAACCTCACCTCCTTTCCACTGAGTAGAATTTAGGCACCTTAGCTGCTGGTCTGGGCTGTTTCCCTTTCGCCAATGGAGCTTATCCCCCACTGACTCACTGCTGTATTACACCTGAGGGTATTCGGAGTTTGATAGGGGTTGGTACCCGGGTATGGGCCCTAGCCCTTTCAGTGCTCTACCCCCCTCAGTCAGCATACAACGCTGTACCTAAATACATTTCGGAGAGAACCAGCTATCACGGGGTTTGAATAGCCTTTCACTCCTACCCACAGCTCATCCGAGCGTTTTTCAACACACATCGGTTCGGTCCTCCACGTGATTTTACTCACGCTTC
>NZ_JAENIO010000071.1 GCF_016595415.1 Roseibacillus ishigakijimensis
CCAAGTGGCTGCGGGATAGCCCACGAAAATCCTAAGCACGCCATTTTTCCTTGAAAAGGTGCTGGTCTGGCAAATCATCAACCATATAATCTCGCCAAAAAATGAGTCGCGTATTCAAAGCCTTGTGTTTTCAGGTTGGAGTCATTTTTCTTCTGTCTAAAGCGTCATTTGGTCAGGATGTGACTCATCCAATCAGAATCGGCGGAGATATCTGGTTCGTTCAATACGGAGTAACAGATGAGAAATTGAGCTACTTGGTGATTGATGGACCCCAACCAAAGGCGCTCAAATTGAGAGTGCAGCTCATAGGTGTTGGAAACTATACCCCAACAAACAAGACTACTCATGGGACAATGAATGCCATTTTTGAGCATCCCAATGGTGAGTTCGTCAACTTAGCGCGAACGGGTCGTGTGATCTACGTGAACGGAGAAGAGGTCAAAGAGGAGAAAGTTGAGATAGAACCCGATGGCCTAAAGGCTTTTCTCAATAGTAAGCCTGAGAGCCTCGACAAGGAGACCCTTCTAAATTTTCTTGCCGAATGGAAGATGGAAGAGACTAAGAAACCGGAATAAGGCGAACAATGCGCAGCACCACAAATCCGACCGCGCTGGCGAGTTGGTGGTTGCTTGGAAGAGGGAACGTGGTAGAAGTAGGGAAAGCGCGCTGAGTCGGTCGGATTGGGTGTGCTGGAACGTTCTGCAAAAAATGAAGCGAATCAGCATTAAGAGAATATCGGTGATAGCATTCACCGTTGTTGCCCTGGTGCTCATCTATGGGTTGCATTCCAACAGGAGACCGTTCAAATCAACAGACGATTATAAAGTCACAGCAAGCATCAATGGCGAAACAGTAGAAGCGGATGTTTTCAAACCAGTGGGAATGAATGACGTTTATTACGTTCGCATCGATGGAGCATCTGACTCCCGATATCCTTGGATCGTATTTTCCCCGAATCGTCAAACAGTAGCTGCCCCCATCGGCGTTTATCGCTCTTGGATTGGTTACACATATACACACGCTGACCAAGGATTTGGAGTGTTGCTCACAGATGCAAAATTAGAGGACGATTGGACAGTTTCGTATGACGACCACCGAATTGATTTGACGAATACTGAATATCAGATCCAGATAGCTCGAAAGTAGGAACGGCAGAACAAACCACTGAGGCCATTCGATAGGCTCGGAGCTGGGGAGTGGGGATGGCCTGGTGTGGGTGGCGGTGGTGCGGAGTGAGGGGCGAGGGTGCCTTGCAAAAGTCCGGGTTGGGAGAGTCTGCTGCTCTGCCGGGCGCTAAAAAAACCGCACAAAGGTGAATTGCGTGACGGGCTGGTGACGTTATACTCCCTGCAGTGGCAAAGGCATATTCATGGGAGAACAGTGGTTACGAAAGCCCGGCGAGTGGTGGGGGCGGCTTGGGGTATGGCTTTGCGGTGCTGCTGTCGGTGATTATCGGGGTGAGTCTTTTTGCCGGGATTCTACTGGGTCTTTCCGAGCTAAAGGTCTTGTTGGGAATGACGGAGACCTTGGAGATTAAGAGTAAGCCGTTTCAGGTGGAGCAGATTGAGCTGGCGGCGCAGGATCCGCCCGAGGTGGAGGAGGAGATCATTGTGCCGGAGAATACGGACGCGAGCGAGCTCTTGGCCGAGGTGGAGGAGCTCATCCCGGAGCTGGATGATACGGAGCTGGATATTTCCCCGGAAATCGCCCAGCCAGAGGTGACGCTGGAGTCCAGCCTGGCCCTAGCGGCGGGGGAGGAGCTCGGTGAGCTGCTGGAGCCAGTGGCGGCCCCCAAGGTGGATCATGTGCTCGATCAAGTGGGACGGGCGGAGAATCTTTTTCAGGAAGCGGCGGCGGGGCAAATCATGGTCGAGGAGGGTTCGGTGAAGGCGGATCTTGTGGATCCCGATGAGCTGCTCAAGGACATGGCCAGTCAGGGAAGTGGCGGGCTGTCGGAGGAGGGATTGCCTTCCGGTTACGCCAGTATCGACGGACTCTTGAAGATGGCCACGGGAGAGCTGAGCCGCAGTCGCGCGGCCCTGCCCAGTGACTTGCTTTTCGAATACGACAGTGCGCAGCTGCGGGAAACCGCCCGGCTGGGTTTGATGAAGCTGGCCATGCTCATCGACCGCAATCCGCAGATGTATTGTGTGCTGGAGGGACACACCGACCTTTATGGGCCGGATAGCTACAATCGCAACCTTTCGCGGCAGCGGGCCCAGGCGGTCAAGGATTGGCTGGTGCAGTCCATGCGCTTGGAGGGCGATCGCATCATAGTGCGGGCCTACGGGAGCAGTCAGCCCAAAGTATTGGAGGGAAGCATTGAGGAGCAGGCTATCAACCGGCGGGTGGATATTCTGATGCGCAAGGAGATCCCGGAGGAGGTGACTTTGCCAGCTCCGGTGCAGCCGGTCCCGGCCCGGCGCGATCCGGTGGAGGCTCCGCCCTTGCGTGCTCTGCGGGTGGAAGAGGAGCCGGCCCCGGCGGCGGAAGAGCAGCCTTTGAAGGCCCTGCCGGTGGAGGAGGAGCCTGAGCAGAAGCCTCTGCGGGCCCTGCCGGTGGAGGAGGGGACCCCTCAGCGGGCTTTACCGGTGGAAGAGCAGAAACCCTTGAAGGCTCTGCCGGTGGAGTGACGGAGCTGTGCTTGCTCTCAGCGGGGCAGAAGGAGGTCGTCGCGATCGAGTCCGGTTAAGCGTCCGAGTCCGCGCAGGAGGTAGAACAAGCAGCCGACGAGGAAGGCCATGATGGGGAGGCCGATGACGAGGAAGCCGACCCAGGTGATGGAGCCGACGGCCTTGTTGTAAAGCTCGCGGGCATTGGGGGCGGCGTAGTCGATTTTCTCGGGGCTGAGGAAATACTGGGCGAGGAAGAAATTGAGGACGGTGGAGAGGAGGAAGGAGCCTGCGAAGATGAGAGTGCAGTGGAAGAGGAGCTTGGCGTAGGATTCCTGTTGGTCGTTTTCGGCTATCTTTTTGTTGATGCGCTTGATGTCAAAGACCTGGTCGTTGTAGAGGAAGGTGTTGAGCAGGGGCGTTTTGGTCCAGTGGGAGGCGAAGACGGCGAGGCCGAGGATGAAGGGGATGGAGGCTTCCTTGAGGCCGAAGAGGATGGGCGCGGAGGCATCGACGGAGCCGTCTTCCTTCCAGAGAAAGAGGGTCAGGCCGCCGGTGAGGAGCACGGAGATGAGGCCCATGGCGGAGAAGAAGTTGGGCTTGCGGTGTTTGAGGAAGAACCAGATGCCGTAGCCGAGGGGGATGGCGAGGGCAATGAGGAGGGCCCACATGGGGCCGACGTGGTAGAAAGCGGGCTCGTCGACTAGCGCGGGGTCCTTGCTGAGCTTGTCGAGGGCCATCACGGGGATGAGAACGTTGACCAGAATGTTGATCAGGGGATTCTCCTTGGGCTGTTGGGCATCGACTTCAGACATAAGATGGCTGAATCAAGACGAGTTTCGCGCCCGACCCAAGACAAAAAAGCGGAGCGGTCGTTTGGGGTTGGGGCGTGGGATCAGGTCGGGAGAGGCGAGTGTTTTGGTTTTCGTCGCAAAGGCGCTGAGGCGCTGAGTTTCGCAGAGGGATGTTGGGGAAAGTTGGTTGTTTGGGCTTGGAGAAGGGAGGGAGTGTTTTGGTTTTTTGTCTCAGAGGCGCTGAGGCGCGGAGTTTCACGGAGGGGTTTTGGGGTTTTGGTTCCCGAGTCAGGAAGCGTTTTTCTGCCGAGAATGTTCCTTTTTCGCCATTGGCAGCCTCTGGGTTTGACGGATGGGGAGCGCTACTCTCCACTGAGCTTATGCGGAAGCGCGAGGCAAAGGCAGGGAAGGCAAGAGGGGAAAAGTCGGGAAACAGACTGGCGGTGCTCGGATTCTATCGTTACCTCGCCAATTACAAAAAGACGTTCTATCCGGCGTTGGTGGCCCTTTTCGTGACGGCGGGGCTCTCGCTGGCCTTCCCCTTTTTCCTGAGCCAGCTCATTGGCGGAGTAAGGTTCGGCGAGGCGGCGAGCCTGGATGTGGAGCAGGTGAAGGCCAATATCAACCGCACGGTGCTTACTCTGTTGGCTATTCTGGGCTTGCAGGCCTTTGTTTCCTACTGGCGGGTGCGCGGCTTCATCAAGGCCGGGGAGAGCGCGCTCAATGATATCCGGCGCGATGTTTTTCGCCATCTCGTGCACTTGCCGATGTCTTTTTACGAAAAGAGCCGGGCGGGCGAACTTTCCGGTCGGGTGGCGGCTGATTTGTCGGTGCTGCGCGAAACCCTTCTGACTACCGTGCCGCAGATGATCCGGCAGACCGTGATTCTGGTGGGAGGTCTCGTCTTCATCTTTGTTTTCTCCTGGAAGCTCGCCCTCTTCATGCTGGCCATCATTCCGGTGGTGGTGCTGGCGGTGGCCTTTTTCGGACGCAAGGTGCGGGGCTATTCCAAGTCCGCCCAAGATGCTTTGGCCGATAGCTCCATCGTTATTGAGGAGAGCACGCAAGGGATTAGTGAGGTGAAGTCTTTTTGTAACGAGGGTTTTGAGGAGGCGCGTTACGAGCAATCCCTCGGCGATTACCTGGGCGTGGTGCTGCGGGGGGCGCAGGCCCGGGCCGCTTTCATCGCCTTCATCATCTTTGTGCTTTTCGGCACCATCTCGGTGGTGGCGTGGTTCGGGGCCGGGATGTTGGCGGAGGGAGAGCTCAGTCAGCGGGGCTTCGTGGCCTTTGTGCTCTTTAGTGTTTTCGTGGGTGCTTCCTTGGGGTCCTTTCCCGAGATTGTGAGTCAGATTCAAAAGGCGAATGGTGCCACCGAGCGTTTGAAGGAGATTTTGGAAGAAACGCCGGAATCGGACGCAGGGGCGGCGGGCCCGGCTGTGCAGGGGGCGCTGAGCGCTCGCAACTTGCGTTTCGCCTACCCTTCCCGTCCCGAGGTCGAAGTTCTCAAGGGGCTGGATTTCGCGGTGGAGCCCGGGCAGAAGATTGCTTTCGTGGGGCCCAGCGGAGGAGGGAAATCGACTCTTTTCGCGCTTTTGCAGCGTTTTCACGAGCCCACCAGCGGGGAGCTGGTGCTCGATGGTCGTGCTTTGGTCGACTGGTCTCTCGAGGATCTGCGGGGAGCCATCGCGGTCGTGCCGCAGGACGTTCATCTCTTCGGGGGCACCATTGCCGAGAATATTGCCTACGGTCG
The DNA here is from genome assembly GCF_016595415.1 of Roseibacillus ishigakijimensis. Classification (GTDB taxonomy): domain Bacteria; phylum Verrucomicrobiota; class Verrucomicrobiia; order Verrucomicrobiales; family Akkermansiaceae; genus Roseibacillus; species Roseibacillus ishigakijimensis. The sequence continues at coordinate 5,160 of NZ_JAENIO010000071.1, forward strand.
TCCCGGGGCCAGTCAGGAAGAGATTGAGCAAGCGGCGCGCGAGGCCAATGCCGCTGAGTTCATTGAAGCTTTTCCCGAAAAATACGAGGCCGTGGTGGGTCCGCGGGGGATGAGATTGAGCGGCGGGCAGCGCCAGCGCATCGCCATTGCGCGGGCGATTCTGGCAGATCCGAAGATTCTCATGCTCGACGAGGCCACCAGTGCGCTGGACTCCGAAAGCGAGCGTCTCGTGCAGGAAGCGCTCGAACGGCTCATGGTCGGCCGCACCAGTCTCATCATTGCTCACCGCTTGGGAACCGTGCGCAGTTGCGACCAGATCCACGTGCTCAGCGGGGGAACTCTCGTCGAGAGTGGCACCCACGACGAGTTGCTCACGGCCAACGGCACTTACGCCCTACTGGCTAAGACGCAGCTGCTGTAGGTGTTCGGGCTCAACAAGTTTGTAAGGCTTAAAGTTCTTGATGGAGATAGTTCTGCGCCGTTGCCTTGAGTTTTTCGAAATCTTCCCAGTCGTCGCTATTGAGATCCTTGGCAATGTTTTCATCAGCTTTTTCCAAGCCTGAAATGAGTTGCCAAAGGGTATGTCGGTCTACGGTCTCTCGTTGAAGTTCCATTGCCAGAAAAGTCTTTAGGGCTGGAAGGCTGGAGCCGTCCCGGATTTCGCCAAGGCCCCAATAGGCCATGGCCCCATTCGCGTCAGGTTAAGAGCCTAACCGATTCGTAGCCAGCAAATTAGATTGGCAAAAACCACCTTTTTCCCTTGACAAGTCGAGCAGCGCGG
>NZ_JAENIO010000072.1 GCF_016595415.1 Roseibacillus ishigakijimensis
AACACTCCTCGATCGGCTACCAAACCCCGGTCGCATTCGAGAGCAACTTCTACAAAAACTAAACCAAAAGTGGTCCAAAAATCCCTTGCACCTCACAGGCCCCACCCGCTGAAAAAGCAGTTAGGAGGCCTTTGTCATGCATCGACGCTGGGGACGCAGGTGCGGTTCTCAAAAGAGGAGACCTTTCTGAAGATGGCGAAAGTTGACACCCGCCATCAATAGAGATGAAAGAAATTACCGACCTCATAGAATTAGCGAAATCACTTTTGGAACTGATCTCACTTCCAGTCGTGCTTTGGCTGACTTGTCTGCAGATTAAAAGTCGGCTCAAAGGAAAAAACCAAGACGCGAAGGAACGAGAAAACGAGTGAACTGATTTAGGAGGCCTTTGCTTCTTCGGCGATTAAAGCCTCAAGGAGGCTGGCAATACGTTGCTGCCTTCGGCGGGGCAGTTGGGTGGCTTGTGCGACGAGGTTTTCGAGTTTGCTGGCTGGTCCTCGATGCCTGGCCGATTTTCTTTTGTCTGCTTGCAGGAGAACTTCCAAAGAAACTGCCAGAGTCTCAGAAAGTGGAACTAGGAACTCTCCTCGGGGTGGGGTCGCGGAACGCTCCCAGGCGGCAACAGTCGCTTGTCGGACACCAACAAGATCGGCGACTTGCTGTTGAGAAAGCGAGGCGGCATGGCGCAAAGATGCCAAGTGGGCGCCATAATCGGGCTGTTGAGTTTTTGCAGGTCGGGCCATCGAGCGCATAATAACCATTATTCCGTATAATGGGGTTGCGAGCAACAAAGAAACCGTATAACCCTCGGGCGGGTAAAAACCCAAAATCGAACTTGACGCTATTTTATGGCCCGAATCCCAGAATCCGAAATCGACCGCATCAAACGCGAAACTGACCTTGTGGCGCTTATCCAGTCGCGGGGAACGGTGCTCAAACAGCAAGGCACGAACTGGACGGGCTTTTGCCCCTTCCACGAAGACACCAAGACGCCGAATCTGATCGTGACTCCGGGCAAGGGGCTTTTTCGATGCATGGCGAGTTGTTGCGGGAAGAGTGGGAACGTGATCCAGTTCTTGGAATGGTTCGATGGGGTGAGCTTTCGCCATGCCTTCGAGGTCCTTGCAGGACGGGCGGATGCTGCTTTTGCGGCCTCGGATGGGACGCCAAAGAAGAGTTCCACCGTTCCGAAGCTGCCTTGTCCTTTCGATAGCGAGGCCAGTGAAAGCGAACTTTTGGGGCAGGTGGTGGAGTATTACCACGAGCGTCTGCTGCAGTCGGAAGCGGCCAAGGACTACCTTACTTTTCGTGGTCTTGATGACGAGAACCTGGTGCGGAAGTTCAAACTTGGCTTTGCGGATCGAACTCTCGGCCTGAGAATCCCGCTCAAGAACCGAAAGGAGGGGCAGGAAATCCGCTCGAAGCTGCAGCAAGCGGGAGTCTATCGTGCCAATGGGCGCGAACACTTGAACGGTTGCCTTGTTGTTCCTGTTTACGATGAATCACGTAGCAAGGTGAAGCAGCTTTACGGGCGGCGCATTCAATCGAACGTGCCCAAGGATAAGCGGCACTTGTATTTGGCGAAACCGTTGGCCGGAATCTTCAACCCCGATGCCTTGAAATGCGGCCGAGGGCTCGCAGGGCAAGCCGGGGGTGAAATCATCCTTTGCGAAAGCCTCTTGGATGCCCTCACTTTTTACCGTCACGGAATGGAAGCGGTCACTTGCACCTACGGCACGGCCAACTTCACTGAGGAGCTTTTCGAGGCCATTTTGCGGCACAAGATCGAGTCGGTAAAAATCGCCTTCGATGCCGATGAGGCCGGAGAGCGGGCCTTCCTCGAGGTGGCGGAAAAGCTGATAGCGCATGGGATTGAGGCGCATCGCATCAAGTTTCGATGGGGGATGGATGCGAACACCTTTGCCCAGGAGGAAGGCCCCGAAGCCCTGCGCCAAGCGGTGCGTGATTCGATTTGGTATGGGCGAGGGAAGAGTGAGAAAGCCCCTCAAAAGTCCGAAAGCTCCTCTTTAAGTAGTACAAAAGTAGGTTGCCCTCACTCCGTTCAGGCCGTGCGGAATGAGGACTCCTCCTCCGGAGTCCTTAGTACAAAAATAGCAGCTACTAAAGCTGCTGGGCACTCTTCTTTAGCTGCTAATTTAGCCGCTAAAGAAGAAGATTTTTCGGAGCCAACAAGCGTTCGAGAATCCAAGGTAGGTTTGCCCGTCGAAGCCTTGGCGAAGTCGGGCGACTTTCACGAGTTAGCCCTCGGAAGCCGAACTTATCGCGTGGGTGGTTTGGAGAAAAACGGCTCGCTGGAAGTGCTCAAGATCACCCTGCGCGTGATGACTGACGAGGGCCTCTTCCATGTCGATGGCCTTGACCTTTATCGAGATGGAGAGCGGCGGAAGTTCATCGACCGTGCCGCCGAGGAAACCTTGCTCGAAAAAGAATTACTCAAGCGCGATCTCGGCAAGCTCTTGCTGGCTTTGGAACAAGCGCAAGAGAAGCGTTTGAATGCCGGAGCAGATGACGAGGAGGAAGTCGTTGAGCTGACTGCCGAGGAAAAAGAGGAAGCTCTTGCCCTTCTCAAAGCCCCCAACTTGCTCGACCGCATCACGACCTCCTACGACGAAGCCGGCATCGTGGGGGAGAAAAATAACCTCCTTGCGGCTTACCTCGCCTGCGCTTCGCGCAAACTCCGCAAGCCTCTCGCGGTCATCATTCAGAGCACCAGCGCGGCCGGGAAATCCACGCTCATGGATGCCGTCTTGAGCTTCTTTCCTGATGAAGAGCAGGTGAAATACTCGGCGATGACCGGCCAGAGCCTCTATTACCTGGGCGAGGCGAACTTGAAGCACAAGATCCTCGCCATCGTGGAGGAAGAAGGAGCGGAGAAAGCCAGCTACGCGCTCAAGCTCTTGCAGTCAGAAGGAGAACTGACCATCGCGAGCACGGGGAAAGACCCGCAATCCGGCCGCATGGAAACACAGGAATACCACGTCGAAGGACCAGTGGCGATCGTGCTTACGACGACCTCAATTGACATTGATGAAGAACTCATGAACCGCTGTCTCGTCCTGACCGTGGACGAGTCCCAGGAACAAACCGAGCGAATCCACGAGCTACAGCGCGAAGCGCGAACCATCGAAGGGCTCTTGGCGGCGGAGAAGCGCAAGGACATCGTGCGCGTGATGCAGAACGCGCAACGGCTCATCGAGCCGATGCGGATCGCGAACCCCTTTGCCCGTCACCTGACCTTTGCCAGCGGCCGCACGAGAACGCGCCGCGACCATGAGAAGTATCTCACCCTCATCGACTCCATCGCTTTGCTGCATCAGCACCAACGCGAAGCGATCACCCACACCGTCAAGTCCGAAGCCGGACGGGCAAGCCGCGAGGTGAAGATGTTGCCCGTGACGCTTGAGGACATCGAAGCGGCCAACCGCATCGCTCCGGAGGTTTTGGGCCGCAGTCTCGATGAGTTGCCCCCGCAAACGCGCCGCTTGTTGGAGCATATTAAAGAGCACGTGCGCGCGCGCATGGAGGAGCAGAAGCTCGAGCAGAGACTTGCCCTTTTCACCCGCCGTGAGCTGCGCGAGAAAACGGGCTGGAGCCAGACTCAAATCAGGCGGCATTTGGAAAACCTTCAGGAACTCGAATACGTCTTAATGCGCGGCGGCCGCAATGGAGTGCAAATGAAATATGAGCTGCTTCTCGATGCCAGCGAGCAGGCAGGAGCGTTTCATGTGGGCCTCATTGATGTGGAAGAATTGAAGCAGAAAGAAGCGAAGAAAGAGAAGGCGGCATGAAGCTACGATGCCTACCTTGCCAGATTTTGAGGCACCTTGTCCCCACCTTGCCAAAACAGTTGGCAAGGTCTGGAAGTATTGAAAAAGCAGGGAAAAACCGTTCTTGGAGCCTCGACCTGGCCACCTTGCCGAAACGCGCATCAGGGCCTCAAAAACAAAGCCCTCGTAGTCATGCCTCGGACTGAACCCGAGCAAACTGAAAAACTGAAAAACTAACAAACTCAAATGGCAGGCAAGAAAGGATATGATGCCACGCGCAAGCTTCGCGAGCGGGGAGGGGACAAGCGCGGAGGGAATCGCGCGCAAGAACTCCCCAAGGGCCAGCCCGGGAGCCTCGCTGCCGAGGCTTTGCTTTATCTCGAATCCCTAGCCGTCCGCAACTACACCGCTGACACCATTGAAGGCCGTCGCGATGCCCTGAAAGTCTTCCTCCTTTGGGCTGGTGAACGCGAATTGGCCGAACCCACGAGCATCACCAAAGCCATCCTCGAAAGCTACCAACGGCATCTCTGGCGATGGCGCAAGAAAAACGGTAAGCCTCTCGGCATCTCCACCCAGCGCAGCCGCTTGAGCACCCTCAAGGACTACTTCGCCTGGCTGACTAAAAAGAACCTCCTCACCGCCAATCCTGCCAGCGAACTGGAACTGCCACGCCAGGAAAAACGGCTTCCGGTCGAAGCCCTCACTTTATCCCAAGTCAAAGCGGTCCTCAACGTGCCCGATCCCACCGACCTGCTGGGCATCCGTGACCGTGCCATTTTAGAGGTCTTTTACTCGGTAGGCTTGCGGCGGGGCGAGTTGGCTAAGTTGGAACTCACCGACCTCAATCAAGAGCGCCAGACCCTGCAAATCCGCCAAGGCAAAGGGCACAAGGATCGGGTCGTGCCCGTGGGAGAACGCGCCTTGGAATGGCTCGCCAGATACCTTGATGAAACCCGCCCCCGCCTCGTCCTCGACCTTTTCGAGAAAAGCCTCTTTTTGACCAGTTACGGCGAAGCCTTCAATCCCGACGTCCTGAGCCGAATGGTGACCAAATTCATCAAGCAAGCGGACATCGGGCGCACCGGATCCTGCCATCTTTTGCGGCACACCTGTGCGACTCACATGCTCGAAGGCGGGGCCGACATCCGGTTCATCCAACAACTTCTCGGCCACGAAAAGCTTGAAACGACAGCGATTTACACCCAAGTGAGCATCGAGCAGCTCAAAGCCGTCCACCGCCAAACCCACCCGGCGGAAGCGGCCAAAAAGGCTTAATCATAAACATCGCGGCGGTGTCCCGCTCGCACGACCAGGACGACCAATTCACTGTCCTCAATGCGGCAAATCATCCGGTAATGGCTGGTGCGGTAGCGCCAAAACTCCCCAAGCTCGCCAGAAAGAGGCTTGCCGAACTGGCGCGGATCATCGCATCCCGTAATATTGCCATCCAAGTAGGCGAAGATGCGCTTGCTGCCTTCCGGTCCCAGCTTTCGGAGTTGTTTTAAAGCCTTGTCGGTGAGTTTATAATCCCAACTCACGTTTGGCTTCGGCAGGGGTGAAAGTCCGCTTCGACTTCTCCAAAGACTGGGCGGCTAAATAGTAATCCTCCAGATCCTCCAAGTGCTGTTCGATGGCTTGGCGAGCGTAGAAGGTTTTGGTGCGGCCTGTTCTCTTGGCGAGCTTGGCAAGACGCTCCTCAAGGTCAGGTTTTAATCGGATAGCGAGCATGACTGAACTTAGCCTGCTATACGTGTATAGCAATCCTGAAACCGCCTTTCTTTTTAGCTGCCAAAGTTGCCTTGGGCTGGTATGACTACGCTTGAGCAGTGGCCTATTACGCGACATCAGCCTGCGCCTTAGAGGGCGACCCCACCGCGAAAAACCGCGTCTGGGGATTTTTTGCGGACCCGAACAAATCGCGCCCGGGCAATCGCCTGCAAAGCCCGCAACCGCGCAGGAAAAATCGTGCTATCACTACGAAAACCGCGTCGGGTATCCCTCTTTGGCCAAG
>NZ_JAENIO010000073.1 GCF_016595415.1 Roseibacillus ishigakijimensis
TTTTAGTCCTGATCCGCGGCACCTCAAAAGAGACCGACGAACCCGCAAATCCCCCATAGAATCAGGCCTCACAGCCTTAACCTGACGCGAATGGCCATGGCCCGAGAGGGGTGGTCGGGATGATTCCGGACATACTGCTCGAGGGCGTCTTTCAGAAGAATGACGTCCTCATATCCAATTGGCGCTTGCTCGATCCATTCTTCTAAGGGTTTAAATCCTTGTAGGAAAAATTTCGCAAGTGCTTCATGGGCATAAAGGAGGGAAGAGTCGCTCAACTCGAAGGCCTTCTCTGCGTTGACAATTTGTTTGGCTAAAAGGCGAATTGGAGAGCTCATGGAGAGAAGAATACAAAGATGTTGAGGTGAGGTGAGGGGAGGAGAGCACAAAAAAAGCGCCCCGAAGGACGCTCTCTGCAAAATCTGGGAAAACAGGGAGATTAACCCTCGTTCTTGTCGTCGCCTTCCTTATCGGCAGCCGACTTGTTGGAATACTGCCAACGCACTTTGTTGCGCTTGGAAGCGGTGCGGAGCTTGCGTTGGAAACGTTGGGTGGGGGTTTCGAATGCCCGGCGACGACGCATTTCCTCCAAGATGCCCTCGGTGTCGAGTTTGGTCTTGAGCCGTTTAAGAGCGCGGTCCACCGGCTCTCCTTTCTTCATCTCGACTCCGCGGAAATTGTCGTTTGCCATAGTTGCCATCAGTATTTCTTAAGGGGCGCGGAGACTAGGAGCCCGCGCCTTGCCCGTCAAGCGGCGAATTCGAACTTTTGCGATTTTTTCCCGGAAAAGCTCAATAGCTGCGTCCCCAGAGGGCTCGTTGGCGGGTGGGAGTGCCGGTGAGGAGGCAGGGGGCTTCCTCCGCTTCCTCGTTCTGCAGGGGGAGGCAACGGACGGCGATGCGGTGTTTCTTGGAAAGCTCCTCTTCCTGCTCACGGCTGCCCGCCCAAGGGGTGAGGAGCCAGCCGGGATTGTCGCTGGCGCTCCAGTGGGCCTCGAAGTCCGCCAATTCGCCACACTCGCTGGTGTTTTGGTCCCGCAGTCCGGTTGCCCGCTCAAGGAGACCCTGATGGACGGCATCGAGATGGGATTGGACATTGCGGAGAAACTCTTCGCGCCCGAGGAATTTTTTTTCCTGAATGCCTTGGTCGCGGCGTTGCAGGCAGACTTTTTGCGATTGCAAGTCGCGGGGGCCGATTTCGATGCGCAGGGGGACGCCTTTTTTGACCCAGTCCCATTTTTTCTGCCCTCCGCCCATCTCGCGATTGTCCACGTGGACGCGCAGGGGTTGACCGTGGAAGGTCTGGCTGGAGAGGGTCTTGGCCAAGGCCTGGCAGGCATCGAGAATGGCATCGCGGGAGTCGGGCTTGGGGGTGACCGGGATGATGACGATCTGCTGGGGGGCGACGCGGGGAGGGAGAATGAGGCCGTCGTCGTCGGAATGGGCCATGATGAGGGTGCCGATGAGACGGGTGGAAACGCCCCAGGAAGTGGTGTGGGCGAGCTGCTTCTGGTTCTCGCGGTCGACGAAGCTGATGTCTTGCGCTTTGGCGAAATTTTGCCCCATGTAGTGGGAGGTGCCGGCCTGGATGGCTTTCTTGTCCTGCACCATGGCCTCTACGGTCAGGGTCATTTCGGCACCGGGGAAGCGCTCGGCTTCAGTCTTTTCTCCCATGACGACCGGGATGGCGAGGACGTCGCGCAGGAAGTCGGAGTAGAGCTGGTGGATGGTGCGGGTCTCGGCAATGGCTTCCTCCGCCGTCTCGTGGGCGGTGTGGCCTTCCTGCCAGAGAAACTCGGCGGTGCGCAGGAAGAGGCGGGGGCGCATTTCCCAGCGCATCACGTTGGCCCATTGGTTGATGAGGAGGGGGAGGTCGCGGTAGCTCTCCACCCAGCGGGCAAAGGCCGCGCCGATGATAGTCTCGGAGGTGGGCCGGATGACGTAGGGTTCGGTCAGTTTGCCCGAGGGAACCATGGTGGTCTTGCCGCTCTCGGGATCTTTCTGGGCCTCGAGACGGTGGTGGGTCACCACCGCGCATTCGGTGGCGAAGCCCTCCGCGTGCTCGGCTTCTTTTTCCAGGTAAGCCAAGGGAATGAGAAGGGGAAAGTAGGCGTTCTGGTGCCCGGTGGCCTTGAAGCGGCGGTCGAGGTCATCCTGAATGAGCTCCCAAATGCCGTAGCCCCAGGGCTTGATGACCATGCAGCCGCGGGTTTCGGAATTCTCCGCCATGTCGGCGGCTCGGATCACTTGTTGATACCATTCGGGAAAGTCCTCGTCGCGGGTGGGCGTGATAGCGGTTTTGTCGGCCATGTTGTCAGGGGGCGGGAAGTAGGCGTTTTTTCAGGAAAAGGCAATCCAATCGCATGTCTTGCAGAGGCACTCAGCGCACCCAGGATCCGCTCACGGTCGGGAGCCGGCCATCGGTCAGGGCGGTGTAGTCGGTCTTTCCTTTGGCCCCCACCAGTGGGATGCCCACTGCGCGTCGCCAGAAGGCGGACATCGATTCCCCGGTGTGGCAACCGTAGGATTGGCACATCGCGTTGCGATTGAAGACGCTGGACTTGATGCGGCCAAGGTCGGTCTCGTGGATCCAGTCCTTGCAGGAAGCCATGATCTCATTGCTGTAATCGAGGAGGAAGCAGTGTTTGTTGGAATGGCCGAAGAAGTCAAAATTGGTCACCGAGCCTCGGGGGAGGGCGTTGAAGCGGCGGAAGAAGTCATTGCTGGAGTTGAGCCAGACCAAGTTCGCCTGGCGCTTGCTAGCTTGCTCGGAGATCCAAGTGACGTAGGGTTTTCCATCTTCCCTTCCTCGGGTCACGTAGCCAGGCTTGTAGACCATCCAGACGATTTGGGCATTGGGTCCGTAGGCTTTGCGCAACTCGTCCATGCGCATGGTCGAGGCCCGCACGAAGTTGGCCCACCAGCGGTCATGCTGGTCGGGGCCGACCCGGAGGTCCTCCCAGCTGCGCAAGGCGGGGCCTCCACAGAGAATGACGTGCACCTGCTGCGCGGAGGCCGCGAGGGAAGAAAAGAGGGAGAGGAGAAAAATAGCGAGGAGGGTCTTCATAGTAAGAGATTAGGGGAGAGATGGGCTCCCCGCCAAGCTCTCGCTGTGTGTGGGGAGGGAAATTTTTGGGAAAGGAGAAAGAGCGCGCTCAGTTGGGCTTCTGGGCGCCATAGGCAAAGCCGATGGATGCGGATTCGGCAGGCTCCTCGGAGTGATCGGACAAGGCTTCCAGCACGGCCTGCACCCGAGTGCGGCCTTCGGGGGGATTCTTCATCGCTTCCATCGCGCCGAGAAAGGCCGGGTGCCGGAAGTCGGCCTCGCCCTCCATGCGGTCCAGGCGATCCAAGAAGGAAGCGATATCAATGAGTTTCGCCCGTGAGTCCATGAAATAAAGATCCTGAATTTCCGCCTTAGTCATGCCTGACAGCTTGGAGAGATTTCTGTCGGGATCAAGGAGAAGGTGCCTCAAATGGCTGCCAGCCCGCGCAGACTGCCCCGGGCAAACTGCGGGATGAACACAATCTCCGGTTGAGGAATCGGGTAAAGGGGACAAACTGCTGCCGTGCGTATCGAAATTCTCAACACTGGCACCGAGCTCCTGCTGGGCTCCACTCTCAATACCCATGGCCACTGGATGGGGCAGGAGCTGCTCAAGCTCGGTCTGCGCGTGCAGCGGCAGGTGACGGTGCCCGATGGCGATGCTATCCGCGATGCCATGGCCGAGGCAGTGATGCGCTGCGATGCCCTGATCGTGACCGGTGGCTTGGGCCCGACCAGCGACGACATCACGCGGGAAGCCACGGCCGAGGTATTGGGCACGGAGATGATTGAAGACGAGCAGGCCCTGCGCACCATGCAGCAGTTTTTCCAAGCGCGTGGCTATGGCGAAATGCCGGAGGGCAATCGCAAGCAGGCCCAAGTGCCAGTGGGGGCCGATGTCTTGCCCAATGGCAACGGCACCGCGCCGGGGATCTACGTCCCTCCCCGCCTGGGCAAAGCCTCGGCTTGCGCCATTTTCCTCCTCCCTGGCCCTCCCGGCGAGCTGCGGCCCATGTTTCGCGAGGAGGTCTCACCCCGGTTGGTCGCTCTGGCGGGCATTGAGAATGCCGGAGAGGCGGTCGAATTGAAATTTGTCGGGATTGGCGAAAGCTCTTTTGCCGACGGGGTGGACGCCGGGCTGCAAGCGATTCCCGGCCTGGAGTTCGGTTACTGCGCGCGCCCGGGTGAACTCGACCTTCGGCTCATCGGAGGCCCCGAGGCCATTGCGGAAGCCCGGGCTCATGTGGCGGAACATTTTCCTACCCAATACGTCAGCGATGGCGATAGCCTGGAGCAAGTGGTGGTGCGCGAGCTGACCGAGGCCGGGCTCACCCTGACGACAGCCGAGAGCTGCACCGGCGGTCTGGTCGCCAGTCGTTTGACCGATATTCCCGGTTCCAGCGCGGTCTTGACCCATGGCTTCGTGACCTATGCTAATGCAGCCAAGATTTCTCTCCTCGGAGTGCGGGAGTCTGCGCTGGCGGCCCATGGGGCGGTCAGCGAGGAGGTCTGTCGCGAGATGGCCGAGGGCGCTCTCGCCGCCAGTGGTGCCGACCTCGCCATCAGTGTGACGGGCATTGCCGGCCCCGATGGGGGGAGTGACGGGAAGCCCGTGGGCACGGTCTACCTCGGGTTGGCGCAAAAGGGTCGGGAAACCGCGGTGCAACGGCGCAATCACCCCCGTGGCCGCCGCCAGTTCAAGGACGAGGTTAGCCAACGAGCCCTCGATATGATTCGACGGCGCGTGGTGCATGGCGAATAATGGCCGGACATGGCCTTCGAAGTTCATCCCCGCTTGTTGAAAAGCTCCCTGCCTCTGGGCCGGAGTCGTGATTGCCACATTCTGCTGAAGAACAATCGCCATTTTCCGTGGCTTCTCGTCGTGCCCGAGGTCGCCGGGGGAGAGGAGGACTGGCATCAGCTCAGCGAGGCCCGGGCGGCGGAAGTAATGGCCGTGGTGCGCGAGGTTTCGCTTTTTGTGGAAAACTATTTTCGGCCCGAGAAGCTCAACATCGCTTGCATTGGTAATCAGGTGCGCCAGATGCATTGGCACATCGTGGGCCGATCGCCCGGGGATGCCGCCTGGCCGGGAGTGGTCTGGAGCAGCGAAGCCAAAGAACTTTACTCCCCGGAGCGCCTGGAGGAAATCACAGCGGCTTTTGTTGGGTTAGATTCTTTAAACCTCGCCAAATAGGAGAGAGATTGCTATGAAGACGGGTGAATGAACTCGCTTGCAAAAATTTCTGTTTATTGTGGAGCGATCTTGGCTTTGCTTCTGTCGCCCGTAAGCGAAGCTGAGGCTGCTGCAGAGGCAAAGGCGATTCTGCAAGTCGAGGTTCGACGAGATAATTCGCAATGGGAGGTCCTGATTACGAATGGGGCTGCCAATGAGTTGGGTGTCGTGTTTGGGAAAGAGGCGTTTCGGTTGAAAAGTGGAGCTGAGAAAGAGTTCGCAATACAAAATGTCGTGGATTTGAAAATTTACGAATTCGTTCCGAAGCAACGGGCAGGGAGTCGTATGCGGCTGAAAGCACAAACGAAAGTCTGAGGTGGACCCCGAAAATCGGGCCAGGGGTTAAGCGATAATTTTGGTGGTGAGGAACGGCGAAAAACGCCAAACCCAACCCCATAAAATGA
>NZ_JAENIO010000074.1 GCF_016595415.1 Roseibacillus ishigakijimensis
TTCTGGATTCTGGATTCTGGATTCTGGATTCTGGATTCTGGATTCTGGATTCTGGATTCTGGATTCTGGATTCTGGATTCTGGATTCTGGATTCTTTCTCAACTCTCCAAAATATCTAAAAACACCCCATCCTCATCCCCATAGACCCACATCATGTGCAGGGCGAAGGCCAGTTTACGTTTTTCGGCCGGGGAACCGCCCTTCAGATGCACGGCAGCGGCGGAGAGAATATCGGGTAGCCCGGTGCTTTCGGCAAAGGCTTGCACCACTTCGCCGCGCTCGAAGGGCTTCACCCGCCATTTGCCGCTGGCCACCACTTGCGCGAGGGCGGCCTCGTCGGGACGGGGAGGATTCTCGTCTCCGCTCGTGGACCTGGCCGGAAGGTGCGCGAGCGCATCGGCCCACTCTTCGGCGAATTCAATGACGCGCTCTCCCCGCACCGCAAAGAAACCAGCATCGGGCTGCCCATCAGCTTGTCGCGCGATGAGAAGGTCGGCTTCACGATAGACCAGCAGGTGGTCCCAGTTGCGCAGGGGCACCACATCGGCATCGCAAAAAGTCACCCATCCGTAGCGGCTGGCGGCCTCGGCATGACGCAGGGCGGCTTCCACACGAGCTCGCTGGGCTCGTGGGCCGACCTCTTCGGGCAGAAAGTCGGCGGGATCGTGCTCCAGTTCCTTCAAGTCCACTCGCTCGATAGGAAAGAGAGGCTCGGGGAAGTTGCGTTCCATCACAATTTGCCCGCCGAAGAGGCTGCGGAGAAGAGAGGAGGCTAGGATTTTACCTAAGAAACGAGCCTCCCGCCGACCGGGCGGATCAAGCAGGGTGGTGAGAATGAGATTGTGCGGGGAGGAAGGCATGGTAGACTGCGGGATAATGAAAATGCTTAAGAAAGGTCAGATAATGAAAAAATAAATCAGAAAAATTGTTGACGCGCTCGTTTTTTTTTTTGTCAGCTTCTTAGTGACGATAAAAGCGCATGGTGCTCTGATATCGGAATTCTATTTAACCCCATAAACAAATGACACCTGATAACCCATTCGGTCACGACCGCCAGGATGACTTCACTTCATCGCAAAATGGACTGACGAGACGTAAGTTTCTAAAGAGGACGGGAGGGGCGACGGTAGGTGCGATTATAGCCACAGGTGCATTAATGCAAAGTGTTCATGCTGAAGAGGAAGAGGCAAGTAGTTGGTGTCTTGTGTGCCAGCAAGAGCCCGCTCAGGGTGATTGGGGGGAGGGTTTTTTTGACTCTATTTATTCTGCGAGTGGCCTGGACGTTGCAGGTTTATTACTCGCGCAAGATAGGTCGGTTGCTTTGGTAGGTGGTATTACTAACTATTACACGCAGGCGCATGGATCAAAATGTATTCGAGCTGGTGCGCCGGGTCGTAACCAGTTAGCTAATTCTTCAAAAGTATGTGTTGCAGGTGCATATAGGGCTACTGATGCTGCTGGAAACAGTGCTCTTTTTTTACCCAAGCATTATGTAACTTTGTCTGTAGATAGAGAGACTGGTTCGATCAGTGTTAGTAATTCTGGCGCGGGATACGAGGATGAGGGAACCCTAGGAGGGAGTGATGTGAAAGCAATGGCCAAAATAAATGTGCAAGGTAACGGAACAAAGAAAGTTACGTTGGATTATGTTTGTAGTTTTGAATGGTCTGGTTTTCAAACGTCAGAAGTCAACGTGATAAAGGGTTGGGTTGGATTTTCTGCATCTGTAAATAATAAAGTGAAGTGGAGCACTACAGGGAGATTAATTATCGAAGCTGTGGAAGAGTGTGACTTGCAAGATAAGTTTGCCGAGTATTTTGAAAATAGGCAAACTGATGGTAATACTTGGGTTGATCAGGGTGGTGTTACTCGAGGTGAAAACTCGCCGCTTGCACAATATCGATATATTGATGGCGGCGTTAATAAAGGTGCTCATGTAAATATGGGTAAGCTTGTTAAATTTATAACAAAGCATCATACCGGGAGTGCTAAGAGCACTTGGGAGTTCTAACGGCCGTTGCTGATGAGTAAAATTTTTCATCCGAAATTTGTATTTGTAGGTTTTTCGTTGCTGGTTATTACGATCTTTTTCTTTTTCAAATGGAAAAACGACCTAATAAGAAACGAGTCCAAAACTTCGAATGCACATAAGAATTCGGTGTCGCAAAAATTAGAACATAGGATACCTGAATTGGAACATAGGATACCTGAAAGAGTTCAAAGTTCGTCTATCTCTAAAAATGTGAACAGTTGGCAGGAGGCGCTTGATTATGTGGTAGAGATGGAGTCTAGGGATAGAGATGAATTTCTATATGATTTCTTGTCAGGATTTCAGTTTCTAAATGGCGAAGATAGAGTTGGGTTTCTGTCGGAGCTAGGAAAAATAAAAGGCCCCGGTGAGGAATACAAAGCTATGTTGTCAAACTGTTATTCGCATGCTTCCGGTTTGCGGGTAGCAGATTTTCTTAAAGAGATTCGGAATTTCGGACTAACTGACGAAGAAGAGGCGACTCTTTTGACTGCTGCTAATTTGGATAGAGATAGCTTTTTGGATGCGGGATTCCCTGCTCTGTTGGCTACTCTCGAAGATGGAGCGTTGAAATCATCATTAGTATCTTACTATGCTTCTCTCTTGGCATCTGAAGAGGGCGAAGCCAGTTTGAAAATGAAATTTGGTGAATTGAGTAAAATTTCCGATGATGCATTTTCCTCGCCAGTGATTGTTTCTCATTTTGTTAGATCGAGTCCTGAGGAGTCTTGGGTTGCATTTGAAAAGTTTGTTTCTGGTGATGAGTTGAATACGAAAGATGCATTTGAAGGGAATATAAAGACTTGGGTTCAAGAGTTCTTAAACCATAAGAATCCAAGTGATTTGTTAGAATTGATTTCTTCTAGTTCGGACGGTCAGGTGGCAGTTGAAATCGCTGATGTGGCAAGCCGCTATCAATCTTTCCAAGATTCTGCTATTCTGGGTGATTGGATACTTTCCCAACCGAAAGGGAGCGTTCGTGATGTCGCAATTAAAAACCTAGTAAAGAGTTTGTTTAGATCTGATTATGAAGATCAGGCCAAATTGTGGATTTCTGAGATAGCGAGCGATGAGGTGAAAGTTCAGTTGTTGGAGGAGTTTGGTGTTAAGTGAATGATTATTGTGGTGTGAGTTGAATTGATAATTTATCGTCTTCGTTTAATTGTGGATTGTGAATTCATAATGTGCGTGTTTTTTGTTGGTGTGTTTTTTTGGACGCGGGTTCTTATTCTGGATTTATCTCGGGATGTTGTGTTTATATGATGGAAAGTTTGTATTAGTTTTTTTTCTTCCTGCAACGGGAGCTAAATGTAAGGAATTCTTCCATCTTCGTCCAGAGTTTGACTCTCAATATTTCGCCATTCTTGATGATGATATTGAGATGCGCGAGGAGGATATTGCACGCTGTTTTGAATTTATGGAAAGGGAAGGGGTCGACGGGCTTGTGCCTGCTCATTCGCCCGAGGGGCAGGTGCCCTATCCCCATCTCCTTCGGGTGGAAGGCGGGACGGGGAGTCGACGCACCAATCTTTTGCCGGTGACTTGTCCTTTTCTTTCTCGAGAAGCAGTGGATCGAACTTTGCGAGCCTATGCTCCCTATCGCGAGCAATTGCGGCGCGAGGGCATCGACCACATCATGGCTCATGCCTGCCGAGGCTTGGATCTGCGGGTGGTGGATTTTTGCGAAATCGTCAAACCTCATCGCGAGAAGAACTCTGAAGGCAAGAGCAAGCGGTCGTCCGCGCCTCGGCTTTGGCCGCAGTTGCGGAACCGTTTCCCGCTGCCGGGGGCGACGGGGGCGATCTGGAGCCAACCTCTGCCCTGGATGGAGCGCGAGCAGAGTGAAGAAATCGCTCGCCGCATTGAGCAGCGACGGGAGGAAGGAGGCTTTAGCCCCACTGGCCTACGTATGCTCGAAATAGGGGCCGGGGGAAGCACCTTTCAGCTTGCTTCTCTGGTGGAAGAACTCATCAGCGTGGAACATTCCGCGCAATGGGCGCGGGAGCTGTGGCCTTGGTTGCCCGGTCACGTGACCCTCCTTCACGTGCCGACGGAGCGAGAAGTGGGGGAGGAATGTCGCCGGGGGATTCAGGAAGACTTCGCCAGTTACTTGGAAGTGGTCGGCCAGTTGTCGGGACGCTTTGATTTTGTGCTCATCGACGGCCGGGTGAGGGCGGAGTGTGCCCGCCTCGTCGTGCCTCTACTCAAGGAGGAGGCGCTGGTCTTTTTCCACGACTGGGAGCGTCCCCGTTACCGCTGGGTCCTCTTGTTTTACCAGTGCCTGACCTATCTGAAGGGGAAACAAGCGGGATTGGCGGTGCTGCGGGCCAAGCCGGAGGGGCGCAAGCTTTGCCAAGGGCGCAGCGAGTGGATGGTGCCTTTTCCCGGAGATGAGGAGGCGGTGAAAGACGACGAAGAACGAGAGGACGAGGGTGCTGCTCTGGTAGAGGAAATCTTGCGAGAAATGGATTTCGATCCCGGCCTGCGGGTGCTGGAGGTCGAAGGCCGGGTGGGGGAGACTCTCTGTCGGGAACGCGGCTGGCGTTATTCCTCCCTGCACAGCGCCCATACAGGGGAAGCGGCCTTCAATGGTCGTGATCTGCCCGGTGCTGAGAATGCCTTTGATTTGGTTCTTCTACGTGGATTACTGCATCGGGTGCCCGAGAATGCCATTGCTCTTCTGGAGCAGGCGTCGCGGGTGGCCGAGAACTATGTGCTGGTGGAGGAGCTGCTCAATGAGTCACATTATCCGCGCAGATGGCAGGATGCGCTGCACGAACGTGCCCCTGGCGGGCTTTATCGCAGCGACGAGGAGTGGCGCCAGCTCTTCTGGATTGCTGGTATGCGGGCATTCGCGTCAGGTTAAGAGCCTAACCGATTCGTAGCCAGCAAATTAGATTGGCAAAAACCACCTTTTTCCCTTGACAAGTCGAGCAGCGCG
>NZ_JAENIO010000075.1 GCF_016595415.1 Roseibacillus ishigakijimensis
TTTTAGTCCTGATCCGCGGCACCTCAAAAGAGACCGACGAACCCGCAAATCCCCCATAGAATCAGGCCTCACAGCCTTAACCTGACGCGAATGGGGAGGAGGCTTGAAGAAGAGAGTCAGGCAAAAACAGGGGCAGGAGAGAAAGTGATGAAGATTTCCGCCAGTGTTATCGATATTCGGTCGCGACCCCGGAACGGGGAGCGGTGTGTGAAGTTATTGGAGGAGGCGGGAATTGCGGCGGACATCTATTGGGGAACGACGCCGGAGGAAGCAATGGTGGAGATTGGGGTGGATGCGGTCCGCTTTCGGGAACGGTGGGGGCGGGCGCTGGTGCCGGGGGAGGTGGGGTGTTATTGTTCTCATCTGGGCTTGTTGCGGGAGTTTCTTGCCAAGCGGGAGGCGGGGTGGCTGGCGGTCTTTGAGGATGACGCGGTGCCGGATGGGGACTTGGGTGAATTCCTCGGAAGCTATGCCCGGGAGGCGGAGGCCCTGCAAGTGGACTATCTCAATTTGAAACCCGGGCATGAGGAGTTGGAAGGGGAGCATTGGGTGGTGCCATCGACGGGGCATTTGGTGGGTACTTACGGATACATGGTGAATCAGGTAGGCGCGGCCCTTATCTGTGGAGCGCTGCCCATGACGGGTCCGCTGGACGAGATCATTTGGCGCTTGCCGTTGCTTCGGCGGGGAGTCTTGACGGGGGACTGTCCCCGGGTGGGGCATCAGGACTTGGCAGGTGCTGATTCCATTCGGAAAGGACGAGGGGAGATTCCCAATTTGTTGGTGAAAACTGGCACAAAAGGGATGGGAGAGACGGCGAACATCTTAATCGCGACTGATGATGCGGGATTGGAGCCCCATGCGACCGTCATTGCCTCGCTGGTTCGTCGGTGCACGCTCCCCGTCCATGTTCGTTGTTATTATCGGGGTCATGCCCGGCCGGAAGATTTTGAGAGGAAGGGATTGAAGGTTGAGTTCCTCGAACCTGTGAAGAGCCCGGCGGGGCGCTTCCCGGCTCACGTCAGCCAACCGGCCATGGATCGCTTTCTGGGTATCCGGGATTGTTGCGACTGGGATCGGGCGCTGGTCTTGGACTGGGATCAATTGGTGTTGACTGACGTGAGGCCTCTTTTTGAGCTGGACTTTGGGGGGCATTTGCTGGCGGCCCGGCTCTGGCACAAGAACCTGGCGGATGCGGCCTGGGATTGGTTCCGGCGTCGCTTGCCCCCGGAGTTTGAGGAGGCAGGGCAGGGGGAGTTTTTTTATCTCGGCCCTCTCTTGAATCTTGAGGCGATGCGGGAGGAGGGCTTTTGGGAGCGCTTTCTGGCGGTGCAGGAAGCGGTTGGCTATGAAGAACAAATCGCGTTGGCTCTTGCTGGTCAGGGGCGGGTTTTGGGTCTCGCCGCCAAATGGAATCTGGTGCCCGGTTGGGATCGTCCAGGCGAGAATCCTGACGGTATTCTTCATTACACGATGCCCAGCAAGCCGTGGAGTCATCCGGGTGTGGAGATGGCAGAATACTGGCACCGGGAGCAAGTTAGCTGGGAGGAGCTGAAGGAAGGGGGCGAGAGGGTGAGTGAAAATGCCAAGAGGGGGAGAGGGGTGGAGAAGGGGAAATTTCTTAGCGAGAAAGGAAAGCGCTATCATGTTCTCATATCTGGAGGGCTCGCGAGTCAGCTTTATGGCTATGGGCATGTCCTTCGTTTGCAGGCGGGAGGGCATGAGGTGACCTATTCTGATGATCCCCAGTATCCCTATTGGACCTTGGAAGGGACGAGGCCTCCTGACAAGAGTCACGAAATCTGGCGGCTGGATGCCTTGGGGATTGCGAGGAGCCGGGAGGAGCCGCCGCCCGGGGCGGTCGTTGTTCCGAGCTGCGGGGCGGGTTCCTTTCCCCGGACTTTTGATGGCTGTGGCGAGGCCTTGATGGAGGCGATCCAATTCGATGATCCGTCTGCGGAAGAAATGATTCGGCAGGTGAAAGAAGCGGAAGGCGGCCTTATGATTCGGCGTGGTGATTTTTTGAGGCATGGCTATGTCAAAGAGGGCATCCCGGATTACGCCTGTGAGCCTCTTCAGCGGAAGAGTCGGCTGGTAGTGTGCAGCGATGATTATCCTTGGGTTGAGCAGAACCTGCAGGGATGCCAACCACTCAGAGAGCCTCCTGGCGTTCATCCTTTTTCGGTGGCGCTGGCTATGAGCCATGCGCAGGAGCTCTTTGGGCATCCGAAAAGTGGATTTTTTCAGGTGGCTTTGTTGCTAAAACAGTATCGGGAGAGCAGCGATTGCCTTGCGCGTTTCGGAAAAATCTCCGGCCTCGCATGACTGGAAGTCTTTTTCTGGTTGGCTCCAAATCTCAATTGACTCGATTGGCTATGATATCTGATTGCCCGCGACCTTTTCTTTTCATTCACATTCCGAAGACGGCAGGAACGAGTGTGGAGAATGCACTGGTGACAGCGGCGACGGGGAGAACTTTGCCGGAACTGAGTCGGCAAGAGCTGACGGAGTATGCGCTGCCGGGTGGCGATCGGCAGGGGAAGCTGGCTGGGGAGGGGGAGGTGCGAAGCCCGGCTATCCAGCATGAGTCGGTGGCTTATTTCGAGCGTCGGGGTCTGCTGGCGGGTCGGGAAGTGGTGACGGTGGTGCGAAATCCTTTTGAGCGGGCCTTGTCTCAGCTCTTTTATCTATTGCGTCTTTTACCGGAGGCTAGAACTCTGTTCACGGGGCCCAGTTGGGCGGATGATTTGAAGAGGCTGGCGGCCTTCGATGGTCTACTGGGCCACGATCTCGGGGCTTGTCAGGTCGATTGGCTCAAGGATGGCGCGGGGGAAGTTCGGGTGGATCGGGTGCTGCGTTTCGAGAGTCTGGAGGAGGACTTTGCGAGTCTGTGCGCGGACTGGGGGATCCGGGCGGAGTTGCCGCACGAGATGGATTCGGGGCGGAAGTTTCCCTGGTGGCAATACTATGATGAGGAGGCCCGGCGGATGATGGCGGAGAAGTATGGGCGTGACTTCGAGGAATTTGGTTATGAGTCGGGAATGCCTGCAACCGGAGCGGACGAAGGGCTGGAAGAGCGGCATCACGATCTCGGCAAGGATCGGGGCTTCCGGGAAAGCGGGCGGCTGATGGTGCCGGACGGGTCGCTGGAGTCCCTCTCGGCGGAGGGGGTCTGGGAGCGCTTCCGTCCTCTCCAGACGATACTTCTGGCGAAGGACTGCCGCCGGGCCTTGAAGCCAGGAGGAGTGCTGGAGGTGGTGACGCCGGATTTGGCCGCCTTGGGTGGATTGGAAGACGATCCGGAATTCGTCCATGGTTACCTTGTTCGTCATGTCCCCGATGCTCACTGTGAGGCCGCAGGCTACGTAGTTAACGATCTCATTGCCGATTGCAGGTTTGTTTACGATGAGGGATTGCTGGTCGAGACCCTGGCCGAAGGGGGATTCACTGCTTTTGAACGGATCGAAAAGCCGGGTTGGTTGGTGGTGCGAGCCTGTTAGGCATTCGCGTCAACTTAGGAGTTCGATCCAAGTGTCTTCAAGGGGGCGGCGTTTTTTGCGGGTTTCGGTGGTGACGTGGCGGTGGTCAGGTTGATAGCTCCAGAGAGCTTCCAAATGAACCGACTTCGTGCAGGCGTTCGCGAAGTCGTCGAGGAGTTTTTCTAGGCTGATTCGTTGGTGCTTTTTGAGCCTT
>NZ_JAENIO010000076.1 GCF_016595415.1 Roseibacillus ishigakijimensis
TGGCCAAGTAGAGACCCTATTGAAGAACGGGGAGGGGAGAACCTGTATGGGTTTGTGTATAACGACTGTAATGGCTGGATTGATCGGTTAGGCCGAGAGCCAGTGAAGGCAGGTGGAGAACCTTCCCTTGGTAAACCAATATCAGGCAAAAAGCCGGGAAATTGCACGAGCACAGCGACAGCACCAACCACGGGGCAACATGACCAACCATTTAATCCAACCCCGGAAGATATGGATAACATTGGCTGCAAAAAGGTTAAAGAAGATTCAGACTGCGAAAAATGTGAATACAAAGTTATCGTTTACCTTCCGAAAGGAGAGCCGCCAGTAAAAAACGGCAAAGACGGCGGTAATTATCATGTAATTGGAGAGAATTCAAAAGGGTGCAAAAAAAATGGGTTTTACGTGCATCAACCAGGACTAGGGAATCCAGTATTTGCTGGAAAGGATCCAGATGAAATGGCTCAGGCTTACTACAATCTTTTAGCGAAACAGAAAGGCGAAAAGGCACCCGAGGAGCTTGAGGAGACTCATTATTGCTGTCCCGACAAAACAAAGAAATGACATGATTAAATTGATAGGTCTTTTGTTCTTTTTGGTTATGCAGGCGAGTATAGCTAAATGTAGCGATATTGATTTTTCCTTGCAGGCTCTTAAGCTTGAGGCTTTCTCAAGAGAGTTTAAGTCCTTAGAGAGCGAGAAAAGCCGGGATGAAGTTAACAGGTCATTAATTGGGCATTTATTGCTTCGAGGTGATGATAATGATTTTATTTTAATAAATAAATACATTGAAATAAACCAAGTAAGTGTCGAAAGTTACCCGTTTTTAACGAGGTCTGGTCGGCGTTATGACTTAAAGAGTATTGCTTTAGAAGATTATGTAAGCAAATTAGAGTCTAAAAACCCGAAACTAAAAGAGCTGCAGAGGGTTATTGATCATAGAGCGGAAACGGTTTTTTCTAGTAAAAATCCAACCATAGGGCTAACTCCCAAAGAAGTTTCGACTCTTGAGGATTTAAGTTTTTTGGGTAATGTTCAGGCTTCTAGTGAAGCTCTTAGCCTGTGGGCTTTGTGTAAGCGTGAAACTTGTTTTCGATACTACGATAATGAAGTTTATTCTAGGGTGTTTCGCGCTTCCAACAATCTCGATGAGAAGGGTATGGATGATGATAGGTTAATGAAGAAAATATCCCAAAAGATCATTTCGACAGATTTAATTGAGATCATGGATAAGGTCAGAAAACTGAACAAAGATGGTAAGGCGACGGGGTCAGCAACTGTCTTTCTGAAAAAAGATCAAGCGAGTGAGGATTGAGTTTGGTTTTGTTGTTGTAAGGGAAGGCAGACGGGGTCAGTAGTATCAGATAGTTTCAAGGGCTTTTTTTGATTTTTTGAGAAGTTTGTTCGAGGGCGTAAAGAGCTGGGCCGAATCGAGGGTTTCGATTTTGCCGACTCGCTTTGAGACTTTGAGTGGCGAGCCTTTTGGCGACTGAGTGGAACGGTGACGAAGCGGGTGGTGGCAACCACCGGTCTTGTCGATTTGAGGAAGTTTTAGGGAACGTTCTTCCTCTGCGACGGTGCCCTCGTGTTCCTGGCTGACAGGTGTGACGAGCCCTCGACTGGGGCGTCGGGGCGGAGTATCTTTGGGCCATGGTCCGACCTGCTTTTGATTGGCAGGTCGAATCGAGGGCGACCGGTTGGTTTGGCATACAGACCCAAGCCGTCACTGTGAGGTGCGGCATCCGTGAAAGAGCCATCCGGTCGCCCCGTCTCCGTTTTTTTGCTGAGGTGCTTTTTTTGCGAGCCGACTCAAAATCGATTTCTGTGAAAAATTCGTTAGAGGGTTTCGGGCAGGTGGATCCCGTGGACTTCTTTGAGGACGCGTCGCCAGGCCCCGATGGGATGGTCTTCGTCGAGGAGGAGCTGACGGTGTCCGGGAATGGCTCGCCATTTTTGTTGGAGGACGGTCCAGGTTTGTTGCGCGGAGGCGGCCAGTTGAGCTGAATCGGGATTTTGGGCTCGGCCTTCGGGGCTGAGATAGGGAATCACATTGAGGACGAGGGTGCGGACAAGGCGAAGGTAACGCCGGGCTCCAGCGAAGATGCCGTGTTGGCCGTTGGCGTTCCATTGTTTGATGCGGTCTTTGAGTTCGGGTGGGCCGTAGAGTTGGATTTTTTGTGAGCTTTGGACGGTCCAGTCTTTGAGGATGTGGTTACAGCGAGGGGAGGGGTGGGATTGGAGGGCCGCAGAGTCTGGGCCACCACTTTGATGAGTGCGGGGGACGATGCCGGCATAGGCGCAGAGGGAGTCGAGTTTGCGCAGTTGGCTGGGTTCGCCGAGTTCACCAGCGAGGCCGGAAGCGAGGACGAAGCCGATGCCGGGGATGCTGGTGAGGAGGGCGTAGGGGGTGGTGGCGAGGGTGAGGGCGGCTTGGATTTTGAGTTCGTGCGCGTTGCGGTCGAGGCATTGGTAGAGGTCGACGGTGGCGGTGAGGGAGCGCTGGAGGGAGGGGGTGCGATGAGGTTGGGGAGGGAGGGCTTTTTGGGCGAGGGTGATGAGTTGGGAGGCAGTTTCTTCGGGGTGGTGAACGAGGTGGGTGCGGAGAGTTTTGGTAAGGGCGCTTGGGCGTCGCCGGGCAATTTCGGGTGCGCTGAAGCGGTCTTTCATGAGGAAGAGGGAGGCGTTGGTGAAGGGGGTGAGGCTGGATTTGGAGAGGTCGAGAAAGCCGGGGAAAAGTTGATCGGCGAGCGCGTGGATGCGGTTGGAAGCGGCGGTTTTTTGACGGACCAGGCTGCGCCTGGTGCGGTTGAGTTCGCGGAGTTCGGCGTAGACGGGGTTGGTTGTTTGGCTTGTGCTGGTGTTTTGAGCGCGCCGGGCGAGGAGGGTTTTGGCAATGCCGAGAAGGTCGAGGGAGTCGGTGCTGGCAAGGAGGTTTTCGCGGCTTTCCTTGGCTTCGTAGGCATTGACCCGGAGGACGAGGTATCCTTCTTTGCGGAGAGCGGCGGTGAAGTTGGCGACGTAGCTGGCCTCGTCTTCGCCACCGAGGAAGATTTGGTCTTTGGGTATTTTTCGTCTTTGTGCGGTGGCTGTGATTTGCTCGATGAGAAAGGCGATTCCGGCAGAATTGTTGTCGACTGGGAAAGGAGCCTTGAGGACATCTCCGTTGCCGTCGCAGATGAGAGCAAGGTGTTTCTGTTTGGCGTAATCGAGAGCGACGCAAAGGACTTTTCGCGGGTGGGAAGCCTTGTGGAAAATGGCTCGGATGAGGGTGTTTTGGTTGCGATAGACCGAGGGTTGATGGGAATTGGCGTTTGCTTTCATGGCAATCAAGAATGCCATAGACAGGCAAGTTCGAGCTGCCGCCGAAGCAGTCTGAGGTGCGGTAATTTCTTGGACCACGCCTTAACCAAATGAAGACTGAAGCCATGAAAGGCCGTAAGCGTTATACCAAGGAATTCAAAACCCAGG
>NZ_JAENIO010000077.1 GCF_016595415.1 Roseibacillus ishigakijimensis
GCTGCTGCTGCTGCTGCTGCTGCTGCTGCTGGCGCTGCTACTCGGTCGCGAGGAGGAGGAGCCAAAACCGCCCCGGCGGATGGTGCGCGAGGGATTGTTGGCTTGAAAGGCCCGCTGGCTGGCGGTGGGATTCTTTAAGGGGGCCTTGATTCGATCCGAGCTGCGCCCTTTGTTGGGCGAAGCCTCTGAGCTGGGGAAGGCCGCGCTGCTGGCCCGGGTGACCCCGCCCTTGTCCACCCGCCCCACACTGCTCTGATAGGCGGACTGACTCACCGGTTTGCTGCGCTCATAGCTGCTTGGGTAGCGATTGTAGCCATAGGGTGAGCTGTAAGGACGGTGATTGCTGAAGATATAGCCCATGATGAGGTAATCTGTCAGCGAGGGACCATAGTGGCGGTAGTAGTGGCCGTTTCCATAAACTTGCGGATTCCCCTGGGTCTGCACCTGTGCCTGTCCGTTCTCATCCCGGCTGATTTCAATCGTCGCCAGCTCTTGCACATCCCCTTCGGCCAGCTCGGTGCTGAGCGAAAAGCCCGTGATCTTGCCCTCTTGGTATTCATCCACCTTCACGTAGTCGATCTCATCATTCTCATCGAGGTCCAGATTGTTGATGCGTGGCTCCGCGGTGGAGTTTAGGCGAGCCTCGAGTCCGGCGGCATCCTTGACCGTTTTCAAGAGAGCGGTCACCGCCTGCAGGTCGAGCCCGTCCTGCGCCTCGCTCGTCGTGATGATGTTCACGCTTTGATTCACCACCGGTTGCTGTTCGTGGTAGCTGTGGGACAGGTTCTGCGAACGGCGGTTGTCGCAGGAATTCACCGCAATCAGGATGAAGAGAAAGGCGCCTACGCCGAGAAGGAGATTCTTGAGATCAGACATAAGGGAAAAGGGAACGCGTGCAGCCTAAGGCTGATTCTCCCATGCTTGCAAGTAATGACGAAAAATAGCCGGGTCATTGAGGGTGGTGATATCTCTTCCGTGCACCTTCAGTTGTTGGGGGGCAAAGGCCAAGGCTGCCCGCAAGGTCTCGGGGGTGAGGTAGCGCGTCGGCTCCTCCCAGTGGGCGGCGAGCAGGGCCTCGCGCAGTTCTCCGGCTGTGCGCTCCTCCTCTCGCACCGCCAACCACCAGCCCCAGTCGCCAAAGCTGGGCACATTGGCATGGAGGGGGAGGGCCGTCAGCCCGGCCGCCGCCATCGTGCGCCCAATGCAGGCAAAGGCCTCCCGCGCATGCCAGGGAGAGGTCGATTGCTGAATCAGCACGCCACCGGGGGCGAGCAACTGCCGCAATTGCCCATAGAAAGAAAGCCCGTAAAGCTTTGCTAAGCCGGGGGACGAGGGATCGGGAAAGTCCAGAATCACGACATCGTAGGGCCCCTCGGCCTCCGCCACCCAGCGCGAAGCATCCTGATGGACAATCTCCACCGTGGGTAGCGGCAGCTCTGGGGAAAGAAAGCGGCGCGCATCCTCCGGCACGAGCACCTCCTGCCGCTCGCCGGTGCCCGTGGCCGCCACCGTCCGCACCGCCACCCGCGGGTCCCGCAGCGCCCCACCATTGAGCTCGACCAAGTCTTTCTGCTCGCGGGCCATTTGCGTCATGAAAGGATCCAGGTCCACCAGAGTGATCGCCTCCACCTCCTCATGCTTGAGCACTTCCCGAGCCGCCAGGCCATCCCCGCCACCGAGGATGAGCACACGCTTTTTCCGCTCGTTCAGCAGAAAAGCGGGATGCGTCAGTAACTCGTGATAAATGTATTCGTCGTTCTCTGAAAACTGGAGATGACCATTGATGTAGCAGCGCAAATTCCCGTGGCGGCTCTCCGTGAGCACGATGTGCTGGTAGGGCGAATCCTTGGCAGACACCACCCGATCGCGATACAGCGCCTGTTCCGCCTGCAAGGCCCACTCGCTGGAGCGCCCGAGCCCCCAGAGAGCCAGCGCCATCACAGTTACGGTCGCCACTGTCCACCACCAGGGACGCCGCGTTTGGTCGCGGAAGGCCCACAGACAAGCCAGCATCGTCCCCAGCGTCAGCAGGGCCAGCACCAGTGCGGTCTGCGAAATCGTCAGCCGGGGAATGAGGAGAAAGGTCCAGAACAGTCCCCCCAGCAAGGCCCCCGCATAGTCCATGCGCAGCACCTTGCCCAAGTTCTTTCTCATCACCGGCATATAGGTCTCATTGAGCCGTGTGATGAGGGGAATCTCCAGACCAATGAGTAGTCCGCAAAGCGACACCAAGCCGTAGAGCACCAGGCCAAAATTGAGGGGGAAAAAGGCAAAGGCTTGAATGAGAAAAAGCGGGCCGAAGCCCCCCAGAATGGCGAGCAAAAGCTGGGAGCCCGCCAAGGTCGCCACCAGATGGCGATCCGGCAAACGCTGCTGCAGCTCAGCCCCCACGCCCATGAAGAAGAGCATGATGGCGATGACGAGCGCCCACTGCTGCACCGAGTTGCCCAGCAGATCGGACGAGACTTTGCTCAACGTGTATTCGTAAGCGATCCCGCACCCCCCCATCACAAAGATGGCCACCCCCAGCACCCAAGCCTGTCGTCGTTCTCTCACGTCATCCACGGTCTCGACTAGCGCCAATCTTTCCTGTGCCGCCAAGCAAAAAGTCATCCCACCGTAGCGCCGACGCCCCGTCCGCCCCAGAGTCTGCGTCCAGCAACGGAAGACCGGTGCCCTTTGAATTGCCCTCTTAACGGGGTCCTGTGTGTGGGCAGGAGTGCCCACGCTCCCTCCCCACCCACGCCCCAACGGGGCATCCCATACCAGCCCAGGGCAAGGCCCTGGGATTGTTGCCCGGCCATCATCCCAGCAAGACTGTGATCTCGCCACACCAACAATCCTGCTCGCAGCTGACTCCACTGATCACGAAAGCAGCCGCAGCATCGTCCACCCCCGAAACGGCGATGCACCACGCCTTCCTGACGATTTTTCCCAACGTCACGCCCCTGCTTCCTTCCCGAGCCCGAACGGGTCATCCCATACCAGCCCAGCGCACCGCTCTGGGGTTAGAACCTGGGATTTTGACATTATTGACGGCGAGAAAAAGTTTCTTCCCTCGTAAGAGCGAGAAAATGAGAGCGTGTAACATTTTCAGGTAAAACATGTTTTGTTTCCTGTGCTTCAAAGAAAGGTCGGCGGGAAAGCAATGATCCGAGCCATGAGATCGACGATCTGAGCCGTGAGATCAACGATCTGAGCCGTGAGATCAACGATCTGAGCCGTGAGATCGATGATCTGAGCTGTGAGATCGATGATCTGAGCCGTGAGATCGACGATCTGAACTCTGAGATCGAT
>NZ_JAENIO010000078.1 GCF_016595415.1 Roseibacillus ishigakijimensis
TTCATTTTATTTGGTTGGGTTTGGCGTTTTTCGCCGCTCCTCACCACCAAAATTATCGCTTAACCCCTGGCCCGATTTTCGGGGTCCACCTCACTGACGTCCAGAATTCGATTCTCATCTAATCTGAGAACTCGAAGATACTTCAGATGCGCCAGGGGAGAAAGATCCGAGATCGCATTGGAGGATGCGGTCAATTCTTCCAAGTTTCTCAGCTTCTCGATCCCATCCAGACTTGCGATATTCCAATCGCTGCAATCCAGTGAAGTGAGGGCTTGAATATCTTCCCCGGTAAACTCCGTCGCCCTTTTTCCAACCTCGACCTGAATGGCACGAGTCAGATTGTCATCCCAAGGATGAGTGCCATCCTCATAGGCAAACTCCTCACTCGTCGCGACCTCGTCCTTTTGAAGCTGCTCCTTCTGGACTTCAGGGGGTCGGGAACCTTCCCCTGTAGAGTCATCCGCATCCCGACAAGAGACCATCGCGAGAAGCCCCAAAGCCCAGACGGCTCCCCTTGTTCCCTCTTTTTTCCAACTGCACATTCTCATCGCTTCAATTTCTCGTTGTCACTTTCGCGCCGAATCACCGGCTTCCCATTTTCCAAACTCACCTCCAGATGAGCCTCATCCGGTTTCAAAACCACCTTGGTCAAAAAGTAGGCCACGTCCTCTTTCGAGACCGCGAGATAGATTTCTCCCCCTCTCGCGATCGTCACCGACTTCCCTCTCGCTATGCCTCGGGTTTGATGACCACTCACCGCAATCAATCCCTGACTTCCCAACAAAAACACCTGAGAACGAATCCTCTCATCATCGAATAGGAAGCTCACTTTGCAGACCGGCAAATAGGAGTCCGTCACATTCTTGGGGGAATCTTGGTGAACGAAAATCAAACCCGCCTTTCCCTCCAGAATCCCAAGAAGGTCTTCCTGACTCTGTTTCACCTTCCCAATCGAGGGCATCCACGGCACCCACTCTCCCTCTTCACTCCAATATTCCAGCCACAGCTTCCCGCCCCGCTCGCCTCTTAGAATGGGAGCCCACACAATCCGAGCCATCACTCCAACCGAGCGCAAAGCCGAAACGGTGAAGATCGTCAAATCGATCTCATGCACACTCTTCTCTTCTAGTACTCGAAAGACATCCAAATCCCCTGCGGTCGTCATCAGGTAGAACTCCTTCTGCGGTTTCAGAGAAAGATTCTTTTTCACCCACGTAAAGATCGCCTCCGCAGCCTCGTCCGCAGACTTGGCTTGTTCAGTCAGAGGGACAAATTTCTTCGAGAGAGACGGCAACCAGTTCTTGCGCGTGTACTCATGCTTGATCCGCAACGGTAAGAGGTAGCGTTTGAACTGTGCCTCATCCAGTGGCTTCTCTCGATAAAAACGCCCCCGAACTCGCTGGGCAGTGAGAATATGCTCACAAAAAGAAGCCGCATCCAGTGCGTCCCGGTCGATATAGCCCATCCGCCGGGCCACATAAACCGCATGGTCCCCCTCAATCTGTGTAAACAACTCTTCCTCTTCTGATTCAATCTGGTCTAGATAACCATAGACATGCTCCCGTTCATTTTCCGCCGAGCCATCATAGTAGGACCCCCAACACATCGCAGAAAGGAGCAGCGACACTCCTGTCGCTGTCAAAAACCGCACCCTACTCAAAAAAATCCCATCCATCCTATCCATCTTGGTCCTGATTCAGCTCAAGCCCTCCCCACTGCAACCACTCCCCCTCCTTCAACTCCACCAAACTTGCCTCCGGCTCCCCTCTCTCCGGCTTTCGCAAAGGCACATCTCAATTCCCCCTCATTCACCGCCGTGAACAAAATCGGACGGTTCAAGGGCACGCAATCCGCCACCTGAAAGCTCACTTGCACCCCTTCTCCCGACTCGGCGGAATCGACAGACTCCCCAGCCAGAACCGCCCGCCAAGATCCTTCATTCCAAAGAGAAAGCTTTACCGGACTCTCCGGGCTCAAAGGGAAGGAATCACTCACCCTCGCCTTCATTTCATAGAAATCCGCATAATGATGGCTCACATTGACAAAGGCCGACAAATCATCCCGGCCATACGGGTCCACCTCCTCAGGATAAGAATCCAAAGCATACCAAACGAGAAAATTAAACCCTCCCGCCTTCGTCTTCTCCCTGACTCCCCCCTTCGGAAGGGCATGCAGCGGCTCCACAATCACCCACTTCTCTTTCTCCCTATCCCAATACTCCGCCGCAAAATGCCTGCCCCCTCCACTATACTTCCAAAACGCCACCACATGCCGAGCCGGAATCCCAATCGCCCGCATACAAGACACAAAGCAAAGACAAAACTCCCGACAAGCCCCTTCTCCCGCTTCCAGTAACTGAAGCGCATTCTTGGGCCGGTCTTCCGCCGCCCCCATCTTGATCAGCTCCCTCTCGCCCGTCTCATCAAACTTGATTGAATACTCAATCCACTGACTCACAGCCGAGGCCATCTGTTTGGTTGTCTCTGCCCTAGAAACAACCGATTCAAGACGATTTCCCAAGGCTTCACTATCGACAATCTGCTCTTCAAGGACTTGCCTCACTAAAACATGACTACCGGACTCCGCTTCTACGACTTCAAATTGGGCACAAGCTTGCCACACATAACAAGTTAAAAACAACATCATAACCTTCCCGACCTAAGTTCACGATTCATGGACTTGCTGACCCCATTACCAGCCTGCTGATTCCCAGCTCTCGATCTCCGACCTCGCCCTATGGCAAAAAATCTATACATCAGTCTACGGCTTGGGCTCTTTGTATGTCAGTGGTCAAATCTTGAAGCACGGGCTTGAGACGACCGCACAGTTGGCTCAAATCTATTTTCTTCTCTTCTAAAATTTCATTGATCTGATGTCGGCTCTGATTGTCGACGGCTGAAAGATCCAGAAGTGTATAGATAAAGAGAAGGCAAAGAAAATTCACAGCTTCAAAAATTCTTTAATACTTGTTCCCTTAAAATCTCGTTCTCAATGGTGGCCGCCCACTCCTGGGCAGAAGATGGATCAGAAAACTGAAGCTCAGCGACCATACTAGCAACAGCCGAATCCCTAACATCTCCTGCTGGTAACTCAGACACCCAAGACGCAGCCTCCATCGGTCTGCTATTGGTCCACATCTTAACCACCTGAGATGCACGATTCGCATTAACCCTACCATTCTCTACTATCCAGCACACTACACGACAAAAATCGAGCACGTAACGCACTGAAAATAAGGAAAAAATACGCAAAAAAGGCTTGCAATGTCGGTGGCCGCCCAAAATTGG
>NZ_JAENIO010000079.1 GCF_016595415.1 Roseibacillus ishigakijimensis
AGGGGGTGGGGTTTCGAGTTCTCCAAAGCTCTTTTTCGACAAGCTGAAAATCGATGCGTTCAGAATAGGACAGTGCGGGGAGGGGGGAGTGAATCGCCAGAACGGTTTTCTTTACGACCGAAGCGGTAATCGCGAAAAAAAAGAGACAGTTCCAGAATTTCCGGTGATGGGGAGGGCAAGCCTGTTTTTCTGGCTCTTGGGTCCTTCCCTGTGACTTCATCAAGGGGAGTCCAGCCACCTTGAAAACCGCCTAGGAGTGAACTTTCCCAAGGGCACTTCGTTTCGCTTTTTGGTCCAGCGCATAGATCGCAAAACTGCCCGCATTGTTGGGAGGCCACGACGCGGATTTTCGCTTTCTGGTAGCCGGGGGGGCGGGTTCGGTCACGTTTCGCGCCCGGCTTTCCACGACAACGCGCAATCGCGAAAAAAAACGGGTTCGTTTTTAAGGCATCCTACCCAAGTAAGAATGGAAAAACCGCCCGCCTCGACTGTGAGGGGACGTTTTGCAGCGAGAAAACGAGCTTTCTTCGGAGCGCCAAAAATCAAAGGTGCATCGGTTCGGCTAGCCAAAGGGTGCGGCTTCGGTTTCCGCTTTTGAGGTGGTATTGGCCCGGCAAGCGGGCGGGGTGCTCGGGTGCGGCAATCAATCCGGCGTCGATTCCCCAAGCTTGGGCCATGTCGCGGAGGCCATCGAGGGCAGCAGGATCGGGAGTCTTGATCCAAACGTGCAAGCTCTTGTTTCCGCTGTGGACGATGGCGGCAAGCTTGGCCTCGCAGACTTCTACAAGCCAACGGGTGACGGCTAGGGCATGGTGAACCAGTGCGTCTCTCTCCGCTTTCGTCTCCGGGGTCTTGCCGTCGAGCTCGTCGAAGTCGAGCACGGTGAAGGGTGAGGATTGGACGTTGCCAGCGGCTCGGCTGAGGGCTCCGGCCTGCCATGTCGCCGGGGAAACCATGGGCCCAAGCTCGGAGAGTTCGGTCTTCTGCCAGTCTGCCACGGTTCGGAAGCGGCCCTGGCCGTGCTCCTCTCCACTCTGCCATGTTTCGCCCGTCCAGATGAGTTCATGCGGGCGGTAGAGGGTGCGGAGGAAGTGGCGCGGGTCTTGGTCCAACTCCATTTCGATTTTTTGGGGGGAGGAATAGAAGGCATCGGCGGGGCTCCATGCGTATTTCTCGCGAATCGCTGCGGCCTTGTTCCTTGCTTCCGTTGCCAGTTCATCGCGGCGGCGTTGCGCGGCTTCTTCCCGGCGGCGTTGCCATTTCCATTCCTCGCGTTGTTCGGTGGTGAAGTTGTCTCCGGTGTCGCTCTTGATTCCGACTAGGCGGAAGATTTCTCTCCGGTGCTCGTGGTCGCCGGAATACTTGGCGCAACCAAACTTGCCGTTGGGTTGAATGACGAGATGTTCGCCTTTGCGGTCGCAACCTTTAGCGGCGCAAGCGGGACAACGGGCGATTGTCTTGCCGTTGGTATGCCTGGCTTTTTCCAGAAGGGAGAGATCAAGGCTTGGGTTGGTGGATGAGTTCATAACTTTTTTCTAAAGTTCGCCAACTTGCCCCACTTCCCCACCTCCGGGGCGGTGAATGAGATAGTGCTTTCTTCCGTTGGTGGTTTTGTCTTCGGTCACGAGTTGGCAGTTGCTTTCAGCCATGCGGGAGAGGTAGCGCCCGCAATTGGTGTCGTGCTTCAGTAGCTCCTTGGCCTGTTGACTGACGGGGTTCTCTCGTTCGGTAAGAATGTTCTCCACGTCCATCGCGGCCATCCACTGCGACTCTCCGGGGGCGAGGCCAAAGAATCCTTTTTCCATCGCGTGATGAATCATGGTTTCCAAACGTCCTTCCGGGGAAATGTCGTGAAGCGAGGCCACTAGCTCGGGGTCTTTCCATGCAACCACGCCCGCCCGCGAATCCTTCAAATGCTCGGGCACGGTGAATTCTTCCAAATGATGAAGAAAGGCAGGGAGTTCCGACCGGATCATGTGTTGAAGCTCTTCTTTCCCTTCTGGCGTTGAGGTATCCACGGGGAGAGTTGCCTTCTTGAAATGGAGAAGTGCAATCTTGTCGCAGGTGTCGGAGTCGAGCGGCGGGATGACGCTCAAGTTCTCCGGGGTCTGATTGCAGCAAACAAGCACGCGCCAGACGGGACGCAAGCTCATGGTCGAGCGGTTGCGGGTGTTGATATTCACCTCGGAGGCATAGACGGCTTCTTTGAATCGCGCTCCAAAGTTCTTCCGGCTGCGAATGTCGGTCGCCGATTGGTTGTCATCAATGCAAAGAAGTTCGCTCCCTAGAAGATCGTCATTCCAGATCGTGTTTCCCGTCCAGACGGTGGCCGGGTTGGCTACTCGCCCGCCAAAGCATTGTTGGACGATCCACGCCAAAAGAGATTTCCCGGCGTTCACTTCGCCCGCCAAGACAAGCATGGGGGCGGGATGGTGAATCCCTGAGCGAATCGCGGCCACGCCTCCCTTGAGCCAGCCTAAGAGAGTGTTGAGGGCATCGGCCTCGGGGAAAGCTTGGGAAAGAATGCTCTTGATAGTGGGACACTCGCCAGCAATGGCGGCGGGAATGTCCGGCCCTTCCATGATGAGCATAGCGAGCCCTTTCCGGTCGTGTCGCAGTCCTCGCTTGTATCCGGCAATGGAGCCGCACCAATCCACCGCCCGATCTACGCTGGCGCAATCCAACAAGTGATTGGCCCGCTCTTTGGCTTCATCGGCTGAGACTCCCTCGTGCTCTTCGAGATAGCGTCTCAATCCAAATTGCACGGGCTTCTTGCGGGCGAAATCGCTGTAACGCTTCCCGGTATCGACGAGGTAATGACCATTGCTTGAGAGGTAGAAAATTCCTTCCGGCGCAAATGAGGCCCGTTTTTCCTCGGGTGGGGTAGTGGGGCAAGTTTCCAATGTTTGGAAATTTTTTGAGTCTGGCTCTTTCAGCTTGGCCAGTTGTTCAGCGGGGTTCTTCATGCCTGATCTCCTTCTTGGTTCGCGCTTGCGATGAAGTCGGCAAGCTCGGCTTCGGTATGCGGGGCGGAAGGGTTGCCCGTCAGAGCAAGTTCCCGTTCGGGGCGATCATCGAGGGCGTAGCATCGGCAAAACCGACACTGGCCAGAGCACTCTTTCCTTGTGGATTCTTGGCTTTTGTGAGACTCTTCCCTTGTCGCCCGCAAACGACTTTTGAGAATCCCTTGGCCCTCGGGTCGAGGGTTTTCTTTTGGGCTCATTGTG
>NZ_JAENIO010000007.1 GCF_016595415.1 Roseibacillus ishigakijimensis
CTTTCATTTTATGGGGTTGGGTTTGGCGTTTTTCGCCGTTCCTCACCACCAAAATTATCGCTTAACCCCTGGCCCGATTTTCGGGGTCCACCTCAATTGGAGAATGAGACGAGCCTCGGAAAGCGACATCGTGGAAATGAGGTCCTTGGGTTATGACTCCGTCACAATTGAGGAGGCCAAGCGCGATTTGGAGAGGAGCAAGGTCGCTGATGAGATCATCCGGAGTATCGAAGTCGCCTTCGCAGGGGTAACGCTTGGTGAAGGGGTGGGGCTGCGAGAAGCACAAGGGTTGGATGATTATGAGGATGAAGCTACCTGTGCACAATATCGTGAGGGCGACGAGAAGGAGGATTGGTCGGCGATTACGTCTGATCAACTGAATGCTTGTAATAGCAGTTTGAGTTTTTTTGACGCTGAGGGAATGCGCTTTCACCTGCCAGCCTATCTGATTTCAGATCTGCGGGGAGAATATAATTTTGAGGTAGATTTTAGCCTAACGTATCTGACACAGCAATGCAGAGAGCAGTATTCGCTCTTTTCACGAGAACAGCGGGCTGTGGTCAGGACGTATCTTCTGTTTCTTCGCGAGGACCCAGAATACGGGTTTGAACGTCCAAGTATTGAACGAGCCCTACGTGTTTTCTGGACAAGCGGTTAGGCTATCTGGCGCGAAAAACGGCGTCTTCGCGATTTCTGCTTCCGCTCAGCGAGGAGGGAGGGTGCCCGCGGGACTCGATCCGGTGGCTTATTGTTTGACGGTTTCCACTTCGCGGGTGGATCCGTCGGCGTTGGCTTCGGTTTTGCGAGTGCGCACGACTTTGCCAGCGGCGGAGGTGATGGCGATGCCGGTGGCGATGAGGGCGATGACGATGAGCCAGACTTGGGGGACGCCGAGGGCCATGGCGCCGTAGATGATGCCTCCAATGACGAGTAGAGAACCGATGAGATAGGCGGTGATTTTCATAGCAAGCTTCTCTTTGCTATTGCCGGGCCAAGTGGTTGGTGGAGTTTCCGGGTGTCTTGTGATAAGCAGGTTATCGAGATGGAGCGAGGGGGAGGGGAGTCTTTCTCGGCGGCCCCAGCTGTGATCGCGCAAGCATGCACCATGCAACTTGCGCGATTGAGCGGGCGGATTTTATCAGTTGCCGGGGGGGATGGGGAGGCCTGCGGGGGGGATCTCCGCTTCCCGGCCCAGGCACCAGAAGGCGCCGTTGAGGAAGAGCCGGGTGACGCTAGGGTCGTCGAAGCTCTTGCGGGCACCGATGGTGCTGACGAGGCCGCGTCCGGGGAAGTCCGCGATGGTCCAGACCACGGGGTGGGGGCTGCCGATGAGGCGGGTGGCGTCTTTCTCGGCAAGGATGTGGCAGTGGTTGCGCTGGAGGAAACCTTCGCCTAGGTCGCTGACGAGCTCGGCTTGACCGGTGCCCTGCAGGGCCTGGCCAATGACGAGGGGGGTCACTTGGCCCGCGAGGGGATTGGCCCCGTAGACGAAGTCGGGGGTCCAGAAGCGGGGTTCCACGCCACGTAGGATGGGGTGCCGGGCGATCATTACGGAATTGACCTGACTGGTCTGGTGCCCGTGGTGACCGCGATAGGGGGTGCCAAAGAAGCGGAGGGGAAAGGCTTCGTTTTCTTCCTCCAAGGGGTGGCCGGCGGGGTAGCGGAAGGGATGGGTGCTGGTGCGCACCGCGAAGTAGTTCCCGCCTTTTTCCATATAATCCGCGAGGGCGGTGACCTGGGCTTCGGGGAGAATGAGGAAGCGTAGGTAGAGGATGAGGAGGTCGCTCTCCGCGAGCGCTTTCTGGAGGCCGGGGAGGTGGTCGGTTTCTCCTTGTTTCTCTGCCCGGAGGTGGACCACGTCCAAGTCATGCTCGTCCTGCAAGATGCGGCCAATGCGCCCCAGGGTGGTTGCCGAGCCATACTCGGGCTCCCCGGTGACGATGAGGACCTGCTGGCGCTCGGCTGCGAGGAGGGTGGCGGTGCAGCTGAGGAGAAGGAGGATCAGTGTTTTCATCTGGGTCGGTGGCTGGGATTCACTTCACAACGAGGTAACCCTTCATGACCCGCCAGTGGCCAGGCACGGTGCAGAGGTAGGGGTAGCGGCCGGGCTCGCTGGGCACGCGGAAGCGCACTACGACGGTTTCCTCGCCATCGGCCATGGGGGTGTGGAAGAGGACCTCCTCCATATCCGGGATCCAGTCGCGGCTCATGGCGGTGGGATCGGCGAGGAGGGTATCGACGCCGTTGCCGATTTTTTCCAAAGAGCCGGGGGTGCCGATGACCACGTTGTGCTGGAGGCCGTCGATGTTGTGGAAGCGTAGCTCGAGGGGGACTCCGGCTTCCACTGTCACGGTTTCCTCTGCGAATTTCAGCTGATCCGGCACGGTGGAGATGGTGGCTAGGCGCAGGCTGAGGTCGGCAGCGGCGGCGGCGAGAGCGTCCTGCCCGTCATCGCGGGCGAGGGCCTGCAACAGTTGGTTGGAGAGGACGAAGGCGGGCTCGCCCCGGTGGGCCACGGGGGTCTCCCGCAGGGTTTGCAGGCGCGCCTGCAGGAGTTTGGCCGGGCTCTCGGTGGGCCAGTTGTCTGCGCCACGGGTCAGCAGGGCTTGGGCGGCGGCGGCGGTGTAGGCTTCCTGAGGCCAGAGCTCGTGGGCGAGAAGGGTGAAGATTTCCTCTTGGTAGCCGGGTGCTGCGCCCAGGGAATGGATGGCGGCCTGGCGGAGGGTGGGAGCGAGGTCCTTGTCTTTGGCCAAGGCGAGGAGCTCTTGGGTGAAGGCGCTGCGCACCCTGGGTGAGGCGATGCGGGCCACGCTGCGCACGGCCTCGGCTTCCTCGGTCAGCAGTTGGCGGGTTTGCTGCAGTCTCTGGGCATGGAGAGCCTCGCGGGTCTGTGCGCTCTGGGCTTGCGCCAGGGCGTCATCGAGGGCCGGCAGGGGCAGCTCGAGGGGGTCTCCGGTCCAGTGATTCAGGAGCTGCAACCAGTCGGGGAGGGAGTCGCTCTGGCGGGTGTCGACCTCGGTGATGATGGCCAGGAGGGTGTCAGCCAGGGGGGCTTGTGTTTTTTCGGCCTGATAGGTCAGAGCTTTGTGGCGCAGTTCGGCGGGTAGTCCGGCGCGGCGCACGAGGGCCTGTTGCACGGTGGGGGTGAGGGCCATTTTTGCCAAACGTGCGGGCTCGACCATCATGGGGTGGTCGGCGAGGACGGGCTCCAGCGCTTGCACGGCATTCTGGTAGGCGGCTTCCAAATGTTTGTCGCGAGGTTGGTCGCCGATGGCTTCGAGCACGGGCACGGCGATCTCGGGGGAGGCCCAGGTAGCGGCGACGACGGCTTCCAAGCGCACCTTGGGATGGCTGTCGCGCGCTTGTTGGAGGAAGAGCTCCTTGGCTTGCGAGAGGTCCGGCCACCAGCGGGCGAGGACTTGGGTGGCTGCGGAGCGGGCCTGGTGCACGGGCGAGGTGAGGCAAGCCTGCAGCAGCTCTTCGTTCACCCAGCCGCGTTGCTGGTGCAGCCAGAGAGCCTCCATCTGGTGGAGGGCAAAGTCTTCGCGCTGCGGGTCGAGGGCCTGCACCCAGGCGGTCAGGGCGGGCTGCAGGGTCTCATCGCTCAGCTTCCAGAGCTCGCGGCGCACACGGTAGCGGGTGCGGTTTTCGTAGGTCTTGAGGAGGGCGAGCAGGGCGGGGGCGTCTTGGCCGGCGATCTTGGCGGGTTCCACGAGGTCGCGTCCTTTCGCCGTGATGCGCCAGATACGGCCGTGGTCGTAGTCGCGGCGTTCGTCGCGCAGGGAATACTGCATGTGGCCGAGGACGGGATTATACCAATCAACCACGTAGAGCGAGCCATCGGGGGCGAACTTCAGGTCCACGGGGATGAAGCTCTGGTTGCGGGCTTCCATCACTTCGCCCAGATTCTTGTGGTCGAATCCGCTGCCCTCTTCTTTCCAGTCTTCCAGCAAGACGCCGTGGTAGTTTTTGTAGATGTTGGAAAAGACCTTGCCTTGTAGTTCCTCGGGGAAATGGCGGCTGGAGATGAATTCCTGGCCGCAGAAGCGGGTGTCCTCGGTGACGCGCAAGGCTTTGGCTCCAAAGCCGGGGTAGTGAGGCTGATTGACCATGGCGGGGTTGAGGTAATCGCCCACGTAGAGGTGTTCTTTCCATTTGTTGATGGCATGTCCCCAGGGATTGCCTCCGGGGGGGCGGCGGCTGACTACATCCAGCTCGCCAGTGCGGGGATCGTAGCGGAACATCCCGTTGTCAGCGGTGCGGCGGGGGCCGTGGGGGGTCTCG
This sequence comes from Roseibacillus ishigakijimensis, assembly GCF_016595415.1. Classification (GTDB taxonomy): domain Bacteria; phylum Verrucomicrobiota; class Verrucomicrobiia; order Verrucomicrobiales; family Akkermansiaceae; genus Roseibacillus; species Roseibacillus ishigakijimensis. The sequence continues at coordinate 4,285 of NZ_JAENIO010000007.1, forward strand.
ATTTGGGAGTGTTGGAAGACGCTCTCCTGCATGTAGAGAGCGCCGTCCTGTCCCCAGACGAAGTTGTGGATGGCATGGTGGCTGTCCTCGGAACCAAAGCCATGGAAAAGAATGGTCGTTTCATCCGCGCGGTCATCGCCGTCGCGGTCGTGAAGATAGACGAGATTGGGCTCTTGGGAAACGTAGACTCCCTCGGTGCCGAGCTCGAAGCCGAGGGGGAGATAGAGTCCATCGGCAAAGACGGTTTGCTTGTCCGCGCGTCCATCGTTGTCGGTGTCTTCCAGGATGAGGATTTTGTCGTCGGGCTTTTCTCCCGGCAGGGCATGGGGATAGGAAGGCATGGTGGCGACCCAGAGGCGGCCCTTGGCATCGAAGAGGAAACAGACCGGATTCTTGAGGTCGGGAAAGTCCTGCTCACTGGCAAAGAGCTCGACTTCATAGTCGTCCTGCACGCGAAAGGTCTTTCGCTCTTCGGCGGGGTCCAAGAGCTCCGAGACTGCCCGGGGGGAGACAATTTTGGCCGCAATCTGCTCGGTATTTGAGTAATCGGCCTTCGCGGGAAGTTCTTCTCCGCGGGCGCTTTGCCAGATTCTCTCGTCGTGCAGGCGCGCCATTTGACGAAGCTTTTTCCGCTCGGCGGGGAAGTTGGTCACGCCGAAGGGGTGCTTGCGCTCTCCGTGGATGTAGAAGCTATTGACGGTGCGGAACCACTCGAAGAAGACCTCGTTCTTGGCGATCACTTCCCGTTGCAGATTACTACGAACTTCCTCACTGAGGTCTTGTTCTTGCGGGAAAAGGCGATGGGGCAGGAGATGGGGGAGAAGCTCGCGATAGCCCCCGGGGGTGAGGTGGATGCCGTTGATCGTCCAGGCTCCGCCGGGATTGTCCTTTTGGAAGAGGGCTTGGGAGGGGGTGAAGAGATCGACGAAGGGGACATTCTTTGTGGCCGCGACCTCGGCCATGGCATCGCGGTAGAGGGCGAGGAGGCGGTTGCGCTCGTCTTTGTCGGGGACGCGTTCGTCCTCCACCGCGAGGGGGGAGTAGAGGACGATATCCGGCGCTGACTCACCATTGTAGTGGTGCTTCTGCAGCTCGGAGAGAAAGGCGGCCAGGTCTTTCCGGAAGCGGGGGAGCCCGTCCTCGCCGCCGTATTCCCAGGTTTCATTGAAGCCGAAGCAGGCCAGAATGACATCGGCTTTGACCTCGCCCAGATAGTGGTGGGTATCGCCAAACTGGGGAGGCCGCGGCTGGAGGCTGACGGTATCAGCGGGCCAAGCGAGGTTGCGGACAGTGAGGTTGTGGGAGGGGAAGCGAGCGTGGAGCGAGGTCTCGACCTCTCCGAAATATTGCATCCGCTCGGCGAAGGTGTTGCCGATCCAGACGACGTGATCGTCCTTTTCGAGGAGTTGTCCTTGGGAGAATAGCGAGGGAGTGAGGCCCAGAAGCAGGCCGCTTACGAGTCGTTTGGTCATGAATGATTGGTGCCGGTTTGACAGGCTCACGAAAGAAAAGCCTCCGGCCATGAACTTCCGCGAGGGGGTAGGATTGCCCTGAAAGATCAGGCAAAAACCTCGTGGGCCACCTTGCCCGCGACATCGGTGAGGCGGAAGTCGCGCCCGTTGTGGTGGTAGGTCAACTTCTCGTGGTCGAGCCCCAGGGCATGCAGGATGGTGGCGTGGAAGTCGTGGGTGTGGACGTGTCCGGAGATGACTTTGCTGCCGCTCTCGTCGGTGGCCCCGTGGACGTAGCCGCGCTTGGTGCCGCCTCCGGCCAGCCAGGTGGTGAAGGCTTTGCTGTGGTGGTTGCGTCCTTTGCTGCCCTCGGCCTTGGGGGTGCGGCCGAATTCGGAGCACCAGATGACGAGGGTTTCGTCAAGCAAGCCCCGTTGTTTGAGGTCCTTCAAGAGCCCGGCGATGGGGCGGTCAATGGCGTCGGCCAAGGGTTGGTGGCTGAGCAAGTTGCCATGGGCCCCGTCCCAGTTCTTGTGGGAACCGGTATCGAAGAGCTCCACAAAGCGCACTCCCGACTCGACCAGCCGGCGGGCGGCGAGGCATTGCCAGGCAAAGGTTTCCGTTGCGGAGTGATTGAGGCCGTAGAGCTCCTTGGTGGACTCGCTTTCGCGGGCAAAGTCGAAGATGGTGGGGGCCGCCAGTTCCATTGCGGCGGCGGTCTCGAAGGATTGCTGGCGGGCGAGGAGGTTGCTATCCGGGCGGCTGGCGGCGTGGTGATGATTGAGCCCCGCCACCATGTTGAGCAGGGCCGGTTGGCTCGCTGCGCGCGCGGGTTGCAGATTGCGGATGGGCTCGGCTCCGGGGCGGGCCAGCACGCCCTGGTGGTTGGCGGGGAGGAAGTTGGAGTCCCAGGCCAATGAGCCGGAGTAGGAGGGCTCCTTGGCCAGCACGATATGCCCCGGGAGATTGGGGTTGCTACTACCGAGGGCGTAGCTGATCCACGCTCCCAGGCTGGGGCGCGGGGTGGTGACCGAGCCGGTGTGCATGCCGAGGGTGGCCGCCGTGTGGTTGTTGTGGTCGCCGTGCATGGAGCGGATCAAGGTGATGTCGTCGATGCAGCGGGAGACTTCGGGGAAAAGGTCGGTGGTCAGGGTGCCATTTTTTCCGGCGGGAGAGGCCGTCCAGGGGCTGGGCAGGTAGTTGCCGTCCAGCTGGGCGAGCCCGGGCTTGGGGTCGAAAGAGTCGACATGGGAGACTCCTCCGGAGAGGAAAATCATGATCACGTTCTTGGCCCGGGGGGCAAAGTGGGGGACCAATTCCGCCCGGGGGCCGGTGCGGGCAAAGGCGTGGCCTCCGAAGCCTGCCATGGCGGCTGCGGCCCCTCCGGTGCGGAGGAATTGTCGGCGGGAGAAGTGAGGGCTGGCAGTAAGGTGGTTCATGGCTTGAGAAATTATTCGAGATAGGCGAACTCGTTGCTGAGGAGGAGGGCTTGGGCGAGGGTCTGCCAGGCGACCGCCTCGTTGCTTGTGTCCGCGTGTTCGGGGAAATGCTGGAAAATGAGCTCGCGTTCTTCCTTCGCCGGGGGGCGTTGGTAGGCGATGGCAAAGGCTGCGGCGAGGCGGTCTTCCGCCTCCCGGGCGCTGGAGAGCAGTCGCTCGGCAAAGGCGTCCGCAAACTCGTGCATGCGGGGATTATTCAGGAGGTAGAGGGCCTGCACGGGCACTGTGCTGGTCCGCCGCTGACCGGTTGAATTGGTCGGATCCGCTCCGTCGAAGAGGGAGAGGAACTCCTGCTGGCGGATGCGGGAAGTCATTAGGAAGACACTGCGGAAGTTGTGCTGGAAGGTGCCTTCGTAGGGTTTGTGCTGGGTGTAGTTGGCTTCGCCCAGACCGGGGAAGGGATGGGGGCCGGGGTTGGCGAGGTCCAGCAGACCGGCCGCAGTGAGGGCGGCATCGCGCAGCTCCTCTGCCGTCAGGCGTCGGCGGTCGAATCGCCACCAGAGTTTGTTGGAGGTGTCGCTGACCGGTCCCTGGGAGTCGGGGCGCCAGGCTTGCTGATAGGTGGCGGAGCTCAGGATGAGGCGGCTGAGCTCCTTGAGCGACCATCCCGAGGCGATGAAGCGGCCGGCAAGGTAGTCCAGCAGTTCCGGGTGGGTGGGGAGGGCTCCGGACATGCCGACATTGTTGGGGGTCTCGGCCAGGGCCCGGCCGAAATGCCAACCCCAGACGCGATTGACGATGACGCGGGCGGTGAGGGGGTTCTCGTCGGAGGCAATCCACTCCGCGAGTTGCAGACGGCCGCTCTCGCCTTCCGGGATTTCCGGCTTTTCCTCTCCTGCAATGACGCTGAGAAAACCCCGGGGCACGATGGGGCCCTTGCGTTTGTGATTGCCCTTCAGGTGGATGGGCGCGTCGTGTCCTTGCCCGCTGTCTTTCACGGCGAAGGCCAGCTCGCTGAGCGCGTGTTGGGCCTTGAGATCGGCCACAATCTCGGCTCCCACTCCTTGGGTTAGCTTGATGCGGCCGCTCTCGAGGATCCGCTCTTTCACCGAGCGGTTGACTTCCTCCACCTTGGCATTGATGGCGGGGTCGGGGGTGGTGGCGACCAGATTGAAGGGCACCTGGCGGCCTTCCCGGCCGGCGTAGGGGTAGCGGGTCGAGGAGAAGTAACCATAAAGCCCGTAGTAATCACTGGCCGGGATGGGGTCGAACTTGTGATTGTGGCATTTGGCACACGACATCTGCATGCCGAGGAAGGCCTGCCCCATGGCATCGATGCTGTCGCTGATGACGAGGGGGAGGTCATTCTTCAAGTCATCGCAAAAGCGCACGGAATTGGCCACGAAGCTGGTTGCGATGATGCGGCGGCGATAGACTTCCTCGTCTCCTTGCGAGTCCATCAAGTCCCCGGCCAGCTGCTCTTTGATGAACTCGTCGAAGGGGAGGTCCTCGTTGAAACTACGAATAACGTAGTCGCGGTAGAGGGACATCTGCGGGATGGGAAAGTCGGAATTGTCACCTGCGGTATCGGAGTAGCGGGCCACGTCCAGCCAATGGCGGCCCCACTTGCGCCCGTATTCTGGCGAGGCCAGGTAGCGGTCGACTAGTTCGGTGATTTTTCCCTCCTCGGCGAGGGCGATTTCTTGGCTTTGGGGAGGGAGTCCGGTGAGGCCGAAGCTGAGGCGGCGGGCGAGGGTGCGGCCATCGGCGGGCGGACCGGGGGAGACGGTCTCTTCTTCCAGGCGGGAAGCGATGAAGTGGTCGATCTCGTTTTGGGCCCAGTCCTGCCACTGTGGGCTTTTCACCCGGGGGACGGCGACCTTTGCCAGCGGCTGGTAGGACCAGTGCTCGGCACCTTTCTCTGCCTCGGAGAGAGGATCGGGAGCGGTGCGGGCGCTTTCCGGCCACGGTGCCCCTTCCTCGATCCAGCGGGAGAGGTGGGCGATTTCTTCCGGGGAGAGAGCGGCGGAATCCTTGGGTGGCATTTGCGTGTCCGGATCCTGGCGGGAAATGGCGCGGATGAGGCCACTGGCTGCGGGATCTCCGGGCACGATGGCCGGTCCGCTGTCTCCCCCTTTCAGCAAGGCGGCCCGGGAGTCGACCACCAGCCCACCGCGGGCTTCTTCCCCGACATGGGAGTGACAGTCGTAGCAAGCGGTCTGCAGAATCGGGAGCACGGTCTCCACGAAGTGAGAGTCTGCCGTGCTTCCGGAGCGCGCCGGGCTGGGCAGGGTCAGGGTGCCCCAGAGGGCGATGGAAGAGATGATTTTCACCAGTGGCCACCGAACGGGGAACTGGCGATTTTTCTTTCAGCAGCGGGTCGTAGAGTCCCTATCCTTCCCAAGTCTGCCTAGGTTCTGACGATTTTCGCGAAAAAGAGGGCACGAAAAAGGCCACCGGAGAGCGACGGGGTCGCCTCGGGTGGCCTTGGAAAATTTGCTGGTGGCGGTCCCCTTAGGGTTGGGGCAGCAGGATGGTTTTGGAGAAATAGTGGCTGTTTTTCTCCAGCAGCTGCTGCTTGGCTCCTTGGGGCATGCTTCCGTTGCGCAGGGTTTCCAGCGCGGAGTTGTTGATGACGGTCAGCGAGAGGTCGGCAGCCACGATGCGGCCATTGGCGTAAGGGGCGTCACTGTCGTTGTCGGCAAGGATGCCATTGCCGCTCAGACGGAAGTCATCGACGGTGTCGCTGCCTCCCGAGTTGACCACGAGCACGCGCTCGGTGCGGGTGACGTTGTTCTCGGTGTATTCGATGACGAAGGAGAGGCTGAATTCGTAGATGTTCTCACAGACGAAGTTCTCGGGGTCGGATTCCGCAGTCTCGTAAGCGCGGTAAGCTTGCTCGAGGTCCTCTTGTCCGAGCAAGTTCTCGAAGGTTTCGTCGGGGTTGATGAGCTGGCGATAGAGGATGAAGCTGGCGAAGTCTTCGTTGTCTGTATCGCTGACCGGGTCCCGATAAAGGAGACGGTAGCCCACGGTGGAGACGTCGCCGCCGCGGTCTTGGCTGGAGTTCAGGTCACCATCGTATCGGTCGGTGGCGGCGGTGAAGAAGACTGCGCGGGAAGCATTGGGGCTGGGATTGCCGTTGGGGCCGGGAGGGTTCCGTTCGGTGGAGATCCAGAGCCACTGGAAGTCGTTGCCCGAGCGCACGACGAGGGATTCCAAATCGCGGGCCATCTGGTCGAAGGCGGCCTTGGCTTCGCGGGCGGCCTTCACTTGATTGCGGCTGGTGGCGTAGCCATCCAGCGCGGTGGCGGTGATGGTCACCAGCATGGAAATGATGATGGCTGTCACGGCGAGGGCGACAAGGAGCTCCACCAGAGTGAAGCCCTTGCGGGATGATTGGGAAGAGGTGGGAAAGGTTTTCATGGTGTTGCTGAAGAGTGGGTTTTAGCGGCGCACGGCCATCGAGCGCGAGAAGAGAGGCGAGCCCAAGGTGCCCTCGAAGTCGGAGCCACCCTTGGACAGGGGGCCGGAGACATACTGGTAGCTATTGGCGGGCAGTTGGTAGAAGTCAGCCTGGAAGGGGATGACGGCATCCTCGAAGCTGTCGGCATTGGAAGCGCTGTTGCCTTCCGCGCTGACGAGGCCTTCACCTGCTTCCGCAGCGACGAGCCCGCCATCGGCATCCCGCACTAATTGGCGCATGCGAACGACGAAGACTTTTCCTTCTACCGCTTCCATCAATTGTTCCAAATCGGAATCACCCCCGCCCAAGCGGCGCACGGCGGACTGCACGAGGTAGTCCTGCCCGGGAGAGCCTTGGGTATTGGTGTAGGGCTCCAGGCGGCCGTCGGTGATTTGGGCGGTGTCACCCCGGTAGTTGAAGAGGATGACGGCGCTGTCGAGGGAGCCCGAGGAGGAAATCCATTCGAAGGCTTTGTCGAAGGCGGTCTGGTATTGGCCGGTTTCATCTTCGCGCAGAGTGCTCAGCTCTTTCTCAAGGGCGGAGGCGAGACGATCGGCATCTTGCACGCTGATGGCCCGGCTGATGCCGCTGGTGGCTGGTCCAAAGACGGCCAGAAATGTGGTGAGGAGGACGGCGACCACGGCAATTGCCAAGAGGGTCTCCATCAAAGTGAATCCGGAACGGGAATGGTTCTTCATGATTGAATGAGAGAATTTAGAAGGTGATTAGTTGGTAATGAACTCAGTATCGCGAATGGGCGAAGTGCGGCCATTGCGCCAGATCACGAAGCCAGCAACATCCTTGCCGATTACGGTCGGATCTTGCGCTCCGGGACGGGTCACCCCACGGGCGAGGACGAAGGCTGCGCCAGGATCGTTCTCTCCCTCGGCAACGCAGAGTCCTTCCGCATTGAATTCGTAGTAGTAGTAATTCGGGTTGCGGGTGCTGCGGCTGTCACCGGGAAAGCGGATGGCTTCGTCTTTGGAATTGAAAGTGCCCAGTCCGTCGACCCGGTTGGACGCTTGCGTGCTGTAGGTGGGGTGGAAGTAAACGCCGGTGGGAAGAAAGGTGCCTCGGGAGGCGACCCGCCAGCGGCGGCCGGTTTCTTCTCCCGAGTCGTCGTATTCGATTTCTTCATAGGCAACGACAAAGAAGCGGAGGTAGCGGTCTTCCTCGTTGGATTCGGCATGGATGCAGAGGCGGGCCCGGGTCCCGCGGCCAATGGCGAGGTTGCGGGCTTCATCCATGAGGGCCTGGGTTTGGGAAAGCCCACTGACGGTGGCCTGGCCTTTGTCGATATTCTGGATACCGATGGCAGCCACCGAGAGCATGACAGCCATAATGCCAATGACGACCAAAAGCTCGATGAGGGTGAAGCCGCGAGACGGCGCTGGAGATAGGGAATTATTTCTCATCATGAGAGTAGAGTTTCTGCAAAAGAACCTAGACGGTGGCCAGCTAAAAGCAAGGGAATGTATTCACAAAGTAGTTTTCTGGGCCTTTTTTTTTGGAAAAGCGCTTTGAATGACCGAATCACTTTTCGAATTGGCCGTTGCGGGGGCCGGTCATCCATTGCCAGGCGGACTCCACCATGGCCTTGGCATCCTTGTGTTCGGCCTCCCAGCCGAGAATCTCCTTCGCCCGGATGGGGTCTGCGATGAGTCGGGCCGGGTCGCCCGCCCGGCGGTCGCCGTAAACGACGGGGACTTCTTGGCCCGTGACCTCTTGGGCGGCATCGAGGATTTCCCGCACCGAGACTCCCAGGCCAGTGCCCAGATTGCAGCGGAGGGAGTCGCCGCCCTCCTTGAGGTGGTCGAGAGCTTTGGCATGGGCCTTCGCCAAGTCGACGACGTGGATGTAATCGCGGATGCAAGTGCCGTCCGGAGTGTCGTAGTCGGTGCCAAAGACGGTCATCGTGTCGATCTTTCCTTGGATGGCCAACAAGACGTTGGGGATGAGGTGGGTCTCGGGGTCGTGGGCTTCGCCGATGAGACCGTCACCCCAGGAGCCGGAGGCGTTGAAGTAGCGCAGGCAAACGCTTTTCAAGCCCCAAGCGGTGTCGCAATCGGCGAGGATTTGTTCCAGCATCAGCTTGCTCCAGCCGTAGGGATTGACGGGTTGGAGGGAGTGGTCTTCCACGATGGGCACGGCTTCCGGCTCCCCGTAGACGGCGGCAGTGGAGGAGAGGACGAAGCCTTTCACCCCGTGGTCGCGCATTGCTTCCAGGAGCACGAGGGGGGCGGCGGTGTTGTTTTGGTAATACTTGAGCGGGTCTTTCACCGATTCGCCCACATTGATGAAGGCTGCGAAGTGGAGGACGACGTCGACCTTGTTTTCGCGGAAGATTTTGTCGAGGAGGTCGCGGTCGTCGAGGCTGCCCTCGATGAAGCGCACGGAGTCGTCGACGAGGGCGTCGCGATGGCCATAGATGAGATTGTCGAGGACGAGGACATCGCGATCTTGGGAAGCGAGGAGGCGCACCGTGTGGGAGCCGATGTAGCCGGCTCCGCCGACGACGAGGGTAGTGAGTTTGCTCATGATTTGAGGCCACAATGCAATGGGATCGGGGGCGGGTTGTCAAATCCTCCTTGGTTTGACAGCAGAGCGGCTTTTCTCGCGTAGGGGAGGTATCAAAACTCTCATTATCATCACCCTGCTCTCGTCGTTCGTCGCATCACTCCGGGCCGCCGACGAGGGAGAGACCCCAGTGGGGGTCGAGCTGGCTTTGCTCCCGGAAGTCTCGGTCATGGCTCCCGGCGAACCCTTCCGGGTGGGCTTGCACATCCGGCATCACTCCCATTTTCACACCTACTGGGCCAATCCGGGTATCGTGGGGGTGCCGACCCAGTTGGAATGGAAGCTCCCGTTTGGCTTTGAGGCGAGCGAGATCCAGTGGCCTTATCCCGAGCGGGTCGATATGGCTGGTCATCCCGCCCACGGCTTTCACCGTGATGTCTTGTTGATGGTGGAGATCACCCCCACGGCAGAGATCTCGGTGGAAAGGGTGACCCTGGAGGCGGGGGTGATTTGGATGGCTTGTGCACAGACTTGCCATCCCGGGCAGACCTCGCTGGCACTCACCTTGCCGGTGGGGGAGCAGAGTGTGCGCCATGGCGAGAATGGTCCGCTTTTTACCGCCGCCGAGAAGGAGCTTCCCCGTGCTCTGCCTGCGGAGAGTGGCCGTCTGCGCTCGGTCCGGGAGGCGGACGAGATTGTTTTTGAATTCAGCGGGTCTCTGCCGGAGGGGGAAGACAGTCCCTATTTTTATTCGAGTGACGGTCAAGTCTCCTCCGAGAAGCCTCAGAAATGGGAGGCAATCGAAGCTGGGAAATGGCGGGTGACCCTGCAGCGATCGGATTTTGGTCCCGCCGGGAAGAAGACTTTACCGGGGGTGCTGCGGACGGCCGCAGGCTGGCGGACGCTGGAGCTGGCCTATCCGGCGCCGTGAGGGGGCGGATTGTGGGGAGCGCTGGGCGGCGGTTTGGCCGGGGGCACCTATCTGTTTGAGGGGCGGGCTCAGGCCGCGTCAGTGTTGCGGGCTTCGCGCTCGGCTCTTTCCTTGCGCAGTTGGGCGAGGGTGATGGGCTTGCGGTGGTATTTGCGCATGGCTGCCATCCCGGCCAGGGCTCCCCCGAGGTGGCAGGCGTGGCCGATTTGAAAAATCTCGGGTCCCAGCAGGTGGCTCAGGCTCCGGCCCAAGTCGCTCAGAAGAGGGATTCCCAGCGCGGGTGAGAGGGCGAGGAGGGCGGTTGTCGCGATGAGGATGCCATCGCGCAAATTGCGGGCCCGCACCGGGAGGGGAAAGAAGCGGGATTCGGGGGAAATGGTGGTCAAGGCGATGAAGAGTCCCAGGCCTGCGCCCGATGCTCCCACTAGGAGCCCGTCATTGCCCAAGGCGTGGGCGAGGCCGCCGCCCAACGTGGCCAGCAAGGCGGTGCGCCACACTTCCTTCTCGCCAAAAATGTCATGCAGGCGTCCCCCAAAGTAATAGATAAAAAAGGCGTTGGTGAACCAGTGGAGGGGGGTCCCGTGCAGGAAGGCGTAGGTGAGGAGGGTCCAGGCTTGGCCCCCCGGCCAGAGGTTGTCTTGGGAGAGCCCGAAGACTTGATACCAGGGAGCGAGCGGGCCTCCCGTTCCCCCGGTGAGGTGACAAGGGAGAAAAATGAGTAGCAGGGTCGCGGGGACGAGAGTGTGGAAATTCCAACCCGGGCGCGGAAAACGGAGACGTTTCGGACGAAACTCCATCGAATTGTGAGTCACAGTAAAGGGGAGCGACTCCGATGGAAAGTTTTCCTTAAAAAATTTTGTCCCTGGTGGCAGGAAGGCCGGGAAGGCTTGCGACCTCAGCTCTCGCCCTTGGCGCGGGGCTCACCAGTGACGCGGTCGCTGCCGGGGCTGGTGACGAAGGGGCCTCCCTCCATGGGAGCCACGCCGGTATTGGCCACGTCGGGCATCTCGGTGGGCTTGCCCGCGAGGGGGAATTCTTTGCGCAAGGGGTGGAAGGGGTAGCCTTCCCACATCAGGATGCGACGGAGATCGGGATGGTTTTCGAAGGGGATGCCCATCATGTCCCAGACCTCGCGCTCATGCCAATTGGCGGTCTTCCAGATGCCGACCGCACTAGGGACTTTTTCGCCTTCCGCCACTCGCGAGCGGATGCGGAGGTGCTTGGAATCATCCACATTGGCGAGCTCGTAGACCATTTCGAAGCGGGGCTCTTCCTGGTCGTGGTCAATGCTGGAGATATCGAGAAGGAAGTCGTAACCGAGGGCGAAGGCTTCTTTGAGGGCAGCTTCCAGCGAGGAGAGAGCGACCACGAGGGTGGTTTCGCCGCGGAATTCCACGGTTTCGAGCACGGCCTCGCCCAGCTTCTCGCGCAGGGACTCGGCATCGGAGGCAATCAATTCGGCATTCATGCGTGGGCGGGGTCGTCTTTTCGGCTGGAAGTGAGCGTTTGTTCGCCTTCGATCTTTTTCTGCAAGCGCATCAGGCCTTCGAGGAGAGCTTCCGGGCGGGGCGGGCAGCCGGAGATGTAGACATCGACAGGGATGAGGTTGTCGATCCCCTGCAGCACGGCGTAGCTGCGATACATGCCGCCGGAGGAGGCGCAGGCTCCCATGGCGATACACCATTTGGGCTCGGGCATCTGATCCCAGATGCGTTTGACCGCCAAGGCCATCTTGTAGGTCACGGTGCCCGAGACGATCATGACATCCGACTGGCGGGGGGAAAAGCGCATCACTTCCGCGCCGAAGCGGGAGATGTCGTAGCGCGAGGCCCCGGTGGCCATGAGCTCGATGGCGCAGCAGGCCAAGCCCATGGGCATGGGCCAGAGCGAGTTCTTCCGCATCCAATTGATGGCGGTGTCCACGCGGGTAAAGATGATGTTGCCCTCGATCTTGGAATCGTAGGCGGCATGCGCTTCAGCGGAAGCTCCGGAACTGTCACTCGTGACCATAACAGGCGTCACTTTACTGACCAGCGGGCGTCTCACAACCCCTTTGTGAAAAATTTCACAAAGTCTCCGGTGGCCTCTCCCGGATCGGCCGAAGTTGTGTCCCTGCGCGTCGGCTTGGTCATTTTTCGAAGTGCCGAGACGGGTTCAATCCGATTGTCAGGCGGAATTCGATTGACTTAATGTTAAAAATGTTTTTTTTAAAACTAAGTGATAAAATTTTTCAAGCCTCGATTTTCTCCTAACCTCCCTATTTTCAGCTAAAAAGATGAAAAAACCTATTCTGTCACTACTCGCCTGGTTCCCACTTTTAAACGGTCAAGTTCTCATAGATGCTACTTTCGATGGTATCGACAATGATCTTAACGCCGCCTTTAACGTTATCGATAATGGCCGCAGTTCTCCCGGGTGGAACGCGGAAACTGGACTCATTGACCGCGGTGCTGCTGTCTCCGCTACAGCGGGAATTGTATCTGAAAGCACCGTTGATTTTACCCTCCTAGGTGAAAATGCCCTGCGCCTTGAGGTGGTTGTGGATGGGGGCTCGGGTGTGATAGGGGCCAATGGTATTTTCGTGGGTTTTCAGGAGGCGGACGGAGGAACAGATTCCGGGTCCGAGCTGTGGAATAACCTTGCTCCGTCCTTTGGTCTTGTCATTGATGGTGGCAAGTTTCGGGCTCTATGGGGTGTTTCCTCGGGTGGTCGGGATTCCATTGGAGTTTTTACAGACCCAAACTATGGGGTAGCTACTGCAGAGTCGGTGAACGACGGGTTTACCGTTCTTCTTTTTATCGACACCGAAGGTTACCTCATTGAAATTGAGGGGCTCGAGACTGGAGAAGGGGTGGCCATCACAGGCGGAGATGGGATCTGGGGTGAACCGAGTGAGAACACTCCCTTCCCCTTCGAGGAGTTCACGACTGCCATGCGAGTAGCTGTCACTGGGCAAAATTCTAATAGTGGTCTGGGCACACTGGATCTTGCTTCGATTAAGCTAGAAATGATAGGAAGTCTGGATTCCGATGGTGATGATTTACCAGATTCTTGGGAGGACCGGCATTTTGGAAACAATGATGGAGTTATCGAAGATTCGGATCTGACCCCTCAGTCGGGTATGGGAGATCCGGATTCTGATGGGCTCAATAACTCAACCGAGTATTCCCTTGGCTTGGACCCCAATGATGAGGATTCTGATGATGACGGTTTGTCTGATGGTGTCGAAGTTAACGAGGAAGGGACTAATCCCCTATTGGCTGATACTGATGGTGATGGGCTCTCGGATGGCGGAGAGGTGTCGGGTGGTCTGACGGACCCCAAATTGGCTGATACAGATAGCGATGGCGTAGATGACGGTATTGACGGAGAGCCAGCCAATCCAAATAATGATGATGATGGGGACGGTCTCACAAATGTGCAGGAAACGGAAGGAACCCTCAACCCTTACTTGAGTGGAGCCCTAGGCCCTCCTCCGGGAGATCCTACCAATCCCTTGGCGATGGACAGTGACGGAGACGGTCTTGCAGATCGAACCGAAATCGAGGACAGCAATGGTTCGGTGACGGATCCGAACCGGGTCGACACTGATGTTGATGGTATTCAGGATGCCATTGAGATCGAATCAAATTCTGATCCGGTGTCCGCCGAATCGGTCCCCGTCTTTGCTTCTGTGAATTGGAGCGCTGAGGTATTTGATGCCGCTTCCGATCTAAGCAACGAAGGGGCTCTTGAGTTCGCCGAAAACTATAATGGCTCTGATCTTACTGTTGATGGAATTCCTTTTCTGGGCGTGCAACGTTCCGGAAGTAACAAGGGGAGTGAGCGGGTAAAGACTTTCTTAGGAAGCCAGATTGGAGGCACTTTGGCACAATTTTATGATGGTGAAGTTCCCGAGATTGTGCCCTTGGTAACGAATTTCTGGTTCGCTGGAGGAGGAGCTTCTAACGATAAAATTGCAATTGGTGGGTTAACGGAAGGAAAGACTTATCTGATCCAGTTTGGGCAAGTTGATGATAGGGCCGACGCAAGCATTGTTGGACGCTATGTGAGGCTTGATGACTCTTTTGGTGGAAACAGTTCTGGAGACCCGGTAGGTTTGACGAATACTATTTATGGCGGACCAGGTAATCCTCCTTTACTTTACACTGGAGTCTTTACTGCCGTTTCATCTTATCAGGTCTACTCACAAAAAATTATTTTGCCCAACGGGAATACCGCCGGGAGTCATCTGTCCTTTATGCAAGTGAGGGAAATTGAGCCAGAAGGACAGATTGTGGTGTTGGCTTGCGACTATGATGAAGGTGTCTTCTCTATCGATTTTGGAGGTTTGCATCCGGATAAAAGTTACCGATTGGTTCGAGGGGCGGACTTGCTTGCTTTTGACGAGGTGGTGGAGGGGCCTCGTCTCGCTTCGGGAACCTCAGATGTTTTCGGAGATTCTTCGCCCGATGACGAAAAGGCCTTTTATCGTCTCGAAGAAGTTGAATGAGAAATTATAGTTTAAAATGTAACAATAGAATGAAATATCAGATTCTCAGGTTGAGGTGGATTTATGCGGGATTACTCATGGGGCTGTTGCCCAATGTTTGCGCGCAGTTGGTGCTCTTGGACGCGACTTTCGATGGGGTAGAAAATGATCAGAATGCCAGTTTTCAGTTGATCGATAATGGCAGAGGCAATCCTGGTTGGAATCCGGAAACTGGCCTTATTGATCGGGGAACTGTTACCAGTGCGACAGCGGGAATCGTCTCCCAGAGCACGATTGACTTCACCCAGCTTGTGGGAAAGAAGCTCTCTCTGAGGGTTGTTTTGGATGGGGCTTCGGGAGCAATCGCTTCCAATGGGGCCTTTATCGGTTTTCAAGAGGCTGAGGGAGGGGCTAATTCCGGGAGTCAGCTTTGGAATAATCGAGGGCCTTCTTTCGGTTTGGTCATTGATGGAGGCAAGTTGGGTCCTAGTCTAGGAGTGGGCGCGGGAGGCAACAATGGCGGCGGGGTCTCTCTGCTACCTTTCGAAGTGACAACTGGGGCTTCAATCAATGACGGATTTTCAATTGAAATCATACTCGATGAATTTGGTTTTCGTTTTCATCTCGAGGGCTTGGAAACTGTTTCAGGTGATCCCATCATCGGGGGGGAAGCCAGTTGGAATGAGACTGGTTTTGACTTCGACGACTTTGGAGCAGGGATGCGGGTGACGGTAACTTCTCAGAATGGTACTCAGAATTTTGGGGGTTTTGACCTTCAATCTATTTTGGTGTCGACTGATTCGCTGATTAAAACAGATCGTGATTCTGACCAATTAGATGATCTTTGGGAAGAGCAGTATTTTGGGAATAATGATGGTGTTGCGAATGACGATGAACTCCTTTTGCAAGGCGGAGGCGATGATCCCGATTTGGATGGCTTGACGAATGTGGAAGAGTTTCATCGGCGGACGATTCCTAATGATGACGATAGTGACGATGATGGCATCAACGACGGTGATGAAGTCAACGGAACTCTAAATCCTTGGGCCGGTGGCGTTTTAGGTTCACCCCCTGGAGACTCGACTAACCCACTTGTGGCTGACAGCGACGGAGACAGCAAAAGTGATGGTGAAGAAATAATGGCTGGGACCGATCCCAATTCCATTTTGCCTGTCGTGGGTCCGTCGTTTCCTTTCGTGGATAGCGATGGTGATAGTTATCGAGATGAAGCGGAGATTGCTTTCGGAAGCAACCCGGAGGATGGGGAAAGTTTCCCTGACTTTTCTGGTGAAAAGGGGACTCCTAATGTTGTCATAATCTATGCTGATGATCTGGGTATCGGTGATGTTTCCGCATATGGTGAATTATTTGGAACTCCCAGCCCGGCCGAGACTCCTTACCTCGATCAGCTCGCCGCAGAAGGAGTTCTCTTTACTCAAGGGCATTCTTCTAACGGGATATGCACACCTAGCCGTTATGCCTTGCTTACTGGTCGTTACAATTGGCGGGAATTCAATGGAATCACCTTTCATTACGGTGGGACTATGGGAGGCCAAGAAGTACCACGACCGGAAGATGTAACCTTGGCGGAGTATTTGAAGGGGCATAATTTCGATACGGCGGCTTTTGGAAAGTGGCACTTAGGAGGAGCATTTTACTCCCCATCCGGGGAAAGGATTTCTGGGAATCCTACAAATTCGCAGGATGTTGACTGGGCTCGGCCAGTCGAACACCACGCGGTGGCGAACGGTTTTGACTACTTTCGAGGCTTGGCGACGACGATTAATATGGGTCCGTATGTCTATCTTGAGGATGATCGGGTTCAGATTTGGGATGAGAATTTGAACGCTGGTGCTGGCGGGTTTCGTAATGCAACAGCAACTGATTCCTTCACTTGGCTTACGACGGGAGAGTTGAACTCTTCCGTCGTCGGAGCAAAAGATTCGCGGGCATCCCTTGGAGATCCTAGTTATCGACAAGTCGATGCCGAACCAATAATGATTGAGCAGGTCGAATCTTATTTTGCGGAAAGAGCCATGTCGAATGATCCTGATCCGTTTTTCGCCTATGTTTCCTTGTATTCACCTCACAAACCGTGGGCGTTAACTCAACCATTTGTTGGAGAGGATAGCAGTCGAGGTTTTCATTATGGGGATTGGATGCGAGAAGTAGACGCCCGGGTCGGGCGAGTAATCTCCGCGTTGGATAACAATGGTTTTAAGGAGAATACCTTGCTGATTTTTACGGCCGATAACGGTCCGGAAAACGATGCTGTTATACAAGCGATTGCATTCGGTAAGGACTCGAATTCCGCCTTGCGGGGCAATAAACGCGATGTTTGGGAAGG
The DNA here is from genome assembly GCF_016595415.1 of Roseibacillus ishigakijimensis. GTDB lineage: Bacteria > Verrucomicrobiota > Verrucomicrobiia > Verrucomicrobiales > Akkermansiaceae > Roseibacillus > Roseibacillus ishigakijimensis. Next base: position 20,907 of record NZ_JAENIO010000007.1, read on the forward strand.
AGGGACTCGGGTGCCTTTCATAGTCCGTTGGCCCGGACAGGCAGCACCGGGACTCAGAGTTGACGATCTTGTCTGGCAGGGGGATATTTTTGCGACTATCGCTGCTTTGCTTCAGGATGATATTGCGGATGGAATCGCGCCAGATGGCGAATCCTTTTTGAACATTTTGCGGGGTCAAAAGAAGCCGTCTGGAAGTCGTGAAGGAATAGTGATAGCGTCGGGACGGGGTGATTTGGCATTCAAATCGACTACAGGTTGGAAGTTTATCGATTCCTCGGGTGGTGGGAATAGCAATTCCTGGGATTCACAGAACAATCAGATTCCCAATGCGGCGGGGACCAATCAAGGCTTTCCCAAGCAGTTTTTTCAGCTGAATCAGGATCTAGGAGAGGATTTTAACTTGCTTCAAGGTCTGAATAGTGAGCGGGAAATTCGAACCCGAATTGCAGAACTCTCTGAAGTTGACTATTGGAGTATCCTTGATCAGTTGAGAAACACGGAGTCTTCAAGATTCTTTCGGCGGAACCCCGATAATGATGGTGATGGTCTTCCCAATTCGATTGAAAAAGCGCACGGCCTTGAAATGGAGGATCCAAAAGACGCGAGCTATGATTTTGATGGAGATCAACAATCCAATTGGGTTGAGTATCTTTTTGGAAGTGATTTAGCTGATGGGAGTGATTTTTTTTCTTTGCATGGTCTGAAGGTTGCTGATGGTTTTGAAGTCCGTTGGCCAAGTCTTCTCGGGCGACACTACACTCTCTGGTTGTCACGAGAATTGAGTGAATGGAAAATGATTTCCCAGTATCCGGGTAATGGAGGAGAGCTTTTGGTTAAACTCAGTCGAGAGCAGATTACGAATTTCGACAATCGCGGTGTAGATTCCCGTCTTTTTCTTCGAGTTGAAGTTTCTTTGAACTAGGTTGATTCAATTGTGGCAGGGTCCGCCGCTACCACAATTGAATCATACGGCCCTTGCTTGTGGTTAGAACGGCCAGAAGAGGGGAATGAGAAGCACGGCGGCCAGCCAGAGGATGAGGTTGAGGGGGAGGCCGACTTTGACGAAGTCGGCAAAGCGGTAGCCGCCCGCGCTGAAGACGTAGGTATTGGTCTGGTAGCCGATGGGGGTGGCGAAGCTGGCGCTGGCCCCGAACATGATGGCGACGACAAAGGGGCGCGGATCGACCCCCATTCCTTCCGCGATGGTGATCACGATGGGGGTCATCAGCACGGCCACGGCGTTGTTGGTGACGATTTCGGTCAAGGTGGAGGCGAGGAGGTAGATCACGGCCAGCACGATGAGGGGGCCAAAGGGGCTCAGCCACTGGGTAACGCCTTCGGCCACCAGCTTGGCGGCCCCGGTATTTTCCATGGCTTGTCCCAGGCCCAACATGCCGAAGATGATGAAGAGAATGGGCCATTCCACGCTGTCGTAGGCTTCGCGGGGATCGACGCAACCTAGGATCATCACGGCCACTGCGCCCACGATGGCCGCCGAGAGGATGGGCACCCCGAAGGCGGCGAGGATGACCACGGCCAGGATGATGGCGATGGCCAGGGGGGCTTTGTTCCGGCGGTAGGGGCGCTCCACTTCGGTATTGAGGAAGATGAGGTCTTTCTGGAGGTTCTGGAAGCGGGCGAGGTTGGCTTCCGGGGCTTCCAGCAGCAGGGTGTCGCCCAGGTTTAGGCGCACGTCTTCCAGTTCCCGCTCCCAGAGATTGGCTCCCTTGCGGTGCAGGGCGGCCACGATGATGCCGTATTGCTGGTGGAGGCGGAGTTCGCGTAAGCTTTTACCGAGATAGTCGGATTGCGGGCCGATCATGGCTTCGGCGATGCGGACGCGGCTCTTGGATTTGGTGTCCCGGCTGGTGTGAAAGGTGACGAGGGAGGACTCCGCAATCTCGGCAATGCCCCGTTGACTGGCTTTGAGAACGAGGACGTCGTCTGCTTCGAGGATCTCCTCCCCCAGAGACCAGGTGTCGATGCGCTGGCCCCGTCGCACGAGGTAGAAGACGCGGAAAGCTTTGCTCTTCCACAGGGGGGTGTCCTCCAACTTTTTGCCCACTAGGGGGGATTCCTCCATGACGGTGGCGCTGGAGAGGAAGTCCCGGGAGTCATCGTTGGGCAGAAGGGTGGCGAGGGTGGGGCGGTCGGGGAGGAGCTTGCGGCCGATGGTGAAAAGATAGGCGGTGCCGATCAGGGCGTAGAGAATGCCGAGGGGCGCGATCTCGAAGACCCCGAAGGGCTCCAGCCCGCTGCCGGTCGCGACCCCGGCGACGAGGATGTTGCTGGAGCTGCCAAAGAGGCTCATGGTGCCGCCGAGAATGGCGAGGAAAGAGAGAGGCATCAGTAGGCGGGAGCCCTGGATGTCCGCCGAGCGGGCAAAGGCCAGCACCACGGGTAGGAAGACCACCACCAGGGGCGTGTTGTTGATGCAGGCGGAGAGCGGTAGAACGATGAGGGCCATGATGGCAAAGCCCCGGGTCTCGCTCTTTCCTGCCATCTTCTGAAAGACGTGGGCGAGCTGGTTGATCACTCCCGTGCGGGCAAGGGCCGCACTGAGAACAAACATGGCTCCAATGGTGAGGGGGGCTCCATTCTGGAAGACCTTGGCGACATCTTCGGCGCTGAGCATCTGGCAGATGATACAGAGAGCGAAGGCCCCCAAGGCGACGAGATCGGCGGGCAGCCATTCTTTGACGAAAAAGAGAAAAGTGCCCCCCAGGATGAGGAAGACAGCAATGATTTGAAAGTGCTCCATCTTGGTCTGCTCAAGCATAGGAGAAGCACCCCTTCTTTGTCCTTAAAAATCGTGGGGGCTGGAATCATTCCGAGATGCTATTTGTTCGTCCGTCGGCGTTTGCCGAGGGCTGATAGATAGTCCCCTCTTTGATTTCATCTCACGGAAAATTGTTTTAACGCATCAATGATAAAACGATTAATTTTCAAATTGATTTTTTTCATAAAAGTGGTATCCGCCGGGCATGTTCGAGCCTCCCTTGTTGAACCTGCGATTCTCTATTTCCTGCCTAGCCGCTTTTTCTTCCCTCACTGCATGGGGCGCGGGCGACAGCGCCTATTTGATAGATTCCACTGGTTTGACCCGGATCACGGGGGTGGGGACCGCAAACCCGCAATCAAGCGTGATTCCGGGCGTTGCGGGCAAGGACATCGAGTTTAATGCGACCAGCCGCCAGTTTTATGTCCTGGCTGAAGCTCCGGCCGGGGGGCGCCTGCTCGAGACCTATGACAATCAGTTCAATTTGGTTTCTTCTTTTCCGCTGACGTTTTCCAGCGGGGGTGCTTTTGGCGCGGCCAGTTTTGCTTTGGACTCCGGCACTGGAAATCTCTATGCCACCGAGGGGGGCGTCAACGGAGGCACGGCGACTTCTTCTTACCTGGTCGATCCGGCGACGGGATTGGCCTCTCTGTATGAGACGGTGGCTGACCGCTCTCACCAAAGCCTCTTTGTTTTTGGGAATGAGATTTATTACAACGACGAGAATTACATTTTCTCAGATGCGATTCGCCAAGGTGCGGGTGATCCTCCTCCGCTTCATCGCATTGGAGTTGGAAATATTGCCGAAGGGGCTGATCCCGAGGAGACTTATCCCGCTCTCACCAGCGATGTGATTGGGTCGGCTCTGGTTGGGCCGGACGGCTTTCTCTGGGTCTCGGCCAATTATCAAGGCGATAATTATTTGATTAAGTATGATTATACGGGAAATGAATTCTCTACTTTCCAGTTTATCATTGATGACCATGTCACGAATCATGGTCGCTTGGAAATCTACGACACCAGCTATAACCATACGATCTTGCCTCTTGGCCCCGGGATGCCCGACGGATTTACCATCGCTGATTCCGCTTCGGTGCCTGAGCCCTCGAGCGTGTGGTTCTTTGGAGCTGGGTGTGCTTGCGCGTTCTTGCGGAGGCGAAGGGGGTGAGCGTTCTGTCGGATAGTAGGCGGCCCTGGGGCTTCATTTTGCTCGCCACGGGGGAGCCTTTCCGGTTGGGTCTCGGGCATGACTCGACCAGACGGACGCCAAGCCGATGAAATGCGCGAATTGACCTTCACTCCGAACGTGGCTCCCCATGCCTCGGGGTCGGTGTTGGTCTCCTTTGGGAATACCCGCGTGATTTGTGCGGCGACCATTGAAGAGTCGGTGCCGGGCTGGATGCGTTACCAGAAGGTGGAAGGCGGCTGGCTGACGGCCGAGTATTCTATGCTCCCCTATTCCACCCACGACCGCAAGCGGCGCGACATCACCAGCGGCAAGCTCGATGGGCGCTCTACGGAGATTCAGCGGCTCATTGGTCGCTCTCTGCGGGCGGTGATCGACTTGAAAAAGCTGGGGGCCCGCACTCTGTGGGTCGATTGCGATGTCCTGCAGGCCGACGGCGGCACCCGCACGGCCTCCATCACCGGAGGGTGTGTGGCCTCCGCCATCGCCATCAACAAGCTCATGGCCGAGGGCAAACTGAACGACTTTCCCATGAAGAGCCTGGTGGCCGCCATCTCCTGCGGTGTCTATCAGGACGAGGTGGTGCTCGATTTGAATTATCCCGAAGACAAAGATGCCTCCGTCGACTCCAATCTGGTGATGACCGAGAATTTGTCCTTTGTGGAAATGCAGATGTCCGGGGAAGAGGCGACCTTTAGCGAAGACCAAATGGCCCAAATGGTGGCCGTTGGAAAAAAGGGGATCTCCGAGATCGTAGTCAAGCAGCGGGAGGCGATCCTCGCCGCCGAGCGGGCTGAGCCCGTCGACCTCGCCAGTTTGGCCGCTGCTTTTCAAAAGTAAATCCGGGCCGCCGCCATTGAACCTTCCATGAATCCCGATCCCACTGATCCCGAATACCTGATCGAGTCGACCAACGCGATGTTCGTCGTCTGCGGGAAAGAGGGGCGGATCCTGACCGTCAACCGGATGGCGGAATTGGTCACCGGGTATCAGCGGGAGGAGTTGATTGGGCAGGATTGGTTTTCTCTCCTCGTGCCCCGCGATCGCTATCCCTACGTTTGGGAAGCCTTCCTCGCTTGTCGCGATGAGGAGGATTTCGTCTGGGAGTTCGAGAACCCCATCCTCACCAAGGATGGCAAGGAACGGTTTGTGTCCTGGCGGAATACGCCTTTTCAAGAAAACGGTGAGACGGTGGGCACCATCTCCTTCGGGATCGACATCACCAATCAGAAGCGCTTGGAAGGGCAGCTCTTGCAGGCCCAGAAGATGGAGGCGGTGGGGCGACTGGCGGGTGGAGTGGCCCATGACTTCAACAATATGCTGACGGTGATTCTCGGGCAGATTGAAGTGATTCTCTCCTCCCTGCCTGCGGACCACGGGCTCACCGAAAGCGCCCGGGCCATTGAGAAAGCCGGCCGCCATTCTCGCGATGTCACCCGACAGTTGCTGGCCTTTTCCCGCAAGCAGATTTCTTCGCCCGAGGAGATCGATCTGAATGAGCAGATCGGGGCCATTCGTAGCACGGTGTCGCGGTTGATTGGCGAGAGTATCAATCTCGTCTTTGAGCCCGGACCGGACCTTTGGCAGGTCTGTATCGACCCGATGCAGATTGAGCAAATCATGATGAATCTCTGCATCAATGCCCGGGATGCCATGCCCGACGGGGGGGATTTGATCGTGCGCACCCGCAATGAGGTCATCACCCGGGAATACAGTTCGCGCCAAGTGGAAGTGGTCCCCGGGGACTATGTGCGCATTGACTTTGAAGACGAAGGGGAAGGAATGGCGCCCGGGGTGCTGGCCCACATCTTCGAACCTTTTTACACCACCAAGGAGTGCAATCAGGGCACGGGCCTGGGGTTGGCCACCGTCTATGGCGCGGTCAAGCAAAACGGGGGATTCGTCAACGTTTACAGTGAGGTGGGGCAGGGGACCACCTTCGCCATTTTTCTCCCTCGCTCCGGGAAGTTGCCCATTCGCAAGGTGCCTTCGCCAGCCGGAGAGGCTGTCGCGAATACCGAGACCATTCTTTTGGTCGAGGACAATGAACTGGTGCGTGAAATGACCGAGCAATACCTCCGCAGCATTGGTTACCGGATTCTTTCCGCTGACGGCCCGACCCAGGGGCTGAGGGAGCTGCAGGACCACCGGGAAGAGGTCGATCTTCTCCTCACCGATGTGGTGATGCCCGAGATGAATGGAGTTGAGTTGAGCCAAAAGGCCAAGGAGATCGCCCCCGAACTCAAGATTCTCTTCATGTCGGGATACACGGAAAACGTGGTGGTGCGCAACGGTCTGCTGAAGGACGAGATCGCTTTCATTCAGAAGCCCTTCAGTCTCGATGCCTTGGCGGACAAAATCCGGGGCGAGCTGCAGAAGGCTTGAGAGGGCTCGCGCCTGCCGATCATTCCTTTTGCAAGCGGGCATAGACCCCTCCGCGGGCGAGGAGTTCCCCGTGGGTGCCTGCTTCCGCGATTTTTCCCGCGACGAGGACGTAAATGCGGTCCGCCTCCTGCACCGTGCTGAGACGGTGGGCGATCACGAAACTGGTGCGATTGCTCCGCAGGCGGCCCAGGGCTTCCTGGATTTGGCGTTCGGTCTCATTGTCCACCGCGCTGGTGGCCTCGTCGAGGAGGAGGAGGGGAGGGTTCTTCAGCAGGGCGCGGGCAATGGAGATGCGCTGGCGCTGTCCGCCGCTCAGCTTGGCCCCGCGTTCGCCGGTGAGGGTGTCGAGCCCCTCGGGCAGGGCACGCACGAAGGAGGCGGCATTGGCGGCCTCCAGCGCGGCCCAGATTTCATCATCGCTGGCCTCGCTCTTGGCTAGGAGCAGATTTTGTCGCAGGGTGGTATTGAAGAGAAAGCTCTCCTGCGTGACGTAGCCCGTGTGATCGCGCAGCCATTTTTTGGAAAGCTCGCGCACGGGCACCCCATCGATGAGGATTTGCCCCTCCTGGGGGTGGTAAAAGCCGGTGAGGAGATTGAGCAGGGTGCTCTTGCCCGAACCCGTGGGACCGACGAAGGCGATGGTTTCGCCCTTCGCTGCCTGCAGGCTCACGCCCTTCACAATGGGCTGGTCGGCTTCATATCCGAAGGTCACTTCCTCGAAACGGATTTCTCCTGCCAGATGGGCCGGCTCTTGGCCTTTCGTCAGGTTGCGCTCCGCTTCGTCGTCGAGGATTTCGTAGACCCGTCGTCCGGAAACCAGCCCGCTGGTGAAGGTCTTGCCCAGTTGGCTGAGGCGGGAAATGGGCTCGAAGAGGTAGCCCCAGGCAAAGAGGAAGGCCCCGATGACTCCGATCGTCACCGAGCCATCGGTGAGGAGCCAGTAAGAGCCCATCGCCAGCATCATCACGATGCCGGACTCCGCCACCAGGCTCACGCTGGGCCAGGTCACCGCATTGGCCCGCACCACATGCATTTGCGCCGCGCGCACCTGATCGCTTTTTTCGGAAAATTCCACCAGCTTCTCGGGCTCCACGGTGTAGGCCTTGATCTGGCGGATGCCGGCCAGGCTGTCGTGCAGGGAGGCATTCAGATCAGCGGAAGCCTCCGCCACCCGGGTGTAGCGGGGGGCCCCGAACTTCGAATAGAGCCAGGTGGTGAGGCCCACCAGCGGCATGGGCGCGAGGGTGACCAGGGTCAGACCCACGTGGTGACTGAACATGAAGGCGAGGATGACCGCGATTTGAATCACGCCGCTGAGCCCCTGGTCGATGCCTTGGATGACCACTTTTTCCATGGCCGGGACATCATTGCCCACCCGGCTCATGATGTCGCCACTGGTGCGCTGGTCGAAGAAGCGCAGGGGCATGCGCTGGATTTTGTCAAAAAGCTCCCGCCGCAGATCGTGCACCACCCTTTGCTCGAAGGCGGTATTGAGCACTGTGCGGCCCATCACCATCACTTGGCGCAGGGCGATGGCCCCCACCGCCAGTCCGGCCGTGGACCAGATGAGGTCGGCGCGCTCGTCCGCGATGATGACATCCAGGAAGCGCTTGGTCATCAGGGGCGGAACGAGGACGAGGAGAGTGCTGCCGATGGCGAGGAGGAGGACGCCCAGAGCGAGGCCGGGGTAGTGGGTCGCTTTGCGAAAAATGCGGAGCAAGGTCGCCATGGCAGAAAGGCTCTGATTTCCAGCGCCAGCTGGCAAGGTCGTGATGGGTCACTCTCGCTCTAGGCTTGCCAGGGGGAGGGGCTTTTTTTAAGGGACCGGGTCCGTGATTGCTTCCCCCGCTCCAGCCAGTGCTCCCTCCCTGCCCGGAGGCTTCACCTTTCTGCGCGATATCTTTGCGACGGAGGAGCTCGCTGCAGCGCGGCGGGGACAGGAAGCTCTCATGGCGGGGGAGAACGACCGTCAGCCCCAGTTTGCCTGGCCCGCGCCCCGGGCGCGCAAGGCCCGCTCGTGGAAGCTGCCCTACGCGACCCACTTGCGCAGCGAGCTGGCGGGGCTGGCTCGATCCCCGCGCTTGCTGGAGGCGATCGCGGAGGCCTCCGGAGCACGCACGCTGCGCTTCTGGTTCGATCAACTCCTTTGGGAAGAGCCCGCCCGGCGACCGGGGAATGATTATCATTGGCATACCGAGCGCAGCCGCTGGAAGACCTGTCAGGCTCCCCTCATGGTCACCGCCTGGGTGCCTTTGGCAAAAATCGCGCCCGCGATGGGGCCCATCACGATGGCCCGGGGGACGGCGGAGCGGCGCTGGCTGGAATTCCCCGACGGCTGGGCCCCGGCAGCGGAGGACATCGTGCCCGCCTCCGTGCAGCCCGGCGAGGCCGCGCTCTTTTGCTGGCACACCGTCCATGGCAATCCCCCCAACCGGGCCACCGCTCCCCGCCGCGCCATCGCCCTGCACTACGCCGTGGATGAGCTGAGCTACCGTCGCCATGGCAAGTTCAGCCACCTCAACGAGCGCTGGGTGCGCCAGCGGGATGGCCAGCCCGACTTTACCGACGAGCGCGTCTGTCCGCTGGTGTGGAGGGGGTAGAGGGTCGCCGCCGCCGCAGGAGGGGAAGGCTGGCGAGCAGGGTGAGCAGGCCGGTGGCCGGTTCCGGCACGGTGGTGAACTGTAAAAGGCTGCCGGTCTGGGAAAAGACGCCCGCGAAGGAGGCGTCCGGCGCGGTGTATTGATAATCGGCGGGGTCGATGGTTGAGCTGCCGAAATGGATGAGGTCGTAGGTCCGGCCCGCGACCCAACCATTGTCCTGAAAGTCGAAGGTCACGACCGAGCCATCGCTGGCAAGGGCGCCGGTGACGGTGATGAGATCGCTGGTGGCGGGATTGAGGCCGAGCTCGAACTGGATGCGGCTGTTGTCCGCCAAAGTCAGGCTCTGAGCGGTAAGATGGCCGGGCGAACTCCCGGGAGCCAGAGTGGAGTTTTCCAAATTGAGGGCGGCGAAGGTTCCGCTGCCGCCGATGGTGGTTCCGCGATAGGCGTTGGCCGTTCCGGTGAGGCTACCTTCCAAATAGAGGCCACCCTGCCCCACATTCAGGGTGGAAAGGTCGTTGTCGCCATGGAGGGTGAGGCTTCCATTCCTAGTCTTCAGCAGAGTGCCTCCGCCGGAGAATCCGGCAAAGTTGGGAGCGGTGCTGATGGCGTTGCCCATGATGTCGATACTGGCCCAATCCGAGATGACGATTTCTCCCGCCTTGAAGTTCTCGAAGAGATTTTGCACCGGATAGTCGATGTCGAGTTCCGCTCCGGTGTCGAAGTGGATGCGCGAGTCGGAGTCGGGGTGGGTGGTGATGGTCCAGGCGTGAAGATCACTGGAGGGGCCGATATTGACCACCCCGGTCGAGCCCGCCTGGCTGCCGATTTGCAGATGGTGGGCGATGAGGTTGCCCCGGTTGATGAGGTTGACCGTCCCGCTGCCGGAGACGCCTACCAGGGTGTTTCCCGCGGTGTTGTTGAAGACCCCTTCGCTGACGTTCAGAATTCCGACCGCATTCTCCTCCACGCCGAGGCGGACCTCCCGCCCGTGCGCGGCGGAGCCGAGGAGAACCTGGGAATTGTCGTTGAGGGAGAGGCTGCCGGTGCCGGCCCGGCCGATGTCGAGGCGATTGGTGCTTCCTCCGGTGATGACGATGCGGCTGTTGTCATGCAGCTCGATGGAGCCCTGGGAGCCGGCGCTGGCCCCGAGGGTCAGGAAACGGGTGGTGAGCTGGGCGTCTTGCTCCAGGCCAAGGGTGTTCTCTGCTGCGGTGGCATAGCCGAAAGTGAATTCGTTCGAGTTGGTCCACTGGGAGGTGCCGCGCAAAGTGGCGGAGCCGGAGGAGGAGCCGAAGGTGCCCAGAAAGGTGTTGTAGCTATTCAGCTCGCCCCCCGACATCGTCAGCGTTCCGGTGCCGCTCCCACTCCGGCCCAGGGAAAATGTATCTTCAATCGTGAGAGTTCCGCCGGTCTGGAGGTTGAGAGACCCGGAGCTTCCGTCAGCCAGGCCCATGAAGAGGTGGCGGCTCTCAACGGTTCCCCCCGCAAGGTTCAGGGTGCCTTGGGAGCTCTGGCCCAGAGAGATGAGTCCGCTACTGAGCCAGGAGCCTCCGCTGATATTGAGGATGCCCGTGCTGCCGGATTCTGCGGCGACGACAGAGTTCCCCGTCGTGGAAAGGGTGGCACTCTCCGTCAGATTGACGGTTCCGCTTCCCGCTCGTCCTACCACGAATCCCTCGCCGGTGCTATTGACTTGGAAGCGGGCCGTTCCTCCGAGCGTGAGCTTGCCGGTGGCTCCGCCGAAGTAGCCGAGGACGGAGCTGTCGGTGGTGACCTCACTGTTGTTCGAGAGCGTGAGATCTCCCTCCCCGCCCCGGCCAATGAGAATGTCCAGATCGTTGTTCCAGGTGCCGTGAAAGAGCTGCGCGGAGCCGGAATCTCCTCCGTTGTAACCCAAGTGGGAGAAGCGGGTCTGCAGGGTGGGAGTGGAAGCCGGGACCCCGTCCTCTCCGAGGTGGATGGAGCCCGAACCGTCGCGCCCGACGAGCAGGCCATTGGCATTTGCCGCGTCGCGAATCCAGGAGGTCCCGCCGTTTCCCAGCCTGACCTCAGTCGAGTTGTCTGGCACGTCGTCCGACCAATGGGAGGCCTCGTGCCAGAGCCCGTCACCGTTGAGAGTCCAGTGGTTCTGGGCGGCCAAGGGCAAAATGGTGAGGAGTGGGAGGGAGGTGGCCAAGCGCGGCAAATGGAGGTTCGTCATCGGTGTGGATCGTTTGGGCAAGCGTAAGCATGAGAGATGATGAAACGGCAATTCACCTAAAGAGTGGTGTTCGTATGACAGAGGGAGAGGGTTCGTCGAAGCGAGGATTCAGTAAGGAGGCCGACCTCGGGTGAGAGAAGCTGAGGATCTCTGGATGGATGGCAGGCGCGCTGAGTTTTAGTGCGATGGTGGTTTTCTTTGTGGTCTTTCCCGGGGTGAGATGTTGAGGCTTTTCCTGTCGATGAGGAGTTGGCAGGAGAGGCGGATTTAGGGCTGGAGATTTGGCTTCAGTATTTTTTCAGTTGGTGATTCCCGTTCTTGCTCAGGCCGGGGAGTCGTGCTTCTCTCCCGGCGTGCCTGAACGACTTCGTCCCGCCCTAGAGTCCCGTGATGGTTCCGCATTTCTCGCACTTGCCGAGGAGCTGCATTATGCCGATTTGGCAGCCTTTTATGAGCAGCTGGAGGATGAGGAAGAGCGCAACTTCGTGGTGCGCACCTTGTCGCCGGTGACCTTCTCGGATGCTCTCGCTGAGCTGCCGGACTCGCTGCGGGAGGATGCCATTTTGCGCTATCAGCCCTCACAGCAGCGGGAGTTGCTCAATGCGCTCTCCGACGATGATCGGGTGGACATTTTGCAGGACATGTCCGGGGAGACGCAGAGCCAGCTGCTGGATCTGCTTTCCCATGAGCAGAAGGAAATCACCCATACTCTGCTAAAGTATGACGAGGAGACGGCCGGGGGACGGATGACGACCAGTATCGGACTGGTCACCGCGAATTTGACGGTGAAGCAAGCCCTCGACAAGCTGCGCGATCTGCAGGAGTCGGCGGAGACTTTGTCCCGGATTTTTGTCATTGATGAGCGCGAGCGGCCCATTGGCTTTGTGCGTCTGCGCGATTTGGCTTTCGCTTCCCGCGATACCCCGGTGCGAGACATCATGTTCGACGTCAATGAGACCATTTTGGCCACCGCCGACCAGGAAGAAGCGGCTGCGATGGTGCGCAAGTATGACCTCTTGGCTCTCCCGGTGGTGGACGAGAGTCACCGCCTTCTCGGGGCTATCACTTACGACGATGCCATGGAGATTCTGGAAGAGGAATCGACCGAGGATATGGAGAAGCAAGCGGGTATCGCCGGGGAACAATCGGAGGAGAGCTATCTCCGCACCCATTTGTGGACGCATCTGCGCCGCCGCGTGGGCTGGCTCCTGGTCCTCGGCTTTCTCGCCATTGCGTCTGGCTACGTCATGATTCGCTTCGAGCCGGTCTTGAACTCGGTCTTTTTGCTCGCTCTCTTTTTACCCATGGTCATTGCGACAGGCGGGAATACCGGCGGGCAGGCCTCCACGATGGTGATTCGGGCCATGTCTCTGGGAGAAATTGAGAGCAAAGATGCTTGGGAGGTAGCTTGGAAAGAGTTGCGCCTGGGGTTGAGCCAGGGCCTCATCCTTGCCAGTGCGCTGGCGCTGACTTGTCTCTTGGTGTTGCCCTTGCTGCTGCCGGCGGAGATGAAGGAGATCCATCTGGGCCGTTTCACTCTGGCGGTCTCCTCCGCCTTGGCCGTCCAGGTGGTGGCGTCAACCTTGATTGGCGCTCTCTTGCCCATCGGGGCCCGCTGCATCAAGCTCGATCCGGCGGTGATCGCGGCACCGGCGATCACCACCATTGTCGATGTCTCTGGGATGGTGATTTACTTCACCACGGCCCGGCTCTTTCTCGGCTTGTAGGGCAGTCAAGAGTCAGCGGTTTTGCAAATGTTTGGGCTTGGCCAACTGCACTTCCGCCCGCTTGAAGGCGAGGGAAATTGATTTGTCGAGATTGCTCGCGCTGGCGTGGGCCTCGATGAGGCGATGGCGGCTGTCGTGGACGAGCAAGTGGACCTCCGATTGGCGGGAGAAGGCTCGCAGGTGCAGCTCCGCTTTATTCAAATCCGGATGGAGATGTCGGAGATGCTCGTGTTTGCGTTCGATCAGTTCGCGGGTGGTTTCCCAAACGCTGGTGTGCTCGCTATCGAGGTGCTTTGTGCAGTTAATAGTAGTTTTCATAAGGCCAATCCTTTCTGCAACAGGAAGTGTGCCAAGGACTCTGCGCCGGAACGATTTTGGAAAAATGATGTTGGTTTGACGTGGGGGGGTGGGATTTGCTATTGGCCCCGGCCTATGGGTTCGGCTGAGAATCAATTGGGTGTCTTTCGGGCTTCCTGCTGGGTGCTGGGGTTGGTCGCCTTTGTGGAATTGGCGGCAGTCGGCCTTGCTCTGGGTCTCGATCGTCAGCGCGAGGCCTTGGCGGCGGCAGAGCCGGTGGTGGTGGAAAAGATCGTCACCGAATACCGCACTCTTCCTCCGCAGAAGGAAACCGTGATCAAGGAGGTCATCCGGGAAGTGCCCGCCCCCATCCCGGAGCTCCCCGAAGGCCCGCCCCTGGACTACAACTTCGAGCCCGTGGCCGACCTCCGGCTCGGGACCCCCGCCATTGCCGATCCTTTGGTGGAAAAGCAGGTGGAAGACTCCCGCAAGCTCCGCATTGCCGGGGACAACATGCGGGCGCTTCTCAAGCTGGAGGATGCCGCCAAAAAGGCGCCTGATGACGCCAACGTCCTTTACCAAACCGCCGAGGTCTACAGTGCGATGGGGCTCTATGATCGCGCCGCCGACTACTACCAGCAGGTCTTCTCGCTCGGCACCATCAAAGCGGGCAATCTTTACGAAATGGCCGCCATCAAGCTTCGCGACGGTATCGAGCAGCCCGAAGACATGGCCGCCAAGTTCGCGTTGGGCCGCGTCTGGGTCTATCGCGATACCAATTATCAGGCCGGAGAGCGCGTGATTCTGACCATTCCGGTGTCGGCCGCCCCGGGGCTGAACAAGTCCGCCGATGAGTTGGAGAGCGCCCTGAACGTGCAGGTCTTCCTCTACGATGACCTCAATGGCGAGCCCAAGCTGTGGGACAGCAGTCGCAGCACGATGGAGACCAAATGGGTGACCGCGCCGGTCGATTGGCAGGAGAACGGGGAGGAACTCCTGCGGGTCACCTACACCATTCCCAGTCAGGATACCGGCACCAGTCACCTCCTGGGGCAACGGAAATACTTTGGGCAAGTGGTCGAGCTCTTTTATGAGAACGCCCTCATTGACAAAGTGGCTTCCCCCCGTCGTCTAGCTCGCGAGGTGGAGGCCCGGGGGGAGGAAGTCCATTATTATCCTGAGAACTACATCCCCGACGATTTCAACTTCGACAACCCCCTCCTGCCTCCCTTGCCGGAATAGCTTGGCGGGGAACTATTCCGGTGAAAAACACGGGTTTCGCTTGCCGAGCCGCTGGATATGTTCTTGATAGGAGCCTTGAAAACGTTCGTCCAACGCTTCCTTGCCTTCTTCCTGCTCCTCTGCGGCAGCGCCTTTGAAGCCGCCGCCCAGCTCAATGTCGACATCGAGTTCTCCCGCCGGCAATTCATCCCCCATGAATCCATCCCCATGTCGGTGCGGCTGACCAATCGCGCCGGGGCCGAGCTCCTGCTCCACGGTGACAACCGTCGTTCCTGGCTCAATGTGCTCGTGCAAGACCAACAGGGCAATCCCGTCGCTCCCTACCGCCCCATGAGTTTCCAGGCAGCCAAGATTCCGGTGGGACGCTCGGTGGCCAAACAGCTCGACCTCAACAATCTTTTTCCCCTCCACTCCTACGGGAAATACACCGTTTCCACCATCATCACCCTGCCCACCGGCGAGTCCTTCCAATCCGCCCGCAAAACCATCGACCTCACCCGTGGCCGCGTCATCTACGAGCAGCGGGTCGGCCTCGGTGGCAAGGCCCGCGATTACCGCCTCATCACCTTCACCCCCGCCCGCACCTCCATGCTCTACTTCCAAGCCGAATTGGTCGATGAGCGCCGGGTGGTGATGACCTATCCGCTGGGCGAGCACCTCCGCCACATGCACCCCGAGGGCACCGTCGACCGCCAGGGACGCCTCAATGTCCTCTACCTGGCGGCTCCCGATCGCTATGTCCACATCCTCATTGATTCCCGGGGCCAAGTGGCGGACCGGACCATTTACAAGCAGGGGCAAACTGGAAAACCTCGCCTCGTGGCCTTTGACAATGGCGAGATTCAAGTCGCCGGTGGCATCGAATTCGACCCCGAGGCCCAGCAAGCGCAACGGGACCGAATTCGGAAAATTTCCGAGCGTCCCGCCGTTTTATTCGATTAAATTTCAAAAATTCTTGCCGATTTTCCTAATTTTCCTTAAAATTTAAGAAATCTTGGGGAGTTTATGAAGTCTATCGCACGCACACTCGTTCTTTTGGTGCTCAGCGGACTGCTGAGCGTGGTCAGCGGAAAGACCATCATCATCGACGCCGGCCATGGCGGCCACGACATTGGCGGTCATTACGGCAAGGTTTACGAGAAGCACCTCGCTCTCGATACTGCCATGCGGCTGGAGTATTACCTCAAGCGCAAGGGCTATCGCACCGTGATGATTCGGGACACCGATCGCTTCGTTCCCTTGGCCGAACGCTCCCGCATCGCCAATAAGTATCGCGACGCTATTTTCATCAGCATTCACTACAACTACACGTGGAAGAGCCATGTGCAGGGCTTGGAGACTTTTTACTGCGGCAGCCACAGCCGGGCCTT
This sequence comes from Roseibacillus ishigakijimensis, assembly GCF_016595415.1. Taxonomy (GTDB): domain Bacteria; phylum Verrucomicrobiota; class Verrucomicrobiia; order Verrucomicrobiales; family Akkermansiaceae; genus Roseibacillus; species Roseibacillus ishigakijimensis. The sequence goes on from NZ_JAENIO010000007.1 coordinate 36,696, forward strand.
GGCCGAGGCTTGTCACCAGGGGATGCAGGGGGAGGTGCGGGCTGCCGACCGGGGGGTGAAGTATGCCCGCTATCACGTCATCCGGCACTGCAAGCACCCCTCCATCTTGATTGAAGGAGGCTTTCTCAGTCATTCCGGCGAGCGCCAGAAGGTGATGAAGGGCTCCTACCGTGACCAACTGGTGCGCGGCATTGTCGACGGCATCGTTCGCTACGACCGCAGCGGCAAGTGGTGAGCAGGGAGCCCCGGGATGGTCGCGGAGGCGTGGCTAGATGAGGCCCTTGCGGATGGCGGCGGCCACGGCGGCGGCGACGTTGGGCACCTGGAGCTTACGGTAAATATTTTCGGTGTGCTGGGCCACGGTGCGGTAACTGATGTGTAATTGCTCCGCGATTTCCTTCTTGAGGTATCCCAGGGAGAGCAAGCGGAGGATCTCCTCTTCACGCTGGCTGAGGAGACGATCTCCCCCCGGTCGTCCCCGCCCGGTGAGAGCTTGCAAGACGATGCGGGAAAGCTGGGGATCGATGAGACAAGCCCCTTGTTGAATCTCGAAGAGAGCTTCCCGGATGGAAGCGATGGGGGTGTCCTTGAGGAGATAGCCGGAGACGCCAAGCCGGATGGCTTCCAGGGTGGTGCGATGGTCGGCGTTTTGGGTCAGGACGAGGATATTTCCCTTGGGGTGTTGCTTGAGAAGAGGGGGGATGAGCTGGAGACCGTCGCGATCGGGGAGGTGGAGATCGAGGAGGGTGAGGTCGGCGCCGGGAGGGGGAGTGGTGGTGAGGTAGTCCTCGGCACAGGAGAAGGAGGCCGCGAGGGTGAGACCCTCGGTGAGGCGGACCATGTGCTGCAGGGAGGAGCGGTAGCGGGCGTTGTCCTCGATGATCTGGACGCGAATGGCTGGAGGCATGGGGAAGCTATTTCAGGATGAGATGGAGGTGGAAGCCGTCACCGGGGGCGGTGGTGACGGTGAGGGTGCCGCCCAGGCGCTTGGCGCGGATTTCGAGATGGCGGGGCGGGCGGCTGTCCGCCGGAGCTCCACGTCCGTTGTCGGAGATGTGGAGGTGGAGGTGTCCCTGGTGGCGCTTGATGGCGACCGAAGCTCGGGTGGCGCGGGCATGCTTGCGGATGTTGTTGAGGCTTTCTTTAATGAAGAGGAAGAGATCCCACTGGCGGGCGGGGGGGAGGCGGGAGAGGCGGGCCTGGGGGGCGATTTCGCAGTAGTGATCCAGCCCGGTGAGTAGGCGGCTGCAGAGCAGGGCGATTTGTTTGCGGAGATTGAAAGCCGGGCTGTTGGTCTCGAGCAAGCCCACGAAGTCACGGGTTTCCGCCGAGGTGAGGCGGGCCGTTTCGAGGGCCTCCGCGAGCAGCACCTTCTGGTTCGGCGTGGGTGTGGGCAGGGATTCGGCGAGGAGCTCGGTGAGGTGGACGAGGCCGCTGGCATTGGCTCCGATTTCATCATGCAAGTCGCAGGCGATGCGGTCGCGCACCCGTTTCCACTTGCGATCGGCGAGGAGCTTGGCAAAGGCGAGGAGAAGGGGAAGAAGGATGAGCAGCAGGATGAGAGCATCGCGGAAGAGCTCCTGCCGTTGCTCCCGGCGGAGGTGGAGTATCTGGCGCAGGTTGGCCAAGCGGCGTTCTTTGGCTGCTCGTGTGGCCAGCCCTTCGATCCACTGGCGGAGGGGGAGGATTTTTCCTTCCGTACTCAAGCCGTCGGTCAGCCGCTGGAGGTGGGGATGGGGGCGACCCGCATTGCTGGTAATGGCAAGGGAGGACGTCTCCTCGCCGCTGACCACCTGCCCCTGGGAGAGGAGTTGGACCTCACTCAGAATGATGCGGGGTGGTCGTTGGATGCGGAACTCGGGCACGGGATCGAGGAGGGTGAGGCGGAAATAGCGTCCCGCTACCGAGGGGAAGCGCTGCAGGTGCGGGCTGGAACCCGGGGCGGTGAGCGGGGTCGCGGTGCGTAGCACGGTCTCTCCCTTGCGGTCGCCGGGCGCGTGCAGGCGCTCGAGCCGGAAGCGGGAGGGAAAACCGACTCCGCTGGCCTGGGGGAAGTTGAATTGCAGGGAATGAACTGCGGGCCAGAGTCGGATTTCGTCCAATGTGCGGGAGCGGCCGAGGTCGAAGAGCAGTTCGAGGCGGGAACCATTGAAGTAAAAATCCAGAAAAGGATGGCGCAGTTGCCCGTCCACGGGGGAGAAGAGGCAGAAGCCGTCGGTGAGATAGCGCCGGCTCCAGATTGAGCCGTAGTCCTTGTCGGTGGAAGCCTCCACGCGGGCACCGAGGGCGGCATTCCATGGACCGGCGAAGGCCAGGATCTCGCTCAAGGCGGTGACGTATTCTCCGTCCCACCAGGAGGGGTCGTCGCCCATGCGGGTGCAGCTCAGGCGCAGGCGATCGGCGAAGACCGGTTGGGCGAGGGGGAAGAGCTGGGGCTCGATCCCGGTTACCGCATAGTCCTCATCCCGGTAATCAACGACCGTCTGGTAGTCTTTCCCAGGAGCAGCGAGCTCGATGTGAAAGCGCTTGGGAAAGCCGAGAGGGGTGACTTCCAGCGAGTCTGGCGAATAGGTGGCTGGCACGAAGGCGAGGAGGTCGAGGTCCGCCGGGCGGGCGAATGAGAGTTCGATGGTGACCCGGTCGTGCTCGTCGTGGGAGAAATGGGACCGGTAGCCAAGGGTATGCGGGCTGGGATTCAGCCGGATGCGGGGAAGAGGTGCGATCTCCTGCTCGAGGCGCGCGATGTCGTGTTCGAGGGACTGGAGGTCGTCGGGGCGCTGGCATGAGGCCGCGCAGCCCAGGAGCAGGAGCGCGACGAGGGCTCCCGGCCAGCGGAAGGGGCCGGAGACGGAGCTGGCAGGGCGGAGCACGAGGCCAGCTTACGAGGAGAGGGGGAGGCGGCAACCCATCTTTTCCTCACATCGCGCGCATCGGTCGAATGACCGATAGGCAAGAGGAAGGCCTTAACCTTTATTTGCAGACTGTAGAACTGCCGCCTCCACCGGGAAGTGGGAGGCGTGGCCGGTTCCTCTTCTCTCTCATGAAAATAGCGTTCCTCTCCAGCCTGCTCGGCTTGGCCTTGCTCTGCCCTTTCGCAACGGGGGCTCCCAACATCGTCTTCATCCTGATGGATGACTTCGGATACAATGATGTCGGAGCCCAGACTTATCCCGCGCCGCCGAATCAATATCCCCATTCCGGGCCCACTCCAGTTCCCCTCGCAAATTCGGGTCCCATTCCGGAGCCTAACGTGGCCTTTGGGTTGACGCCGCGCATCGATTCCCTGGCGGCGGATGGAATGCGTCTCACGCAGTTTTACTCCTCGCCGGCTTGCTCGCCCTCGCGGGCCAGCTTCATGACGGGACGCTATGATCGGCGCATTTCCACCAATAAGGTCTTCTTTTCCAATCATGGTGACGGCTTGAACACCTCGGAAGTGACGGTGCCGGAGGTGTTGCGGGAGACTGGTTACCTCACTGCGATGGTGGGGAAGTGGCACCTGGGCTACAACCCGGGAAGGCACAACCCTTTTCAAATGGGTCCCTTGCGCCACGGCTTTCATCACTTTCTCGGCTTTCCCCACAGCAACGACATTGCCAATCACGACCTGATTCGCGACGAGGAGGTGCTGATTCGGGACTTCAGCTCGCCCAGCCAGCAGGCGGAGATCACCTGGCGTTACACCGAGGCGGCTCTTGAATACATCGAGGATTTCTCGGCGCAGGAGAAGCCCTTCTTTCTTTATCTCGCCCACACCATGACGCACCAGCCTTGCTGGCCGTCGGACCGTGAGTTCACCAATGCCGATGGCAGCACTTGGCCGGTCTTTCTCGGCTCCAGCGGGGTGAGTAATTACTACGATGTCGTGGCTGAGGTGGATCACAGTGTGGGTCGGATCCTCGACAAGCTGACGGCGCTGGGGCTGGAGGAGGAGACGATTGTGATCTTCGCCTCGGACAATGGCCCTTGGTTGCGGCTCTCCAATCGCAATCTCACCGATCGCTCGGTGGGGTCGGCCTATCCCTTGCGAGGAAACAAGGCCCAGACTTGGGAGGGGGGCTGCCGGGTTCCCTTCTTCGTGCGCTGGCCGGGTGTGATTCCTGCGGGCTCGGTGCGGGACGACACCACGGGCTTGATTGATCTCTTGCCCACCTTCACGGCCTTGGCCGGGGGGGATTTGCCCTCCGACCGGACCATTGACGGGGTCGACCTTTCCGCCCTCTGGCGGGGTGAGGGGGGAGCCGAGCGGCAGAGCTACGCTCTTTTCAATACTTCCAATGATGGTTTGGGTTCGCTCAGCGCGATCATCAAGGACGACTGGAAGTTGCGGGACGGCAAGCTCTACAACCTGGCGGAAGACATCCAGGAGTCCGTCGACCTCGCGAGCTCGCAGCGCCGTCAGTTGGCCGAGATGGAAAGGGAAATGACGGCGGTGAGTGATTCCATTGCGGCCGAGTCCGCTCCGCGCGGCGAGTTCACGAGTTACGAAGTTCTTCTTTCCGCCAACGAGCTGGAGGTGCCCGAAGGGGGGGAAGCCTCTCTGGAGGTGAGCCTTTCGGCGGACCCGGGAAAGGCCGTGCTCGTGACCACTGCCCCCTTCAGTGGAGACGGCGACTTGAGCGTGGCCGCCGGGGGCGTGTTGACCTTTGACAGCACGAATTGGGCGCTGCCCCGGACCGTCACTCTGGCGGCGGCGGTCGATGAGGACGACGAAGGCTCCGGGGCCACCTTCCGGGTGACCACGGATGACATCGCGCCGGTGCGGGAGGTCTTTGTTTTCGAAAAAGATGCCGAAGCGGTCGACCCGGTGGAGCTTTCCCTCCTTTGGCCGAAGGCGAGCCCGGTTTGCCTAGCCGGAACGACGACAGGTCTTGTTGCCGAGGGTGCTGCGCAAGTCGGGGAGGGTCTCGATCCTGCGGGCACGAGCTATCAGTGGAGCCAGATTTCCGGTCCGGCGGCGGCCAGTTTCACCCACGTCACTGAGGCGCGCACGGGAGTGCGTTTTCCCGTCGAAGGCCCCTACCGTCTGCGGCTGACCGCGAGCCATCCCGAGGCGGGAGGGGCGGCAGCAGTGGATTTCCGGGTTGAGGTGGGAGAATGGCGGGAGGAGGAAGAAGGGGTTTCCTATAAATTTGCTCCCCTCTTCGCCCACAACGCCTCGAGCGACGAGGATGGCAACGCGGTCTGGGAAGAGGCCGTGGGTCCCGGGGGGCGCGAATGGAGCCTGGCGGAGAGTGTGACCCGCAGCAGTGGGGACCCGGCACCGGATCTCGCCTTCATCGAGGCCGCCTACCAGTTCCCGGGCGGGACGAACCGACCGGCAGGCGGGCTTTCCAATCATCTTGATGCCTTCAGCCAGGACGACGCCAGTATCGAGCTCTGGTTCCGTCCGCAGAGTCTGCCGGTGGCCGTTCCCCAGGTGCTCTGGGAATCGGGTGGAGAGGTGGGAGCCTCTTTTGTTTTGGAGGGAAACTCCTTCAAATTCGCGGTGGACAACCAATCGACCGGGGCCGTGGCGGAGGGGGTCCTCGCTCCGGCTGCCGAACGCAATGGCTACCTCCACGCCGTGGGCGTCATTGACCTCGCCGGGGATGAGATCCGGCTCTATCTCGACGGGGTGCTGGTCTCCAGCCAGGCCATCCCGGCGGTGGAGGATTGGTGTGGCACGAGCGACTCGGGTCTGGGCACCATTGCCCATTCCTCGCAGGGGGAAACCACCGACCGCACTCATTTGGGGGCCTATCTTTTACAACCGGCCGGGGTGGAACTCTTTGCAGGCGAGGTGGCTCACTTTGCCTTCTACGGACGGACCCTCGCGGGGGACGAGATCGAGGAGCTTCTCTCTGGTCCAGTGGGAGAAGAAGTAGTGACTGGGATTTCGGGGGACTTCAAGCGGGAGCCGGAGCTGGCTTACGATGCCGCGCAGGATGGGGGAGAAGACCTCGTGTGGGAGAATGAGCAACCTCCCGGTGGTCGGGACTGGACCTTGGCAGAGAGCGTCATCCTCTCCTCCGCCGATCCGGCCCCGCAGCTGGACTTTATCGAAAAAGCCTTTCAGTTCAGTGGGTCCACCACCTTGCCCAGCGGGGCGGTGTCCACCCACCTCGATGCCTATAGCACGGGTGATGCGAGCATTGAGCTCTGGTTCCAACCCGCGAGCCTGCCGGTGGCCACGCCGCAGGTGCTCTGGGAGGCAGGGGGGGCGATTGGAGCCGCGCTGATCTTGGAGGAAAATCTCTTGAAGTTCGCGGTGGCCGATAATTCCCAGGGAGCAGTGGCCGAGGCCGTGCTCGCTCCCGCAGCCAGCCAGGATGGATTCGTGCATGTGGTCGCGGTCATCGACCTCCCGGGGGATGAGGTCCGGCTTTACCTCGATGGCAGCTTGATGGATAGCGAGGCTCTCCCCGCCGCGCTTGGCGATTGGTGCGGGACGAGTCACACCGGGCTGGGAACGCTGGCTCATTCCAATGGCGCGGAGACCGCGAACATCACCCACCTGGGCGGTTACCAGCTTCTTCCTGGTGGGGTGCGGCCCTTTGCGGGGCAGATTGCCTATTGCCTTTTCTACGATGAAGCCCTTACTGCCGAGGATGTCGCCGCTTTGGCTACGGGGCCCCGCGAGATGAGTCCGGGCGAAGCCGCCAAGAATCTGGCACCCTTGGTTTTCGCCGGAGCGGCTCCGGACGCGAGGCAGGGCGAGGAAGCGGCCTTGCGGGGGGAAGCGAGCGATGATGGCCTTCCCGAGGGGAGCACTCTCGCCACCCAATGGCGCTTTCTTTCGGGGCCTGCGCCGGTCGTGTGGCATGATTCCTCTCTCCCGGACAGTGGAGTGACCTTTGAACTGGAAGGCAATTACGTGCTTTGGCTGGAGGCCGATGACGGGGTGGTGCGGGTTTATGATGAGCTGGCTCTCAGTGTGACCGGGCTGGGCTATCAAGCGTGGATCGAGGGCTATTCCCTCTCGGAAAACGGCCGGGACTTCACTGCGGATCCCGATGGGGATGGGCTCCCCAATGGACTGGAAGCCTTGTTCGGTACTGATCCAACCCAAAAAACTCCCGGCCTGGCGCTGCAAGCGACCGAGGGTCTGGTGACGGTCCTGACCCACCCCCGCCTACCGGGGGGCGCGGTCGATGTCTCCGGCACCTGGATGTGGTCCCCTGATTTGCAAAATTGGTATTTGGCCGATGGCCAGGCGGGACAGGAAGAAGTTGGCGCCACACTGGTGGTTAGCTCGACGTTGGAGGCGGCAGAGGAAAGGGCGGAGATGACTGCCAGCGGGGAATTGAAACAGTTGTTCCTGCGCCTGGTGGCAGTGCTGGAGCCCTGAAGAACGGCAGGGATAAACGGAAACTCTATGAAAAAAATAAGGCACGGAAAAGCAATCATCGGGGGAGCGGCCGGTATCTTGACCTCACTCTCGCTCTCTGCGGTGGAGATCGACATTGACGGGCGTCTGGCGAACTCGGAGGAAGAAAGTGCTCTGGAATGGGGAGACAACTCCGGACGGGGGGATTCGGGCACGGTCAATAGCGTCCCGGTGGGCACCAACCGACCCGACCCGGTCTCCGACGACGACGGCACTGTGACCCTGACCGTCACCGCCAATATTCAAGATTGGCGCGTGCATTACTCCGCAGGGGAATACGATGCCGGAGAAGAGTGGAACGTGCGGAGCTCTCACAATGGGCTCGATGCCGAGGCCGCCCTGGCCAACGAGGCCTACTTCTCCATCACCTTGGATACAACTGCCAACGGTTTCGATCTCATTGACTGGGAATCGGTGAGCGTCAGCTTGTGGCGCAATGGCAGCGGGGCGGATCCCACCTTCCAGCTCGCGGTCGATGCCAATGACGATGGTTTCGATGTCGGGGATCTGGTGGGAAGCCCCACCACCTTGGAGCCCGGCCTCGCCGGAGCCAGCACCCTGAGCTTGGGCCGTGACGATTTGCCCAAAGGGGTGATGACGGCGGAGGTGCGCCTCTACCACTGGGGCAATGGCAGCCCGTCGGGAAACATGCACCTGTATGACGTCGTCGCCGGGTATGAGGTGGCTGCTGGCTCGGGTCTCGAACTCACCCTCTCACAGGAGGAGGACGGGCTGGAGTTCACTTGGCCGAGTCTGGCCGGCTTCCAGTATGATTTGCGAAGCAGCACCGACTTGACCGCCGATCCGGCGACATGGCCCCTCTATGACGATGGCGAAAAGGTCTATGAAGACATCGTTGCGAGCGAAACGGGAACGCACGTGCTCTCCGGAGTCCGGCAAGTGGGTGCGCAACGATTCTTCGTCCTTGTTCGAGAGCCCGTGCCTCCGCTCTTTGCCGCCGACTTCGAGAGCGACAACGGCAACTTCACTGTCTCCACCCGGGAGGGCTCGGACTGGGAGTATGGGACCCCCGATACCGATTCCGCAGGGGGCCGGATAACGACCGGAGCCAATGGCTCGTCCGCTTGTTGGGGCACCGTGTTAGGCAGCGCCTCCGGGGATCCGGAAAGTGGCGAGGCGGCGGTGAAAGGCTTTTACCTTCCCCAGACGGAGACCACCCTTTCCACCCCCGTGATTGACCTGACCGCCGTGACCACCCCGGTCAGCCTGAGCTATCAGGAAGCCCTCGACCTCGCTGAGGGCGCGACTGCGGGGGTCTTTGTCGTGGACCACGCCACCGGAGAGGCCCTTGGAGAAGCCCTCGCTACCGCCAGTGATGGGGATTCCAGTGAAGCGCCCTGGACTGCGGTCAACGACCTCCCTCTTCCCGCCGAGGCCCTTGGGAAGGCCATTCGTATCGAGTTCCGTTTCCAGGCCGGATCGGAGGCCGATTACGCGGGCTGGTATCTCGACGAGATTCGGCTCGAGGCCCGATAAACTCCCTTGGCCCCCTTTTTCCTCAAAAAGAAAAAAACAAAAGACTCCATGAAAAAGACAATGACAATGAAAGGCTCGCTGGCGCTGGGATGCGCTCTGGCGACGGGTGCCCACGCAGCGGTCATCGACATCGATGGCCGGCTGGCTGACTCAAACGAAGCCAGTGACCTGGAGTGGGGTGACAATTCCGGGCGGTCGGATTCTGGTGGCTCCACCCCCATCGGGAGCAACAGACCAGCGCCTGTGGTGGATAGCGACGGCACGGTGAATTTGACCGTGGCGGCCAATATCCAGGATTGGCGCACTCCGACTTCTTCAGACCCCTATGAAGCTGGCGAGGAATGGAATGTGCGTAGCTCCAGCAATGCCACCACCGCGCAAGGAGCCTTCACTAACAACGCCTTCTTCTCCATCACTCTCGACTCCACCGCCCTCGGAGGCTCCCTCTTCGACTGGGATTCGGTGAGCGTCAGCCTCTGGCGAAATGGCACCGGGGCGGACACCGACTTCCAGCTTGCCATCGACGCCGACGGCAATGGCTTCACCGTTGACGACCTGGTCGGCACGGTGAGCAATCCCGGCGCGGGAATCGGCGGGGCGACGACCATCTCTTTCGCGGGTGGGGAGCTTCCCCAGGGCGTCACCACCGGGGAGGTGCGCCTCTACACCTGGGGACAAGGGAGTATCTCGGGAAATATCCACCTCTATGATGTCGTGGCGGAATACACCGTCGTGCCCGAGCCTTCCAGTGCCCTTCTCTTCGGCTTGGGCGGTCTCTTCCTGGTGTGGAGGAAAAGAGGATAAGGGCTCCCTCCTTTGAAAAACAGGCGGAAGACTCGAATAAGGGTCTTCCGCTTTTTTTTGACTCATCCTGAGGAGGCACTGACGGATTGCGGGTGGTGACGGCCTGGCCCTAAGGCTGCAGGCGATAGCCCTGACCGGGCACGGTGAGGAGGTGACGGGGTTGACGGGGGTTGGGCTCCAGTTTTTTCCGCAAGGAAGCGAGATGGTTGTCCACCGTGCGGGTGGTGGGATAGCTGCCGTAGCTCCAGACCTGATCGAAAAAGTCCTCGCGGCTGACGGGTTGGCCCAATCGACTGGCCAGAAGCGCGAGCATCCCAAATTCCTTGCGGGTGAGAGAGATTTCGCGTGGGCCGCGGTGAACGCGCTGTTGAGTGAAATCAATGGTGACTTCGCTCAAAGTGAGAGTGCGGGGGGCGGATTTTCCGGTTTCTAAGCGGCGAAGGAGGGCGCGCACGCGGGCATGGAGTTCGCCCAGACTGAAGGGCTTGACGAGGTAGTCATCGGCGCCGGAGTCCAGTCCGCGCACCCGATCGGCCACCAGCCCGCGGGCGGTGAGCATGAGGACGAGGGTTTGTTCGCCCCGTCGGCGCAGTTCCTGGCAGAGGGCAAAGCCGTCCAGCCCGGGCATCATGATGTCGAGGAGGATGAGATCGGGCTTTTCGCTGAGTGCTTTTTGCAGACCTTGTTCTCCCTCCTCGGCAGTGAGCACGCGGTGGCCTTCGGCGGTCAGCGAGTCGGCGAGCCCGATGCGCAACGGGGCTTCGTCTTCGATGATAAGGATGCGGGCGGACTGGTCTTTCATGAGCTTAACTGAAGGGGAAGAATGACTTCGACTCGGGTGCCGCTCTCAGAATCCTCGTTGTTGGTGATGCGGACCGTGCCCCCGTGGGCGTGGGTGATGTGGCGCACGAGGCTGAGCCCGATGCCCGCGCCGGTTTTTTCGGTATTCGTTTCGAGGCGGTGAAAGCGCTGGAAGACGCGCTCCCGCTCGCTGGGTGGGATGCCTGGCCCGGTGTCGCTGACCACGAGCCGCAACTCGTGCTCGTGGCTGGAGACGTGGAGCCGGATGGCGCCCTTTCTGGGAGTGAACTTGACCGCATTGTCGAGGAGATTGACGAGCAACTGGCGGATGGCGAGCCCGTCGAGGAGAGGAGAATAGTCGGGAGGCAGGGAGATTTCTTCGTGAAGGGTTTGCCCTTTCTCTTGGGCGCGGGGGCGTAGCAATTGCGCGGCTTCGCGGGCGAGGGAAGCCAGGTCGGTGGGCTCGCGGTGGTAGTGCTGGAGGCCTTTTTCCAGTCGGGAAAAATCGAGGATGTTTTCTACCAGCACTTGCAGGCGGCGTCCTTCGCAGCCGATGAAATGGTGATATTCGGCTACCTTCCCGGGAGAGAGCCTTTCTTTTTCCAAGCGCTCGGCGAGCAAACCGATGGAAGCGATGGGGGTGCGCAGTTCATGCGAGACGCTGGCTACGAAGTCCGCCTGCAGGGCGGTCAGCCGTCGTTGTTTGTCCCAGGCTAGAAAGAGATAGAAGCTGGCAATGGTGATGACGAGGCAGCTGGTGGTGAGGAGGATGAGAAGTTCGCGCAGCTCGCTACGAATCTGCTGCTGCATCTTCCCCGGGTCGAGGGAAAGATTGAGGGTGAAAGGGCCGTTGCGCAAAAGGGGGGACTGGGAAGCTTCCTCTGCGGTGAGCTCTTTGACGGTGTTTGTACCGAGGGAGGGGAAGGGCAGAGGGTGCTCGCGGTAGCGCAGGCGGGGGGCGAGCCATTGCGGCGTTTGCCAGACGGGCGGGGGTCCGACGAAGCTCTGGGCGACTCTTTCCTCCACATGGCGGGCAAGTGAGGGGAGAGAGATGACTTGGAGGACGTTGCCTTGCCGCAGAGTGAAACGGCCTTCCTTGGGCCAGGCGCTTTCCCCGTTCTCTGGAGGCGGGTCCTTTTGCAAGGCGTTGAGGACGGTGATCTGGGTCGAGATCACGCTGCTGGCGAGAGTGAAATCGGCTTCAGGGAGATGGGGACGGGCATCGTTGAGCAGCCGCTGGTTGAGTTCTCCGGGTTGGGCGGTGAGGCTGCGGACCAGCTCTTTGCCGAAAAAGCGACTGCGGGAATCTCCGGCGAGGAGCATCAGGCGATGCCAGACGAGGGGCTCGAGCGGTAGCCCGCTCTGCGTGCGGGCCTCGGCGAGATGGGGATCATCGCGCAGGGCGAGCAAAGCCCGGAGGGCCTCCTCGCGTGCGAGGTTCAGTGTCGCTTGGAAATCGGCCTCCAGCTGGCGGCTGGTCTCGGCTGGTTGGGCGGCGAGAGGAATCCACACCGAGGCCAGGTCTTCACAACTGGGGACGGCAGTGGTCACCGCCCGGTTCTGTCCAAGGAGGCCGGCGCGAATGGACTCGCCACCTGGCTCGCCGGTGAGGAGGTCCAGGAGCCACGTTCCGTGCTGGTAGGCTTTTCGTTCATAGTCGGCTTGCAGGCGGCTTTCTTCCCGTTGGTAGTAGGCGAAGGCGAGGAAGGTGAGGACAAAAACCTGGAGGGAGAGGCAAAGGCTTGGCCAGTGGGATGCCCTTCTCTTCATGGATTTTGCGAACTTGGCCATCTTGCGCATTCAGGGAATTTCCACGATGTCGCCCCATTGCAGTTGGAACCGCGCGCTCTCGGGCTGGGTGGGATCGAGGGTGATGGTGCTCTCTTCTCCGTCGGTTAGCCGGTTGATGGTGAAGGGTTTTTCGAGGTCGAGCTTGCCCTCGTATTCGGTGCGTAGTTTTTTCAGAATGGCACCGAAGGTCGGGGCTGAATCGTTGTTTTCTTTCTCTGAGAATGGGAGGAAAAAGGGCTCCGGTGCACCGCGGCCTAGAAGGCTCGGTCTGGAAAAATCGAGGAATCCTTCCAAGGCGGGGAGCCCGTATGAGAGGGCCACTTGTTTTGGACGTTTGGGGTTGTGGTTGAGATCAAAGTGGGCCGCGTGCCAGAGGAGGGGGAAAATTTCCCGGGTGCCCTCGCGCAGGGTGGTATCCCCGTTGGAATTGGTATTGAGATAGAGATCATGGTTGGCGAGATAAGCGAGCTTGGGATTGGAGCCTTGCTTGAGAAGGAGTTTGATCGCGTCAATGGGAAGAGGGCCCTTAGCGGGACTGCCAGAAATGCTGCCGGAGATCCGTTGAGAGCGGTTTGTTTTTCCATCTTCAAGTAGAAGGAGGTTGAGAGGATGGGTATGATTCTCGGGCCATCGATCCGCTCGCTCCTTAACGCTGCCGTTGGGATTGGCTCCTGCCTCAAGGAGGGCCTTGAGAAATTGATAGCCGATCGAGTCAGTGGTCGAACAATCTTTCCGGCAGATTGCGGAGAGCAAGGTCAAATTTAAGCTGGATTGCGCGTGATTGAGATGGACCTGAGTTTCCACCTCGAGAGAAGGCTTGAAGGCGAGGGCGGCATGCAGGGTCGCCAGTAAGCGCTCTATTTCGGGGTCTGAAATTTTTTTGGAAATGGGCTGCAAAGGACCTCCCAGAGTCATCGTTCTTCGCTGTTCAGGTAAGTCCTCGATGAGGGTAAAGAGGCTCTTTGGATTCAACTCGGCTTGGAATTCCCGCAGAATCCTCAAGCACTCGACTCGCTCTTGTTCGACCGCGAGATCGGCGGGAGTCCGGCCCTCTTTGTCTTTGTGATTGGGCGAGACTCCCTCTTCCAAGGCTTGGCGGAGAGAGTCGCCTGCGTCCAGTCTCACGCATTGATGGAGAATGTGCTTTCCCGCCTTTTTCCAGCTGGCTCCACCCGAAAGGAGGATCTCGATCATCTTTTGAGCCCGTTCTTTCTCCTCCTCGTTAGGCGAGTTGGTTCTTTCGAGAGCTAAGCCGAGTAAGGAGAGGTCAGGGGGAAAATGGAGATTGGGATCGCCGCCGTGCTTGAGAAGGAGGGCGAGGACTTCAGGGCTGTGAGGAGAGTTGAAACTAATAGCCCTTTTCATGAACTCCTCCGCACTGCGCCCTGGGGCCCAAGTGATGCCAGCCTGAAGCAAATCTTCGATGATTATGAAAGAGTATTCGTTGGTTCGGTGGAGAGCAGTCGAGAACGCCATTTCCAGAACTCCTTTTTTGACTTCATTGCCAAAGTCTACAGTCTCATCATAAAGATATTCGCTGAGAGGGACCTCCTGTTTGATTAGGATGTGGAGTAGTGATCGTTTTCCTAAGTCAATCGATAGATTTGTGAGGTTTCGAAGATTATCTTCCGAAAGCTTGTCTGACATGGTAATCCCACCTTCGGAGAAGGCTGATATCAGCCTACTGAGAGTGTTGCTGTTGTCATCATAGTAGAGGGCTGCTTTCAGAGCCGAAAAATTAGGAAGAATATTGTTCGAGCACAGATAGTCGATGATGTGGTTTCGTTTTTTTCGCACTGCTTTTTCCAAAGCGTCGGAACCCGCCTCATCGTCCGCTCCTCCGGCCTCGGTGAGCAACTGGCAGGCTGCGAGATGACCAGCACTCGCAGCGAACGTCAGAGGGTAGCCATCGCCATGGTCTTGAGTTTCCCAGTTAATCAGCAAATCAGCACCCTCTTTGACGAGGAATTCGAGAACTTTGAGCTGACCGTTCTTGGCTGCCAGATGGAGGGGCGGGAGGTCTTCGCCGGGGGCGGGGGCATTGATGAGATCGGGGCTCTGGGTGATGCGCTTTTTCAACTCGGCCATGCGTTCGTCCTGCTCGTCGCGGTCCGGGGCTGCAGCAGGAGCTTCGGCTTCGTGTCCGAGAGCAAGGAGGTTCTGTTGCGCCAGCATCGCCACGTCCTCCTCTTCGGGATAGCGGGTGAGGAGGCGTCGGTAGAGGGTCACCGCTTCCTCGTCGCGGTCGAGCTTGCGCAGACATTCCGCTTGGCGAAAGAGACTGCGGGCGGCAAGAGCGCGGTGTTCTTCCAGTCGTTTGGTGAGGGTTTGGTAGCTCTCCAGTGCGGCTTCGGCATCTCCCGTGACTTCTTCGGCATAGAGGGCATCGCGGAAGAGGTCCTGCGGGGAAGGCTGGTCCTCTGCTGGGCAGAGAAGGGGAAAGGCGAGAATGGTGAGGAAAAGGGGTGCTTTCATCAGGTCTCCATCCTGCCACAAGGGAGCGGGAGAGTTGTCACGAAAGTGTCTTCTTTCACCTTTTCTGGAAAAAATCTTAGAATCATTCCTATTCTTACTTGAGATCGGGTCTCTTCGGGGTAGTTTCCCCGCGCCGATGGATTCCAAACCTTTTCCCATGCCCGCTCACTCTGACGAAATTCCGTCGGAATTGGGAGGGCTGCGCATGACCAAGCAGCGCAAGGAAGTCTACGGGGTTTTGTTGGAGCATCGCGACCACCCGACGGCGCAGGATGTCTTTCTCCGTTCCAAGGAGCGGATGCCATCCATCTCGCTGGCAACGGTTTACAATTGCTTGGAGGCGCTGGTGGGCCATGGTTTGGTGAGGCAGGTCAACTTTGATCGCTCACCTTCGCGCTACTGCCCAAACTTGGAGGAACACGTTCATTTCCAAGATGAAGCCACCGGTGAAATTCATGACGTGGTCTTTAAAGACGGCGTTAGACTTGAAGATTTTCTCGAATTGCCGCAAGGCGTCGAGGTCAGGGAGCTGGAGCTGACCCTGAAAGGCACTCTGCCGGGCTCCACCACCACTAGAAAATAATACCAACCGACGATGAGTCTCCTTATTGAAAATTTGCACGCGAATGTGGACGGAACCGAAATCCTGAAGGGTCTTTCTTTGGAAATTCCCAAAGGAGAGGTCCACGCTATTATGGGGCCCAACGGTTCGGGTAAATCGACTCTTTCCAAAGTGCTGGCTGGCCATGAGGACTACGAAGTGACCGCAGGCAGCGCGACCATGGACGGCGAAGACCTCTTTGAGCTGGAAGTGGATGAGCGTTCCCGTGCCGGGCTATTCCTAGCTTTCCAGTATCCCGCCGAGGTCCCCGGAGTATCCAATGCCAACTTCCTGCGCGCGGCGCGGCAGGCCCGCTTGCCGAAGGGCGAGGAGATCGATGCCGTGAAGTTCTACCACGAGATGTATGAGAAGATGGACGTGCTGGAGATGGACCGCAAGTTCACCGCCCGCGCCGTCAACGAAGGCTTCTCGGGAGGGGAAAAGAAGCGCAACGAGATTCTCCAGATGATGATGCTGGACCCGAAATACTGCCTCCTCGATGAGACCGACTCCGGTCTCGACATCGATGCCCTCAAGGTGGTGGCCAAGGGAGTGAATGCGATGCGTTCGCCCGAGCGGGGCTTCCTGGTGATCACCCACTACCAGCGCCTGTTGGACTACATCGAGCCTGACTACGTCCACGTCATGTCCGATGGCAAAATTGTGAAAAGTGGCGATAAGTCCCTCGCTCTCGAGCTGGAGAAGAGTGGCTATGACTTTTTGAAAGAGGAGGTGGCAGCATGAGTTACGACACCGCAACGCTGGAACCCGATACGAGCACGGCGGAGGCGATCGACATCGATCGCTCCAAGGGGGATTTCACTTTCCCGGAGAATCACAAATACGATGCCGGGCGGGGCTTGACCAAGGCCACGGTCGATTACATCGCCGATGTGAAGAAGGACGCGGATTGGATTCGCGAGTTTCGCCACAAGGCCTTGGAGGTTTTCGAAAGCAAGCCCATGCCGACCAATTGGGCGACTAAGGACCTCGATAATATCGATTTCGACATCATTCGCTACTACCTCTCCGATGGCCAGAAGCCGAAGCGGAGTTGGGATGAAGTGCCGGCCGAGGTGCTGGAGACTTTCGAGCGTCTGGGGATTCCCGAGCAAGAGCGCGCCTTCCTCGCGGGGGTGGAAGCGCAATATGACTCCGAGGCCGCTTACTCCAATATGAAGGAGGCGCTCGAGAAAGAGGGCGTTATTTTCGTGAACTCCAAGGAGGGTCTCAACGAGTATGAGGAGATTTTCCGTCCTTATTTCGGCAAGGTCATTCCGACGGGCGACAACAAGTTTTCCGCCCTCAACAGCGCGGTCTTTTCCGGAGGCTCCTTCATCTACGTGCCCAAGGGGGTGAAGCTGAAGCAGCCCTTGCAGGCCTACTTCCGCATCAACTCCGAGAACTTCGGGCAGTTCGAGCGGACCCTGATCATCGCGGACGAGGATTCCGAAATCACTTACATGGAAGG
Source organism: Roseibacillus ishigakijimensis (assembly GCF_016595415.1). Lineage (GTDB taxonomy): Bacteria > Verrucomicrobiota > Verrucomicrobiia > Verrucomicrobiales > Akkermansiaceae > Roseibacillus > Roseibacillus ishigakijimensis. The sequence continues at coordinate 53,505 of NZ_JAENIO010000007.1, forward strand.
GTGCACCGCGCCCAAGTTCGAGACCGCGACTTTGCACTCGGCAGTGGTGGAGCTGGTGGCGCTTAAGAATGCCAAAATTCAATACATCACGGTGCAGAACTGGTCCTCCAATGTTTACAATCTCGTCACCAAGCGGGGAGTGGCTCATGAGGGAGCGGAAGTGCGCTGGATTGACTGCAATATCGGCAGCCGACTGACGATGAAGTATCCCGGCGTGGTGATGAAGGGCGAAGGCGCCCGCGGCGAGGTGGTTTCCATCGCGCTCGCGAACGATGGTCAGCACCAGGACACCGGTGCGAAGATGATTCATGCCGCGAACAACACCACCTCCAACGTGGTCTCCAAGTCCATTTCGGTGGGCGAAGGGCGCTCCACTTATCGGGGGCAGGTGCACATTCCCAAGCACCTTAAGGGCTGCAAGAACAACACCGAGTGTGATGCTCTGCTCATCAACTCCCACAGCCGGACCGATACCTACCCCGCCATCACCGTGCGCGGCAACGACCACGTCACCCAGCATGAGGCCAGTGTGAGTCAGGTCAGCGAGGAGATGCTCTTCTATATGCAGCAGCGGGGCATCGGCGAGGCTGAGGCCATGAGCCTGGCGGTCAACGGTTTCATCAACGACCTCGTGCGCGAGTTCCCGATGGAGTATTCCGTTGAATTGAAGCGGCTCATCGAGCTGGAGATGGAAGGCAGCGTGGGGTAGAATTTTTCTCGCTCAAGATGAAATCCGAATCCTCCTCTTCCCGTGGCAAGTTAGAAGTTTTCGATTCCTTTGAGGAAGCGAAAGCGGTTGAGCGTGAAGAATGGATGGCGATGACTGGTCGTGACAAAATGACTCTCTTGGAGTCCCTCCGCAAGCAAACTTACCCCCATGAACGAGGAACTGCACAAGGACTTCAGAGAGTTTTTGCAATTGTCGATTGAGCGCGATGTCCGGTTCTTGATTATCGGGGGCATGGCATTTTTCGTTTTGGGAATCCACCTTGGAAGATTGAGATTTTCGTCTCTATTCCCGGGGTTGAGTTCGAAGACTGTTTCCAGCGTCACACTCATTGGCCAATCGGAGAGATGCAAGTTCCCATGATTTCGTTGCCAGACCTCAGAGCGAATAAGATGGCCAGTGGCCGCCCCAAGGATTTTGCCGATTTAGCGCATTATCTTCCAGATCCTCAAAGTGACAAATAACCAATTTTCAAGAAATGACTACCCTGACTACCCGCTTTCCCGCCTGGTATGAGAAGCTCCGCAGTGACGCGGAGAAAGAATACGAACGCCTCGACTGGCCGACTCGCAAGGACGAAAACTGGCGGTTTGGTTCCTATAAGAAGGGGAACCTTGCCGACGCGCAAATCGTGCACGGGGGACAAGCTGAGGGGCTCCCCGAGCCCGCGCTGACCGACGCCCTGCGCTTTGTCTTCTGCAACAATGAGTTGATCGCCACCGAGGGCGAGATTCCAGAAGGAATCGTCGCGGGTCCGCTGGAAGATGTCTTGCGCGATTACGGTGATTGCATCGAGGGCATTTTGCCCCCGTTGCAGGGCAAGCTGGGCTCCCCGAAGCTGGCGGCCCTCCATCGCGCCAAGAGTGAAGGCGGTATTGCGCTCAATATCAGCATTGCTTGCGAGAAGCCGATCGAGATCGTTCACCTCGTCAGCGGCGAGGGCGTGACGACCCTGCCTTACACCCTCATTGTCGGGATGTCGGGCGGAAAGGCGACGGTGCTCGAGCGCTTTGTGAGTGCCAATGAGTCCGATGCCGCCACCGTGGTCTCGGTGAGTGATCTGATCGCGATGGACAAGAGCGAATTGCGCTATCTGGTCTCCCAAGAGCTCAATGAGCAGAGCCAATTCATTCGTTTGGCCGATTCCAAACTGGGCAAGAATACCCGTACCAAGACGGGGTCGATTCATATTGGCGCGAGCTGGGCGCGGGAAGAGACTTACTCCACGGTCGATGGGGCGGAGAGCAACTCCGAGATTCTTTCGGTGGCCATCCCCACCACCGGGCAGGAATACGATCAGCGCACCTTCCAGCACCACGGCGCGCCCCATACGGGCAGCGATCTTCTTTTCAAGAACACTCTCTTCGGCAAGGGCAAGACCGTGTTTTCGGGCTTGATCTTCGTCGATGAAGGGGCCCATTACACTGATGCCTACCAGACTTGTCGTAATTTGTTCATGAGCGACGAGGCCGAGGCCAACTCCATGCCGGGGTTGGAAATCAATGCCGACCAAGTGAAGTGCTCCCACGGCAGCACCTCCAGTCGGGTCAGTGACGAGGAAATCTATTATCTCTGTAGTCGCGGGATTAATCCGGCCAGCGCGCGGCGCATGATTGCGCAGGGTTTCTCGGCAGAAGTGGTGGAGAAGTTCGAAGATGAGGCGCTGGAAGCCTTCGCCATTGGTCGCATCGAGGCCAAGTTTGCCCGAGTCAGCTGAGCTCCTGCTGACGATCTCTTTATTGCAGCCCGGGATAGACTCCCGGGCTTTTTTTGTGGTCTAAGACAATTTGCTGATAATTATTTACAAATAATCGCCAAGATTTCTTCTAATTTTCTCAGGTCTTTGTTAGGTTTCCACTGTTCTTCGTTCCTTTCATTGCCCCAGTGGGTTGGGAATGCGGATCTTAATAACCTCAACATGCTCATAATAAGATGTCTACCACTCAAATTGTTTCCGCTCGGGCGTTTGGCAAATTGGCCACCGCCTCCGTCGCTCTCTTCGTCCTTTCGGCACCCCTCTTTCTGACTTCCTGTGAGAAAAGCACTGCCCAAGCGGAGGGGAAAGCGAATGCCTTCTTCGAAATCAATGCCGATGGCGAGTTAATACGCCCCACTGGCTACCGGACTTGGGTCTACGTAGGCACCCCGCTGACTCCCAATGATATGAATGGAGGGGCGGCTACCTTTCCGGAGTTTCATTCGGTCTATATTGATCCGGTGAGCTACGATCACTATCGGACCACGGGAGAGTTTCCGGATGGCACCATTCTGGTGAAAGAGATGTCCCTGGTCGGGAGCAAGACCGCATCCAGCGGGGCGGGCTACTTCATGGGGGAATTCTCCGGGTTGGAGGCGACGATCAAGAGTAAGGAGCATTTTCCGGATGCTCCGGGGAACTGGGCTTACTTCACCTTCACCAATCCCAAGGAGGGAACGTTGGCGGACAAAACCAAGGCGCACCCGAGCAGCTCCTGCAATGCTTGTCACGAAACGCAGGCCCAAGACGATTTCGTTTTCACCCAATACTATCCCGTGTTGCGAGCAGCCAAGGGCGTGGGTGATGAAGTCGTTCCCGAAAATGGAGCGGAACGCACCGCTTCCAATCCCGAGGGAACAGCAGCGATCAGCGATGCGGATGCAGAGGCCTCTGCCGAGCAGCCTGCGGTCGATCCCCAGTGGCTGCCTACTGCGGAAACACCCGAGGTGGACCTGGAGGTGCCCTTGGAGCGGGAAGCTCTCTTTGCTTACTTGAAAGAAGGAAAATACAAGGATTTTCCGGCCAAGGAGACCGACATGCACCCCTCCGTGGGGCCTCACCTTGACTACAGCTGGCCGGTGCGCGTTTTCATGAATAAGATCGTGGCCGATTCCATGACCGCGGGTAATGATCAGCACCCCAAGGGGTCGGTCGTGATTAAGGAACTCTTTGATAACGATAAGAACCTGACTGGTTGGGCGGTGATGGCCAAGACCCATGATGACACCGATATGGGCAAGGGCTGGTATTGGACTGAGTTCACCTCGGCAGTGGATGCGACCAAAGAAGTGGGTGGCGGCAACGGCGTGCCGGGATGCTTTGGCTGCCATTTTGCAGGCAAGGATATGGTGCGTTCCCACTTTCCTTTGAAGTGAGGCAGCCTTCCGTCTCAATATTTTTCGTTCAGCCCTCCTCCGGGAGGGCTTTTTTGCGGGAGGTTTTCGGTTCGATGGGGTATTGCCTTGCGCGAAATGCTGATTGTCTTTGAAGGAATTGATGGCACGGGCAAGTCCACCCAAGTGGCTTTGTTGGCCGAGGCCTTGCAAGAGCGAGGTTACGAGGTGGTGTCGTCCCGGGAGCCCTCCGATGGCCCCTTTGGGAAAAAATTGCGCGATTCCATGGTGACAGGCCGCTTGGGGCCGGAGGAAGAGTTGGCGCTTTTTCATGAGGACAGGCGCGACCATGTCGAGCACGTCATTTTGCCAGCCTTGGAAGCGGGAAAGGTGGTCCTGTTGGATCGGTATTATTTTTCGACCATGGCCTACCAAGGGGCACGGGGCTTTGATCCGCAGGAAATCCGGCGGCAGAATGAAGACTTCGCTCCGGTGCCGGATGCGGTTTTGCTGCTGGAGTTGCCCGTCGAGGCGGCTTTGCAGCGGATTGGAATCCGGGATGGAGAGGGCAATGCTTTTGAGAAGAGCGAAACCCTTTCGGCCTGCGCCCGTATTTTTTCGGATTTGCAGGAGGATTGGGTTCATCGCTTTGATGCCTCCCAATCTCCTTCCGAGCTCCATCAGTCCGTGCTGCAGGCGGTGCTGACCTTGCTTCCCGATTCTTGATCATGACCTCGCTCGATCGCTTTCTCACTGCTGTTCTGCGGCTGGCTGCCGGGCGCACTTTGCTGGCCCGCTACCGCTTGGGACTGGGTTTGCTCTATCGTAAATACACTCACATTCGTCGGCGTATCCGCAGTCGCCATCTGCCGACGACGGGATTTCGTGATGACCTTTGGAAAAACGGGCAGGAGGGTGAGATGTATCGCCATCTTTATTTCCACATGGGTTGCTATCTTCTCGGCCCTCCGGGCTGGCTGGTCTCCTGGTTCATTGGATTGACGGACATCAGGCAGGCGGCCTCCGGGCGCAAGGAGTCCGAGACCGAGGTGCGGGACAACATCGCTGGCCGGGAGTGCGGGCGAATTCTCGTGGCCTACATGGGCCGGCGCATTGAGGAAAAAACCGCGCGTGACCGGCTGCGGCGGGTGCTCAGCTGAAGTCGATTTTGCGCTTGGTGACGGTGAAGCGGTTGCCAGCCCCACGATGGAGAGTGAAGGTCTCGCGGGTGGCGAGCTTGCGCTTGCTGGAGCCATATTCGACCTTGGCGCTCACGCTCATGCCATTGTTGCGGAGCTCAAGAAGGCGGAAAACCGGTTCGCGCCGGAGGCGGAAAAAGCAGTGGAAGGGGACATCACGATGGTCGGCATTCCAGAGAAGGAGGGCGGGGGGAAAGTCGGGCAATTCGGCAAGGGCGACGAAGACCTCGCGGGCGAGCCCTTCGCCATGATCGCGCCGGACCTTGGCCGCTTCGCGCTTGATAAAGAGTTCCTCCAAGTAGGCGGCGAGGGGATTGCGGCGCATGTCTTCGATTTCGGCAATCATTTCGCGCTGATGGAGGGCACAGCTTTCCTGGAGCTCGGCGCGGGAGATTTCGCCCGCCTCGAATTGGCGGAAAAGGACCTGGGGAGGGGGCGGGACATTGACTTTCATCGCCGTCTACTCTGCCTCACCTGCCGGGGGGCTCCAGTAGTTTATGAAGATTTGTAGCAGAGGCAGGGCGCACTCGCTTCGGGCACTCGGATTGGAACGACCAAGAAAGTGAGTAGTTGAGCACTCTTCCAGCGGGCATCAGGAGGCCTTTGTGCTCTCCCCCTCATGCGCCATTACACGGGCACGAAACAATCCTGCAAGGTTGCGGGAGGCCACCAAACCGTCCTGCAGGGAATCGCGAAGCCCTCAGTATTCTCAAAAAACAAAAGCAATTCAGCCTGAGAGAAAGCCAACAGATTACCGACTAAGAAAGAACTGCGCGCCTTCATTTTTGCGGCTTCTGAGCCTCTTTGCGGCCGAAACGATCCTTCCTCCACGCCTGTCTTCAGGTTCTTTGCCTCTCACGTGCGATTCATCTCCCGGATGATGGCGAGGAATTGCTCGCCGTATTGCTGGGCTTTGCTCGGGCCGATGCCCGGGATTTGCAGGGCTTCTTCGATGGTCTGGGGCAGGACGCGGGCAAAGCCTTCGAGGGCCCGGTTGCTGAAGATCATGTAGGGCGGGCATCCCTCCTCCTTGCTCAAGCGGGTGCGGAGGTCGGCGAGGCGGGAGTAGATCCGGGAGTCGAAGGGGCCTTCCTCCCTTTCTGCCGCGGCCTTGCGTTCCGGCCAGACCAAGCGGGTTTTGCGCTTGCCCATCATCACTTGGTGGCCCCGATCAGTCAGAATGAGGAGGGGGTAGTCGCCTTTGCGGATGGTCTGCACCAGACCGGCGTCGGCGAGGGCGGGGAAAAGTTCATTGAGAAAGGCGGCTCCTTCTTCTTTGAGGAGGCCATAGGTGGAGAGCCGGTTGAGACCGGCATTCATGATTTCCTGGCTTTGGCTGCCGGTGAGCATGAGGATAATTTTTCCGCGCCCAAAGCGGGGTTGCCAGGTGCGGCCAAGGCGCTCACTCATCCGGGCGACGCCACTGAGGGCCTTGCGCACGATGAGCAGTTCGGCCTCGTTGAGGTCGCGCCTTTTCCCGCTTTGTCCACTGCGGCAGACATCGCAAGTGCCGCATTCCTGCCCTTCTTCCCCAAAGTAGTCGAGGATCCACTCTTGGCGGCAGCCTGCGGATTCGCAAAGTGTGATCATGGCCTCCAGCTTTTGCCGGTCGCGACGCTCCTTCTCGAGCATGGCGCCCTCGTCCAGCTCCAGCGGGCTTCCGGGTTTCAGCAGGCGGGTGCCGCGCAGGCGCTGCCCGGGCACCTCGAAGCGCTGCACGTAGCCGGCCTTGACCAATAGGGAGAGGGCGCTACCCACCGCCATGCCATTGGAGACCCCGATCTCGTCGCGCATCTCGTCGAGGCTGCGGTGGACTTCCTGGTTGCCATCCGCAGTGGAACAGAGCCATTGATAGAGGTCGCGCACCACCCCGGGGCCGGGGTTGACTCCTTCGAGGAAAAACTCCTGGGTGCGGGTGTCGGCAAAGTTCCACAGCAGCTCGCACCAGGCGGCTTCGCCATCGCGTCCGGCCCGGCCTGCCTCCTGGTAAAAAGCTTCCACACTGCCGGGAACCTCAAAGTGGGCCACGAAGCGGACATCGCTGCGGTCGATGCCCATGCCGAAGGCGTTTGTGGCAACCGCGATGTCTTTTTTGCGGGAGATGAAGCTGTTTTGCACCCGGTCCCGTTCCTGATCAGTCATCCCCCCGTGGTAAGCGGCCACTTTCACTCCCCAACTGGCCAAGGTTTCGCTCACTTCGTCCACCTTTTTGCGCGTTGCGCAGTAGACGATACCGGTTTTGTATTCCGCGATGATCTCTTGCAGGCGTTTGTATTTTTCCGCCTTCTTGGAAACTGGGGTGATGTTGAAGCTGAGGTTGGGGCGGGCAAATCCGGTGATGGTCTCGAAAGGCTCCTGGAGAGCGAGGACCTGCAGGATATCCTTGCGCACCACTGGCGTGGCGGTGGCAGTGAAGGCCACGCACTGGGGATTGCCCAGATCGCGGCGGGCCTGCCCCAAGCGGAGGTAGTCGGGGCGGAAATCGTGACCCCACTGGCTCAGGCAGTGCGCTTCGTCAATGGCGAGGAGGGCAATCCCGGTTTGCGAAATCGCGGAAGTGAAGCTGCCCGCGCGGAAGCGTTCGGGCGCGACGTAGAGAAGCTTGATTTCTCCGGCGCGCACCTGGTCCAAAATTTGCCGCTGCTCGTCCCAGCTTTGGGTGGAGTTGATGACCGCCGCCGCCACCCCCCGCGCTTGCAGGGCATCGACCTGATCTTTCATCAGGGCGATGAGGGGCGAGACCACCAGGGTGACGCCCTCTTTGACCAGCCCGGGCAGCTGGTAGCAGAGGCTCTTGCCGCCGCCCGTGGGCATGACGGCGAGGCCGTCGCGCCCGGAGAGGATGTGTTTCACGATAGCCTCTTGGCCGCTGAGGAATTCCTCAAAGCCAAAGACATCGCGGAGAACTTCGCGGGCGCGGGTGATCACGGCGCTATCTGAAGGGAGGATGGCGGCTAAGGCAATACTGAACTGTTCAGAAAGACGCTGCCAGTTCCTAGGAATTGGCCGCGAGTTGTTGCACCGCCAGCAAGCCTGCATCCTCTTCGGCGGCTCCTTCTTCAAATTCGAGCCGGAGGTGCAGTCCATTGTGGCTGGGGACCAGGCTGAGATGGCCTCCTGCGGAAGCGACTTGCAGGCAGGCACCGAGCAGGCTAGCGAGCACGGGAGTGCCTTCGGGATCGGAAGCGAGAAGAAGTTGACCATCCTTCAAGGGCACACCGGAGAAGCGGAAGTCAACAATATCCCCGTCCGGGATGACGTCGCAGGCTCCATCCGGAAGGCGGGCAATCAGTTGCGAGAAAGCGAGCATGAGAGGACGCAGGGTCTCGGCCAGCTGGGGCGCGGGGCCGGGCCAATTGCCCTTCCGGTCACCAGTTTCCACGCTCAGTCCCGTGCACCCTACCGCCGCCGCTTCGATCGCGGCCGTGGGGGGAGTGGGGCGGGACCAATCGAGTTCGCTGCGGCCGGCGAGATTCTCGCTGGTCTCCCGGTAGACGGCTTGGAAGAAGTCCTTCATGGCCAGATAACGGCCGGTCCAGTCGACGGGCTCGCCATCGCCGAGGCCTTGCCAGCCCAGCATGCCGAGGAAGACGGTCGTGCCACTGGAGTAGGCAGGCGGCACGCTCTCCGCATTCGCGGCCTGATTGAATGCCAATCCGGTGACCCGCTGGTTGAAGATCAGTTGATCGATGTCCAGAGTGCCGGAAGTCCGCTGCACGGCTTGTTCTTTGCGCAGCAGGAAGAGCTCCATGGCCCGACGGAGGGTGATTTCCAGCTCGGGGACGTCCCAGGGCTTGGTGACGTAGCGGTAAATGCCGCCTTCGTTCACTCCTGCCACGGCGGCATCCAGCTCCGCGTAAGCGGTCGAAAGAATGCGCACGACATCATTGTTCATTTCGGCCACTTTGGCCAGAAACTGCACCCCGGTCTGCCGGGGCATTTTCTGATCGGTGACGATCACTCCGATCTCATCCTGACGTTCCTTGAAGATTTCGAACCCTTCGGCTCCATCTCCGGCCAGAAGAATTTTGAACTCGCCACCGAAAAGGCGCGAGAAAGCTCGTTGGGTCTTCTCCTCGTCATCCACGAAAAGGACGTAGTAGTCTTTCAACGAAGAGGTGGCATTGGTTTCACTCATGATTTTTCCGAATCAATTTTTACTTTTTGGACTGTGTTTGCTGGCTGGTCGGCTTCGTCGTCTTCCGGAATGACTGGAAATTTTAACGTGAACCGGGTCCCCTTGTTCACTTCGCTCTCAATTTCGATAGTCACTCCGTGTTGTTCGAGAATGCGGTAACAGATGCTTAACCCAAGACCCATTCCTTGGCCAATATCTTTACTGCTATAAAAGGGATCAAAGATTTGCTTCTGATTCTCCGGAGAAATTCCACAGCCGTTGTCTTCAAAGTGAAGGGAGTGAGAATCAGCGAGTTCGGTGAATGAGACGCGGATGCGGCCGTCCTGATTTTCCCGATTTATTTCCCGGAGAGCATCGAGAGAATTTTGCAGGAAATTGATGAAAACCTGGCAAAGTTGGTTGGAGTTCCCGTTAACGTGGATGTGATCAGGCACTTGGGCGGAGAAGTCGATTTGGGTGAGCCGATTGCCGAGGAGCCGCGAGCTGGCCGCGACCACTTCGGCCAGATTGATGTCTGAGAATTGCATCTTATCCTTCACCGCGAAGCTTCTCAAGTCTTTCACAATCTGCACGACACGCTCGAGTCCCTCCTCGACGTCACTGGTAATTTCATTGAAATCCTCGCGCTCCTCCTCGGGGAGCATTTTGGCGAAACTGCGCAGAGCGTAGAGGTTCGTTTTGGCGTAGTTCAGGGGGTTGTTGATTTCGTGGATGATGCCCGCGCTCATCTGGCCGAGGGAAGAAAGCTTCTCCGCCTGCACCAACATGGATTCCGATTCCTTCAGTTCGGCGAGGGCTGCCCCCAATTCCTGTGACTTCTGCACCACTTCTCGCTCGTAGCGGCCCGCGTTTAGGAGGTGGCCGATGCGTAGTTTCAACTCGGTGGGGGCAAAGGGCTTGGTCAAGAAGTCGTTCGCTCCCGCTCCGAGAGCTTCAATCTTGGAGCGTTCATCAATGCGCGCGGTGAGCATGATGACGGGAACGCGTTCGAGCCCGGGGGTCTGCCGCACTTGCCGACAGACCTCGAGGCCATCCTTCTCCGGCATCATCCAATCGAGGAGGATCAGCTCGGGCTGATGGTGGGTGGCCATTTGAATGGCCTGCTCGCCGTCGGAAGCTACCAGAATCTGGTAGTCCGGGAGCTGGGAGATGATGAGCTGCCGCACATCAGGTTCGTCTTCCGCGATAAGGATAACGGGGGCGGACTCGCTGTCAGGCTTGGTCTCCGGGAGGGCGGGCAGGAGCCCCGGGACCATCCGCTCTTCGACATAATAGGTAGCGGCGAATTCGGCTTTCCGATCAATTTTTTCGAGGGGGCTTAAATCCTTGAGATTGCGGACGGGCTCCTCTTTCCCCAATGCGGGCCCGAGTGGGAGGCGGACACGAACGGTGGTGCCCTTACCCAAAGCACTTTCCACGACGATGCTGCCTCCCAGGAAATCCACGATACTTTTGACCAAAGCGAGGCCGAGTCCTGTTCCCCGGTGGCGCCGTTTTGAACTGGCGTCCGCTTGCCAAAAGCGGCGAAAAACATTCTCCTGTTCCTCATCCGACATCCCCACTCCCGTGTCGGATACGGTAAATTCCACTTCTTCCTCGCCGAGGGTGCGGGCCTTGAGAGCGACTTTTCCACCTGCCGGGGTGAATTTGAGGGCGTTGGTCGCGAGGTTCAGCACCACTTTTTCGAGCTTCATGCGATCGACGAGGTAGTTTCCCCGCGGCACGTCATCCAAGTCCAGGCTTAGCTTGAGGCCCATCTTTTCGGCGGTGGGCAAAATGGAGTAGTAGATCGACTCCATGACCTCGTCGATGGGCGTGTTTTCTGGATGAATACTGTGTTCGCCTCCGTCAAAGCGGATGATGTCCAAGAGTTCATTGACGAGGCGCAGGAGGCGTAAACCGTTTTCCTCCATGGAGTGGACCAAGACCTTGAGCTGGGGATTGTTATTGATGGGGCCATATCCGGTTAATTGTTCAATGGGCCCCAGAATGAGGGTGAGAGGGGTGTGCAGCTCATGGCTGACATTGGCAAAGAAATTGGTCTTGTTCTGGTCCAGGTCCTTGAGCTTGGCATGAGAGCGTTCAAGTCGCTTTCGTTCTTCTCGTAATTCCTCTCTTAGTCGGAATTCATTCATTCTTAGCTCGTAAAGGAAGTGGGTGCCAGCTCCGGCGATGATGCCGGTGGAGTAAAGAAAGTAGAGAGAGGTGGCGGCAAAACGGTCATGATTCTCGGGGTCGGAATCCGGGACCACATTGATAAGGAACGTGTAGCTGCCACAGGTAAGGAGGACGTTGGCGATGCCATGACGTAGCGACCAGCGTAAAAGGATGCTTACACCGACCATAACGAGACAAAGTCCTGCGTAGTAGGGGGAGGAGGCCCCGCCCGTAAAGGCAATCATAGCCAGAATGAAAGCGATGAGGAGCCATTCCATCAAATGACCAAGGGCGAGGTGGTGTTTCTCTCCCCAAGGCGTTCCCAAAATAGCGTAAATAGCCAGCAAAAGAAAGGATGAGACTGTGCGGAGCAAGACGAGAAATTCCCAAAGATCCGGGTAGGCGAAACGGTCCATGAGGGAACCGGCAGCCATCAAGATGGCCCCTAATCCGCTGGCTACCCGATAGTTGGGGATTCGAGTGGTGGCGTCTTCGGCCTCAAAGCGGGCGAGAAAGGCGGCGCGTTCAGCTCGGGTTTCCTGCGGGTCTCTCTTAGTCATCCCATTTTAGAATAAGCGTTGAAACTGGCCTGTGCTCGGAAGTTGCAGTCGCGCGGGGGAGTCGACAAAGTTGTCCGTCGCTGCTCCCTCGTGAATTTTCCCGTGGGGGTCCCTTTTTCTGGCAACAGGCAAAATGCACGCTTGAGATCAGCAAGTTTCCGGAAAGATGCCGAGATCTATTTTGTAGAATTTGTGGATGTGGTAGTGCAAAACGCCATTTGGAAGCCCAGTAAAGGTCTATCCATCCCTTTACAAGAAGCTCTAGACTTCCGGGGAGAAGTTTCCAGTAGTTCCAGAGGGAGATGGGGTTGTTGACGGAAATGATCCTTGTCAATGCAAATTGTGCATCGACAGATGGAGGGAAAGAGACTAACTTTCCCCTCGCATGGCTAGGAAATCGAAAAAGAAAGGACCGCTCAAGTTGGTCCGCAACAGTCACCAGCTGTTGACGGAAGATGGGCGGGACATCATGACTTTGGCGGAGCAGAATCAATTCAAGGTCGCTGGCGTGGCTGGTGCCTTGGACGTTCCGGTGCAGGAGTTGGAGAATGCGATCAAGAAGGCGACGGGGTCTGGTCCCAAGGAATACTTCCGCCGCCATCGCATTATTTTGGCTCAGCGTTACTTGCGCATGGGCTACAAGGCCGACCAGATTGTTACCTTGCTTGGCTTTTCCCACTATACCCATTTGGCTCGTGAGGTGAAGCTCTTCTACGGCATGACGATCACGGCCTGGACCAAGACCGAGCAGGCCCGCTGTCTCGATCCCGACTACGCTTTCGGTTAACTGGAGCCAAGTCGCACGCGAAAATCTGATGACCCCGCCGCCTTTGCCGAAGCCGATCCGGCATCGCATCTTCTACGGACGCTCGCAGGGCGGCCTTCGGCTCATTGGCGGCAAGGTGGTGACCGAGCGGATCCAAGATGCTCATCGGCAGGCCGAGGAGTGGCTCAATGAGCACCCCTCTCTGGAGCTGGTGTCGATTTCGAGCGCATTTGGGAATCAGAGTGATATCTCGGCTGCTTTCGTGACGGTTTGGTATCGCGGGGGTTGAGCATTCTCTCTTTTCTTTTTCCTCCTTCCCCGTCATCCTCTCCGCCTTATGTGGAAAGGCCGCTTCGCTCAACAAACCGCTGATCTTGTCCAACAATTCGGAGAATCCATCTCCTTCGATTGGCGCCTCTACAAGCATGATATCCGGGGCTCAATCGCCCATGCCCGGGCTCAGGTGAAGGCGGGCATCCTTACCGAAGAGGAATTCTCTGCCATAGAGAAAGGCCTGCTGGCCATTGGCGAGCGGATCGAGAAGGGAGATTTCGAGTTTTCGACCGCTCTGGAGGACATCCATCTCAACATCGAATCCGCGCTGACTGCTGACATCGGCCCGACCGGAGCCAAGCTCCACACGGCCCGGTCGCGCAATGACCAGGTAGCCACCGATACCCGTCTCTATTGCCGGGAGCAGATTGATGAAATCACCCGTCTAGTAGTGGAGCTGCAGCGGGCCCTTCTTTCGCAAGCCCATCAGCATGCGGTCGATCCCATCCCGGGCTACACCCATCTGCAGCGCGGCCAGCCCGTCACGATCGGTCATCACCTCCTCGCCTATGTGGAAATGCTGGCTCGCGACCTCAGTCGCCTTGCCGATACCCGGAAAAGGCTCAATGTCTGTCCTTTGGGCTCCGGTGCGCTGGCGGGCTCGACCATCAATCTTGATCGCGAGGCCATCGCTGCGGAACTTGGCTTCGATGCCGTGACCACCAACTCGATGGATGCCATTTCCGACCGCGATTATCTCGCCGAGTTGCTCTTTGACCTCGCTCTCATCGGGGCCCACCTTTCGCGCCTTTCCGAGGACCTCATCTTGTGGTCGTCCGCAGAATTTCATTTCGTGACCCTCTCCGACGCCCACACCACCGGGTCCTCGCTGATGCCGCAGAAGAAGAATCCCGATGTGTCCGAAATCACGCGGGGCAAGACTGGACGCCTCTTCGGCAATTTGGTGGCCCTCTTGACAGCGGTGAAGGGGCTTCCGTTGACCTATAACCGGGATTTGCAGGAGGACAAAGAGCCTCTTTTCGACTCCATTGATACCATTGTGCTGACTCTGAAGGTGAATGCCGAGATGGTGGCGGCGATGACCATGCATCCGGATTCCTGTGCCACTGCGGCGGCCGATCCCATGCTGCTGGCGACCGATTTGGCCGATTGGCTGGTGCGGGAAGGGGTGCCCTTCCGGCAGGCCCACGAGTTGGTGGGCAAGGCGGTGGCGGAGTCCATTGCCAGCCAAACTCCCCTCGATGAGCTGGATTTGACCCAAGTGGATTCAGCCTTCAAGCCCGAGGCCAACCAGGTTTTCGACTTGGCCAAGGCCTTGCGGGCACGCACCAATCCCGGGGCGCCCTCGCCAGAGAATGTGCGCGCCGAGATCGAACGCTGGCAGGCGGCGATTGGTTGAGTTGATCAACCGCCGGGTTACAACGGTCGCAGAGGGAGCGCGGAGACTATTTATTTCCAACTCCCTCTCAGCGCTTCCTTGCGCGGACTCCGCGCCAGTGCGGTTCAGTTTTCGTTAGCCTACTGACCCTGGCGGCGCTGGCGCACGGCTTGGGCGAGGGTGGCCAGTACTTCCCCGGTGGTTTCCCAACCGATGCAGGCGTCGGTTACCGATTGTCCATAGGTGAGTTTTTCCAAATCGCCCTCTCCCAAGCTTTGCTTGTCTTCCACCAGGTTGGATTCGATCATGACGGAGGAGATGGCGGTGGAGCCGCCCGCGATTTGTTCGGCCAGGCTGGCGACGACTTTGGGCTGGTTGCGATAGTCTTTGTTGCTGTTCCCGTGGGAGCAGTCGACCATCAGGTGGGGCGGGAGGCCTTCTTTTTGCAAGCAGGCCACCGTTTCGGCGATGCTGTCGGCATCATAGTTGGGGCCGTTGGAGCCGCCACGCAGGATGATGTGGCAGGCATCGTTGCCTGTGGTGCAGACGATGGCCGAGACACCTTGCTTGGTCACGGAGAGGAAGTGGTGGGATTTGGAGGAGGCGCCGATGGCATCGAGGGCCAGTTGCACCGAGCCTCCGGTGCCGTTTTTGAAGCCCACTGGCATGGAAAGTCCCGAAGCCAGTTCGCGGTGGATCTGGCTCTCGGTGGTGCGGGCACCAATGGCGCCCCAGGCGATGAGGTCGGCGATGTATTGCGGGGAAATGGTGTCGAGAAATTCCGTCCCTGCAGGGATGCCTTTTTCCGCCAGCTCCAAGAGCAGTCCACGGGCCACGCGTAGGCCGCGATTGATGTCGAAGGATCCGTCGAGATGGGGATCATTGATGAGGCCCTTCCAACCCACGGTGGTGCGGGGTTTCTCGAAGTAGACGCGCATCACGATCTGCAGATCGTCGGCATATTGGTCGATGAGGGGTTTGAGCTTTTCGCCATACTCCACTGCGGCTTTGGGGTCGTGGATGGAGCAGGGACCGATGACCACGAGAAGGCGGTCGTCTTTGCCATGCAGGATATTGGTGGCCTGCTGGCGCGCGTCTGCCACCAGGCGGGCAGCCGCCGGGGTGATGGGCAGGTAGTAGTTTAGGACGGCGGGCGAGACGAGGGGATTGATCGCCTGGATGCGCAGGTCGTCGGTTTGCGGGGTGCTCATGAGTCAAAGGGCCGGAGCTCCGCCAGGGGGCTTCCGGTCCGTTCAGTAGGTTTTTTGGGAAAGGCTTCGGTAGGCGGGACGATCAGAAGGGTGGTTCGTCCTCATTGCGATCGAGCGGGTCGGGCTCGTTGTCAAAGGCTGCTTCGAGCGAAGAGAGGGCTCGGTTGGTGGCTGGATCCGGGTCTCCACCATCGCCTTTCAGGATTTTCCAGGCATGCAAATTCACGTAGTGACGGCCCTTGTGTTCGGAGCCGCGAATGTTGAAGTGCACGATCACTTCGTCGCCTTTGGAGAGATTGTCGAGCATGCTGGCTTTGTCCTTGATGCAGTCGAATTTGATTTCCTGCGGATACTTGCCGTCCATTGCTTCGAGCACGAATTCGCGTTTGGAGAATCCGCTGGGGAAAGTCTGGGTGTCGCTGATGGAGATGATTTTGCCTTGGAGTTCGAAAGCGGCCATGGCGGGAAGAGTTAGGATGAACGCCGAAAGAGTCAAGATCGCTTGGCATCTATCAGTCGGGATTCAGCTTTTGAGCAAGCGCACATCTCCTTCCCGGCGGGTGAGCCCCTGGGCGTCGAAGTGTTCCAGCAGGGGCATGGCGATTCGTCGCGAGGTGTCGAGCACCTGGCGCAACTCGGAGGCGGTGGCGGGCTCTTTGTCCTGCAAATGGCTGCGCACGGTCTCGGCCGCCCGGGTCACCGCTTCGGCCGCGAGCACGGTTTTCTCATCCAGGGAAATGACCTTGCCCACGCGGATGAGAAAGGCCAGGGCACGTTCGGCGGCCGGGGTGGGGGCGAGTTCTTTCCGGTTGGGGGCCTGCAATTGCTCTTGGGCCAGAGTTTGCATGATGGCCTCGGCTTCGTCGGCGAGTTCGGGGGGGATGTCAGTGCGGTGGGAGAGGGCTTTGAGGCAGTCGCCCTCGTTGGTGATTTCCCGTTCTGCCAGTGACTCCAGCAAATGGGGAAAGAGGTCGAGGCGGGCGAACTCGCGGGCAAAGTGGCGGCGCACGGTTTGCAAGGGGAGCCCGGGGAGGTCGGGGTTTTCCTCGTGATAGGCGGTCACGAGGGATTGCGCTTGGGCAAGGAGGCTCTCCCACCACTGGCTGGCCACGTGGCCGTTCCCCAGCCGGGCGACTTCCTTGCTTTTCTGCAAGGCCCGCAGGGCGTCCTTGAAGGAGCGGTTGGAGTAGGGAAAGTCCTGGGGCGCGGGCTTGCCGGGCAGAAAGTGCCGTTTGTGGAGGAGATAGCGTAGGAAGGCAGCGGGGGAATTTTCTGCGGCCAGAGTTCTCAGTGCAGTCTGGTGCTCCTCTTTGCCGAGATGCCGTCGGGAGCCGTGGGCATCGAGCACCCGGGCCCCGGCCAAGGTGGCTTCGCCGGACCAGTCGCGGATCACGATGTGGTCATTGGAAAAGGTGAAGAGTGGTTCTTCGAGGCGCAGCTGGGCCAGCCCGCTCTGGCCCGGGGCCAGTTCGCCTTCCAGCAGGCTCACCCGGGCATTCACCCGCCCGGAGCCGTGGTGGAGACGCACTTTCTGATTGTTCTTCATGACCCGTTCGCTGCCGGGCTGGGCCGGAATGGGGCGGGCCAGGCGGGTGAGGGCGACGTCGAGGGTGTCACTGGGATGACCGGCCTCTGGCTGGGTCAGGATTTGTCCGCGCTTGACGCCGCGCTCTTTGCGTGAGTCCACCGCGACGTCGGGAATGTTCACTGCGGTGCGCATGCCGGGCCGCGCTTGCTCCAAGCTGGTGTTGTGATTCTGGATTCCCCGCACGTTGACTGGCAGGCCCTGGGGTTGCAGGAGGAGGCGGTCGCCAGTGCTCAGTGCTCCCCGGGAGAGGGTGCCGGTGATGATGGTGCCAATTCCTTTGACCGAAAAGGCGCGGTCCACGGGTAGCAGGGGCACTCCAAGATCTTCCGGTGTGGGACTGGTGGCCAGGGTGCGGGCAATGGTTTCGCGTAGCTGCGCGATCCCCTCCCCGGTGTGCGCCGAGACAGGCACGATGGGGCTTTCGGCAAAGGCGCTTCCTTGCAGGGCGTCGCGCACGAATTCTACGGCGAATTCAGCATCTTCCGCGAGGTCGACTTTGCTCAAGGCGATGACGGCCCGGGTCACTCCCAGATAAGAAAGGATGTGGAGGTGCTCCTCTGATTGGGGCATCCAGCCATCGTCGGCGGCCACCACGATGAGGGCCAAATCCAGTGCTCCCACTCCGGCGACCATGTTGTTGACGAAGTCGGCGTGGCCCGGGACATCGACGACCCCGACCTGCAGGTCCTCCCCATCAGGCCCCGTCAAGGCCAGGTGGGCAAAGCCGAGCTCGATGGTGACTCCGCGCTTTTGCTCCTCGGGCAAGCGGTCGGGATTGGTTCCCGTAAGGGCTTGCACCAGCGAGGATTTTCCATGGTCGATATGACCCGCTGTCCCGAGGATAAAGTTCATTCTCTCCGACGGTCTGCCAATCGCGATTCCATTGCAAGGGAAGACCTTTTCATGGCGGCGTGAGTGGTGAAATCGTCTTTGCTCTCAGCCCAGGGGAGCGAGCAATTGGCTGAGGGTTTCTTCGTCGGGGACTCCTTGGCTGGCGGCATCGAGAATGGAATTGGCAAGGACGGCCTTCTGCTGCTGAAGGCGGTGGATGCGGTCTTCCACGGTGTTGTTGCAGAGAAGTTTGTGGACGAAGACGGGCTTGGTTTGGCCGATGCGGTAGGCCCGGTCGGTGGCCTGGGCTTCTGCCGCCGGATTCCACCAGGGATCGTAGTGGATGACGGTATCGGCAGCGGTCAGATTGAGGCCCGTGCCCCCGGCCTTGAGCGAGATGAGGAAAATGGGGATGGAGCCGCTCTGAAATTTCTCCACCAGCTTCCCGCGCTCTGAGGAGGCACCGGTGAGCTTGAGGTAGGGCACTTTGCGCTTGGTCAGCTCCTCTTCGATGAGGCCCAACATGGTGGTGAATTGGGAGAAGAGTAGGATGCGGCGATTTTCCGCGAACAGGATGTCCAGCAGCTCGAAGAGATAGGTGAGTTTAGCGGAGCGGGCCGCTTTTTCTTTAGCGGCCTTCACTGTGGAAAGTTTTTCGCCAGCTGGTCCCGTCCATTCTCCGCTCACCAGGTCGGGGTGGCAGCAAATCTGGCGGAGCTTGAGCAGGGCATCGAGGATGGTGATTTGCGATTGGGAAAGGCCGCGCGCGGCAATGGCATCGCGCACTCGCTTGTCCATGGTCACGCGGACGGATTCGTAGAGGTCCTTTTGCGCGGTGGTTAGCTCGATGGGGTGGACGAGGATGGTCTTGGGAGGCAGATCGGTGGCCACTTCGTCCTTGGTGCGGCGGAGGATGAGGGGGGCCAGGCGGGTGCGCAGGGCCTCGCGGCGCTCGAGGTCGTCGTCCTTCTCGATGGGGGTTTGGTAGCGGCTGCGGAAGGCCTGTAGATCGCCGAGAAAGCCAGGGATGAGAAAGTGAAAGAGGGACCAGAGTTCACTGAGATTGTTCTCCACCGGGGTGCCGCTCAGGCAGAGCCGGTGTTCGGCTTTCAGCTGGCGGGCAGCCACCGAGACCTTGGCCTGTGGGTTCTTGATGTGCTGGGCTTCGTCGAGGATGGCGAAGCGAAAGGCGTGCTTTTTGAGTTTTTCGATATCGCGCTGGAGAAGAGCGAAGGAGGTCAGCACGAGATCGGCATGAGGGATGGCCGGGTAGGCTTTGGCCCGCTTGGGGCCGGAGAGGGTGAGCACGCGCAGGCTGGGAGCAAACTTTTTGGCCTCGGCGGCCCAATTGGGCACGACGGAGGTGGGTGCAATGACGAGACTGGGGCTGGGCTCGGGCCCCTTGCGAGAAAGAAGGAGGGCCAGGGTCTGCATGGTTTTCCCCAAGCCCATATCGTCGGCGAGGATGCCGTGTAAATCGTTGTCGGCGAGTGCGCTCATCCATTCGTAGCCCGTTTGCTGGTAGGCCCGGAGCTGTGCCTGCAGGCCCGGGGGAGGCTCTTGGGGAATGCGCTCTTTTTTCTCGGCAAGGTTTTGCCGTAGCTTTTGCAAGCTCGGGGCGGTGGTCTTGATGTCGAACTCCTCGGCCAGCGCAGCGGCATCAAGAGGATGGAGCGGGAAGTCGGGATCGAGAACGACGGAGAGATGGTTGAGGACCTGCTGGAGGCGGGCCACCGGAAGGTGCAGCGCGGATCCATTAGGAAGATAGACGAGGTGGCGATCGTCGGGAGCCTTGGTGGCCAGCTGATCGAGGGTATCGCCTTCCAAGAGCTTCAGCAGGATGGGCAGGAGATCGAAGGACTCGCCATCGACCTCGAAGCCGACGCTGAGGGTGAACCAGCCGCCGGGGGTTTCGTCGAGGCGAGCCTCTAGGTCGCTACTGGAAACTTCGTAGATGTGGTGGCCGAAGTCGGGCTCGACCGTGACCTCCCAGCCCGCCTGTTTCAGCTTGGGAATGGCGGTGGCGCGGAACCAGGGCCAATAGAGGTCGGGGGTGGTTTGGTAGGGTTCGGGAAAAAAGGCGGAGGCCTCCGGGGCCAGGGAGCCTTGTTTCTCTTTGGCTGCCAGCCCGAGGAGAAAGCGAAAGGAGGGCTGCCCCGCGATGGAGGTCAAGCCGATGGTGGCCAGCTGCTCCAGAGCCCGGCGCTCGCGGGCCGCATCGCGGGGAAAGGGCGACTCCTGGGGTAGAGAGGAGAGGGGGATACGGTGAGGGCCGTAGCTCACGGTGGGGCGGGCCACCAGCCACATCTCGCGGTCCTGCTGGCGCAGGGCTTGTAGTAAAAGGCGGGTGACCTTGGAAGCGACCGGCTCGGGGGTGAGGTGGAGGTGAAATTGCGGAACTTCCGGCTCGCCACTGGGCTCGGGCGGGAGGTTTTTCTCTGGCGCGGCCGGCGAGGCGGCGGGCGCTCCTCCGCCTCCCCGTTGCAAGCGGGAGAAGGTGTTTGCCTTGCTGGTGAGAAAGAGAACGGCCGCTGCGTGGGCACACTGGTAGGCGTGATCGCAGGAGCAAAAGGTGTCGAAATCCCACTCCCCGCCGTCTTCGGGCCAGAGATTGACTTCGACCTCGGCGCCTTCACAAGTGGCAGTCAGTTGCACTCCGCCATCCTCGCTCTCGACCAGCGCGAGGTCGGGCAGGAGGGGCTTTTTGGCGAGCTTTTTCCCCTGCACGAGGATGTGGTCGTCAAAGCGCGCCAACCAGCTTTGCGCAGCGAGATAGGGGTGAAGGGACGCGCTCACAGTCATAGTCTGCCTCGGAAAAGTGGTGGAGCCCAAGCTTCGATTGGGCCGGCAGTGTCAGAGTGCAGTAAAAAGGACCGCTCGCCCCCAAGGCCAGCCCCCCAATTTCCCGGTAGGGGGGGCCTGTTGTCGACTTTTCACCGCAGTGGGGAGGGTCTTGTTTGATAGGGTTCCGCGCTTTCGGGACTTTTTTGCGCACCTCATCGTGATAGTCTTCATCCGCTGAGCAGCTCTTTGGCTTCTCAGTTCTCCTCGACTCGACCGTGAAGCCGTTTCTCTTTGCCGCCCTCTCGCTCATCGCTTGCTGCCTATTGCTCAATTCTTGCGCTTCGCGGGGGCCGAGCTCCGCCCCATCGGCTGCGGGAGTCTCCCTCACTCGGGACGAGTGGGGCCATCGGGAAGGACCGCGAGGCTTCCGCACGGTGATCATCGATGCGGGGCACGGCGGTCATGACAGCGGAGCCGTCTCGCGAACCACTGGCCAAAAGGAAAAAGATCTCGCGCTGGATACCGCTCAGAGGCTCAAAAAGAAGCTGAGCCGTGACTTCGAGGTCATCATGCTGCGTGAGAGCGACCGCTTCATCGATCTCGACGAAAGAGTTCGGCTGGCAAGTCAACGCGATGGTGCCATTCTCCTGAGCCTACATTACAATTCTACCGGCAGTGGTGGGGGCTCAACTCGCGGACCGGAGACTTACTATTGGCGAGTGGACTCCCATGGCTTGGCCTCACGCATCCAAGAGGGTTTGGAAGCCGTTGTCCCGTCCGCGCAGGGGAATGCCGGTCTCAAACGCCGCCGACTTCGCCTCACTCGCAATCCCGATGTGCCCTGTGTTCTCCTGGAGTTCGGCTATCTCTCCAACTCCACCGAGGCCAGGCTCTGCGCCAACCCCTCCTACCGCGAGCGGCTCGCTGACTCCGTTGCCAGAGCGGTCAGCGTGCAGGCCCGTTTAGGCGACCAAGGAACTGGGGCGCGGCCACAGCCTCTTTGGCAGCCTCCTTCCCGTCCGACGGACCCACCCGGTTCTTGAACGGTCCGGAGCGGTATCGTTCTGACTTCTGGTTCCCATAGGATCCCTTAGCTTTACAGGGTCGTTGTTGACTCTGCGGTGAGGGAAAAAGAAAAAGATTTTTGTCACCGCCCGGGGAGTGGTTTGCTCTTGGTAGATGATGGCAAAGAGTGTGACTGGTGAGCAGGAGTTGGCTTTGGTGCGAAGGGCCCGGCGGGGAGATGAGCGCGCTTTTGTGGAGTTGGTGGGACTCTACCAAAATCTGGTGACTTCGGTGACCCTTTCTGTCCTTGGGGAGCGAACTTTGAGCGAAGATGCGGCGCAAGAGGCTTTTGTGCGAGCTTGGAAGGGCTTAGGGCAGTTGAAAGCCGAGGAGAAGTTTCGGTCGTGGTTGGTGTCCATTGCGAGACGCAGTGCGCTTCGGCTGCTGTCTGAGAAGAAGACGACGAAAGAGAGTCAGTTCGAGGGTGCCGACTCGCGTTTGAGGCCGGATGAATTTGTGGTGAAAAGCGATGACTTTGACTTGGTCATGAGCAGTTTGTCGGAGCTACCGGAGAAATATCGTCTGCCGATGATCTTGTTTTATCGCGAGGGGGAGTCGGTAGCGGCGGTTGCCGAGAAGTTGAGCATGCGTCCCGATGCGGTGAAGCAGCGCTTGAAGAGAGGGCGGGATATCCTGAGAGAGAAGGTCGAGCAGCGTTTGGCGCGGGCATTACGGATGTCTGCTCCGGGAGCGGCATTTACGGCGGGGGTAGCAGGGGTTGTTTCGCAGGCGGGAGGAGTCGGGACGGCGGCGGCGGCCGGTTTGGCAAAATTTTCTGTCACCTCGGGCTCGTCCTTGGGCTCTTCATCGATAGCCACTGGGGCAAGCGCAATGAATTCAAAAATGACAACCTTATTGGCGGTCGGGGTGACCCTGGCAGCAGTGCCGGTCGGGTATGGAGTCCGGGAGTTGACTGCCCGTGAAGAGCGAGGAGGGGCGGTCGCGCAAACCGCGATTGTGGGGAGAGAGACGAAGTTGGAGGATGAGCTGCGGCAGCGGCCTCTGCCTCCGAGTCAGGTGGTTGATGAGTGGCGTCGGCTCGTTGAAAAACACGGTCGGACGAGTGAGGGAATGGTGAAGATTTATGAAGAAGTGGACCAAAGAGAAAAAGGATTTGTGCGGGCGTCTTTGGAGACAGTCTTGATGGCGAATTGGGTGAGAGTGGATGCCTTGGGTGGATTTGAGAAGGTTTACCAGGGGCGGAGTTGGTCGAACCGGTATCTCTTTTTGGATGAGTGGATGAAGGCAAACCCGAGGGCAGCCATGGAGCGAACTCTCGCTTGGTTGGCAGAGGATGAAAAGAGGCAGTTTCCTGAATCCGCCGCTCTCATCTTGGCGGAGCAATCCCCGGATATGTTTCTCGAGTTTCTGGAAGAATTACCCTTTCGATTGGGGGTGTCGAGTGCGTTGACGGAGGGCTTGGCCTTGGTTGCCGAGAGTCGGCCCCTTGAGCTTCGGGATCGGGCTTTGATGATAGAGGGCGACAGCCAGCGGGTGATTTTGACGGCGGCGTTAAAAGCTTGGGGGAAACTCAATCCCAGGGCGGCTTTGGCTTGGATCAAGGAGCATCCGGGGGAGCTTGACCAAGTTCACACTGAGCGCTTCTTTGCCGTTGCCGAAGGGTGGGCGGAGGCGCAACCGGGTGAGATGCTCACCCAATTGGATGAGGTGTGTGGTGATTTGCCGAAGGGTTGGGATCGCCAGGTTCTGTATTCGCGTCTGGCGACTCTGGCATTGACTCAGGTGGTGGACGAGGATTTGGAAGGAGCGTTCCGGTGGTGGGGCAAGAATTTGAGGAAAATTCCGGCTCGGACGATGCACCATAAAATGGGTCAAGTGATTCGGCAGGAGTTGACTCGTAATCCCGCGCGAATGATTTCGATTCTAGCGCAGCATGGCTTGTTGGCGGAGATGGATAACCAGTTTCGGGATTCGGGCAACGGCTCGGATCTCACGGCCAAGTGGCGGGAGCTTGCCGAGGCCGTTAAGGAGATTCCTGCTAGTCCAGGAAGGGAAGAGTTGGTTCGGTCGGTGGCGTGGCAGCTGTTGCAGACTTCCGATTGGGATGCCGTGGAGTTTGTCGATCTCGCGGACGGAGAGCGGGCAGAGTCAGCTGCGCGTAAGAATGTGGTGAACGGGTTGCTGGGGCGGGAGGTGAATCTACCGAAGTTGCAGAAATTGGTGGCTGATTTTCCTCACTGGGCACGGGAATTTGAGGGGGAGGCTTTACAAAAGTTGCCTCATTCGGCTTCTGAGGAAGCGATCGATCACGAGGCTTGGATTCCGATTTTCGAGCGGTTGATGGATGCGGGCACCTATCAGAGCTTCAATGATTTTCAGCCCTTGATTTTGTCTTTGGGTGGGTCCTATCTCGCGGAGGACCCGGAGTCGGCGTATCAATGGATGAATGAGGTCATGAAGGGGCACGCGGATGAGAGTATTGTGGAAAATTTTGTGGGGCAGGGGGTTGGGGCTTGGATCCAGTCTGATGCGGAGGAGGCGATGGCTTGGGTTGCTCAAAAGGGATTTGGCAGTTTTTCCCAAGAGCAGTTGCAGGGCATGGTTTGGGGGACGTGCCGCATTCCAGATGGCTTGCCCTACTTTTGGCAGATTTTCGCGGCTCTTGGGCCAGACAGCCAACGAGCAGGAATGGTGCATTCCGCCATGGATTACCATGGCGTGGAGAAGGTGAGGCAGGGGCTGGAGGAGGCGGAGTTGACTGCGCAAGAACGAGCGTTGCTGGAGAGTTTTTTGAAATGAAGAAGAGATTGTTTTATCTGTTGGTTCCCATTTTTGCTCTCTCGATAGGATATTTTTCGAGCTGGTCCAGTCGGGAGTCAAAGGAAGAGCTTGTGGCTAATCGTGCTCCGACCAAATCGCAAACTAGGTGGAAAAACCAGCAGCGGGTAGCCGTCGTGCGAGGTCTCACGAACTGGCAGCGAAGGGAGGGAGGCGAGGAAGCTTGGTTGCGTTGGGTTGCGGAGCTGGAAAATGCGACGGTGGAGGAAATGCCTCGCTTTTTGGAGGCCTTGCCGAAGCGGAGCGGGGTGGCCATGGACCTGATTGTCGAACGCTGGTTAGACTTGGGGCCGGAGCATGCCTGGCAGCACTATCAGGAGCGCTTCGCGCGAGGGGTCATGAACTCCGGCTATTCTAGTCGCGAGGTGAGTTTGATGAGAGCGCTCGTGAGACGTTGGGCCGAGGAGGATCTGGAAGGAGTGCTCGCCGCCATGGAGGAAGGGAAAGCCTTGCCTTATCTGCAAGAGTTCCATCGCGAGTTGGCTCCGCGGTTGGCAAAAGTCGATCCTGAGCGGGGCTTGCGTTACGCGCTCAAGAACGGAATGCACCGGAGCGGGTATTCCTTTTTCCTCAGTGGGGAACCTCTTCAGCGGTTGATTGACGGCGATCCCCGGGTGGCGGCGGAACTCATTTTTGAGTGGGATGAAAGTAGGACCCGGGACGCCCGCAAGCAGTTGATTGAGAGGTGGGGATTGCAAAATCCCCAGAAGGCGATTCGCCTGGGATTGGACCGTGATGATGGCATGGGAGAGTTGTTTGCCGATGAGGCCTTCGTGGCCTGGGCGGAGGAGGACTATGCCGCGGCTTCTGCTTGGGTTGAAGGGGAGGCGAGTGTTCAGGAAGCGAGCTTGTTCATTGCTCCTTTGGTGGATGTGTGGTCACGGGAAGATCCGTTTGCGGCTTTGCAATGGGCGGAGGAGCAGTTGCCGGGGTCAGAGCTCACCGCGACCGTGAAGAGGTTGATTTTGGGGGCGATTGATAGGGAGGGAGTGGATGCCGGCGAGTTGTTGCGTCGGGTGCGTTCACCGGACGGGCAGCAGGAGGCGGCGGTTGCTTTGGCGGAAGCTCTCTGGGGAAGTGGAAGCAGCGGGGAGACTTCAAATGGGGGAGAGACGGACCGAGAGCGCTTGGCTTGGTTCGACCATATCACGGATGAAGAGACTATCAACCAGTTGCTTCTCAGCTTTACCCGCGTGAAGACGGAAGAGGGTCGGCAGTGGTTGCAGGAGTTTGCCCGCAGCGAAAGAATGGCGCTTTTGGAAAGGCATCGGGCAACTCTCTTGATTCAGCAGCTGCAGGACCCAAACAATGTGGGGGAGAGCTTCAAGCTGGTTGAGTTTGTGGATGAGAGATGGCGGGAGCAATGCCGGGCTGACCTTTTTGAGAGGTGGTATGTCCATGATCCTGATTCTTCGGCGTCTTGGCTGGAGGAAAACCCGGGAACACCACAGCTGCGAGCCCTCTTGTCGCAATCGATGGTGGAGCGCTTTTTTTCATCGATCGGAGAGCAGGATTGGCAGACGATGCGCCAGTTTAAGGCGAATACTCCCGCCCCCGTGGTCCGGCTCGTTCGGGAGGGACTCTTGCAAAATGTCGCCAGGGCACGGCTCGAGGGGCATTCCAACGAGGAGATCGAGCGGCATCTTGGAAAAATACTGCAAGTGTTAGATGAGTGAGGGAGTCACCTCCAAGAAGCGAGAGGCTCACTCGAGCGGGAAGCTTGGAATTATTCTGAGCCCAGCCAGAGGCTGGCTTTTCACCGTGGTGCTGGGCGAGTTAGACCAACTCAAGTCTTCATCTGGTGAAATGAAGGGACCTTTTTGCTAAGAAAATGCGCTGCGCGGTCGGACTCATCATTTCGGGTTCAGGATTCCAATTTGCGCGTTGTCAATCGGTTGTGATGCCCGCATCACGCTCTCTTTCCGCCTTGAACTTGAGCACCCGAACCTCGATCCTTTTCCTAGTTGAATCCTTTTCTTGGTATTAAGCTCTAGGAGCGAGCTGTTATTAATTCGGCGACCTTTTTCTCCAGAGCCTCAATGCGCTGTTCCATCTCTTGCCGCCAATCTTGGCTTTCGCGGTCATTGCTGGGGAATGAGCTGTCCGGGAGGGAATCTTCGGCCAGGAGATGGCGGAAGGTCTCTACCCGGCGACCGGCTCCGGAGGGAATGCGCTCCACGAGGGGACCGTGCGGGTAATCGATGAAACCGCTGAGAATTTCTTCCACTTCATCAAGGCTGGAGAAGTTATGCATCCGTTCGCTGCGTTGCTTCAGCTCGCCGGTGGTCTGGGTGCCGCGCAGGAGGAGGACGGTGAGGACGGCCCGCTCGCCGTCACTGAGGTCGAGGACATCGGGGAGGTTGTGCTCGTATTTGGGAGCCCGTCCGCCGAGAACCTTGGTGACAAGATAGTCTTCGGAGAGCTGCCGGAGACCTTCGCTCACTTCGTCCGCGCTGTAATTGCTGACCGGATGCCGGGAGGAACTCTGATTGCAGGCGGTGACGAGGCTGTTGAGAGTGAGAGGATAGAGGTCGGGGGTGGTGACCTCTTTTTCCAAGAGACAGCCCAGGATGCGGGCGGTGACGGCGGTGAGCTGGAGTTCGGGAAAGTGTTTCATGGGGCGGAGAGGCTACCAACGGCAGAGGGATTCGATATACTGGGCCGAGCCGTCGCGCAACCAGCCATCCAGCTGGGCAGGGTCCTTGAGCTGTTGCCCACGCAGGCGGGGCACGACGAAGTAGCCCACCTTGGCTTCGGGTAGGGTGGAGAGGTCGCCCCAGAGTTTTTCGAATTGAGCCACGGGAAAGACGTCTTCCTGACCATGGCCCCAGCGCTTTTTGACCTCCTTGAGAGTGATGTAGGTGGGTAGACGGCGGGCGAGTTGGCGCAGGGCGTTTTGAATTTTCCCCTTTTTGTCCTGTAAAATGTCCTCCCGGGTCAAGTCGATGAGCTGGAGGAGCTCGTCAAGTTCAATCCAGGTGGTGAGGGTGTTGTAGTAGGTGAGGTCGAATTCGGCCTCGTCATTGGGCATGGCTAGCCCCTCCACCAGGCGGGGGAGGCCATTGACGCGGGCCAGCCCTCCTCCCCGATCTTCGAGACGGCGGTTGATGACCTCGAAGGTGAAGCCTTGGCCCGATTGCCGGTGGCGGCCGAGGAGCTCTGGGTCGACCTGTGCTCCGAGGGTGTCGATGTTGTGCAGCATGAGGGTGCGCAACTGGGGGCGCTCTTGCAAGAGGCGGCGCAAGGTGCCGTTGAGAATGAGATTGGGGACCTCGAAGAAATGCCCCACCGGGTGGAGGCACTGGAGGGGTAGGTTGTCGGTGTAGTCACTGGCCTCTCCGGCGGTGCGGGCCCAGTTGATGAGGGCGCTGCGGGCGGATTCGCGCACTTTTTCCTGTTGCTCGTCGAGCCGCTGTTGGGCGGTTTCTTCCCAAGCGAAACGCAGATCGCGCTCGGTGGGGATCATGCGCAAGCCCACTGATTGGCCGCGCGACAGCAGAAGGGGGCCGGGGTAGCGGTAGTTGTCGACAGCTTTCAGAAAGGCGGCGGTCGGCTCGTGGGTGAGGTAGGAGGTGGTGAACAGGTGGGGCAGGGGGGTGCCCGCTTCCTCGCCCACCTTGCGCGATTTGGCGAGGTGCACTTCGAGGAAGGTGCGGAAGCTGCCTTTGAGGGGGGCAAAGGGATTGAGGGCCTTGCAAGTGCCGGCTCCCCCGGTCCAGCGCGAACCGGCTCCGGCGGCCAGGGTGACGACCGCGACTTCGCCCTGGCGGAGGGCTTCTTCGCCCAAACGGCGGGATTCCTCGGCGAGTCCGGCGGTGGTGTCGATGACGTCGTCGGCAGTGACATCCCTCAGGTCGGTGCTGGCCGGGAGGCGGTTTTGGGCCAAGCCGAGGCGACCGCGCTGGAGATCTTCGCGAATGGCTTCGTGCAGTTTACTGTCGAAGCCGTTTTCTTTCAAAAGGTGGTCCAAGCTGTCCGGGCCCTGGGCCGAGCCGCTGGCATTCTTGGGCAGAACGCTATCAAAGAGCTGGTGAATGGAGCCCTCGAAACGGGGATTTTGCAGGGAGGCATCGCGGTAGGCCAGCAGGTCCTGCCGCTGCAGGGGGGTGAGCTTGCTCTGCTCCCGGGCCAAGAGCTGGGGAACGTGAACCTGGTAGTAGTTGGGCGGAAAGAGGCGCTCGCCGGGGGCGCTTAATAGTTGCGCCACCGTGCCGTGGGGGTTGATGGCGAAATCGTAAACCACCGGGTCCATGGCGAAGGGGAGGGCTTTTTCCAGCCGCTGCTTCTCGGCGAGCATGATTTCGGCCATTTTTTCCTGAGCCTCCTTCTTGCGATGGGGGGCGAAGATGAAGCCCATGCCGCCGCCGGACATCCCGCCCAGCATCCAGAATCCCCAGAAGTCGTCGCCGAAGTGCTGGAAGGCCCGGGCGATGAGGGTGTCGGTGAAGAGGTTGGTGGCCCAGGGGATGATGGTTTGCAAAGGGCCGTAGAAATTGCGGGTGGTGGCCTTGCCGAGGGCCTGGATGTCCCCGGCTTTGAGGGCGTTGATGAGCTCGTCCAAGAGGGTGAGGGCCTCCTGGCGGGCCTGCCATTCCTTGCTCGAACGGAGGAGATACTTTTCGCTCACCATTTCCAGAATGGGGCCCACGTTCTGCGCCATCCCTCCATGCACGAGGACGAGGGAGTCCTGCAGAGCCTGTCGGGCACTGGCGGGGATTTCCTCTTCGTCAAAGACGTGGTGCTTGGGCATCAGGCGGCCGCGGGAGATGCCGTGTTCGGGGTCGGTGGGGCCGGCTTCTTCGCCCGAGATGAGCTTGATGCCGGGCCAGACCCCGCCAGAGTCCTGCCAGCCCCCGCCGGAACCGCCAATCCACTCGCCGAGAATGGCGCGGGCGAGGATGAGGCGGCGCTCGTTTTCCTGCAGGGGTCCGGTGAGGGACTCGGTTTGTCCGGTGGCTCGCATGAGGACCCCGATGAGGGCGGCAAGAAGGTTGGTGGAGACGGCGAGGCGGGAGCCTTTGGGGATGTTATTGACGGACGAAACCAGCTCCAGCCCCTTGCCGGGCCCGAGGAGTTTTTCCAAAAGGTGGGAGAGCTTTTGTCCCGAACCCTCGATGCCGGGAGGGACGATGCCGGCCGCGATGACTGCCGCCTTGAGGAGGCCGAGGTGGTCTTTGGCGAAATCGAAGATTTCTCCCAGGTTGTCGATGCGGGCGGTGGCCTTGAGGTCGATGGAGGTGAGGCGGATGACGGGCTCGTCGATGACGCGGAGATAGGCTTCCACCGGGGGCGCGGTCTCGGCATCGCGACCGTGGACCCCGAGGTCGATGGAGACGTTGATGACCTTGGCCCCTTCGGGAAAGTCCATACCGAGGAAGAAAATGTCGGACCAGGCGCTGTGGGTCAGGTCCATGCGCACCGGGGTGCGCTCCAGGAGGAGGGGGAAGCTGCCCGCAGAGTCGTCGAGGAGTTCGCGCTTGAGACGCAGGGGATGGTCGGCGGGATGCCCCATGCGGAACATCCACTGGTTGCCCCGCACGGTGCGGACGGATTTGCGGACTTGGTCGGCGAGGGTTTGGAAGGCGAGTTGATGGTAGGCGCTGGCCAAAGCCGAGGAGAGAGCGTCACCGGGCCCCGCGCGCTCCTGGGCGGCGAGAAAGGTGTCGATGGCTTCCTGAAAGCGGCGGTCGAGGAGGTGCTCGTGCCCGGCGAAGGGGATGCGTCCCACTGCCCGGCCCGTCATCTTGGGCGGGAGGTGAAAGCGGTGCAGGGCATAGAGAAAGAAGAGAGCCCGCACGCGCTGATAGAGATTGTCCTCGTGACGGCGAAAGTGGTCCAGCTCGCGGGCTTCGGCGAGCAGCTCTTCGAGGGAGAGCGCTTGGCAAGCCTCCGCGAGGGCCTGATCGCGGGTGGAGGCATCAGCACTGGTGATGAGGTCGGTAAGCATGGCAGGGAGCGTGGTGGGGCGGGTTTCAGACTCTTCCGGTGGATCAGGCCAGCAGTTCGATGATGGTGGCCATCACTTCGTCGCGATGGGGTCCGGCCAGGGAGAGGGCCAGTTGGGCGCGGAGGAGGCCGTAGCGTTCGCCGAGGTTGAAGCGTTGGCCATCAATGCGCAGGGCGAGGTATTCTCCGCTCTCAGCCAAGAGGTTGAGGGTGGCGGTGAGCCCCGTTTTTTCGCCCGCGGAGGCTTGTTGCACCTGCTCTTGGAGAAGGGTGAGCGCGCGGGCGGGCAGGATGTGCATGCCGAAGAAGCAGAGGTAATGGCCGGCCCGCTGCCCGGGCACGATCAGTTCCTGCTCCGCGAGGGTGGGAGTGGGCTTTTCGATGATGCGAGAAACTTCGTAAGTGTCCTGGGTGCCCGCGCGCAGGGAGGCGGCTACGGTGCCGTAGAGATGGAGTTGGGATTCGTGAGTAGGTTGCACACCGGAGATGGTGGCCTCTTCTTTGCTGGCCAAGGCGATGATCTGGGCCAGGCAGGACCGCTCGCCCAGAGAGCGGAAAAGGTGGTCGCCTACGAGGAGGAGAAAGCGCTCACCCGCCACAAAGTCGGCCGCCAGCGCGACCGCATGTCCGTAGCCCAAGGGCTCCTCTTGCACGAGGAAAGTGAGTCGCTCGGCATGGGGCCCGGCTGCGAGGCGGTAGGGCTCCTCTTCGCCGGGGGGAATGATGAGGGC
Organism: Roseibacillus ishigakijimensis; assembly: GCF_016595415.1. Taxonomy (GTDB): domain Bacteria; phylum Verrucomicrobiota; class Verrucomicrobiia; order Verrucomicrobiales; family Akkermansiaceae; genus Roseibacillus; species Roseibacillus ishigakijimensis. The sequence continues at coordinate 84,769 of NZ_JAENIO010000007.1, forward strand.
CGCCGAATCGAGCCCGGCCTCGAAGACTTCCGCGAGCAGGATTTGCAGGGCGGTGCGGGTCTCGCCCTTGGAGTCGATGAGGGTTTGCAGGGGCAGGTGTTTGTCGGCGGGATTGGCCGAGGTGATGACGGCTTTGGTGAGATTCATGGATGGGAAAGGCTCCCCACCGGATTAGCCGCCCGAGCCTGCGATGGCGAGCTGTTATCTTTGCAAAGTCGGCTCCAGCCAGACTCCCCAGTCGGCCCGGGGGCCATCCCCGCCATCGGTGACAATCAGCTCCAGTTCCTTTCCTCCAGTGAGATCGATTTGGTAGTTCGCTTGCTTTCCTGCCTTGAGGACAGCGGATTGAAAGACCTCTTTGCCATCGAGCTTGATGATGAATTGGCAACTGCCATCCATCCCGTCGGCCAGACCGCAGCTGCCTTGCAGCGAGCTCCATTGGCTATCGAGCGGATAGCGATGTCGGGCGGGCGCGTGGGCGTAGAGCCCGTGGCGGAAGAGGCGGCCGGCGGAGGTGAGGAGCAGGCCTTCGGTGGGCAGATAGTCATAGGTGGGGCGATGATAGCCCACCTGGGCTTCCGCGGGGCGCAGGTCGCTTAAAGGCAGCTCGGTCCGGGCGGGTTCGATTTCTTCCGGATTCAGCCTTTTTTCGCCGCCGAGACCCTTAATGAGCCGCTCTGCGATGGCGAGCGCGTGTTCGCGATCGCTCTCGTCTTCAAGTCGGTCCGGCAGACTGGCCAGGGCGGATTCCAGCTTTGCCTGTTCACGGGATTGCAGGGCCGTGATGATCGGGTTGAGAGCGAGAGTGGTGGCCAAGGTGGAGAGGTCGGGGGTTCCGCTTTCATCGACCGAATAGGCGAAGGTCCGCCGGTTGGTGGCGCCATTGACGTGGCAAATTTGAATGCGCAGTTCGGCTTTTTTGCCCGCGACGAGATGTTTGCAATGGAGGCGGAAGCGGCCGTCTTTATCGGGCACGGCAGTCACCGTGTGGGCATCGTAGTCGCTGCCTCCCTCCGGATCGAGATAAGCGACCAGCCCGTAGACGGGGACGTTGCCTGTGACTCGACCGGAGAGAGTGAAGGACTGGGCGTCTTTCTTGATTGTCAAATCCTCCAGCTCAGCACGGGCGTGGAGGCGCAGTCCTTTTGCGGAGCGGGAGAAGAGCGGTTGAGAGGCCAGGCGGAGGGCCCCGGCGAATTGCAGGTGGCTCCCCTTGCCCTCGCCCCGCAGCTCGTCGCCGTAGGTCTGGTTGCCATTGCCCATCAGGGCACGGTAGCCCGCGCGGCGAAGGGCCGGGGCTTCGCGATTGTGGGGGAGAGAGAGGGCGTGACCCAGCTCGTGCGCGATGCCGCCGATGAAGATGGAGTTGTGTTTGCCCAGAGAAATGCGCCCGTATTGTCCGTCCTGGATGATGGGCTCGGTCAGGGCCAGATTGGGGATATCGAGTTCCGGGGAATCCAGTTGCCAGGCGTTGCCGCTGCGGTGATTTCCTCCCGCGTAGTAGGGGGAGTGGTGGGAAAAGGTCTTTTTCTCCTCGTCCCAGTGAGCGAGGTTGCAAAAGATGAGCAGAGTTTCCCGGTCCGGGTTCAGCCCTGCCGCGCGCAGGGTGGGGAGGCATTCTTTCCGGATCTCCCGGCCGGATTCGTTGCGGTAGGCGCTGGTCGGCTTTTGTCCGGCCACGACGTGGATCTTGAGCAGGTCGTCCTCTTCCCACTCCATGGGGAAGGTCAGGGGCCCGAAGCCCAGGCGCGCCATTTCGCTGCGGTAGAATTCTTGGATGTGCAGCATGATGCGGGTCAGCCGCTCGCGGTAGGCGGCGGCAGGCTCACGATCGGAGGGGCTCCAGTAGACGACGCGCAGTTTGCGATTGCTGGGCACGGGATCCTCGGCCTGCCAAGCGGTCAGAGTTTCTCTGATTTGCTTGGCTTGGGTTTGCTGACTGGCAGGGAGTTCGGGTTTTCCAATCGAAGAGGGCGAATCGTCCTTGGCGGCCCAGAGCCACGCGAAGACCGAAAGGAGAATGAGGAGAGAGAGAGATTTTGACATAGGCAGCTGGGGTTGGGTGGCCTTTTTTACTGGTCGGCTTCGGCTTCTTTGTCAAAATGGATAATAATTATCAAGAGCGATTCAGAGTGGGGGCCCAAGGAGTGAACTTTTCGCCTTGGCGCTTGGCAGGGCGGGCTCGTTTGGCTCAAGGTGAGGAGGTGAAATTAGCTCCTTTCTTCTTTACTTTGGCCGCGCTTTTACCTTTTTTATCTCCTCTTCAAGCTGCCGAGTGGATTGACCTTTGGCCCGGTGCGGCCCCCGGTGCTCCCCGTCCTCCGGCTGGTTCCGAGAAAATCAATGATGGTTGGCGTTACACTGACATTGAGGTGCCGCAGTATCAGCTTTTCAAACCTGCCGAGCCCAATGGCCAGGCTCTCGTTATTTTGCCCGGAGGAGGCTACAGCATTCTCGCCATGGCTCACGAGGGCACCGAGATTGGCCAGTGGTGTGCCGAGCGCGGCATCACTGCCATAGTGGTGAAGTATCGGGTTAGCGGGAACGACGAGTTCGGCTATCAATTTCCTGTTCCCCAGCTCGATGCCCGGCGGGCCATTCGCACCCTCCGCGCTCATGCCGCCGAATGGGGAGTCGACGCCGGGCGCATCGGAGTGATGGGGTCTTCGGCGGGAGGGCACCTTGCCTCTACCTGTGCCACCTTGTTTGATCAAAAACTGGAGAAGGGAGAAGGTGACGCCATCGACGCGCTGAGCTGTCGCCCGGATTTCGCGGTTCTTCTTTATCCGGTGATTGGCATGGATCAGGACTGGGGGCATGGGGGGTCCGCGCGCCGCCTCCTGGGAGCCGAGCCCTCCTCGGAGCTGCGCACCCTTTGCGCCACCTATCGTCAGGTCAGTGAGCAGACCCCACCGGTTTTTCTCGTTCATGCCGCCGATGATTCCGGCGTGCCTCTGCGAAATAGTGCGGAATTCATGAGTGCCTGCGCAGAGAAAAAAGTGCCCGTGCGCGCGGCTATCTTTCCCACTGGTGGACACGGCTTTGGCTGGAAGGGTCGCGGGGCCTCGGAGGGCTGGATGACTCACTTGGCGGCTTGGCTAAAAACGCAATAATTGTCTTTGTTGAACGATTGTGATGGAGTATGCCGTAACTGACTTTACGAATCATGAAAAAATGGACCGCTCTCGTATTGATGGGCCTCGCCGGGATGGCGTGGGGTGATTGGGTCAACCTCTCCGACGGGAAGGATTTGACCGGTTGGAAGGATGGCCAAGGTGCGACCGAGGTAGCGGGCTACACTCTGAGCGAGGGAGTCATCACCTCTCGTCCCGGTTGCAGCAACCTGATGACCGCCAAGGAATACTCCGATTACATCTTCGAGTTTGATTTCAAGCTAACCCCCGGGGCCAACAACGGCTTGGGGATTCACTATCCCGGCCAAGGGGATCCTGCCTATGCCGGCATGGAACTGCAAATCCTCGACAACACTGCCGAGAAGTATCAGGGCAAGCTCAAGGACTACCAGTGGCACGGCTCGCTTTACACCCTCTCTCCCGCCCTGCGTGGTCATCTGAAACCCGTGGGCGAGTGGAACTCCCAGCGGGTGACCGTGCGCGGGCCCCACGTCACCGTCGAGCTCAATGGCATCACCATCCTCAAGGCCAATCTCGATGAGTTGAACGAATCCCATCCCAAGCACAAGGGGGCTCAGCGTCGGCAAGGGCGTCTCACCTTTTGTGGGCACGGCGACGTCGTGAGCTGGCGCAACGTGCGCATTTGCGAGATTCCCCATGGGGAGGACCAGGAGTCGGCCCTTTTCCAACCTGCGGGCAAAAAAGACGACACTCCCGGTGGTTTGGGGTTTCAGAATCTTCTTGCGGAGGGCTCTCTTTCGCAATGGAAAATGAGCGAAGGCCAGGAGGGCCATTGGACCCTCGTCGATGGCTGGAAGGTGGCCTATGATGGCCAAAGTGAGGCCAAGGACAAGAATCTCTGGAGCCAGGCCGAGTTCGGTGACTTCGAGCTGATTTGCGACTGGCGGTTTGCCGGGGAAGGCCCTCGCATGGAGCGCCCCATTATTTTGCCCAATGGCCTTGAGATGCGTGGTCCGCAGCAGGAAGTGATCACGGAGGAAGTGGAAGAGCTCGACAGCGGTCTCTATCTCCGGGGCAGCGCAACCACCCAGATCAACATGTGGAACTGGCCCGTAGGTTCGGGCGAAGTCTATGGCGTGCGCACCTCAGCGGTGGGATTGCCCTACAAGGCTGCCGTCACTCCCCGGGTGAAGGCCGACAACCCCTCCGGCGAGTGGAACCGCTTTTTCGTTCGCATGGTGGGTAAGAAGCTCACCGTTTATCTCAACGGCAAGTGCGTGCTTTTCGAAGCCACCCTGCCTCCGGCCAAAGACCAGGGCCCCATCGCTCTGCAGCACCATGGCGCGGCCATGGAGTTCGGTAATCTTTGGGTCAAGGAACTCTAAGCTGGGGACGAGAGCGATAGGGAAGCCTCGCCGAGGCTTCCCCGAGAGGCGAGGGATCGGGCGAGCCAGGCTTCGGTGGGCGAGAGGGGGTCAGCCCCCGTCCAAACGCCCAGCCCGCTCTGTGACCAGAGCGGCTCCGTTGGGGGAGGAGGGGGAGGACGAGACGGAGGGAAGGGCGTGGCGCTGGGACCGGCGGGACGCCGGGTGGCACTTTCTGCAAGCTAGAAGCTCGCAGCCACGAGGGGGACGAGGAGGGGGATACAGTGGCCTACTGGGGGAGGCTGCCCTTCAGAGCAATGGCTTGGAGGAGTTTTTGTATGTGAAAGTCCCCTTTCACAAAGTCTTCATGCAGTTGGTCCATGGTGTCTGGACCGTAGGCGGCGACGGGCTGGTGATGAAGATGGTGAAAGAGGTGTTGGATGAAGGCACGGTGGGCCGTGGGGCTTTCGACGGCCATTTTCGCCAAATCCTGCGGGCCCGTCACCGGAATCACCTTGCCTTCGGGGGTGGGGTAATCGCTCTTGCTGTCAATGGGGCGGCCGTTGTCCAGCTGGCGATAGCGACCCACGGCGTCGAAGTGCTCCAGGCTGAAACCGACGGGATTGATGATTTCGTGGCAGGACATGCAGGAGGCTTCCTTAGTGAGCTCGGTCACTTTCTCCCGCATGGTGAGGGTGGGATCGAAGTCGGCATCCTTGAATTCTATCGCTTCGGGGGGCGGCTTGAGAAAGCGTCCCAAGACATTGCGACTGAGATACACGCCGCGATGGATGGGGGAGGTCTGGTGGCGGTAGGAAAAGGCGGCCAGGAGATAAGGGTGGGTGAAAATTCCCGCGCGTGAGCCGCCTGGGGCTGCCACGCGGGTGAATCCGCTGGCGCTGACCTCGCTGCCATAGTAGCCGGCCAGGCGTTGGTTGAGATAGAGATCGCTGGTGGTGAAGAGCTTGCGGTAGTCGGAGCTTTCGGACCAAATGACCTCATCGAGAAAGAGTTCCAGCGAGACCCGTAGGTCGGCGATGAGGGGTTCGTCGAAGCCCGGGAAGGTGGCTTCATCCTTGCCGAGGTCCTCGCGTTCGGAGAGAGCGAGCCAGTGATGGAAAAAACGGCTCACCTTTTGGCGGGCGCGGGGGTCGCGCAGCATTCGTTCTGCTTCGCGGGCCACTTGCTCAGGGCTGGTGAGGTGACCGGCATCGGCCTTTTTGCGGAGATGGTTGTCGGGCAGGGAGTCCCAGAGGGCGAGGGCGAGGCGGCGGGCCACTTGGTGGGAGTCCTCCTGGGCATTGAGCTCGGGATAAAGAAAGTAGGGCGAGGAAAGGGTGAGGAGCAGGGAACGACGGGCAGCCTCCTTGGGTCCGTGTTTGGCGAAAAACTGGTCCACGTAGCGCTGCTTTTGCTCCTCATCGAGGGGGCGGCAGAAAGCACGCTCCGCGAACTGATGGCAGAAGCCCTGCAGTTTTTCTCCTTCCTTGGGATCATTCTGCTCCACCTTGGCCAGGCGGGGCAGATCGTCTTCCAGCAGCCGGAAGGCCTCCATCGCGGTGCGGGCAGTGGCATTCTGCCAAGTTTGGGAAAGGGAGGAACCCCGCTCGTAGCCCATCGAGGCATCGTCGGCGGGAAAGGGCGTGGTCACGATGAGAACTTCTCCCGTGTGCTCGGGCCAAAGATGCCGCATCGGCAAGGGCTCCCAAGTGCCATGCGGGGGCTTCCACTCCACTGTGAGTGAGGATATTTTCTCTTGAAAGCTTAGAAAGTCGATGCGGAGGGAGACCGGATAGCCGCCGAGGAGGTAGGCCTCGCCGACGTGTTCTTGCATTTCGTTGTTGGAGGAAACCCAGCCATCGAGGAGGGCCGGGTGATCGCCGTGGATGTGATTGAGGAAGAGTCGCGCTCCATTGGGAGTGCGCAGGCGGAAGTGGTAGGTTCCCGTCTCCGGGGGCATGAGGCTGCCGCGCCATTCGATGGAGAACTCCTCTTCATTGAGCCCCTCAATGGGATCGCTGGTAGCCAGGTCGAAGCCGATGTGGGTGTCGATCCGCTCCAGGATTTTCTCTTTCTTGCGCACATCGGTGCCTTCGGAAAAGGAGAAGTAATCGGCTGCAAGCCCTCGCTTGCCCTCGTCATTGCGACGCCAGGTGAAGGAAGCGGCGAGGTCGGCGATGGCGTTGCGATGCTGGTGTTGGGTGAGGCGCAGCAGGGACTTACGCACGGGTTGGAGGCGCGCTTGGGCCTCGGGTGAGTAAAAGGCCCCATGGATGTAGGCAGCCACGGCCTCGGCATCTTCGTCCTCGACGAGGTCTTCCTCGAATTCCGGCATCCAGCGATGGATGTATTTCGCCAGCGAAGCCACCGACTTGGTGCCGATGAGAGCCTCGTCGTATTCATCGTCCACGCCCTCGCCCTGATCGCCATGGCACGAGGCGCAATGCTGCTGATAGATGGCCTTTCCGTCCGGTTGCGCTAGCAGAAGGCCCGGGCCGAGCAAGAGGAAGAAAAGGGCGGAAAAGGAGTTTGGGAGCACGGTCCTCTCATACGGACGGCGCTCTCGGACGCTTTCAAGAGGGGGACGGCGAGAACCCCGCACCTTTTTCACTCAAGAAGAGGGCGGACTGGGGGCAGCAATGGGGAGAGAGTTGATCCGACTGGAGATAGGGTTTCTTGATTTCGCCTTATCGTCGGAGGGCTCCGTAATCGGGATTGCGGGAGTTATGGCGGACGACGGTGACCTTGATTTCCAGGTCGGTTACCAAAAACAAAAAATGGTAGGGAAACCTTTTGAGATTACACCGCCGTCGACCACTGGGATCAAAATGGTGGAGGAAAGGAAATCTCCGGGCATAATCGAAGGCACTGGTCAGTTCATCCCAAAAGTCGTCGGCCAACTGCTCTGAAATATCTTCGTAATAATTCAGGATGCCTCGGATTTCTCGCTGTATTGCGGAATGATAGAGGAGCGTGCGGCTCATCTGCCAAGCTCTTTGCAGAGTTCTTGATGGGTCAGAAGTTCTGCTGTGCCGGTCTCGATTTCGGCCTCTCGGCGGAGGAGTTCGGCCTCGTTGGGACCGAGGGGAGCGCCTCTGAGCATTTTTAGCAAATGGGTTGCCAAATTGGCCTGCTCCTGAGTGGAAAGTTGATCCGCATCATGAATGACTTCTTTGAGTGTCTTCATGATAGGAGAATCCCTGCCGAAGGACTTGTTGTCAATTCTCCGGAGAAGCCAAGTGGAAATGGCCGGGAAAAGTCTCAATAAGTGACCTCGAGCAGCGTCAAGCCATCGGGAGGGGCACAGAGGGGAGGTCTGCCGGGGGGAGTGGCGGTGAGGAGTTCGTCGATTTCGTCCAGACGGAGGCGACCTTGGGCGGCTTGCACGGCCGCGCCGGTGAGGAGGCGGACCATTTTGTAGAGAAAGCCGTTGCCGGTGAAGGTGAGGAGATAGCCTTCGGGGGTGGTCTGCATCCCGCTGTGGGTCAGGGTGCGGTGGTAGTTGGTGTCCGCAGTTTCATTGCCGCGCTTGGCGGCGAAGTTGCGGAAATCATGCTCGCCGAGGTAGCGGGCGAGGGCGTCCTCCAGGGTGAGGGGATCGAGTTGGCGGGGCAGATGCCAGGCCAGGCCGGCATCGAGCGGAGGAAGAACGGGAGCCAGGGAGAGGCGGTATTGGTAGGTCTTCTCCTTGGCGGAAAAGCGGGCGTGAAAGTCGGCGGCGACCTCTTCGCAAGCCATCACCCGAATGGTGGGCGGGAGCTTGCTATTGAGGGCGGGCAGGTAGTTGAAGGGATTCATCGACGAGCCCTCGGGGGCGTCGAAGTGAACGATTTGCCCCACCGCATGCACGCCGGCATCCGTGCGGCCGGCATGGTGAACGCGCAGGGGTTGCTTGACTACTTCCGCCAAGGCCGCCTCCAGCCGGTCTTGCACGGTGTCGCCATTGGGTTGGGTGGCGTAGCCCGCGTAGGGGCGGCCATCGTAGGCGAGGGTCAGCTTGAGGCGCATGGGTGGAAGAAAAACCGAAAGTTCAAAAATTCAAAAACCAAAGAATAGGGAATGAAAAACCAAAAATGATATACCTAAAAACGAAAGGCTTTGGTCGTTGGTCTTCCGGGTTTGGTGTCGCTTCAAAGAAGCTCCAGAGCATTCGTCAGAAAGAATTCCGTTCATTCTGTCCAAATACTCCAGAGTATTCAGAGCGCCCTATTTGATGGCGAGGAGTTCGACCTCAAAGACCAGCATGCCGCCGGGGGCTCCATTGCCGGGGTTTTCGCCGTAGGCGAGATTGGCCGGGATCCAGAAGCGGCGTTTTTCGCCTTCGACCATCAGTTGCACCCCTTCGGTCCAGCCCTTGATCACGCGATCGAGGGGGAAGGCGATGGATTCGCCGCGCATCACGGAGCTGTCGAAGAGCTCGCCCTGGGTGGTCCAGCCGCTGTAGTGGACTTCCACCGTGGAGCTGGCTTTGGGATGCTCGCTGCCGGTGCCCTCTTGCAGCACTTTGGACTTGAGTCCGGAAGGGGTGGCTTCGGCGTCGGCTGGGGGGGCGGCCACATCTTCGGGGGTTTTGGGAGGCTCGGGGGCTTTTTGGAAGTCGAAGAGCTCGACGTCGAAGACGAGCATGCCGCCGGGGCGTCCGCCTCCGGGGTTTTCGCCGTAGGCCAGTTCGGCCGGGATCCAGAAGCGGCGCTTTTCGCCCGCGACCATGAGCTGTAGACCTTCGGTCCAGCCCTTGATGACGCCATTGAGGGGGAAGCTGATGGTCTGGCCGCGCATCACGGAGCTATCGAAGAGCTGACCGTCGGTGGTCCAGCCGGAGTAGTGGACGGTGACCTTGTCGGCGGGGCCGGGCTTTTCGCTGCCGGTGCCGGGAGTGAGGACTTTGGAGGCGAGGCCGGAGGCGGTTTTTTCGGCTTCGGCGGGCGGGGCCGCGACGTCGGAGGGTGTATCAATCTTGCTCATGGCGAGCGGCCACGCTTGGGCAAGGGGCCGCTTTGTGCAACAGGAAATCGCTGGCGTTTCTTCCAGGCGGCACCTTATCCCCTAATAATTCTGGAGATGGTATTCTTCCGACTCGTCCTTCATCTGATGGAGAAAAACGAATTTTCCTGCCCCGGAGAGCAAGATGATGAGGCCGATGCCGATGGGAAAGAGGATGAGCTGCTGGGTGCCGATGAGGCCGAGGGCGACGATGGTGAGGAGGATGGGGAAAATGAGGATGTCGCGCAGCTGAAAGGTTTTTTCCATCATCTTCTGGAGGGGACTGGCCGGGGGCAACTCCTCGTTCAGGGGCCATTGATAGAGGTGGAAGGACTGGCCGGAGAGGCGCATCGGGCGGGTCATGTCCACCGTTTGGCCGCATTTTTCCAGAAAGCGTTGCAGGGATTCGGTGGGGGTGATGTCGCTGGTGCGGGCACTTCCGGAGGCCCGCAGCACGGAGGAGGAGGGGAGTGCGCGCACTTCATAGCCCTCGTGCTCGCCGAGATCGGTGACTTTTTGTAGCACGAGGCCGACAAAGATGGTCTTGGCTGCATGATCCCACTCGCGCAGGACGACGGTGGAGCGCTGCTCCTTGGAGCGCACGAAGGCGTTGGCGTCCACCAGGAAAGAGCTCATTTCTTCGTCGGGAGTCCCTGCCGGAAAGGTGCGTCCTACGACTTGGCAGGGCTCGGTGCGGAAGGGGCGCACCCAATGATAGAATGAACCGCGGGCTTTGATGCCGAGGACCCAGGCTACCGAGGCGATCCCAACCAAGAGCACGAGCCAAAAGAAAACGATCATGTGCCCGCCTCATAGGACGGGGCCCCGAGAATGAAAAGAACTTTTGGCATTTACCGGGGTTTCTTTTCCTGCGAGGTCATGAGCAAGGGGAAGAAAGGGACGTGCGAATTCGAATCTGACGAATTTGGCACAGAAATTGTATTATCAGGAGCGAGGGAGTTCACTACGAGCAAAGCCCCCCCCTGAAACCAACTTTTCGTGTGGACAATGTGTTGTCAGTAGGTCAGGGAAGTCCCCAACTAAGCCCGTGAAAAAAAGTCGCTACCAAGGATTCAGCCTGATCGAGATCATAGTTGTGATGGGAATCATGGCGTTGCTCTTGGTGTTGGGGACGGCGCTATTTCGTGGAGTGGGACGCGGAGAGGGACGGGAAGCGGTGCGTTCTCTGGTCTTGGGGGGGCTGAATAATGCCCAGTCGCGGGCTCTTTCCACGGGTGAACCGGTGGCTTTGGTGATGACGCCCTACGACCAGGGCCGGGAAGATCAGCTGGGGCGCTCTTTCACTCTTTTTGAAGTGCGGCAGGATGAGGTGACCGGTCAGTTCGAGGCGGGTCAGCAATTGCGGCGTTGGGCCATGCTGCCGGAGCGTTTCATTTTTTCCAAAGGCAGCACCGCGACGGCGGGGGGGCAGAATGCTTACGATCAGAGCAACGTCGTTCGCATTGTGGTGCAGGATAGCAAAGAGGGTGGTCGTCGCACGGTAGAGATGCCCGCCATTATTTTCGGGTCTTCGGGCCGGGTGATCTGGCCGACGGGGGAGGGCGAGCTGGAGTTGCACATTGGCGAAGGAAAAGTGCAGAACGGGATCGCTCTGGCTACCGGAGCGGACAACAACGATTGGCGCAAGCGCGAGGTTTTTTTGATTGGTCGGCAGACGGGACGGGCCCGTTACTTGGAGACGAGATGAGGACGAGAGCAAACAGTGCCGCTGCGGCGGGTTACACCCTCACCGAGGTCATGCTGGCCCTGGCGGTGGTGGCGATTGCCGTGCCCTTGGCTCTCGGGCTGGTGGTCGCGGGGGGGGAAAGCAGTCGGCGCGCGGAGGTGGAGACGCGGGCGGTGATGACTGCTCGCTCGGTGTTTGAGGAGATTCGCCGGGGCTTGGAGGGCAATAGTGAGCATTTCGGTCCCGATGATTTGCCTTGGGGCACGGGAGCAGCCAATTCTTCCGCCGGCGGGAGTATCGGCTCGGGGGGAGACGATGATGAGGAGGAGGAAGATTGGCTTCTCCTGGAGCTGAACCGAGACGGTGAAATCGTCGGCTTGGCAGAAGGGATGACTTACGAAGAAGGCTGGGAAGGGCAGGACCCGGCGGTGGTCTCTTTGGCCGCGGTGCGGGGCTATTCCCAACAGGTTCCCGATGTGGAAATTGTCGACGGCCAGTCCCTTTACGTTTTCCGGATTGAAATTCGGATTGAAACCCCGGCCCGGGCGACGGTGGAGAACCGTGAGCGCGAGGTCTTTATCAAAAGCGATTCCCTGCGATGACTCTTTCTTCCAGCCCCCCTCATTCCTCCCCGCAGCGGGCAGGTTTTTCCCTGATCGAAGTCATTGTGGCGGCTGGCTTAGGCACGGCGGTCATCCTGATGATGGTGATGGCGATGTCGGCTGGTTCGAGCGGCTACAATCAATCGACCCGGCGCATTGACGCCCTCGTCGAAGCCCGGGCTGCTCTGGGCATTCTCTCCGACGATGTCGCGACCATGGTGGGCAATGGTGAGGAGGAATTCGGCTGGCGCAGTGCGGACGAGCGCTTTCACGAAATCTGGTTCCTCACTCTCAAGCCTGCTTCCGCCCAGCAGGAGGACAAGGCGGTGGGGGATGTGTGCTTTGTGCATTACTTCACTGCGGTGACCCCGGACGCACCTCTGGAGGGGGCGGCCTACTCGCGCAAGCTCTACCGTCGTTTTCTGAGTAGCGGCGATCTGTTGCAATGGCTCAGCAGCGGGGACTTGCCCACTCCGCAAGCTGACCCCGAGCGGGCGGAAGCCGTGGCCTTCAATGTCACCCGCTTTGTGGCTCAGCCGCTGGCCCGGGTGGGGGAAACGCCGCTCATCAACTGGACCGAGGGCAATGGCCTGCCCGAGGCTCTCAATATCGCCTTCCAGGTGGTGGACAACGACACCGCCGCTCTCCTGCGTGAAGAAGAGGACTGGAACCTGACGAGCGACAAGGCCAAAGCTCTTGTGCTGGACCGGGGGGAGGAATACCAATCCCGCACCGGTCGTGATTTTCATCTCAACTTAGAAATTGGACATGCGAACTAGAATTCTCCCCCAGCCGCAGGCTAACGGATTCGCCCTCCCCGCCGTCATCCTGCTCTCCGCCGCCCTCCTTTTGCTCCTGGTCACTCTCATGACCATCGTGGACTTGGAGCGCAATAGCTCGCGGGCCCGGGTGGGGGCCTACCGGGCCGAACTGGCCGCCGATTCTGCCTTTGAGGAGGCCAAATCCCTGCTGGCGGCGGCTGCTTCCAACGACAGCTTTGCGGTCGGGGTGGTGCCCTTTGCCGCCGAGTTTGATGACAATGGAGATGGCGTCATTTCGAGCGTGGAAGATGGCGATCTCTCCGCCGAGGATGGCGAGCGGGGCCGACCCTATCTCTATGCCATCCAGGGCGACATCAATGGGGGCGCTCTCGACTATCGGTTTCTGCCCTTGTTTGCCACTACTCACGGGCCCGGGCGCCAGCGGGTGCAGGCCGATGGCACCTTGGAAGTGCCCGATGATCCCGGTCTGCCGCAGGGGGGAGAGACGATGGGCAATCTGGATAGCCGGGTCGCGGTGACGGGGCCTCCCCACCTGCAACCCCCGGTGACCGCCTGGCGCATGATGTATGATCAGGAGGGCGAGCCAATGGCGCGTTATTCCTATTGGGTGGAAGATACCCAGGGCTATCTCGACGCTGATTACGCGCCGGGGAATAGCCTCAGTGGCGGGCATGTGCGCGCCAATGAGATCGCCTCCAACACGAGCTACTGGCAGGCCTCCCTTCGCAATGAGGCGGCGCAATACTACTCCGATGGAGGGCAGGTCCCGCTCTGGCCCGCTCCAGGGCTCAATCCCGGTTATCGGGAGGAAGCTCCCGGGTTCTTCACTCCCAGTCACCGCTTGCTCAACCAGATTGCGATTCACACCCTTGACCAGAATGGCGATGGTCTCAAGGACGTCACCCAGTTCGACGACCTTGTGCGCAGCCAAGCTTCCAAAGCTCCGACTCCGGGCAGTTTGCTGGCCCTCCTCGGAGCCCAGGCCCCCTTGCAGCGGGTGGCCAGTGGAGTGGATCGAGGACGCTTGGAGCTGACGGGGGCTGCCAATGGCGTCGAGAATCGGTGGGTGGAGGAAAACATCATCACCGGCAATCGGGGATGGGAGGAACAGGCCCTCATCCCCCATGTGCCCGGGCTGGATGCGGCGGTGATGGGCACCCCGCGCAAGAATCTCAATCTCCTCCTCCGCTCGGCGGCGACGGGAGCGGTCGGTGGCGTGCTGGCCCAAGGAGAAATGGCGGTGGGTGAAATGGCTGACTTCATCGAGCGGGCTCTGCCGGATTTCGCGGAAGAGCGCCAGGGCGGCTTCCCGGAGGACTATCTGCGCACGCTCGCCGCCAGTGCCTTTGATTACGCCGATAACGACGACATTCCCCATGTCAAGGAAGGGGTCTACCGTGGCGTGGACTCCCATCCCCTGATCTCGGAGTTTGTCACCACCACCACTTGGCAGTGGACCGACCACCCGGACGATGAGCCTGGCTCCGGACAGGAATTTTTGGGGAAAAGTTTCCTTCGCGTGAATGGGGACCTCTACATTCTGATGACGGTGGAGATTTTTGCCGAGCTCTGGAACATGAGCAATCACCGCATCGAGGGCACGGCCGAGTTCGCCTACGAGAACAACTACTCCTTTCCCGTCTTGGGCAACCCCGGGGTGACCTTCATGGGCAACGTCCTAGCCAATACCGGGGGCCCCAATGGCGACAGCTTCTCCTCCCATGAGCTCGTCGAGCATGCCGACGGCTATTTCTATTCCCCGCCCCGCAACATCATCCTGGAGCCCAACGAACATCGGTTGGTGCGGGCCGCCGTGGTGCGCTATGGCTTCTATGTGGGTGATGAGGATCAGTTCGTTCCCGAGCCCATCCCCACCATCGATGGCGATGAAGGAAATTCCCAATACCGCCTGCGTTGGAATGGGGTCCTCTGCGACCGGGCGGCCGGTGGACTCGAGCGGGTCGCAATGACCAAGCTCGATACCAAGGCACCTCAGAGCAAAGCTGTCATATGCGGCACCTGGGGGCCTTACGGTGCCTTTTACACCGGCATGCAGGATGTCCGGCAGTCTTGGTGGGCCGGGGTCAATGATTCCTTTCCTGAAGGAATTGTGTCGGAAAACAGTTACCCCCAGAACTACACCCCCGGGCGCCGGAATGTGCGCTACGGATCGATTGGAAATAGTCCCGACGCCCCTTATGGCCGGGTCTTGCCCTCGGAGTGGCCTGACGGCGGGCATGACGCTTCTTTCGATCTGGATTCCTTCAAGGCAAATGACTCGCAGGACCGATCCATTCGCCCCGATGCACCTAATTTCGTGCAAATGAAATTGCCCGCCGACCCGGACACCGCCCCCATGTTTGTTTCCAATCTGGGTCGCTTCATCAGTGAGACGGAGTTGGGCAACGTTTTTGATCCCATCATGTGGAAAGGCCGCGATAATCCCGGCCAAAGTATCGAGACCTGGTACTATCGCGAGAACAACGACGGGGGTGAGCCCGAGGTCTCCAACCGTGCGAGCGAAGCGAATCACGTGGGCGGGGGCAATACCCTTCGCATCGGTCGGCCCGAGCATGAAAAATTCGCTCGCGAGCCCGGCACCCGGGCTTCCCGCCTCCTCGATCTCTTTCACTGTGGTGTCCCGCTCTCCGATGACGAGAACAAACGCGTGGGCAACAAGCGGCAGATCGAAGGCCACATCAATATCAACACCGCTCCCCGCGATGTCCTGCGAGCTCTCGCTGCGGGAGTTCTCGCCGCCGATCCCCTGATCGGCCTGGAGGCTTCCTTTGATACTCGCAATTCCTTTGCCCCTCGGCTGGTGCGCATGGCGGGAGAAGTCTCGGCGGCGGAGGTTGGCAATCGCAGCGAGGGCTTCAGCGACGAAGCGGGCTACCTCGCCGATGCCATCATTGCCGGTCGTCCCTACGTGTCGCTTTCCCAGTTGGCGGACCTGGCTTACCCGCTCGATCACCCCAATACCACTCTGCGCGGGCAGCCGGTCTTTGGCAATAAGCTCAACCATCGCATCGGAGAACGGCTGCAGCGCACCGACCGGGCCGCCGAAGAAGTCTTTGCCCGCGTCTATAATTCCAGCACGGTGCGTAGTCGCAACTTTCGCATCCACGTCATTGGACAGGCCTTGCAAAAAACGCCTTCCGGCAACCTCCGGGTGCGGGGGACGCGCAAAAAAAGCTTCCGCGTCTTTGTCGATGCCGGTGCCCGCACCGCCTCCGGCTCGATCAATCCCTCCAACCTTAAGATCGAAACTCTTTATGAAACGAATTTGTAGTCTCCTCTTTCTCCTTTCCCTCCAGCTGTGTCTCGCTCAGGGAGAGGTGCCCGATGATGTCGGGTTTGTCCGTTTCATGAACCTGATCGATGCCGGTCAGGGTAAGGTGGATTTGAAAATTGACGGCAGCACCATTTGGAAACCGGGCTACACCTTGGGCCAGCGGACCGGGGCCCTTCCCTACCGGGGTGGCAAGCGGTCTTTCCTGGTTAGCCGGGAAGGCTGCCTGCCTGCCGAGCGCGAAATCACGGTGGAGGCCGGCAAAGCCCAGACCGTGGTCGCCTTCGCGGAAGAGGAATTCGATGAAAACGGCGAATCCCTCGGCTGGCAAATCAAGCTCGCCCGCCTCGCCCAGCACACCCCGGAATCCGGCCTGGTGGTGACCTTTATTTCTTTCTGCAAGGAAGACGTCATCGACCTCGAAATCACCGAGGCCATGTCGCAAAAGACCTTCAAGCAAGCGGTCAACAAGCGCCGCACCACCCGGCTGAAACTGGTGGAAAACGGCCGGGTGCGGGCCTCGGTGAAGTGCGGGGGCGATTACATCGGCACCATCAAGGTCGACGACGAGGGCAACTACGTGGCCTTCATCTTCGAAGGAGATGAGGGGCGCAAGAAGCTCATCACCTTCTACGATCCCGAGTTCATGATCTCAGGCAGTTGATACGATGAATACTCTGACGCGAAGAAAATTTCTGGGCGGGGCGACGGCGGCAATGGCTTTGGCCGCGCGGGCTCGGGCCGAGGAAAAAGGGAGCGCCGACTCCGGTCTGGCGATCTTTCACACCACCGATTTGCATGGTCACATCTTGTCCACCGAATCCTATGAGGGCGAGAAGGACCTCGGGGGCCTCGCCCGCTGTGCCAGCCAAATCCGGGCTTGGCGCAAGCAGTCGCCCCATCACCTCCTCCTCGATATCGGTGATGTCTACCAAGGCACCCTCGTGAGCTGGCAGACCCGGGGCAAGCTCATGATCGATCTCTTCAACAAGCTCGGCTACGATGCCTGGGTCCTGGGCAACCACGAGTTTGACTGGGGGCCGGAAGTGGTGGAAGAAGCCCTCAATCGGTCCAACATGCCGGTGTTGGCTGCCAACGTGAAGCTGGATGGCAAGCTCGTCGGGGCCGAGCGCACGGAAGGACTTTTTCAAAAGCTGCGCCCTTGGATCATGCGCGAGGTGGCGGGCGAGAAGGTGGCCGTCATCGGCCTCATCACCCCGGGACTTCCCGCCTGGCTCCGGCCAGAGCTGCTGGGACCGCTCGAAGCCGTGGACCCCGCCCCGGTCTTGCAGCGTTGCGTGGCCGAGGTGAAAAGTGAGGGGGCTACCAAGATCATCGTCGCCGGGCACATGGGCTACCGCGAGCGCGGCGACGACTACGCCAATCCTCTGGCCCACACCCTGCGCGACTCGGGCGTGCAGGCCTACCTGGGAGGTCATTCCCACCGCCGCAACGAGCGCTTTCTCGTGGAAGGCGTGCCCTGCACCCAGGCCAGTTATCATGGTCTGGATTGTGGCCGGGTGCGCTTCATGGCGGATCTCGCCCGCATGGAGCTGGCCCGCATGGACGCGGCAGTGGCCTCCGATGAGGTGGTGCTCCAAGCCGCTCGGCCCTTTTTGGAAAAAGCGGAAGCGGAGACGGCCCGCGTGGTGGGCCAGGTGCCCGTTGCTCTCTCCGGAACGGCCGCCATCCGCGACTTTTTGGCGGAAGCTTTCCTCGCCGCCGCTTCCCGCAGCGGTGAAGAGGCGGAGGGCGTTTTTCACGGCACCTTTGGCACCAAAGAAATCGCCCGGGGTGACTTCACGGTGGCCGATGCCTGGCAGCATTTGCCTTACGAAAACCGCCTGGTCCTTGCCGAACTGACCAGCGAGGAGCTGGTGGCCGTGCTGCAGGAAGCGGAAGGGGATCGTTACTCCGACCGCGCGCTCTTTGGCCTACAGGTCATTCGCGATGCTGCCGGGAAGGTGGTGGCCGTGCGCGGCACTCCCCAGCGCGAGCGCTACCGGGTCATTTTCAACAGCTATGATGCTCAGTCCGGGGGACGCCGACTCACCACCCTGCGCGACATCTTGGCCCGGCCCGCGGCCCGCTCGCGATTGATTCCGCTGGACACGAGGGAGGCTTTGCTGGATTACGTAGCGGACCTTTAGCCCTTCATCATGAAAAAGGAGACCGACTACTATCTGTGCCCGGACTGCGGGGCGGAAGTCGCGGTCGGTTCTTCCGGGTGCCGGGCCTGCGGTCCCCGCAAAGTGGCCCAGTGCATGGGGCGCAAGAAGAAGCAGGCCCGCAAGAAACGCTCCTGGGAGCAGGACTCGGCCTCCGATGGCCTCGATTTGCCCGGGGACGATGATTTTGATTACGAGGACTACGTGGCGCGCGAGTTCGGCGGCAAGCCCCATCGCCGCGTCGGCCTGGCCTGGTATTGGTGGCTCACGGCGGTGTTGCTGTTGGTCTCGTTTTTCCTCTTGGTGTTCTCCTGAAGAGGAGTGAACCGTTTCTAACTTTTATAAAAATTCACCGATTAAAATTATCGATTCGCGGAGATGATCTGATTTAGTGATTTTGCTTCTGCGAAGCAAAATTATGAAAATTAGCACCATCTTACTTGCGATTCTATCTTTCGGTGTGGCCTCCGGCGGCGCCCAGGAGAAGAAACCGAATATTCTCGTCATCTGGGGGGATGATGTCGGGATGTGGAACATCAGCGCCTACCACCGGGGCATGATGTCCGGAGAAACCCCTCACATCGACCGTCTGGCCAAGGAGGGGAAACTCTTCATGGACCACTACGCCCACGCTTCCTGCACGGCCGGGCGCGCGGCTTTCCTCACCGGTCAATCACCCCTCCGCGTCGGCTTGGCCACGGTCGGTCTTCCCGGGGCGGAGCAGGGCTTGCAAAAAGAAGACCCCACCTTGGCGGAGATGCTCAAGCCCCTCGGCTACGCGACCGGTCAGTTTGGGAAAAATCACTTGGGCGACCGCGATGAGCACCTGCCCACTGCCCATGGCTTCGACGAGTTCTACGGCATCCTCTATCACCTGAATGCCGGGGAGTATGTGGAGCAGGAAGATTATCCCACCGAGGCCATCACCAAGGCCGGCTTCGGACAACGGGGCATTATCCACTCCTGGGCTCAACCCGATGGCAGCCAAAAAATCGAGGACTTGGGGAACTTTGGACGCGAGAGACAGCGCACCTTGGACCAAGAGGTTCTCGGCGAGTCCACCCGCTTCATCCGTGAAGCGGTGGAAGAGGAGAAACCCTTCTTCGTGTGGCACAACATGACCCGCATGCACTACCGCACCAACCTCAGCGAGGAATACGAGGGTGCGACCGGATTCGGAATCTACGCCGACGGCATGAAGGAGCTTGATGACGATGTGGGCGAGTTGCTGGACCTGCTCGATGAGCTGGGCATCGCGGACAACACCGTGGTCGTCTTTTCCACCGACAACGGAGCTGCTTCCAACTCCTGGCCCGATGGGGGAAACCATCCCTTCCGTGGCGAAAAAGGAGTGGGCGGCTACGAGGGTGGCTTCAAGGTCCCCTGCGTGGTGAAATGGCCCGGCGTGGTCGAACCCGGAACCACCACCGGCGAGCTCATGGCGATGGAAGACTGGGCTCCCACCATCATGGCGCAACTCGGGCAACCGGACCTCAAGGAAAAGCTCCTCACCGGGCACAAGCTCGGCGAACGCGAATACAAGGTTCACCTCGATGGCTACGACCAGACCCCCATCCTGACGGGGGAGGGCCCCAGCAACCGCAAAGAGTTCTTCTTCTTCTCGGAAACCACCTTCCATGGCGTGCGTTTCGGGGAATGGAAATTCCTCTTCACCGAGCAGGACAAGTGGTTCAATGGCGTGCAGAATCGCTTGGCCACCCCCCTCATCACCCGCTTGGACCTCGATCCTTTCGAGCGCTTCCACGAGGCGCGCGGATTCGACGAATGGCAGGAGAACCGTTCCTGGGCTCTCGCCCCCGCGATGGGCATCGTGGCGAAGTTCTTTGAGTCCTTCGAAGAATACCCTCCTCGCCAGGCGAGTATGGGCTTCGACACCAGCGAAGTGATGAAAAAGATGTCGGATTCGCATTCTCGCTAAGCTGTTTTCTTCCTTCCCAGTCCTTTTGACTTTTCGACAAAAGTCAAAAGGCAACGAAAAGGTCTGGCGGAGTTCCCCTTGAGCCAGGTTCCGCATGTTCTCCTTCAGGGGCACCCGTCAGGCCTTTCCTCCTTCTGCTTTCTTCCTTCTGTAGACCTTTTTATCTCCTATGAAACTTTCCTTCTTGTCGCCCTCTTCCCTCGCGACCCTTTTTCTCGGCCTCGCGCCGCTCTCTCTTTCCGCTGATGAAGCGAATTTGGCGAAAGAGCTCGCCAATCCAGTGAGCTCTCTCATTAGTGTTCCTCTTCAAAACAACCTCGATTTCGGCATCGGCCCGGGTGAGGGGCACCGTTACACCCTCAATCTCCAGCCCGTGATGCCGTTTGAGATCAACGAGGATTGGAATCTCATCTCGCGCACGATCTTCCCCCTGGTGGAGACGGAGGGAACCCAGGCTGATGGCTCGGGTGATGCCTTTGGATTGGGGGATACCGTGCAATCCTTTTTCCTGTCGCCCGAAAACAGCTCGCTGATTTGGGGCGCGGGGGCAGCCTTTCTTCTCCCAACCGCAACCGATGAAATCTTGGGCGGCGACCGCTGGGGGGCTGGGCCCACTGCGGTCGTGTTGAAGCAGGAGGGGCCTTGGTCGGTGGGGATGCTTGCCAACCACCTATGGGATCTGGGGGGCGACCATTCCCGCGACGAGGTCAATGCGACCTTTGTGCAACCCTTTGTCAACTACATCACCGAAAACAAAACCACCTATGCCTTGAACGTGGAAGCGACCTACGATTGGCATGGGGAAGAATGGACGATGCCGGTCAACATGATGGTGAGCCAGCTCTTCACGATCGGTGACCAGCCGGTGCAAGTTTTCGGTGGCTTCCGTTATTATCTGGATGCTCCCCAAGGCGGTCCCGAGTGGGGCCTTCGCTTTGGAATCACCTTCCTTTTCCCCGCGAATTAAGCGCTGCAAAGGGAGGCCCGCATTTGTCTGCAGAAAGTTTTCCCTTCAGCCCTCTCCTTTCCCCACCCTCACCGCGCTGTATTTGTAGCTTGGCTGGCGGGAGTGGGGATCGAAGCTGGCGTGGGTCAGTTGATTGACCTCGGGGTAGTGCATGGGGAGAAAGACCTGGCCCCGCTGCACGGTGGGCGCGTAGTAGGCCTGGGCCCGGATGGTGGCCCGGCGACTGGCGATGGTGACGGTCTCGCGGTCCGCGATGCCGAGCGCGCGCGCGTCTTCGGGATGAATCTCGAGGTAGCAATTCTTGGGGTAGAGCTTTTGGAGAATCTTCGATTTACTGGTCCGGCTCTGGGTGTGCCACTGGCTGCTGGTGCCGCGCCCGGTGAGGAGGATGAAGGGGAAGTCGGCGTCGGTGGGTTCGGCCAATGGGCTGGGATGGTCGTAGTGAAAGCGGGCCTTTCCACTATCTGTATAGTAGACGCCGTCTTCGAAGAGGCGACGTTCGCGAACGAGCGGACGACTCGGCGAGTCGTCCCTACCGGGGGATTTTCTCTCGGGGTAAGGCCACTGGATGCCGCCGGCTTCTTCGAGATGATCGTAATCGCCGATGCCGGTGATCTCGCAAGGCTGGTCGCGGGAGAGTTCTTTGATCGCTGCGAAGGCGGCGGCGGGGGTGGGGAACTTTTTGAGAAAATCGCAGCCGCCCCAGCGATCGGCAAGGGCCTGCACGATGCGGAAGTCGCTCAGCGCTTGTCCGGGGGCCTTTTTGACCTGCCGGATGACGCCCAGGCGGCGCTCGGAGTTGATGAGGATGCCGTCTTTTTCCCCCCAGCCGGCGGCGGGCAGATAGAGGTCGGCCATTTGGGCGGTCTCGGTGTTGTGATACATGTCCTGCACGACGAGGAAATCGAGTTTCTCGCGAATGCGGGCGAAGTTCTTTTGCGCGATCCAGGAGTGATTGGGATTGGTGGCAATGATCCAGAGGCCTTTGATTTCGCCCCGGTCAATGGCTTCGATAATCTGGTCGTAGGCGTAGCCGGGTTCGTGCTGAATCTGCTCCTCCGCAATGCCCACGATGCCCGCGACCTTGGCGCGGTGGGCGGGGTTGGCGAAATCGTGCCCCCCTAACAGATTGGTGGTGTTAGAAAAAAGGCGTGAACCCATGGCGTTGCATTGGCCGGTGATGGAATTGGCACCGGTGCCGGGTTTGCCGATATTGCCGGTCATCAGGCAGAGATTGATGATGGCCTGAGCGGTGCGGACGCCCTCGTAGCTCTGGTTCACCCCCATGGTCCACCACCAGGATACGCGTTTGCCGGGCTCGGAGACGAGGCGGGCGAGGGAGTTCAGCTCGCGCACGCTCAGGCCACATTCGGGGGCCACTTTTTCCGGCGGATAGGCGGAGAGGAAGGCGCGGAAGTCTGCGAAGCCTTCCGTGCGGGCGAGCGATTCCTGGTCGAGGCGGTCCTCCTGCACAATGAGGTGGGCGAGGCCGTAGAGCAGGAGGAGGTCGCTTTTGGGCTTCAGGGCGACATGGTGGGTGGCCACTTGCGCGGTCTCGGTGCGGCGGGGGTCAATGACCACGATGTCGGGCTGGCGCTGATTCTTCATCACCCGTTGCCACATGATGGGGTGGGCGATGGCGGGATTGGCCCCGATGAAGACCAGGGTGTCGGATTCCTCGAAATCGGCGTAGGTGTAGGGCGGAGCATCGAAGCCGAAGCTCTGCTTGTAAGCCACCACCGAGGTCGCCATGCACTGGCGGGTGTTGCCATCGCCGTGCTTCAGCCCCATCCCGAACTTGGTGAAGGAGCCGAGGAGAAAGAATTCTTCCAACGTGATTTGGCCGGTGGAGAGAAAGGCGACCGACTCCTTGCCATGCTCGTTCTGGATGGCCTGAAAGCGGTCGCAGAAGGTGTCCAGCGCCGTGCTCCAATCTACGGGGCGACCCTCTAACAAGGGCGTGGTGCCCCGGTCGTCGGCCGCGAGCACGGAGAGCGCTTCCCAGCCTTTGGGGCAGGCCATGCCGAGATTGACGGGGTAGTTGGCGCTTGGAGTGAGGTTGACCGCTTGTCCTTCCTTCAGGTGGACGCGCAGGCGGCACCCCGTGGAGCAGTAGCCGCAGACCGAGGTGGTGGTGGCATCGGGGGCCACGGTCTTGGGCACTTGCCCGAGACCGAATTTCCCGGGCTCGCGGACGAGTTCGGAGGTGAAGGAGCCGGTGCGGGCGTGGAGGGAGACGTGCTCGCGCAGCTTGTCGAGGAGCTTGTCGTCTTTGCGGGGAATAGTCATCGCGAGGGTCGGTTAGGCGGGCAGGAAGCCCGGCATTTTCAAGGGGCGCACCGCTTTGAAGTAGAGGGCACGTTCGGCGAGTTCGCTGAGGAGGAGCAGGGGAAAGGCGAGGGACGGGGAGAGGAGGAGGGCGAGGGCTCCCAGCCCGGCGGTGGCCAGGCGAAAGAGGGCGAGGGGGCGGAGTGGACCCGTGATGAGGCGGCGTTCGCGGCTGAGCTTGTCTTGGCGCAGTTGCAGGCCATCGAGGGTG
This sequence comes from Roseibacillus ishigakijimensis, assembly GCF_016595415.1. Lineage (GTDB taxonomy): Bacteria > Verrucomicrobiota > Verrucomicrobiia > Verrucomicrobiales > Akkermansiaceae > Roseibacillus > Roseibacillus ishigakijimensis. The sequence continues at coordinate 108,187 of NZ_JAENIO010000007.1, forward strand.
ACTTTTCCCGCCAGGATGAGAAGGGTGAGCCCGGTTGCTACGGGAGAAAGCGAAGTTGCGCTCCAGGCGGCGAACAAGGCCACGGTGCCAAAGAAGCGGGGAAAAGTGAACTCGGCCTGCCAGAGCGTGCGGGGGGTGGTCTCGTAAATCTTGGCACTGGTGAAGACCGCTCCCAGGGCGGTGACCGCCGAGAGGGCGAAGAAGGCGGGGTGGTTGATGAGTCCGGGCAGAAAGGCGAGAAAGGCGGGGAGCGCGAAGGGAAGGTGATTGAGGAGGGGCGCGGTGAGGAAGCCGCCTAGAATGGTGAAGGCGAGGAGCTCGCGCGAGAGCCAGCTGGTGCGCAGACCGAGGAAGAAGCGCCAGGCCTTGAGCGGTTGCCCGAGGTGCAGGGTGGCAGCGATGAGCCCGGTGGAGAAGAGCCCGAGGGAAAGGACGGTGGAGAGGAGCGGGATGGACGCAGGGGGGACGCCTCCGCTCCTGGAGCCCAGGAAAAGGCCCACGGCGGCCTGGGTGAAAACGAGCATGAGCACGAGGGGCCAGTGGGCGTGCTCGGGAGTGAGGTTGTCCTCATCGGCGGCCACCGCGGTGGTGGGCACCTCGCGCCCGGTGTAGCGGGTGGTGGGCAGGGTGATTTGCGGGCTGGGTGCTCCCGGGAGAAAGCCCAAGCCGCGTTGGCCGAGCTTGTCCTTCTCCTTGCGCTCCACCTTGACGATGCGGATGGCCTCGGTGGGACAGGCTTGCACGCAAGCGGGCGCCTCCCCCTCCGCGAGACGGTCGTGGCACATGTCGCACTTGCGCACGATGCCGCGCTTCTTGGAGAACTTGGGCACGTCGAAGGGGCATTTGAAAATGCAGTAGGAGCAGCCGATGCACTGGTCGTCGAGGTGACGGACAATGCCGTTTTCAGGTGATTTCTCGTAGGCCTGCACGGGACAGCCGTTGAGGCATTCGGGGTCGCCGCAATGGTGGCAGGCGCTGGTGATGGTCTGCTGCCAGCCCGGCTTCTCTTCCCCGCCGAGAAGGAGGCCGACATCGCGCCAGCTTTCCTCTTCATCGAGGCCGTTCTGACTGTGGCAGGCGGCCACGCAGGCCTTGCAGGAGGTGCACTTGTCCAGGGCAACCTCGAAGGCGTATTGCTCGCCCGCGTCCGGCTTGCTCAGGGGGATGAGGCGCCGATAGTGCCCCGCGAGGTCGGGCTCGCGATCGTGGCGATCGGCGAACTCGGCCACCGGGGTGACGAGGCGCTGCTGATCGGCGAGGAGGTCGTCGATGAGGGTGCGTTCGGGAGCAAGGGCGGACACGGCAAGAGGGGGCGAAGGTTTCTCAGGCGGGGCAAAGAGCGCTGGTGACCGCTTCCTGCCACTGGGCGAAGGGCTCGTCGTAGTCGACATCACTCTCGATGCAGGGGCACAGGCGGGTGGCCCCGAGCTTGGCCAGAAATTGGTCGAGGTCCTTGGCGCATTGGTTGAAGTCGGGATACTCCGAGTCCCCGAGGCCGAGGACGGCGTAGTTCACCCCGGCCAGCTTGGGAGCGGCCTCGCTCTGGAGCAGCTCATGCAATTCGGCGGCATTGTCCGGGGGTTCGCCATCGCCGTAGGTGGAGGTGATGATGAGGAGGTTTTCGCAGGCGGCGAGTTGTTCGCCATCGGCCTCCGCCATGTCGGTGACGGTGACCTGGTGGCCTTGGGCTGTCAGGTTCTTGGCGGCTTTCTTGGCCAAGCCTTCGCTGTTACCGGTCTGCGAACCCCACAAAATAGTGAGAGGCACGCCGGTGGCCGCTGCGGATTCGCTGGCGGGGGGGCTGGTCTCGGCGCCGCCAGTGGCGAGAAAGCGGGCAGCGAGATAGCCATTGAGCCAACCGATTTGTTCGGGGCTGAAGGGAGCGTTCGAGGGGAGCATGAGGTGAAGAAGGTTTCGAGTTAATTGTTTATTAAGAAAAGATAGTGAACCGTTTATCGGCGTTTTCCTCGATCAGGCGGCGAGCTTGCTCTGCCCTTCCTCCATCAGGGCCTTGATTTCTTCAATCTCAAGGCGTCGTGTGAATTGGGCGAAGGTCTCGCGATCCACCCGGTGGGCGAGGTAGGTCTTCAGGAGATTTTCCAGGAGAGCGGGAATCTCGGCGTAAGGGACGGCCTTGAAGGCCTCGCGGGCCACGAACTGGTCGTCGTCCACGCCCCCGCCGAGGACGATGTTGTAACCCTCCACCTTTTCGCCGGAGGGGAGCTTGACCTTCACCCCCATCATCCCGATGTCGCCGATGTAGTGCTGCGCGCAGGAGTGATTGCAGCCGGTGAGGTGGATGTTGATGGGCTGGTCGAGGTCGACTTTGCTTTCGAGAATCTGGGCCAGCTCGACGGCGTTGCCCTTGGTGTTGGCGGCGGCGTATTTGCAGCCGGTGTTGCCGGTGCAGGCCACCAGACCGCCGGAGATGGAGGTCGAGCGATAGTGGCACCCGGCGGCCACCACGGCGGCCTTCGCGGCCTCGAGGTCTTCGTCCGCGATGTCGGGGATGATGAGATTTTGCCAGACCGTCAGGCGGATGTCGCCACTGCCGTATTGATCGGCGATGTCGCAAATCTTATCGACCAAATCGACGGGGGTGCGGCCGACCGGGATGACGATGCCGAGGTAATTTTTGCCGTCCTTCTGGCGGTAGGCTCCAAGGTGACCGTGCTTCACCTTGGGGCGGGGGACCTCGCAGGTTTCCAAGGGCAGGTGGCGCATGGGGAAGGTGAGCTTTTTGCTGGTTTCTTCGAGCAGCTTGGGAATGCCCCACTGGTCGACGAGGTATTTGAGACGCGCTTTCTTGCGATTGGTGCGGTCGCCATTTTCAATGAAGACGCGCAGAATGGCGGCTGCGACCGGGATGGTCTCCTCGGCGGTGAGGAGGATGCCGGAATCGGTGGCAAATTGCTTGTGGCCGGTGATGCCGCAGAGCTGCATGCGGAAGTAGACGCCCGGGGCGAGGCCGTCGGTTTCTTCCTTCAAAGTGACGGCGTAGAAGGCGATGTCGTTGGTGTCGGCACAGACCGAGACCGCGCCGCCGGAGTCGAAGGAGATGTTGAACTTGCGAGGCAAGCCGTAGAGGTCGCGGTTGTTGAGAATGTAGTGGTGCATGGCCCGGGCGAGCGGCAGCACGTCGATGAGCTCGTCTTTGTCAAAACCGGTGGTGGGACTAGCGGTCACGTTGCGCACATTGTCCGCGCCCGAGCCCTTGGAGGTCAGGCCGAGGTCGACGAGCTTGTCCAGGGTGGCGGGCAAGTCCTTGGGCATGAGCTGGCGCACCTGAATGTTGCCCCGCGTGGTGATGTCGCAGTAGCCGCCGCCCCAATCGCGCGCGATTTCGGCCAGGCCGCGGAATTGGTAGCTCTTCAATTGGCAGCCCGGCACGCGCGCCCGCAACATGTAGGCCTCCTGCGCGGGGGTGACGTAGAACATGCCGTAGTATTTGAAGCGGAAGAGATCGTCGCCTTCCACGAACTTGTTCTCGCGGGCGAGATGGCGGATGGTGCCGTAGCAATCGAGGCCGTTCTTTTCATACTTGATGCGCTCTTCCTTGCTCAGCTCGTCGATGGGCGTGCCGTAAACGGTCTCCTCGGCCTGGGGAACGGCTTGGGAGGGATCGTGGGTGAATTGACCGGCCGCGTTTTGCCCGAGGAAGGGCAGGCCGGCGGCTTGCAGTTGCTTGAGCCCTTCCATGAATCCGGAAAGGTAGCCAGTTTGTTCGGGAGTGAATGCGCTCATGGTTGGAGAGATTGAAATGGTTCAACCTTTCATCAGCCATTCCCGCGCCAAGCCCCTCATTTTGTGTTCGATTTGCCATGAATCAGCCTCATGTCGCTCATTGAGCCCATCATCAGGTGTTCAGGGAGCCCCGGCGTCCCACCGGGCTTGAGTGTTATTGAACCGGCGGGACGCCAGTGCTCCCTGACTAATGGAGGAGAGCCAGCAGAAGAGCCCCTGCCAGGAGGGCGGAAGTGAGCTTCCAGAAAAGAAGGGGATTGCGTTCGATGAAGGGTAAGTCTTCGCGCGCGAGGAGGGTGTAGTCGGGTTGGCGCAGATTGGCGAGGAACTCGGACATCGACTCCTGCCGGGCCTCGGCCGTGGGCGAGAGGGCTTTCCGCAGGGCGGCATCGAACCAGAGGGGGACCATGGGATTGTGCCGGGTCGCGCTCTGGTAGGGCAGCTTGATGAAGTCGCGGAGAGCCTGGGCGTTTTCCCAGTTTTTCCCAAAAGGGTGCTGGCCGCGGGTGACGAGAAAGTAGGTGATGGCGGCGATGGAAAAGAGGTCCGAGCGGGTGCCGGGGCGGGCTCCGTAGCGGTATTCCGGCGCCGAAAAGTCGACCGTTCCCAGCGCGGAGTGGCGCTCGAAGGGGCTCGCGATCTCGCTGATGCCGGCGATGCGGCAGGAGCCGTAGTCGATGATTTTGACCACCGGGCCGGGCAGGACAATGACGTTGTCGGGTTTGAGGTCCTGGTGCAGGGTGTCGCGGCGGTGGAGGGCGCGGGTGCCGCTGATCAGTTGGCTGACGATGGGGACGATATCGGCCAGCTGGGCCTTGGGATTGGCCTCGATCCAACGGGTCAGGGTCATGCCGGGAAGGTGCTCCAGCAGATAGTAGCAGCGGGTGCGGACTTGGCTGGGCGGGATGACGCGCACGAGGTTTTCGTGCCGGGTGCGCAGGCCAATCCATTCTTCGAGGGCAAAGCGCTCGAGATAGGAGGGGTCGTCGCGGAAGGTGATGGAGGGGGTCTTCATCACCAGCTCGCGCCCGCTTGCGATTTCCTTCACCAGATAGAGCTGGGTGTTTTTGCTGGCCACCAGCAGGCGTTGGACGCGGTAGCCATCGAGTTCCTCGCCGGGCTCGAGGTCGGGGGGAAAGGGGAGCTGGGAGAGGCGGCGAAAGACCTCGTCTTTGTCGCGATCGGGAAGCTGGTCGATGGCGACGACGAGACAGGACCGGTTGTCTGGACTGTCCTGGGCCGCGGCCACCAGGGCCTCGCAGGCGGCCTGGGGATCGGCGTTCTTGTCTAACAGTTCGCGGATCTCTCCCGGGGCAAGCTCTTCATGAATGCCGTCGGTGCTCAGGAGGAAGCGGTCGCCTTCTTCTAGCGAAAAGGAGCGGTAGTCGATCTGGGGGTTCTCGTCCAGGCCCAGCGCGCGGGTGAGGTGAAACCCGCCGGTGCCATTGGCGGTGGCATGGTCGCGGGTCAGTTGTTCGAGTTGGCCCTTGCGCAGGCGATAGAGGCGGGAGTCGCCGAGATGGAAAAAGTGGCCGGTGTGGCTCTTGAGAATGAGGGCGGTGAAGGTGCAGAGGCAGCCCTTCTCCGCGCTGGCGTGGGCGAGGCCTTGCGAGAAAAGCCAGCGGTTGAGGGCCCCCAGCACGCGCTGCCCGGCGGTCTTGACCTCCCAGGGCTCGGGGGTCTCGTAGTAGTCATTGAGGAAGCCCAGCACGGCCGCTTCGCTGGCCTCCTTGGCGGCATGGGCGGCGCTGACGCCATCGGCGATGACGGCCGCAATGCCCTTGGTGGCGAGGCGGGCATCCTTGGGGTGACGCAGGCCGAGGCAGTCCTCGTTGCGATCTTTGGGCCCGGTTTCGCTCGCTTGGCCATGGCGGATAGAAATGTCCCCGCGCAGGTGCACGGGGACATTCTGACTCAACTCAGGCACGAAACAAAGGGTTGCTTTGGAGAACCGCAGATGGACGCGGATGAGCGCGGATTGAGGAAGGCTTTGTTCACTTTAGATTTGGAGAGGATTTTTTGTCGCAGAGCCGCAGAGCCGCGGAGATTCACAGAGGAAGCTTTGGTGAACCGCAGATGGACGCGGATGAACGCGGATTGACGAAGACTTTGTTTGATTTTGGACCAGGGTGGATAGGATTTTGCTTTTCTAAAAAGCTCTCTTCTTCGCGTCTTTGAGTCTTAGCGGTTCAAAATTGGCAAAAGCATTGGTCTCTGCGATATCTCCTTTCCTCGGCGGCTCTGCGGTTGCGCGAACCACCTTAGGCCACTTCAATCAGCTCCACGGTGCCGTCTTCGTTCACTTCCGAGACATGGCCTTTGGGTTCGGCCAGGAAGTAAGAAGCGAAGAAGCCCATCACGGAGGAGGCGGCGATGATGTTGAAGAAGGTGGAGGCGTCGACGAAGGAGTAGATGGTGAGAAAGGTCACCGCGCCCACGTTGCCGTAAGCCCCCGCCATGCCCGCGATTTGCCCGGTCATGCGACGCTGGATGAGCGGCACCATGGCGAAGACCGAGCCCTCGCCAGCTTGCACGAAGAAGGAGCAGCACATGGTGGCCAGCACGGCGAGGGCGATGGGCCAGCCGCTATTGACTTGTCCCAGGGTGAGGTAACCGACCGCGAGTCCACCCAGCAAAATGAGCATGGTGCGGCGACGGCCGAACTTGTCACTGAGCCAGCCTCCCCCCGGACGAGCCACGAGGTTCATGAAGGCAAAGCCGGAGGCCAGGAGGGCGGCTTGCGTCATGGGCAGGCCAAAGGTGTCGGCAAAAAAGCCCGGGAGCATGGAAACCACTGCCAGCTCGGAGCCGAAGGTGATGAAGTAGTTCACGTCCAGGATGGCCACTTGCTTGAAAGAGTAGCGCTGGTATTCGGGCACGCTGCCGGTCTTGAGCATCTCCTTGTTGACCTTCACAATCTGCGAAGTTTGGAAGGCGAAGAGGGCGACCAGCACGAGGTAGATGACGATGACCGCGCTCTGCGGCAGAAGGTTGACTCCCGAGGGGGAGAGTTTCCAGGCCAGGAGGGCGAGGGCCGCATACATGGGCACGTTCATGGCGAGGAGGAAGTAGAAATCGCGCTTGTTGGAGACCTCCAGCCCGCCGGACTTCTTGGGCTTGAAGTAGGTTGAGCCCTTGGGGGTATTCCGCACCGAGCGGTAGAAGAGAATGCCGTAGAGGAAGGCCACTGCTGAGATACTAAACAAGGCGTAGCGCCAGCCGTTCTCGCCCCCGAAGGTCAAGGCCAGGGTGGGGAGGAGCATGGCGGCGGCGGCGGAGCCAAAGTTACCCCATCCGCCGTAGATCCCTTCCGCAAGGCCTACTTGCTTGGCCGGGAACCATTCGCCCACCATGCGGATGCCGATCACGAAGCCCGCGCCCACAAAGCCCATCAGGAAGCGGGTCAGGGTGAGCATTTCGTAGCTGTTGGAGAGGGCGAAGAGGCTGCAGAGCACTCCGCCGGTCATCAGCATGATGCTGTAGGTCAGGCGCGGTCCCAGCTTGTCGACGAGGATGCCGACGAGGATGCGGGCCGGGATGGTGAGGGCCACATTGAGGATGAGGAGGGCCTTCCACTGGGCAGTGGTCAGGTTGAAGGTCTCGCTGATGACGTCGCGCATGGGAGCGTGGCTGAACCACAGCACGAAGGTCAGGAAGAAGGCGAACCAGGTGAAGTGCAGGGTGCGCACGGCGGCACTTCCCCAGTTGAGCATGTTGAGCTTTTCAGCTTGGTGAGATGAATTCATGGAATGGCAGTTTGGATTCACCTTTAGTCAGCCGGAGCCGTGCCAGTGCGCCGCGGGGCGGCTTCATCCCGGGGATGAATGAAATTGATGAAGCCTCTTGATCACCCCAGCGAAGCCAAGGCTTGGTCATGGCGCTGGGGTTGGAAGAGCTCATCGGGAGCCAGCTCTTGCCCTTTTTTCAGAAGTCCGGAATGGCGGAGGGCTTCTCGGAGCCAGGAGGCGGTCTCGCTGCCCGGGGAATTGATGCCCGGAGAGTGGAAAAGATGAAAGTCGGGCACGGTTTGCCCGGGGTGGGGGTCACTGGCGGGGAGACGCCCTGACAAGCTGTAGGGCAGAGCGTGGGCCACCTTTTCCAAGCCGGGCTCGCACGCAAGGAGGTCGACGATCTCCGCGTGATGGGCCTCTTCCTGGCAAAAGCGGCAGGCTTCCAGCAGCGCGGCGGTGAGGGCTTCGATCCGGGAGGGTTGTTGCTCGGCAAGCGCCCCGCTCACTGCCAGCACCTTCTCGGGATGGCCGCGGGCGAGGTCCAGAGAGGTCGCCGCCACCCAGCCCGTGCCCTCCAGCAGGGCCGCGGAGTTCCAGGGCTCGCCCACGCAGAAGCCATCGATATGTTCGTGGGCCAGATTGCGCCCCATCAGCTCCGGGGGGAGGGTGATGAGGTTGAGGGCGGGGTGGCCGAGAACCTGATTTTTCTGCAGCCAGAGCCGGAGCAGCTCATGGTGCGAAGAGCAGGGATGCACGGTGGCGAGGGTCAGCGGTTTGTCGCGGCGGTGGTTGTCCTCCAAGTATTTAAGGAGGCCTTTTTTTTGCGAGAAAATGTCAGCGGGAATGCGCTGGGAGAGGGTGATGGCATTGCCGTTGGCGCTCAGCACGAGGGGGACGACCATGGGGCGGGCCAGGGTGCCGATGCCATGGTGGATGGCGATGGCAAGGGGACCCAGGCAGTGGGCGGCATCGAGCTCGTCATGGACCAGCTTGTCTCGCACGGTGGCCCAACCGGGCTCCTGGCTGGTGAGAACGGCCAGACCGTGTTTCTCGAAAAGACCTTTCTCCCGCGCCACCACGATGGGCGCGCAGTCGATGAGCGGCACATAGCCCAAGCGGAGGGCGCGGTCGGTGGTGGGGCGTTTTTCGGGGTCGGCAGCGGTCACGGGTCGTTTCTGCAAGCCGTTCCCGTGCCAAGGCAAGCACTCTGGCACGGGGGATGCTGTCTTCAGTCCCCCCAGAAAGGATGAAAGCCATTCATGATTCGTGAACTTCCCGACCTCAGACAGGTGCGAGCCTTTGTGGCCCTCGCGGACACCGAGAGCTTCACTCGTGCGGCCGAACAGCTCTTTCTCACCCAGTCCGCCGTCAGCCATTCCATTCGCAGCTTGGAGGCCCTGCTGGAGGTGAGCTTGGTGGAGCGCTCGGGCAAGCGCATCGCGCTCACCCAGGATGGGGTCGTTTTTTTGCGCCGTTGCCGCTCCGTGCTTCATGAGCTGGAGATGGCGGGTAAGGAGATCGAGGCCCTCAAGCGCTGGGGGCAGGGTCGTATCCGCCTCGGCGCCACCCACACCCTCTGCCAATATCTTTTGCCCACCGTCCTGCGGGAGTTCCGCGATTGCTTCCCGCGTTGCGAAATCCACATCGAGTCCGGTGATACCAGCGCCCTCCTCGGCAAGCTGGAGCAAGCGCAGCTCGACCTCGTTCTCGGCCTCGGGGGACGCACCCCCGGCTGGGCCCGCTTTTTACCCGTATTCGAGGACGAGCTCGTCTTTGTGGTCTCTGCCCAGCACCCTTGGGCGGAAAAGGAAGAAGTGCCCCTCGACGAGGTCGCGGAAGAGTCCTTCCTCGTCTACGCCAAGAATAGTGAGACCCACCGCCTCATCCGGCATCACTTCGACAGCCTGGGGGTCAAGCTGCGCGCCACCCTCAATCTCGGGGCCATGGAGGCCATCAAGGAAATGGCCCGCATTGGCATCGGGGTCGGCATCGTCTCGCCCTGGGTGGCCCGCGAGGAGTTGGAAAAAGGCCAGCTCGTGCAAGTGCCCATTCGCAAGGAGCCTCTCGTGCGCGAGTGGGGAGCCTTTTGCCACGAAACAAAAAGCCTCTCCCTGGTGGAAGAGACCTTCATGGGCATCTGCGAACTCACCGCCCGCAGCTTCCGCACGCGGGGGGAGTAGGGTCAGATTGTGAGTTGAGGCTCCTCAATACCGATACCCCACGCTGACGGTCACCTGCCGGATGTCCGGGTAATTCCCGCTCTCGTCGGCCAGGAAGTAGGAAGCGGTGGCCATCGCGCTCAGGGAGTCGGTGAATTGTTTCACGAAAACGGCATCGGCTTCATAACCGTAACTACTATCCAAGCCGTCATTGGCATAGTAGTGGAGAAAGCCCTTGAAGGTCACCCCGCCGGGAAGGCCCGGCTGCACATAGCCGAGGTAAAAGTCGCTCAGGCCCTCATAGTCTCCGCCCGGGCCATTGCGCAAGCCGATGCGGTCCAGCACGAAGGCGTCCGCGAAGCCGTTGTAGGCGTGGACGGTGGCGAAGGGGGTCTTGAAGTCGTCCTCGAGGTATTCCCAACCCGCGCTCAGGGAGGCCGAGCCGACCTTGTGGGTGTAGCTGAGGTGACCGTAGAAGGCCTCGTAATCACCGCCGATGGCACTGTCTCCCTCTTGAAAAGCCACTTCCGCGTGCAGCCCCTGCCAGTCGGTGAAGAGCCCGTAGGTGTTGCTCAGTCCGACGTTGGCATTGTTGTCCACATCGATGAGGTAGGCGTATCCCCCCACCGTGCCGAAGTCGGCCTGATAGCTCCCATCGACGAAATGGAATTCCCCTTCGAAGTCATGCAGAGGCGGTCCGGGAGGGGCGTCGTTGGCATCATGGCCAAAGATGCGCTGCACGCGGTTGGAAAAGACATACTGGAGGGCAAAGCCGTCGCGCTCATACCCGGCCTGGATGGCATCGAAGGTCTGCTCGTTTTGGCGCCAGCCCACATTGCCAATGAAGGCGGCCTTGTTGCGAATGAGGCGCTGGCGGCCGACCTTGAGCAGGTAGTTCTCGTCCTCATACTGCACCCAAGCCTGGTTCAGTTCGGCATTCTGGGGATCCCCAATGACGGTATTCCCCTCAACATAGGGATAGGTGGTGTCGCTGCCGGTGGGATTGCTTCGGTAGTCGTTGGCGAGGGCTCCCGTGAATTCTCCCTCCGCAAAGGCACTGAAGCCGCCGAAGTCGCCCAGCAGCAGACCGACCCGGGCCCGGGCGGTGAGGGCATTGGAGGCGTCGAGACCGCTCTGGTCGCGGAACTCGTAACGGGTCTGGAAGTCCACCGAAGGAGTGAGCCACTGGAAGGCATCGGGGGCCTCGGTTCTTGCGGCTGGGGGAGCCACGGCTTCCGGTTCACCCGCCCACGCGGCGGGAAGAAGCAAGGCCGAGAGCGCCGGAACGAGCACCGGAGAGGGGAGTGAGAAAGAAGAGAATTTCATCATAAGAGTGAGACCGTAGAGCGTTCCCGATGCCAATTTTCACTTGGGAAAGCTCTTCCCGGCCCCATTCGAAGGAGGGTTGACCATGACTCCCGTTCATGCTGGCGGGAGGAGCGCGTGGGCGTCTTATTTGTGTTTCCACAAATCTCCCTCACCCCAGCGGCGAGAGAGACTTTGATTTTGACCAACTCGCCGCACAACAGCTCTCTCATGTTGCGAATTCTCTAATAGTCCCGGCGGGGAGATGCAGCCCATAGTCACCGATGTTTGAGGTCGCGCTGAATTTGCGGGCAAAGAAGCAGCCGCTTTCCGCGATGCGGGCCGCCGTGGCGGGGA
>NZ_JAENIO010000080.1 GCF_016595415.1 Roseibacillus ishigakijimensis
CTCGGTGAAGAGGGGGCGGCGCTTTTTGGGGTAGGAAGTGGTGAAAACCGATCAGAGTTTTTTCCTGATTGCGCGTTGTCGTGCTTTCCTTGGGGCGAAAGGTGGTTGAGCCCGCCCCCTCTTCTGCTACGGCTTCACGTCTCCCTGTGGCCTCGCTTCACCACTTCGGAGGGTCGCCCGCCTCTGCTTCCTTCCGGGGCTTTCTTTTCGATGGTGATTCGTTCGGGGTAGCAGCGGGCGAGCTTTTCCACTTCCTCCCGAGAGAATCCGTTGCTCTTGGTCAGGTCGCGCATCGTTCGTTTCCCTCGGTGGTCATCAAGGACGGAGAGAAGACGATGAAGGCGCTTGCGGTCGCGATTGCTGCGCTCGGGGGCGAGGATGGCAAGCTGTTCTTCGGCGAACCATCCCACGATACGGACGGCGCGGCGGGCGGTGTCGGTCTCAAGGGCCTTCTTGCCCGCCTCCCGGCCATACTTGGCGGCGTGAAGGACAAGGGCGAGTCGCCAAGCGTTCTCTCCCCAGCGTCTCACAAAGGGGCCCACGTCTGCCAAGTCACCTCCCTTGTTCGTTCGCTCGGAGCTTTCGTTGTTGAAACGAACGAGGGCGCGGCGGGCTTCGGGCTCGGTGTCGATGGTGACGGGCTTTTCTCCATTGGCGCGGTAGCATTCCAGCAGGTCGGAGGTCAGCTCTTCCCAAGCGTGGAGAGTCCTGGCCTCGGGCTCGTGGGGCTCCTCGGGCTCGGGCATGGCTTGGGCTTTGGTGTCACAGAAGAGAAAGCGCGGCATCAATCCGCTTTCGGTCATGGCTTCGCTTTCAGTGAGCCTTTGCGCTTTGTCCGGTTGAATCAGCCACAAGACCGCAAGGGTGGGGGTGGTGAGATAGACGGGCGGGCGGTTGACTCGGGACACTTTGACGCTTTCGCGGGAATAGGCGGACAGGTAGAGGTCTTCATCCGACTCTTGGCCTTTGCCATATTTCCCCATGAGAACGTCAATCACGCCTCGGGATTCTGGCGAAAGACTAGCGAGGGCTTGGCCCGGTTGCCCCTCAAGGGTGATGGCGAGCTTTTCCTTGGTGATGTCTGCCACGGAAAAGCCCGGTTCAATGACCCGTTGCCGCTCCAGTTCGTCTTTGCGCTTTTCCAGTTCGTGAAGCTCTCGCCCGATTGCTTCCCGGTTGGCTCCGTCTTTCTCAAGGGCCTTCTCCTGTCGCTTGATGTCCTTTTCAATGAAGCGAAGATCGCGATTGATTCCCGGTAAGACTTCATCGGTCCAGTGGCGAATCTCTTCCCCTTCCATGCGGGCAAAGGCGCGGCCTGCCATCGCATAGGCGCGGCCCTTTCCGGTCCCGCTCTCGGCAATCCCCAGAAGGTAGAGATTGGCGGAAGTCGTTCGCTCGCTTCCTGACTTCACCAGCAAGCCCGCTCCTATCGAAGCGGAGAGAAAGCCCAAGACATTGATCGCGGCCAAGGACTCGGGAACAAGAGCAGTCTTGCCAATCTCTGCGGCCATGTCGCGGGCTATCGGAGGAAGGGCCTCAAGGGGAAAGGCGGGCGATTCGTTTTCCTCCTCGGGGGCAGGGACAAAACCCCCATTACCGTCAAAACTCCCATTTGCCTGCTCGGGTGGGTAGGTTTTGGGGGTTTTGGGAGTTTTGTCTTGGGGGGCTAGTGGAAATTCAAATGCTCTGCTCATGGCAAGACTCCTTTCCATGCTTCCCGGCTTGCTTCGTCGGCAAGGAGAAGGTCGTTCAAGTCGGTGACGGGCTGGCCATCCTTCCGGGTCAGGCCATCGAACCGGAAGCCATCCACCTTGCACCCTACGCCCGCCAACTGCGCGGCCCATCCTGCGGCGGCTTCCATGCCGTCCGTGTGGGGATAGATGCGGACTCTGCGGCCTGCCATCACGTCGAGGGCTTCGGAGGTGATACGGTTGGACTTTCCAAGCATGGCCACGGGTTGAAGTCCCTTTTTGCTGAGGTCTCGGCCCATGAAGTCGAGCGCGGCCAAGTAATCCGGCCCGCCTTCCACAAGAAGAATCGTGGTATCGTGACGGAACTTGGCCACGGTTTCGCCCTCTAGCTCCATCGTTCCCATTGTCAGACCAAGGGGCCAATCCTTCCGGCTTCCGGCCAAGGTGTGCGCTTTGCGCTCGGGAAGTCGTTTGAAGGCATCGAAGGGCTTCCCATCGAGGCGGCGGGCTTCCGCAACCAATCCGCTGTCATCGAGGAGAATCCAAGACCGCTTGCCGCATACCTGACCAAAGCGGAGAACTCCGATCTGAATGGCGGGCTTGATGGCATGGCGGGCAAGGCCACGGACTCGGGCAAGGGCGGCGAGGTCCTCGGGTCTCCCTTCGTCCAGCTCGGGAAGTTTCAACTCCTTGCGGGGCTTCTCGGGGGACGGTCGGCGCGGTGGCAAGGGGAGAGGGCGGGCAGGGTAGTCGCCTTGGCAACGAATCCCGGCCCTTTCCTCGCACCATCTCACCGCTTCCTTGAAGGAAACGCCAAGGGCGAGCCTTGCGAATGAAATCACGTCTCCGCTTTCGTCGGTGGAGAAGTCCTTGAAAGCCCGCCCGTCATCATAGACGGAAAAGCTCGGCTTGCGGTCATCACGCCAAGGGCATCGGCAAGACTTGGCGGGCTGGTCCTCATAACCCAGATCGCGCCATGCGTCCGGGATGCGGTAGCGTTCTTTCAGTTCGGCCCTGCGGGCGGTGTAATCGGTGGTGGCATTCATGCCTGGCCTCCTTCCCGGTTCGCGCTTTCGATGAAGTCGGCAAGCTCGGCTTCGGTGCTCGGGGCGGAAGGATTGCCAGTCAGAGCAAGTTCCCGCTCGGGGCGGTCATCGAGGGCGCGGCATCGGCATTGTCCACACTGGCCAGAGCACTCTTTCCTTGAGGATCCTTGGCTTTTGTGAGACTCTTCCCTTGTCGCCCGCAAACGACTTTTGAGAATCCCTTGGCCCTCGGGTCGAGGGTTTTCTTTTGGGCTCATTGTG
>NZ_JAENIO010000081.1 GCF_016595415.1 Roseibacillus ishigakijimensis
TCTCCGAATAAGCAAGGCCAGTAAGAGCCATTGCACTGATTGCGCCAAGCGCGATTGTCTTTTTCATAGTCTGTCTGGTTGGTTTCTGACTTTCCACTCCCCCCCGGGAATGGTTCCAGCGATCCTTAAATCACTGTCTCTTTAAGTCATAAGCACATCGTTTGCCAAAACTGACCGAATTTCAATCGTTTTTTGTGATATTTAAACGATCTTTAGGGAATTTTAGGATTGACCTTTTGAGATTCTGACAGGCAATCCAGCCTCTTTCAAACGTTCTTTCGCTTGGGCAACCGTATAATCCCCAAAATGAAAAATACTTGCAGCGAGGACCGCATCCGCCCGTCCTTCGTTAAGGACGTCCACCAGATGGTCAAGGTGACCCGCCCCTCCGCTGGCGATGACCGGGATGCCGACCGCGTCGCTGATGGCGGCAGTGAGCTCGATGTCGTAACCGTTCTTCGTGCCATCGCTGTCCATACTGGTCAGCAAAATCTCTCCCGCTCCACGATCGGCGACTTCCTTGGCCCACTCGATGGCATCCAAGCCATCCACCGGCTTACGGCCGCCATGGGTGTAGACTCCCCATTTGCCGGGCCCTTGGCGCTTGGCGTCAATCGCAACCACGATAGCCTGATTACCAAAAGTGTTTGCGCCTTCATCAATCACTTGCGGCCGATGGATGGCCGCAGTGTTGACTCCGACCTTGTCCGCACCAGCCCCCAGCATGACCCGCATGTCCTCTACCTTTCGGATGCCACCCCCCACGGTCAGCGGGATGAAGCAGCGCTCGGCGGTCCGCTCGACCACATCGACCATCGTCTCACGACCATCGCTCGAGGCAGTGATGTCCAAGAAGACAATCTCATCGGCTTCTTGCTCATTGTAGGCCACCGCCGACTCCACGGGATCTCCAGCATCGATCAAATCGACAAAATTGACGCCCTTCACCACCCGTCCGTTGGTCACGTCGAGGCAAGGGATGATTCGTTTGGCAAGCATGAACCTATCTACCGCTTAGAGACCCCATGCGCCCACCTTTTTCTCACGCGCTTTCAACTCAAGAGTTCTCAAAAAATCCTTTTGCTGCCCCGCGCGCCGCCCATTCGGCAAATTTGCCCCTTGGGTGTGAATTCTCGCCAGACCTTTCGTGACGAGAATCTCATGCAAATAAGCGGGTTGCCCTTGCCAAGAAACAATCACGAAGGCGTATTTGCGCTGCGGTCCATAAACATTTTCCCAGCGGGTGAGAATCGAAAAGTCAGCCTTAGCCAACAGATTCTTCACGAATTGCTTACCCGCCTCTCCGACCTTAATGGTTTCTTCACGCGATAAGCCGCCAAAGTAAGCGCCCTGTTCCGCCAGTCGCTCACCATTATCCGCTCCCCCGGCATAGGTGCGGTAAGCGCTTTCCGGGGCATCGACAAAGTAGAGGCGGAACTCGCTCTCCCCCTTTTCGTGCCGAATGTGGAAGCTGTCGCCATCACCATTCCGACCAGAGATCAACTGGCAATTCGTAAGATGAGTCCAACCGGAAGCGGGAGCCTGAGGCGGGGTGAAGTCAGCCTCGACTGATTCAGACCAAAGGGCGTCCAGTTCACCCCAACCAAGACCCGTACCACCTAGCAGCCCCTTTTCCTGCAAATACCAAGCCGCACACGTCACCAGAACGCCGACGAGCACCGAACGCAGAGACCGGACCCTCCTCATCAACCCGCCTGCCAAGTTGTATTAACCGCACTGAACCAAATCATGCCAATCACCCCCGCCGCGAAGCAATAATAGGCAAAATACTCGAACTTCCCGCGCCGAATGGCCGCGAGGACCAGATAGACAGCAAAGAGTCCGCTGAGAAATGCCGCCAAAGCCCCCAAGCCGTATGCGATGAGCAAATCATCCGAGAGCTCGGCGAAGGCATCTTTTTCTTTCACCACCGCACCCGCAATGGCAGGAATGGACATGAGGAAGGCGAACTCGGCGGCTTTCTCCGGCTTCACTCCGCTCAAAAGCCCGGCCGTAATCGTGGAACCACTGCGAGAAATCCCGGGAAGAATGGCGAAAGCCTGCCCAACCCCCATCGCCAGTGCGGTCTTCCAATTGAGCTCTTTGCTTTTACTCTTAATCACCTTGGGAGCCAGTAAGAGGGAACCGGTCACAAGGAGTAAGCCGCTCACCAATACTGGATTCGAATAAGCCGACTCGAACAAATCACCCAAAGGGGTCAACACCAAAACCACCGCCGGCACGGTCGCAAGGGCAAGATAGCCAATCCAGCACCGCTCCTCATTCAACTCGCTGTTCCATAGCGACTCAGTAAGACGCCAAAGGCGCTTTCGAAAATAAACGAGCACACTGAGCAGGGTTCCGACATGAAGCACCACCTCAAAAAGAATACCACTCGTCTTGATGCCAAGAAGAAACTGAGTGAGAACGATATGCCCCGACGACGAAATCGGCAAAAACTCTGCCAATCCCTGCACAATCCCAACGACGATAGCTTCCCAGATTTCCATAGCAAATTGACGACTCAGAACGCCGGCGCGCAAGTGTGCGCATCACCTGTAAAAGAGAAAGCCCCGCGACAGTCATTTTTGAAAGTAGGAGCGAGCCACCGGCTTGCTCTCCGGTGTCCCCGGGCCACTGGCCTGGCCCAGAACTCCGTCCCGATCCGTTTCTGCCTCTCCGCCACGCGGGACGCGTCTTCCCTTTCTGGCAGCCGACTTCCCCTGTCCTCCTTCCAGTCCCTCTTCGCGGACAAAAAAAG
>NZ_JAENIO010000082.1 GCF_016595415.1 Roseibacillus ishigakijimensis
AGCGTCCCCAGGTGGAATCGAACCACCATTTGAGGTTTAGGAAACCCTGAACCCCACTGATTACCAACACTAAAAAAACAAAGTGACCAGTTGTGACTAGATTCTAGTTGAGAAACGCCCCGAAATAAGGCGAAACTAGAACCATGCCGAAGGAACGGAAAACGCCCGCCGAAAAGAAGCATGGAGTCACTTTGACGAAGTGGAACGGCCATCACGTTTACCGCTGGCGCGTCTCCTACAAGGACGGGGACAAGCGCAAGGTGAAAGGCTTCAAGACCCGTTCAGGCGAGAATGGGGCGCAACAGTTCTTCGACGAGAAGGCCGGACTCCTCAGCCTTGACGGCACCCGGAATGAAGACATCACTCCCGAGGAGCGCGAAGCCGTGATCGCCTTCCGCCGCATGGCTCACAAGCTGGCAGAAACCGGAACCGAAGTGAGCTTGGCGGACATCGTGAGCTTCTACCGAAAGCACCTCGACGCCATCCCCGCCGAACTCCCCGCCTCCGACCGGGACAAGCTCCTTGCGGAAGCTCCTCAATCTTTCAACGCCCGCCTCTCCCTCGCTTCCCGTTCCAAGACCTTCAACCAGCTCACAGACGAGCTCATTCAACGCTTGGAGAAGTCAAGACGAAGCGCCGTTCATCAACGCAACGTCCGCCAACGGCTCGCCCGCTTTGCCGAGGATTATGGCTCTTGGCTGGCTTGCGACATCTCGGCAGAAATCATCACGGATTGGCTCCTTGACCTCCCCTTCTCGGCACAGACCCAAAAGCACTATGGCCGCGCCCTCTACTCGCTCTTTGAATACGCGGTGGAACGCAAGGCCATCGACGCGAACCCGGTTTCCCTGAAAGCCCTTCCCGAAGTGGTCCGCGATGCCCCCGGAATCTTTCGCCCTGACGAAGCCGCCGCCCTCCTTGGCCATGCCGAGCCCGAGATTATCCCCGCTCTTGCTATCGGTTTATTCGCTGGCCTCCGACCCGCAGAGGTTGATCGCCTCGACTGGGGAGACATTGACCTTGCCGAAGGACATTTGCGCGTGAAAGCCCGACCCAATGCCAAAGAGAAGGCGGGCCGCTACGTGACGATCTCCGACAACCTCGCCGCATGGCTTCGCCCCCACGCCCGCAAGCGCGGTCCCGTTCAAGTTACCGCGCAAGTCTGGCGTGACCGAAAGGAGAAGGCCATGAAAGCGGCGGGCGTAATGGAATGGCCGCATGACGTTTTGCGCCACTCTTTCGGCTCCTATCACATGGCCTATCACGAGCAGGCCGCGAAGACCTCCCATGAGATGGGGCACAAGTTGGCCGATACCGTCTTCAAGCACTACCGCAACGCCGTCACCAAAGCCGATGCCAAAGCCTTTTGGTCGATAACCCCGGAGGACAATCACAAAGTCACACAATTCTCAGTTGCTTAACTCTATGAATGAACCGAACGCGAACAGTGAACCGGAAGAAACGGATCGTCAAAAAAAGGAACGACTAGCCGAAGAAAAACGCGCTTCTAGGAAACGCGACAGGTTGGAGACCCAAAAATACCTGTCCTATCTTTCAGGTGAACTCGGACTCACGAACAATCAGATCGAAGGTTTAAGCCTTTTGGTCAAAGACCACACCCCGAAATCGGATAAGACTCCAAATCAGAACATTTTGAAGTTTATGCGGGCGATCAACGCATACGAGGAACATTGTCGCGAACTGATCGCAGCCAGCACAAGATTCAATGAGATCGCCTCCGCGCTTGAAGAGATGCCCTACGAACTAGCCGAAAAAAAACGAGAAAAAGCAGCTCAAAAGACCGGGCTGCGGAAATGCTTAGATCGAAAAGGCAGCGTGACCCAGAGAAGTTTCTTACCAGCCCCCTCATTCTTCGTTTCTCCCGAAGGAGATTCTAACCGCGAAAGCCTCATTCGAAAGTTAGCCCAAGGAAATGAGCCTATGTCGGATCGCGTTATTAAAGAGCTTCTGAAATGGGGCCGAGCTATGGCACATAGTCACAACGGAAGCGCAAAAAGACGAAAATAGCTCTTGACCTCCGAAAAGTGCGTCTCGATTCACAAACCACTCCGAAAAGCGCCGTCTCGATTGAAAATGATTGCGTCTCGATCATGATTTAATGGCGTCTCGATCGGAATTCCCACTACAAAAGTTGCGTCTCGCTCCAAAAGAGTGACGTCCGAACAGCACTGTTCAAGTTGCTATTGTTCCCTCGTATGAACAATGCAAGCGGTTTGAAGCCGTCTCCAAACGAGAAAGCAAAAGCTACCGAAATCCTGACCAAGAAAGAACTCGCTCAACGGTTGCGAGTGAGTGAACGGAAAATCGAAATGTCCAAGGACATTCCTTCGATTCGTTGGGGCCGCAGCGTCCGATACGACTGGAACGACGTTCTCGCCTATCTCAAGCAGAAGGGAGGGAGCGCACAATGAGCCCAAAAGAAAACCCTCGACCCGAGGGCCAAGGGATTCTCAAAAGTCGTTTGCGGGCGACAAGGGAAGAGTCTC
>NZ_JAENIO010000083.1 GCF_016595415.1 Roseibacillus ishigakijimensis
GCGCTGCTCGACTTGTCAAGGGAAAAAGGTGGTTTTTGCCAATCTAATTTGCTGGCTACGAATCGGTTAGGCTCTTAACCTGACGCGAATGGCCTCCTCCCCTTCCCTGTCGACGTAACCTGGCTAGCCCGCAGACCCTTTCTTCCCGAGACTTCCCTTCTCCAAATTTCCACGCAGGAAGAGGCGAAACTTTCGGGGCTTCATCCTCTGAAACTAGCAAAAACTTTAAAAACATCGCCAAAAGGAATCCACCAAGCACACGAGCAAAAATATCCTGGATGAAAGAATCCGGTCTCTGGTTCTTACCCGCCTGGACAAGCCCTTTCTCAATTCTGCCCTGCCTTCTCTGCCTCCGCAATCACCCCCTGAATGCGAGCGGCCGTTTCTTGATCGATGATCAAATCCGCCCACTGCCGGGCTAGAGCTACATCGCCCTGAGAAGCCGCCTCCTTGGCGTAAGCGGCAGCGATATATTGGCGTTTTTCGGGAACAACATTCACTCCCTGATTTTCAAACCAGTTAGCAGAATCTTCTGGACTTTCCTTTATCCATTTACTCATAGCCACCTCAATCATTTCAACATCACCACCCGAACGACCATTCACGATCGAAGAAATTGCAGACACTCCATCGGCCAAGACACGACTCTCAACATATTTCACCTTCTCACCCCATATTTCACTCATAACTCGATTTTTTCTCTCATCCTCCAGATCAAACATATCCCCCAAATATCTATCAACTTCAGAAAAGCGACCCTTTGAGGCATGTTTTTTAGCCAACTCGACCGCAAACCACTCGATATCACTTCTCCCGGATAACAACAAATCTTCATACTTCCTCTCAGCCTTAGACAAATCTAATCCAATTAGTGATTTCGCGAATCGGGAACCAGCTTCAAAATCCACAGAAGTAAATAGATTAATATAGTTAGCAACAACTTGGGAGTCCTTTCCTGTCCAGCGGGAAAACGCCTCTCTCTGGAATACAGGCTCATTTAGCACTTGAGGAGCTTTCTCATTTAATACATTTATCATTTGCAAAGAAGAACCATGTCTCGCAAGAGAACCAAAAAGCTTCAACCTTTCTTTTTGAAAAGACACATTAAGAACATCCGACCCCAGCAAAACAGAAAACACATCCTCGTAAACAGCCGAACTCACTAAATCCTTAACCTCTCCCGAACTAATCCCAAATCTCCCCACAAATTCATGCAACCCCTCTGCAAGAAATTTCAACTTACCTTCGAAAGGCGAGTTTAATAGTTCATCAAGATCAAATCCACGAACATCGTTTAGCGAAAAAGCAGTATTTTCTTTAAATCTCTCCACTAAAGCACCGACAGCAACCGAGCTATCGACATCTCCAAGCACGTCAAGAAAAGACAACCCATCAACCATTGATATATTAGACGTATAAAACAACTGTCTTATTATTGACGAACGCACAGATCCTTCACCGTTTTCCGCCATGATTCGTTCAAGCTCTCGAGCGAAGCTCAACCTACTAGACACATCACTAAAAACGACAATCTCTGGATTTGCAAATTGATACGGCTCAGAAAGCCCAACCATTTCAGCAATCAAACTATTAGCAGCTCTCCCCCCTTCCAGCCCTTCATAATCACTCCTAACCGAAGAAATCGATGATTTAATTTCAGTCTTTTTTTCGAACCGCTCGGCGGTATGATTGTTTTTTATTTTTTTTCTTTCACTTGCTTGATGATTAAGAAAACTATGCATAATACATACTCCGCCAACAATCATCGCGAGAATCAAAAATACTTTATTTCTGTATTTTTTCCTCATATCAATCCTTAACATCAACCCAACATATCCGACTCTCTCCGCAAGGGATTCGAGTTTCCGCTCCCCTGTATATGGGAGTTCCGTCAGAATAAAATCCTATTATTCGACGATCTCGGCAAGTAAACCCATCACACTCATCTCGTTCACCCATTGCCGTACATTCAACCTTATTTGTAGTATAACCTTCATGAACACTTTCCGTTTCCTGAATGGTTATAGCCGTATACGAGCAACTTCCGCTTTGCGAAGTATAAAAAATACTCGCATCCACCAACCCGCTAAACATCGTCAGATTACTCGCGGCCACGGAGGCGACGACACTTTTTTTCATGAACGAACGGCGGCTGATTTTCCTTCTCTGGTATTCGGGATAGTCGGAATTTTTCATGGCAAAATTTTCTTAAAGCGAAATCATGTTGACATGGGGGG
>NZ_JAENIO010000084.1 GCF_016595415.1 Roseibacillus ishigakijimensis
TTAACAATCCCCACCTCAAGGCCAAGGACCGCAACGAGTTTCTCGCTTGGCTCAAATCGCCTTTTCACCCCTCAATTTTTGTCGTGTAGTGTGAGCGTAAATAAGCCAAGGATAATCAGACAGAATTCAAATCTCAGTGGGAGATGAAATGAGTGGTTAGCAACCTGAATTGACGCAACCACCGAAGACGCGCCTTCCTCTCGTGGTTCAATGTAGAAAACGTCCCCCTCACTTCGAATATTAGCAAATTTATCCACGGAAATAATTGACATTGATTTAGTTCCAAGTCCAGGTAAGCTGGCTTCTTTCGGATACTGTTGAACGGCATACCACTTCCCTCCTATCTCCTGCTGCCAATTTATCTTCGGGTATTTAATAACAGTTCCGTCTGGAAAGGTCTCTGTGGGATAGCCCTTTGCCAAAGAGACAACACCTGCAGTAACCAAAGAAAAGCCGACGATACAAAAACCAGCAAACTGAGGGCCCGCTCTCATATTTCAGTAGAACAGTATTTATTAGCACGACGATGCTGCTATAGGAGCAGGACGATTGTTGAGAATACTTGTTACTTGGGAAGGTGTGGGGGGCTTGGTGTGAGTCATTTGCGGAAGTCTCTGATTCAAAGCTTAATTTACTGATTTTTCGATGCTGCCGCAAGATGAAAGAAATCGTTATCGTTTCTCTTCCTGATCCGAAAATCTTGGATCGGGTCGATAGTCAGGCATTGCGGAATAGTCGGATATTTTGACCTTCAGGTAGGGCGGAACGTCAGAGGCTTGGAAAAAGAGCGTAGGCACTCTTGTTCATAGGCAGAACCCCGTCGCCGGGCCATCAGGGAGCCCTGGCGTCCCGCCGGTAGAGGCAAAGTCGCATGTCCGGTGGTGTGGGGGGGACGGTTAGAACCCGTTACCTGCCCGATTCGTTGCGTGTTGTTTCACGGCGGCTCAAGCGAACCATAACATCACGAAAGTCTATTGCTCCTTCAGGTAAAAAGAATACACCTCCTCGCTCCGATCTCACTTCCAGTGAAACAGAGTGCGCTGGCGCAACATCTTTGAGCATCTCGACGAGAGAATCCACCCTATCATCAGAGATGTTAACTCGAATTCTCAGCGTTGAGTCATCGAAGGCTAGATTTACTTCGTCCTGATTCACTCCAGCCTTCTTCAGGGCATCAAATAATTTAGTGCCTTCGTCGCTATTAACGAACCCAATGGATTTCTTCCAACTGTTGCGTTCAAATCTCTCGGAGAGAAGCCAGTGAAGAGTGTAGCCGATAAAAATTCCGACGAGCAGAAAGGTAAATGCGAGAAATTTTCGGTTCATTTCTTTAGTGAACGTTTAGCACACTTAATCCGACCGATTCAGCAAGCTTTCATCCCTTCTACCACACCCCCTCCTCCAGTCAATCTCCGACCCGCCAACGCGGTCGGATTTGAAGTGCCGCGCATTGTTAGCCTTCTGCTATTGGCGAGAATCAGCGTAGAAACAACTCTCCTTCTGTTTCTCCAATCGTGATACTGCCATCACTAGAATATGGGTCTGTTCCAGATATGTTATATCGGGTCTTTATTTTAAATGTATCACCTGCATTCTCCGCAGACAAGATTTCGTAATACTGAGATATCCGATCTTGAAAAGATGCTAATATAACCTTAAAGCCATCAATATCACTGCAGAGTATTAGAAGCAATTCAGAGTATCCGCGACCTTTAAGAGCAATATTCGCCTGGATGACTTTGCGGCCTCTATACTCGCCAAGCTGCTTACAAGTTGCTGACTCAACATGAGCGCCTTCTGGCAACCACCCTGATGTAGCTTTGGGAACATCGAACAACAGCTCCGACAGCGGATATGTCCTTGATTCAAAAGCGGGCTCATCGCCCTCTTTTGCTGAATTTACCTTCGGCACCCACGAGTCCTCGGCGTAAACTATCCCTAGCAGAATGTAGAGAGTTAATAGGGCTTTCATATTTAGGCTAGATTATATGGTTGATGATTTGCCAGACCAGCACCTTTTCAAGGAAAAGTGGCGTGCTTAGGATTTTCGTGGGCTATCCCGCAGCCACTTGGACT
>NZ_JAENIO010000085.1 GCF_016595415.1 Roseibacillus ishigakijimensis
CAGAAGCCTCAACACCAACCTTGAAATCGACGAATAAATAGCCAATCTCACGCCAACGACCACCGAGAGTTTTAACGACCTGTGGGACATCCCCCACAAATCCGGCAAATGGAGTGCCCAAAGTCTTGCTGGATGTCGTCTCTCTTGCCCTTGCGGATGCAGAGGTCCACGGCAACTTCGGCAACCGGCTTTCCTGCCGCGTAAAGTTCGAGAGCCGGGGCTTTGAATTCCTCGGTATGGCGCTTGGGGCCTTTTATGACTTCAGTCTTCATTTGGTTAGAGTTAGAACTTGGTCCAAGAAATTACTGCACTTCTTTCAAGCCCCCGACTGACTGACTGACTGCAGCGTTTTCTCAATCCCTATTTCCAGACATCCTTTCGCCATGCTCCCGCTCATCCTCGGCCTCGACGGCCCCGCCCTCACTTCTGCTGATCGCGACCGCATTGCCCGCTGGCAACCGGCGGGCTTCATCCTTTTTACGAGAAACATCGTCGACGCCAGCCAGACCCGGACGCTCACCGACGAATTGCGCGCACTCAGCGATCATTCTCCCCTCATCGGCATCGACAATGAGGGCGGTCGCGTCTGGCGCACGGCCGGTCTGGGGCCCACCCCACCCGATGCCGCGACCTTTGGCCAGAAAGGGGATTTCAAGCAATCCGCCTGGTTCGGCGCTCTCGCGGGACGTCATCTGGAGATGCTGGGCGTGAATATCAACTTCGCGCCCGATCTCGATATCGACCACACTCCGGAGGCGGCCAATGCCTTGCGGGGCCGTTGCTGGGGGCGGGATTCGCAAGCGGTGATTGATCACGCGGGCAACTTCAGCCGCTGGCAGCGCAAGAATGGGGTGCTCTCCTGTGGAAAGCACTTTCCGGCCGGCGGCCGGGCCAATGTCGACCCCCATCACGACCTGCCCGTGGTTAACGAAGGCCTGGAAGACCTTCTCGCCAGCGACCTACTGCCCTACACCGCGCTGGGTCCCGAGCTGGATGCCATCATGGTGGCGCACATCCGCTACCCTGCTCTCGATCCCGAGTTTCCCTCTTCTCTCTCCCGCCGCATCATCACAGATTTACTTCGCAACCAACTGGGCTACGAGGGACTGGTTCTGACCGACGATCTCGACATGGGGGCCATCGCCCAGCGCTACGGACGGGGCCGGGACTTCGAGCTCGCTTGGTTGGCTGGAAACGATCTGCCGCTCCTGTGCCATGAACTCGACACCCTCGACCAAGTGGGCAAGGCCTTCGCAAATGTGCCGATCAGCGTGCGCATCGACATCGATTTGCGGCTGGAAAAGATCCTCCCCAAACTGCCTCCCCCACCAGCTTTCTCCGCAGAAAAACTGGCGAAATGTCACGCCGACCTCTCGGCCTTGACGCGCGAATTGACGGGGGAAGACAGTTTCACGGTCGAGACCGTGACCCAGTCGCCGGTGGAAGATTATTGATTGCGCGACCCCAAGCCTCCGGATGCTGCGAAGTCCGCAGCATCCGCCAGGTGCGGAGGCAAGACAAGAGCAGCCCCAAGGTCAGCAAAAGAAGAGGAAAAATCAAGAGGCCCGCGCGAGCCCGGCCCTCTATTCCGAGCAATCGCAACTTTTCATGAACCTCCTCGACTGGTAATGCTTCCCTTGTTTCATGCGGGGCAAAGACTCCCACCCAACCGTAATACGAGGTATACAGGCACCAGAAACCAATACCAGCGGTGGAAACGACGCCGCAAGCAATTAGGATTTCGGGCATTCGCGTCAGGTTAAGAGCCTAACCGATTCGTAGCCAGCAAATTTGATTGGCAAAAACCACCTTTTTCCCTTGACAAGTCGAGCAGCGCGGCAAGCTCGGTATGTCTAGTAATTCACTTACCGGCTGCTCGAAACTTATT
>NZ_JAENIO010000086.1 GCF_016595415.1 Roseibacillus ishigakijimensis
ATCCTCTTCAGTTGCTGGAAAAATCGCGAAAAATACGACGAAAGGCGCTACCTCAAAGCCCTGGAAAAATCAAACAGCCCACTCCTCAAAACCATTGAGACAATCAAGAAAACCCACCCCAAACTCGGTGAACAGTTTTCCTAAAAATCACTTGTCAGTTGGCCTCAGTGGTTTGTTAGGCCTCTATTTGGAAGACGTTGTAAAGTAGCTTGTCATAAGGGCTCTGTAATTCGGAATGTACTCGGAAAGAAGTGTCCCGAGTCCTTCGATATCATTACGCCAGTCACGGTGAAGTTCTCCTGCCATTGCGAACCAGTTCATCAGCTGAACACCTCCTGCTTGCATGCGCAACCAAGCACTGTGACGAGTAACTTCGTTAAATGTTCCTGAAGCGTCAGTAATAACAAAGACTTCATATCCAGCCTCAATGGCAGAGAGTGCAGGAAATGCAACGCAGACTTCGGTCACGATACCTGCTATAATCAATTGCTTGCGCCCAGTCGCTTCGATTGCACTGACAAAGTCTTCATTGTCCCAAGCGTTGATTTGGCCAGGGCGTGCAATATAGGGAGCATCAGGGAACATCTCCTTTAGTTCTGGAAGCAGTGGTCCGTTGGGGCCATCCTCAAAGCTGGTAGTAAGAATGGTTGGTAGTTCAAAGTAATCACCACAAGCGGCTGTGGCCAATACGTTATTCTTAAATTCTGAGGGCTGAAAGTCCTGAGCTAAAGAAAGCAAACCTGCTTGGTGATCAACTAAAAGTAGCACGGCATCATCCTTTGATAGGCGGTTGTATTTGTATGGTGTGTTCATTATTGTGTTTTTCTTGTTTGTGGTTGTGATATGATTTTAGGCCTAACGTCTTAGCACACCCAATCCGACCGACTCAGCGCGCTTTCACTACTTCTACCACGTCCCCTGCTCCAGTCAAGCCGCCGACTCGCCAGCGCGGTCGGATTTGTGGTGCTGCGCATTGTTCTGTGTTCAGTAGATTCTACCCGAGATCCACGACTAGCTCTGGATCGAAACTTGGATTCGGATCATCGAGGTAGGCCCGTGGATTGGATAGGATTCTTGTGTCCCCAATTTCGTAATCCTGCGAATGGTGAATGTGTCCGTGAATCCAAAGCAAGGGTGAAAGATTCTCGATAAACGAATCAAGATTCGATGCGTATGCGCAGCTGATAGGTTCCGTCCTACGGCGATGGGGAAGCGAACGGATTGACGGGGCATGATGAGTAACAATTACTGACCGTCGTGAATCCCCTGCCTCAAGAAACTGCCGAATAGAGCGGACACTTTCAGCATGTAACAGCCGAGTGTCGACAGGTCTGAGCTTCTGATATGAAGGCGTCTTCCTAATCCTCTTGTAGTCGTTCATCCTGACAGCCTCGAGACATCCCACATGGTGGTCGCCGAGCAGCTCCATATCTGTCCAAAGAGTAGCGCCAAAAATCCGGTATCCCCCGAATTCAACGAATTCGTTCTCAAGAAAATGGATATTCGTCCCCTCTGCCTCTTCACGAATTTTGTCGCGTAACCTCGGAATCTTCTCTCCGTAGTATTCGTGATTCCCAGCGAGATAGACGACCGGGGTATCTGGGATATTCTCTTTGATCCAGCGAACTCCGTTGAGTTTAACGTGCACGTCACCTGCCAACACCACTAGGTCGGCATCAACACGAGGGAAATCAAACGCACCAAATTCGATGTGAAGGTCACTGAGAACTTGGATGCGCATACTTTTTTCTCACAGAGATTATATGGTTGATGATTTGCCAGACCAGCACCTTTTCAAGGAAAAGTGGCGTGCTTAGGATTTTCGTGGGCTATCCCGCAGCCACTTGGACT
>NZ_JAENIO010000087.1 GCF_016595415.1 Roseibacillus ishigakijimensis
TTTAGTCCTGATCCGCGGCACCTCAAAAGAGACCGACGAACCCGCAAATCCCCCATAGAATCAGGCCTCACAGCCTTAACCTGACGCGAATGACCTCCTCATAAAGTAGACCTCGTCGCTTCAAAAATAAATCTTCACCTCTTTTCAAATAACAATAACTATCAATTTTTAAAACCTCTCCCTGATACCTAGGAGCAACATTGCACACAAGCCAATCCTCACCATTCTCCTTCTTAAACCCAGCTAAAAGAGATTCTTCAGGCAACTTGGAGGAATGACACTTCATTCTATTGACCGCATAAAAAAACACCCCGACAAAAAGACACAAAATAGGGAAACCTAAAAGCGGCGAAATCTCCAATTCTATCATCTCAAAAAACTCTTCTTATAGCAATACCCAGCAAAACAGACTTCACCATAAATATCACCCGAAACAATAAACTTTGGCGTTCCGCCACATCCCGATTTTCCACACTCAAGCTCAATCCATACACAAGCTCAATAGCGCCGGTTCCCGAAATTTCTCCACCAATTACTCCTCTAACTAATGAAAAACTCCAGCACTTCACCCAAACCGCAGCGTCAAAACCACCCTCTATCGAAACTTCCCCATCGACCTTAACTAAAAAAGTAGCTAGTTCAATTTCATCATTACAACCTCCCACAATAATATATCCACTCTGAACAAGAATGTTTAATTCCAATCCTCCTTCAGCTTTCACACCAGCCGAAGCATCTACGGAAATTGCGCCACTAGAGCCGCGGAAGTATGCGCCACCAATCACACAGAGGCTTCCAGCTCCAGAACCAGCCTTATAAGAATACTCTCTTTTTTCAACCCAATCACCATCTGAACAACATTCTTCAAATACTTTTTTTTCAGACTGCAATCGCGCTGAAAATCCGCCGTCAACGGTAACACCTACGCCTGACGCAGATAACATCGGCGAATGATTATAATCAAACTGTACTGTTTCAGTCTTGCAATTCCGAGTTTTTCTCAGTCCTAAATCACCAGCCCAATTTATCCCATCATTCACCACGAAGGCGGACAGGTGGACGCCCCCACCTTCCTCAATCGGGTCTCTGCTTGGCGAAAGAGGGATACCCGACGCGGTTTTCGTAATGGTAGCACGACTTTTCCAGCGTGGTTGTGGGCTTTGCAGGCGATTGCTCCGATGCGTTTTCTTCGCCTTCACAGAAAATCCCCAGACGCGGTTTCCTGGCATGGGGTCGCCCTCTGTGGCGCGGGGTGATGTCGCGTAATAGGCCACTGCTCAAGTGTAGTCATACCAGCCCAAGGCAACTTTGGCAGCTAAAAAGAATGGCGATTTCTGGACTGCTATACACGTATAGCGGGTTAAATTCAGCCATGCTCGCTATCCGATGACAACCTGACCGTGAGGAGAGTCTTGCCTAGCTCGCCAAGAGACCAGGCCGTCCCAAAATTTTCTGCGCTCCCCAAGCCAGCGAACACTCTAACAAACCACCCCTCCCCTCTCAGTCAAGCAAACAACCTCCCCAGACCTATCGCTGGAAACCTAACAGATTCACGCTGAATTTCACACTTGAAATATCACCTATATAATCGTAAACCGCTCACTAAAAGCCAGTAACAGAAATCGAAAATTCACTATTCACGGACCGACCCCGCTTACACGACCCCGCTTACACGTCCGACCCCGCTTACACGTCCGACCCCGCTTACACGTCCGACCCCGCTTACACGTCCGACCCCGCTTACACGTCCGACC
>NZ_JAENIO010000088.1 GCF_016595415.1 Roseibacillus ishigakijimensis
CAATTTTGGGCGGCCACCGACATTGCAAGCCTTTTTTGCGTATTTTTTCCTTATTTTCAGTGCGTTACGTGCTCGATTTTTGTCGTGTAGTGTGTTCCGCGTTAGAGAGACTCTGGACCCCTACAATGGTGGATTTTTGGTGCTACCTTCCCACGATCAAGAAGTGGACCTGGAAGATGGAGTTTGCTTTTCTTTCAATCTGGATGTTTTGCCTGCTCTTCCGGCCAAGATTCGTATCTATCAGCGTGAATATGAAGGGGATGACCCGTGGGTGCAGATCGGGAGTCTGACTGAATTCGATACTATCAAAGGAATGAGAACCCTGCGAGGAAGCGCCGTGTGGATCCCTGAACTAGAGGGGGAATATGAGGTGCAAGCTGTTGTCGTCGATGGGACGGGAACAGTGATCGCTAGCGAGATTCGTCGAGTGGATGTCGGGAGCAATACCCCACCGGCTATTAACATCACTGGAGGTCCTCCCACTCCCTCGTCTACTGCTCAGGATGCTGTTTTTACCGCAATTGCTACAGATATAGATGGTGATAAAATTCGCCGGGTTGAGTTCTATGATGATGGAATTTTGATTGGTTCTGATGTAACCCCAGAAGAAGTTAGTCCTGGGGTTTTTGAATTTGGTGATGACATTGAGGATATTGAAGAGGGTTTCTATTTTCTGTTGCGAGGCACTCATAATATCACCGCAAAGGCCTTCGATGAGCGAGGAGGTGTTGGTGAAACGGTATCGCCATCTCAGTATGTGATTACAAGTGGAAATGCTCGACCTATCATTTCTGTGACTAACCCTGTCGATGTTGTGAGTGTGAATCAAGGGCACAGTTTTTCAGTTTCTTATTCAACAAGCGATCCTGATGGGGTGATGGATCTCGTAGAAGTGGAGGCTTATGATATAATGACTTTTTCTGGAGACGTCGATTCGTCTCCACCTTTTGGAAGTTTGTCAATCGATACCGCCGGTTGGGAATTGGGAGAACACACAATTCGAGTTGTGAGTCGAGACAATTCTGGGGCCGAGAGCTATCCACAGTATTTAACAGTGT
The DNA here is from genome assembly GCF_016595415.1 of Roseibacillus ishigakijimensis. Taxonomy (GTDB): domain Bacteria; phylum Verrucomicrobiota; class Verrucomicrobiia; order Verrucomicrobiales; family Akkermansiaceae; genus Roseibacillus; species Roseibacillus ishigakijimensis. Next base: position 1,059 of record NZ_JAENIO010000088.1, read on the forward strand.
TTGTTCGTTCTGCGGGTGGGGATATCTTTGCTGAAACCCTTGTAGAAAATATCACAGATGAGACTGCTGTTGTTTCGAATGAAATATTTAGAGGGGTTGAAGCATCAAGTAATGTTTTTCATTCGGGGCTCGCTTCTGGTTTAGAAATTGATAGTGGAGTTCTGCTCACAACAGGGAGTTTTGCTCTTTGGAATGGTGGAGATGATGACTTGGAGAATGAAGAAGCAATGGATGAGAGAAGGGATCCGGCATTTGGAATTAATAATATAGAGCTCGGAGACTCAGATCTTCAATCCAGGGTGTCTGGTGAACGAACATCTGACGCGGCTGTACTTGAATTTGATGTATTCTGCTCTGATGGACAATTAGAAATTGTTTATCAATTTGGTTCTGAAGAGTATGACGAGTTTGTTGGAGACTTTAATGATGGCTTCATGGCTACGGTTAACGGAGTTCTTGTTACATTGGTGCCTGATTGCTCGGATATTGTGGCCGTTAATTCAGTGTATCCGTTTCTCAGTCCAATTCACACTACACGACAAAAATTGAGGGGTGAAAAGGCGATTTGAGCCAAGCGAGAAACTCGTTGCGGTCCTTGGCCTTGAGGTGGGGATTGTTAA
>NZ_JAENIO010000089.1 GCF_016595415.1 Roseibacillus ishigakijimensis
TGAATCTTTTTTGGATACCTTGGATGAGGCTTGTCGGCGAGCAGGTTGGATTGTGCATGCCTACGCTCTGATGGGAAACCACTACCATCTTTTGTGAGAAACTCCCGAGGGGAATCTGGTGGATGGGATGAAGTGGTTTCAGGGGACTTACACGCAGAGGGTGAATACCTGGATGAAGAGGAGGGGGCACTTGTTTCAAGGGCGTTACAAAGCGCAGGTGGGGAAGGCAGACGGGGTCGGTCCGTGAATTGTGATTTTTTGATTCCTTTTACTAGCTTTTGGTGAGTGGTTTACGTCTTTAGGGGTGGTTTTTCAAGTGTGAAATCCAGCGTGAATCTGTCAGATTTCCAGCGATGGGTTTGGGGTGATTGTTCTCTTGGTTGAGAGGGGAGAGGTGGTCTGTTAGGTGGTTCGATGGCTGCCCGGCTGCCGCCCGGAAACGGGGGAGCTCAAAGCCGTCCTTGTCCCGACCGGGCGGTCACGCTTCCTGCTGTGGTCGCCCGAGGCTCCCAAAAGCAGGAAATCGCGCCAGCCCTCGCGCGCAGTCCATTCGAGGGGCGGCCGCTGGGCCTCGCTGCTGTCCTCTGGCGGCTCATTCTTCGCACGCCAATCGTTTCGCCTCGGCCGCGTCCTTCGTTGTGTTGCAGACCGCCCGTCAGCCTGCTCTCCTGTCACCGGTCGCTATCGCTTCCTTGGCCGGCAAGCCGTCCCTGCCAGCCGCATGCTGTCGGGCTCGTATCGCGCATTCGGGGGTGGACGTGTGGCGCCACATCTAGCGCATCTAGCGCCTGCGGCGGTCGTAAAGAAGTGTTGCCCACCCCCGCCTGCGCTGAGACGCATTTTTTTAAATGATTTGAGGAAAATCTGAGGACTTAAAGGTGAGAAAGACTCTTGCTTCCCTTCGGTCAGGGAAACTTTCGGCCCGGCCTCCGGACTGGCAGAGTGTGCCGGATGGCTCCGCCATGCGCCTCCCCGCACTCCGCTCCGCTACGTCCGTCACACCCTGCCAGCCCTCCGGCCTCCGCAAGCGGTCATCGAAGCCTTCTTGAATGGTGCTCGAATCCACCTCCCCAGAAACCAAAGCAACCCGCTCGCACCAGCTCCGCACCCCGCTTCCGTCATCGCGTTTCAGTCGTGCCTCCCTCCACGCCATGCCTCCAGCCCCCCCGCCCTGAATCGGCGTTGCTCTGAATAGTGCTCGGGTGCGCGAAAGAACAATCAACATCACAGCCTCGCACTGCCGCCGGAGGTCGCGTCGCCTCAAGTGGAACCTTTTCGACTTCCGACCGCTATTCCACTTGACCCGCCGCGCCCTCCGTCGGCCAGAGGCCTTTATCGGCGTTGCTGCCAATCTCAAAACTCCGTTTTGCTTCGCGCCAAAATGAAGAAACCCCGTCCCGAAAGTCCCAAGTCCGAAAGAGCGGGGGCTGGCGACGGGGTCAGTCCGGGGGCTGGCGACGGGGTCAGTCCGTGAATTGTGAATTTACAGAAGATTGATGGGGTGGTAAGTGCTTGTGGATGGCACGAGTGTTGAGAATTGAGTATCCGGGAGCGATTTATCATGTGACCTGCCGGGGCAATGATGGGCAGCCGATTTTCTTGGGGGAGAAGGGCTGTGAATCTTTTTTGGATACCTTGGATGAGGCTTGTCGGCGAGCAGGTTGGAT
>NZ_JAENIO010000008.1 GCF_016595415.1 Roseibacillus ishigakijimensis
AGCGTGCGCTTGGGACTGCACAACGAGCAGGGAGACCTCCAGTCGACAGGCAATGTCACTGTTCCTACCAACCACGAGGTGCCGAGGGTCGGTTCTCTGGTCGAGGTGCGCTACCTCTACGCCTTCCCGGATAGCCAAGTGATCTATCAGCCGGTCTATCTAGGAGAACGGACGGATATTGCCGTCTCTGACTGCCGGACTAACCAACTGAAGTTCAGACCTCCGAACATTCAAACGCCTCGGTAAAGAAGGAACTATTCAGAAAAGCCCATAGTCTGCTTATCTCTGTGAGAAACAGGGGTAAGCGGACAAGGTTTTTTTTAGCTGTGAAGAGGAGGGAAGCATCGAGAGCTTCCCCTGAAACCCGGTTTCGTGTCGCTTTTAGTCGAGTAGTGAGGGCAGGGACGCAGAGGCTTTCTCCATAGCTTCGTCTCCAAGACGGACGTAGACCCGGTGAACGTCCACAGAGTCGTGTCCAACCCATTCCTGAACTATGGCCGCCGGGATACCCTGAGCATGGAGAAATGAGACTGCTGTAACGCGGAGACTGTGGAATGAGAGTTTGGAGGCCTGTCTGATGTGATCACGACCGCTCTTGGTGGCGCGGTGGCTGACCTTCTCTCGCAGTCCACAGTCAGCAAGAAGCGAGCTGAATTGGTTTGAGAGGGTTGAAGAACCGTGTTTCTCGTAGATGGCTCCTAGGGTGGGATGAACAAATTCAGGGTGTGATCCCTGCTGTTCACGGATATTCGCCATGAGGTCAGGCGAGATCTTAATTCTCACTGCCCGAGAAGTCTTCCGAGTGCGGATACTAAGAGTGGCGCTGGCGATGTCGATACAAGGCCAGCGTAGAGTGGCAAGATCGCCGAGACGCTGTCCCGTGTAGATGCCGAAGAGAACCATGCTCTTCCATTCTCCGTCGATGTTACGCAAGAGAAGCCTCAATTCGTCTTCGGTGAACGCACGCCTTTGATCTGCGTTCTTTGTGGATGCGGCTTTGCGCGAGAGTTTTAGGTTGGAGGTTGGCTCTTCCAAACACAGCCCATCTTTTTGAGCGGCCGTGAAGAAAGCCCTTAAAGCCTTGGTTTTGTTGGTTACTGTCGACTCTGCAACCCGTTCTCTCAGGTGGTTTCTGTAGCGCGCAATGTCGGAGCTGGTGACCTCAGAGAGGTCTTGGTCGGCTTGATCAGCAAGCCAGTCAATGAAGTCAGTGAGAGATTTCTTGTAGGCTCTGTAGGTGCCTTCACTGGTTTCACCGGATTTGCGCTCTAGAAACAAACTAAGATAGCGACGCACTGTCATCGTGGGAATCTCGTCGCCGGTGAGCCGTTGATGAAGGTCGGAAATAACCCTCTTCATTTGCTTTGCTGACCGTCGCATTTTCGAGGCGTCCTCAAATTCTTCGGCAATCCGTTGAGCTTGGCGACGATTCTTCTGTTTCGCTTCCAGTTTGGTTGACCGCTCGCAGCGGGTCCCTGTCTCATCATACCAAGCGGCAATGAAGTATTTGGAATTTGGTTTGGTTCGGAGGAAGGCCATCGGAGGGTGGAGGGGATGCAGGTGACACTAAAAGTGACACTAAAAGAACCCATTCGAGGATGTCCGCACAAGCCCAAATATTGCGGTAACAAGGATATGAACGCGAGTGAACTAGGGCGAACGCAACTTTCTTTTTCGAGGGTTCGAATCCCTCCCGGTCCGCCACCTTTCTTTTTAAGTGACTCAAGAGGGGGGGGGGGAGGTAATGGGATTGGCAGGATTTACCTTTGTCGCTCCGAGGTGGTTTTGCGATAGATTTTCGCCCTTTTTGGCCAAGGGAAGGAGATTGCAGGTTGCGAGCGGTGGGGTGAGAGTGTTTTGGCGAAACCGGTGTGCTAGGTCGGGTGGTGGCCTGTCACATGAGGGCCGCTTTCGCGCGAGGCACTCAGAAGAAGATCATGGCGACGATTGCAGTAGTAGGCACTTTGGATTCGAAGGGAAAAGAACACGCCTTCGTGGCGGAGGAGATCCGGCGCAGCGGGCAGACCCCCTTGCTCATCGATGTGGGGACTCTGGGAGAGCCCCAAGTGCGGCCGGACCGGACTCGCGAGGAGGTTCTCCAAGGGGCTGCTGCCGCTCTCCCCAAGGCTGAAGACCGGGGGGAAAGGGTGACCGCGATGGCGCAAGCCTTGCCCATCTATTTGCAGGCCTTGGTGGAAAAGGGCGAGATCGATGGCGTGATTTCTCTCGGAGGTGGTGGCGGCACTGCCATTGCCACGGCTGGGATGCGTGCTCTTCCTATCGGGTTTCCCAAATTGATGGTGAGCACTTTGGCCAGTGGAAACACCGCTCCCTATGTGGGAACGACCGATATCGTCATGTTTCCCAGTATCGTCGATGTTGCGGGGCTGAATCAAATTTCGCGCAGGCTTTTCTCGCGGGCGGCGGGGGCGATTTGTGGGATGGCGGAAAAAAGGGTGACCGAAGCGGATGGGGGGGAGAACGACAAGCCTCTCATTGTGGCCAGCATGTTTGGGAACTCAACGGATTGTGTCGATGCTGCGCGGGCCTTTTTGGAGGAGGAAGGCTACGAGGTGCTCGTTTTTCATTCCACGGGCACCGGGGGGCGCACCATGGAGTCGCTCATCGAGAGCGGGATGGTGGCCGGGGTTCTGGATGTCACCACCACCGAGTGGGCTGACGAGCTGGTGGGGGGCATTCTTTCTGCCGGTCCCCATCGCCTGGAGGCCGCAGGGAAGGCGGGACTCCCGGCCATCGTGGTGCCGGGTTGCCTCGATATGGTCAATTTCGGTGGCCGGGATTCGGTTCCCGCCCAGTTTGAGGGAAGGACTTTTTACCAGCACAATCCGCAGGTGACTCTGATGCGGACCTCACCTGCCGAGAGTCGCGAGCTGGGAAGGATTCTGGCCGAAAAGGTCAATGCTTACACCGGGCCAGTGTCGGTGCTGCTTCCTCTCGGTGGTCTCAGCCTCATTGGAGTGGCGGGCCAGCCGTTTCATGATCCTGAGGCGGATGCCGCTCTCTTTGCCTCTTTGCGTGAGCACTTGGGACCTCAGGTCGAGCTTTGCGAGGTCGAAGCTCCCCTCAATGATCCCGAGTTTGCTTCTGCCTGTGCGCGTGCCCTCTTGCGTCATCTCACCTCACGGCGCAAGGAGAGTCTGTCGGATGGTGCAGAAGAAGGGCCCGCGCTCGCCTGAGTGGGATTAGTCCCGGCTCATGAAAATCTGCAGAAGGTAGAAGAAGAGCAGGGCCACGCTGGCGAAGAGTCCCAGAGAAGCAGCCACATACTGGTCCGTGCGGTAGTGGTGAATTAGGTTGGAGGTGTTGTAGAGGATGGAACCTGCGGCCAGCCCTACCATCGCGACTGCGAAGACGAGGCCGAGATTGAAGCCGAAGATCATTCCGGCCACGATGAGGCCAATGGCGATGAAGAAGCCAATTTTGAGAATACCGCCGAGAAAGCTGAAGTCCTTGCGGGTGGTGAAGGCCACGAAGGTGAGGGCGAGGAAGAGAGCAAGGGTGGCCAGACCGGCCTGCGCGATGGCATCGGGCGCGTAGAGACTGGCGATGACCATGATGGGGAGGAAGATGAGGGCTTCCGCCACAATGAAGAGCCCCAGGCCGAGGTATTGCTTTTTGAGCGAGGTGGCCGAGTGGGCCCATTTCTCCGCCAGCCAGGAGACGCCGATAAAGGCTCCCATTACCAGGAGCCAGTTCATGCCTTGGGTCATGAGGCCCGCGAGCTGGACCATGGCGGGGAGTTGCAAGAAGGTTGCGAGGAGGATGGCAAAGACCCCCACCGCGCCCGCGACGTGGAAGTAGGTTTTGCGAATGAATTCAGCCCGCTGGTCGACGGGAAGAGAACTGACGGCGTAGGGATTGGCTTGATCAAACATAGCTTGGGTGAACGGGGAAAGGGTAGACCGAATGTGGCGGATGGCGAGGAGAAGAGAAAATTTTTCGAAATTTCGGTCCCGCTTGAGTTGGGGGAAAAAGAGGGTAATTTTCCGCCCATGAATCTATTGTCGTTTATCGATGTGTGGGCGCAAGCTCCCCAAAGTTCCGGGTTTTTTGGCATTCCCATGATGTATTGGATCATCCTCGGGGGCTCGATGCTGGCGAGCTGGCTGGTTGGGCAGCAGTTGCAGAGCAAATTCCGGCAATATTCGCAGGAGCCGACCCGCGAGTCGGGTCGAGAGATTGCCGAGCGCATGTTGCGGGAAAATGGCATCAGCGATGTGCGTGTGATCAGCACGCCGGGCCGTCTGACCGATCATTACAATCCGGCGGATAAAACGGTGAACCTGAGCGAGGCGGTCTATCATGAGCGCAATGTTGCGGCGGCGGCGGTTTCGGCTCACGAATGCGGTCACGCTATTCAGCACGCCAAGTCCTACGCCTTTTTGACCATGCGTTCCAAAATGGTCCCGGTGGTGGGATTGGCTTCGCAATTGATGGGCCCGTTGGCCATGATTTCCATCATGGGGGCGGCCGCGATGGGGATGCCGCAGTTGATGTGGATTTTTGTGGCGGCTCTGGGAGTGACCACGCTCTTTGCTTTTGTCACCTTGCCGGTGGAGTTTGATGCCAGCAAGCGGGCCTTGGCTTGGATTGATGCCAGTGGTTCGACGAATTCGATCGGTCATCAAAAGGCCAAGGACGCGCTCTTCTGGGCGGCCATGACCTATGTGGTGGCGGCTTTGGCTTCGCTGGCGCAGTTGGTTTACCACTTGTCCATGATTCTCGGTCGACGCGAAGAGTAGGTCGTGGCAGTAGGATGTAGGGAGGTCTCGCCGAGACCTCCGCGATTGAGAACGTGGGAGCAAGCCTCTGGCTTGGCTCAGGGTGGTCGCAAGCGTCCCGCTTGGCGATGGGTGAGAGACCTCTGCGAGAGGGGAAAGGCTGTGGAAGGGGGAAAGGGTGAATTCGGCGGATGCCTCGGCGAGGCATCCCTACCGGGAGGCATCCCTACCGGTAGGTTTTTCGACCAGAAGGCTCTGGGCCAAGCGAGACGCTTGGGCTCACGGAAACCCAAACTGGAAGTTTAGGCCACCTCTAGAGGTTCAGGCCACCTCTGAAGGCTTGATCGACCTTAGCTATTCCCCAAGAGAGCGAGAATGGGGGCGGGGTAGACGCCGAGGAAAATGATGAGCGCGGCCGCAGGGAAGACCACAGTTTTTGCCAGGAGGCTCAGGCGGATTTCGGCCCCATCGGTGGCGGGGTTCCAGAACATGGCGCGGATGGCCTTGAAGTAGTAGTAGAATCCGGCGGCGACGCCGATGAAGCCCATCGCGATGGCCCACCAGAGTTGGCCATTGGCCACGGCGGCTTGGAAGACGTAGAGCTTGCCGAAGAAGCCCACCGTGAGCGGAAGTCCGGCAAGGGCGGCGAAGATGATGGTCAGGGCCCAGGCGAGGCCCGGCTGGCTTTTGCCGAGGCCGTGCAGGGCCTTGAGTTGCTCGCTGCCGGTGCTCTGGCTGATCGATTGCAGGGCAAAGAGCGCGGCGACGGTCATGAGAAGGTAGGTGGCGAGGTAGAAGCCCACCACCTGATAGGTAGAGAGGGCGTTGGCGCTTTCCCCCCGCCAAGCGGCAACCGCGAGGAGGAGGAAGCCGGCATTGGCGATGGAGGAGTAAGCGAGGAGACGCTTGAGATTGTTCTGCGCGATGGCGGCCAGATTGCCCACCAGCAAGGTGGCGGCGGCCAGGATGCCGAGGATGAAGATGGTCTTGTCGCGGGTGATTTCGTTGCTCAGGAAGGGCTCCAGGATACGCACCGCGACGATGAAACCCGCCGCCTTGGAACCGACCGAGAGAAAGGTGGTGGTGGGTGTGGGGGCCCCCTGGTAGACGTCGGGAATCCAGATGTGCATGGGCACGGCACCGACCTTGAAGGCAAGGGCGATGAGGATGAGGGAGAGGCCGAAGAGCAGGGCGGTGGTGTTCTGGGCCAGCCCGTTTTCCAAGAGAGCGGTGGGGCTGAGGACGAGGTTGAGGGTCTCCAGATTCATGGTGCCGGTGATTCCGTAAATCCAGGCGATGCCGTAGACGAGGAAGCCGGTGGAGAGGGCACCGAGGATGAGGTATTTCACGCCCGCTTCGAGAGAGCCGACATTGCGGCGCATGAAGGCGACGAGGACGTAGAAGGTGATGGTGGTGAGCTCCAGCGCGACGAAGGCCATGACGAGGTCTTTGGCGGAGGCCATCCACATCAGGCCTGCGCAAGCGAAGAGGGGAAGGGAGTAGAACTCGCCGGTGCCGTCCTCGGACTGGGGATTCTCGGTGAAGCGGGTCAGAACCTTGCGGTAATCAATGCCCATCAGGATGACGAGAGCAGTGATGACGAGGGCGAAGCCCTTGAAGAAAACGGCGCTATTGTCCACCGCGTAGAAGCGCTCCAGTTCGGGGCCGCTCACTTCTTTTTTGGCAAAAATTAGGAGGATGAGGGTGACTACGAGTCCGCAGAAGGAGAGCCAGCCGAGCGGGGCTTTCTTTTTCAGCGGGAAAAAGGCCTCCGCCAGCAGGACGACGAGTCCGAGCGCGACGACGATGACTTCGAGATAGGGTAAAGGAAGGGACATGGCAGTGGTGGGCGGCGGAGAAATTACTGGTTAACAGAGGCGGTGACAGCGGGCTTGCTGGCTTCGACGGGCGTGTTGAAAAGATTGAAGAAGAGATTGGGGTAAAGGCCAATGACGAGGAGGGCAACAGCGAGAAGGAGGGCAGGAATCTGCTCCTCGCGGCTGAGGTCACTGCGGGAGGTGGTGAGCTTGCTCTCGGGACCGTGGAAGATGTTGCGAATGGCGCGCAGCATGTAGATGGCGGAAATGACGACGCCGAAGATGGCGATGATAGTGCCGATTTGAACTGCGCCTAAGGGCTCGCCGGGGGTCCAGTTGCGGAAGCCGGAGAGGAAAACGGCGGCTTCTCCCGCGAAGTTGGCCAGTCCGGGCAGGCCGATGGAAGCCATGCCAGCGAGGCCAAAAAGGAAGGCGAGGACGGGAGCGGACTTGGCGAGGCCGCCGAGCTCTTCCATGCGCAGACTGCCGGTCTTGCTCTCGATGCGGTCCGAGAGGGCAAAGAGGAGGGCGATGGAGACCCCGTGACCGAACATCAGAATGACGGCGGCAGGGAGGGCAATGGCGTTGGCTTCGGTGGAGCCTGCCGCGATGAGGGCTGCGATAGCGAGGAAAACGTAGCCCATGTGCATCACCGAGGAATTGGCCAGCATGTTGTCGAGGCGCTTCTGGTTGATGGTGATGAATCCGACCCAGAGGATGTTACCGAGCAAGAGGACGATGAGGGCAACCAGCCAGTGCTGCATTCCTTCCGAAACGAGGGGGTAGAGGCGGAGGAGGCCGTAGAGACCGAATTTCTTGAGCACTCCGGCATGGAGCATGGAGACCGGGGTGGGGGCGGAGGCGTAGGCGGGGGCGGCCCAGGAGTGGAAGGGAAAGAGGGAAACGAGCACGCCGAAGCCCACCAGCAGGAGGGCGGCGATGCCAATCTGGTCCTGGGGTTCGATGGAACCCGCGAGGATATCGCTGAAGAGGAAACTTTGCGCGTTGGTGGCGGCTACCAGCCAGAGGAGACCGGCGAGGAGGATGATGGAGCCAAAGGCGAGGTAAATGGTGATTTTCCAGGCCGCAGCCTTGCGATCGCCTTTGCCGAGAAGACCAATCATGAGGAAAGTCGGGATGAGGGCGAGCTCGTGGAAGGCGTAGAAAAAGAAGAGGTCGGTGGAAAGGAAGGCCCCGACGGCCCCGAGGGAGATGAGCAGGATGGAGGAGAACCAGAGGCGTTCGCGGCCTGCCGGGCACTTGCCGGCGAGAACGGCGGCGATGGTGACCAGGGTGGAGAGCAGGAGCATCACCACCGTCATGCCATCGGCGAGCCCGAGGGAGAGGGAGATGGCGGGTTTCTCCAGCACCGGCAGGGAGAAGGCGGCCAGCTGGGGGTCGCGGGTCTGGCCCCAGATGATGGAGGCCACCAGGGCGAGACCGAAGTTGCCGATAGCGGCGAGGAGGGCGATGCTACGGGCGGGACCTCCGGCGATGATGGCCACCAAGCCTGCGAGAGGGATGCCGAGGAGAAAGATAAGGGTCTGGTCGATCATGACGGGTGCGGAAAGGTTGGAAGAAGAAAAGGGCTTACTTCACAAAGACAGTGAGGAAAATGACGAGGACCACACCGACGCCCATGAGGAGGGAGTAGGTCTGGAGGGAGCCGGATTGGGCGCGGTTGAAGAGTTGGCCGAGGACGGCGGAGCAGCGCACGAGGCCACCGACGAGAAGTCCGTTGATGAGGAACTCGTCGAGAAACTCAATCACCGCCGCTTTGACATTGATGGCGTATTTGACCACGTAGCCGTAGCCTTCATCGACGTAGAAGCGGTTGGCGAAGAGCTTGGAGACGGGATTGTTGGCCAGGGGATCGCTCTTTTTGTTGAAATAGAAGACAAAGGCGGCAGCGGCACCAAGGAGGAAGGCCGCGACCGAGGCCCCCAGGGGCACGCCGAGCTCAATGAGATGCTTGGGTGCATAGTAAGCGGGCGAGAAGAGCTTGGCGATCTCGGGGTATCCGGCAAAGACGGATGGCACGGCCAGGATGACGAGAGGCACGAACATGAGGGGACCGACTTCCTTGGCCTCCTCGGAATGTTTGTCGCGGGCTTCGCCGAGGAAAACGACGATGAAGAGGCGGCCCATGTAGAAGGTGGTCATCGCCGCCACCGCAGCCACGAGTCCGAAGAGAACTTTGTTCTCGAGCCAGGTCTCGTGGAGAATCTGCTCCTTGGAGAAGAAGCCGGCGGTGAAGGGGAATCCGGCCAAGGCGAGCGTGCCCAGCGCGAAGGTGATGGCGGTGATGGGCATCTTTTTGAAGAGGCCGCCCATTTTCCAGATGTTCTGCTCGTGGTGGCAGGCGTAGATGACGGCGCCGGAGCCGAGGAAGAGGAGGGCCTTGAACCAGGCGTGGGTGTAGAGGTGGAACATCGCTCCCTCGGTGGAGTGACCGTGGGCGATGCCGAGCATGAGCACCATGTAGCCGAGCTGGGAGAGGGTCGAGTAGGCGAGGATTTTCTTAATGTCCGACTGCTGGGTCGCCATCAGGGCGGCGATGAGAGAGGTGAATCCGCCGAGGTAGGCGATGGTGTCGGTGGACCATTGCGGGAAGCCCTCGAAGCCGACCGAGATGAAAACGCGGGCCATCATGTAGACCCCGGCCGCGACCATGGTAGCGGCGTGGATAAGGGCGGAAACCGGGGTGGGGCCTTCCATCGCGTCGGGCAACCAGACGTGGAGAGGGGCTTGCGCGGACTTACCAATGGCCCCGCAGAAGACGCAGAGCAGCGCGGCCCCGAGGATGCCGGCCGAGAGTCCGGTGGGCAGTTCCATTTCCCCAAAGGTCAGGGTGCCGGTGATGCCCCAGAGCATGAGGATGCCGACCATGAAGCCCCAGTCGCCGATGCGGTTGACGCAAAAGGCTTTCTTGGCCGCGTCGGCGGCGGACTCCTTGGTGAACCAGTGGCCGATGAGAAGATAGGAGGAGAGACCCACGAGTTCCCAGAAGATGAACATCATCAGGAAGTTGTCTGCCAGCACGATGCCGGTCATGGAGAACATGAAGAGGGAAAGGCCACAGAAGTAGCGGGCCTTGGACTCATCCTTGGCCATGTAGGCTAGCGAGAAGACATGAACGAGGGTGCCCACTCCGGTGACCACCAGCATCATTTTGGTGGAGAGGGGGTCGAGGAGAAGGCCGATATTGACGTGGAAGTCACCAAAGCTGGCCCAGGCGAAATGGGGGTTGGCTTCTTTACCGAGGAAGAGAAGAGTCAGAATGAGAGTCGCAACAGCTGAACCCGTGGAAACCAGGGAAGAGATGAAGGCATTCTTTTTGAGACCGAGATGAATCGCGGCCGCGCTGAGGAGAGGAAGGAGGAGGAGAAACCAGGCGAGATGCATGTGAGTTGGTTTTGGACAGAATTAACGGAATGAAACAGAATTTTGCTCTGTGGAAGAGGGACGGTATTGGCGAAATTTTTTCTTAAACTGCAAACTTTGCGCTCCGAAATTGAGGAGGAGTCCTTCGTCGAGCTTGGTTGCCGTCAGGTAATTGACGAGTTGGACCTCATGGGCAGCAACGAGGTTCTGGACGGACTTCAATTCTACGATAAGTGTTTCTTCAACCACGATATCGGCTGTGAATTGTCCAGCAAGTTGGCGTTTATAGAAGACATCGAGATGCTTCTGCCGCTCGAACGAAATGCCGGCCATCTCGAGTTCAATGCAAAGAGAGTTTTCATACACGGACTCTAAAAATCCAGAGCCTAGTTCCGAATGAACAGACATGGCCAGACCGATAACCTTGCCTGCAAGGTCATATTGCTGCTCAGCTGGTCTGTTCATAAAAATTCTGTTCAATTCGGTTAATTCTGTCCAAAAAAACAAGCTACCTTCCAATCTCGGCCTTGCGTTGGGGGCGGCGGACGAAGAGATAAATCAGTGAGCCAACCCAGCCGGCGAGGGCGATGACCAGAATCCAGATGAGCTTGTCGTTTCCTTCCGAAGGCTCGTTTTGGGCACAATCGACGAGGCTCCAGACCCACAGTGCGAAGAGAGGGAGCGCAGTGAGTAAGATGAAGATGATGAAGAGTTCTTGGCCTCCGAAACTTAGCATGGCTAGTGGGCTGAATCGGTTTGGGATGGGTCGAGAGGGAGCACGGATAAAAAAAATCTAGGATTTTCAGCCTCGCATGGACTTGAGGTCTTCGACGTTCACTGTCTGGCGGGCGCGGTAGAGAGCCACGATGATGGCGAGCCCGACCGCGACTTCGGCAGCGGCGACGGTGATGATGAAGAAGACGAGCACCTGGCCATCGTAGTCGGGCAGACCGTCGAAGGTGCTCAGGTTGTAGCGGGAAAAGGCAACGAGGGTCAGGTTGGCGGCGGCCAGCATCATTTCCAGACACATGAAAATGACGATGATGTTGCGGCGCACAATCACGCCCGCCAGGCCGATGGCAAAGAGAATGCCGCTGACCATGAGGTATTCGTGGAGAGAAACAGGGTTCACGATGAGAATTGTCCGGTGAGAGTTGTCAGTTGTTGGGGCTGCCTTTCTTGGAAAGAACGACCACGCCAATGGTGGCCACCACGAGGAGCACACCCATGATTTGGAGGGGTAGGTTGTGGCTGGTGCCGTGGCCATGACCGGCGAAGACGGTGCGGCCGATGAGGTGGACATCGGGCAGTTGCTTGGCTTCGAGGTTGGCTTGGATTTTGTTCACCGGCACATCCTCGGGCTTAAGCTCTTCGCCTTCCTTGAGAGTGTCCGCATAGCGGGCGGTGGCGAGTTCCTGTTGCTTGGTCGCAGCGGTGGCGAGGTCGAGTTCCTGATGCTCGGGAAGTTGGGCGGTCTGCAAGACCCCCAAGATCTGAAGGAGAAGAATGGCGGGCACGATGGCTCCGGCTGCCAGGTTGGCGGGCTTCCACACGCGCTTTTCTTCCGATTTGAGGTCGAGAAGCATGATGATGAAGATGAAGAGCACCATGATCGCGCCGGCATAGACCAGGATTTGCATGATGCCGACGAAGTAGGCGTTGAGGCCGATGAAGAGCGCGGCAAGTCCCACGAAAGCACCCACCATGGAGAGGGCGCTGGAGACCGGATTCTTGAAAATCACCATCAGGCAGGCCGAGGCGACGGCGAGGAGGCTGAAGAGGTAGAAGAAAATCTGAGGCATGGGAAAGTTCTTTGAATTGGGACAGAATTTACAAAATGAAACAGAATTGACGGAGAGTGTGCGGACTAGCTGTTGTGGGTTTTATGAGTTCCTTTTCAGGTTTTTAAGTTCTGTGCAATTCTGTGAATTCTGTCGGGAAAGGTTTTATTTCAGCTCGTTCCACTTGTTGACGAGACCGACGCGTTTGCCGCCGATCTCGTAGAGCTTTTCCTTGTCGTGGACCATCTCGTCGCGGGAGAGGCCGGTGATGGCGTAGTCTTTGCGGAGGAAGATGGCTTGCTCGGGGCAGACTTCTTCGCACATGCCGCAGTAGATGCAGCGGATCATGTCGATATCGAACTCCTTGGGGCGTTTCTCGACCTTGGCCCACTCGTCGTCACTGGGGATTTCGCCCGGCACGATTTTGATGGCTTTGGGCGGACAAATAAACTCGCAGAGTTGGCAGGAGACACAGCGCTCGCGGTCCTGCTCGTCGGTGACGAGAGCGGGGGCCCCGCGGTAATACTCGGGCAACTGGTCGTCCCACTTGGTCTCGGGATATTGCATGGTGACCCCCAGTCCAGAGGACTTGAGGGTGTCGGCCCCGCGGGATTTGCCGGTGAGGGACTTCACGGCGTGGCCGAGGGTGACCATGAAGCCCTTGAAGATAGCGGGGAGGGTGAGCTTCTCGCTGGTGCTTAGTTTCGGGCGCTGGAGTTTGACGACGGACATAGGAAGATTATTTGGGAGAAGGACAGAATGGACAAAATTTAACAGAATTGACTAGAGGTGAGTTGCAAGGGATTGATTGGGCTTGGTCAATTGCTGAACGGGACCTTTGAATTCTGTTTCATTGGGTAAATTCTGTCTGAAAATTAAACTTTGGCAGGTTCGCCTTTGGCTGGGGCGAGGCGTTTGCCGGGACCGACCTGGTTGTCGATGGTTTTGGCCAGGTAGAAAACAAAGGCGGAGAACAGGCCGAGAGCCACCAGCGAGCCGAGGAATTGCGGACCGCTCAGGATGGGGCGGGCGAGGAGGAGGGCGGTGAGGACGATGTTGATGAGGGCCAATTCGAAGAAGACCACCCAGCCGAGCTTCATGAGCTGGTCGTAGCGGAAACGGGGGATGGACCAGCGCACGAGGATGAAGAAGAGGATGAAGGCCACCACCTTGGTGAGGAAACAACCCATGTGGATGAGGGAGGAGACCCAGAAGGGGAAGGCGCCATTTTCGCCCTCGGCGAGCAATTTGGCATCGAGGCCGAAGGGCAGGGACCAGCCGCCGAGGAAGAGGGTGACAATGAGGGCGGAGCCGATGACCATGGCCGCGTATTCGCCGAGGAAAAAGAGGGCGAACTTCATGGAAGAATACTCGGTGTGGTAACCGCCGACGAGTTCAGTTTCGCATTCCGCGAGGTCGAAGGGGGTGCGGTTGGTCTCCGCGAAAATGGAGATGGTGAAGATGATGAAGGCCAGCATCATGGGCACCCAGAGGACCCATTGCTGGAGGCCGCCGGCTTCCCAGTAAGCGCCACTCCAGATCATGCCGCCCTCGTTCCAGAGCGGGAGGAGGAGCCAGCCATTGACGGATTGCTCCATCACAATGCGGCCGAGGTTGAGTTCGCCAAAGACGAGGAGCACGGGGATGAGGGAAAGGCCGAGGGCGATTTCGTAGGAAATCATTTGCGCGGAAGCACGGATGCCGCCCATGAAGGGGAACTTGGAGTTGGAGGCCCAACCGGCGATGGTGATTCCGTAGACGGCGAGGGAGGAGATGGCGAAAATGAAGAGGGGGCCGACATTGACATCGGCGATGGCCATGGAGAGGGGCATGTCGCGTCCTTCCACCGCAATCGGGCTGGCAAAGGGGATGACCGCGATGGTGATCAGCGAGGGCACCATGGTCATGCAGGGAGCGAGCCAGAAGAAGCTCTTGCGCACATGACCGGGGGTGAAGTCTTCTTTGAGAATGAACTTGAGTCCATCGGCGATGGGCTGGGTGAGACCGCCGAGGGGGAGCTTGATGTCGTTCTTAAACCCAAGGATGGAAGTGGGAATCATGGTCCGGTTCGGTCCCACGCGGTCCTGAATGATGGCGGAAAAACGGCGTTCGGCGTAGACCGAGTAAGCCACAAAGGTCAGCACGAGGCCAAAGTAGAGCCCCATCTTGATGAGGGTGGTGAGAAGGAAGACGGTGTCCATTTTGTTTGGAAATAAATTGAGAACCGCTGATTAGCGCGGATGAACGCAGATTGCCGGTGCTTGAAGTGGAAAATTCAGAAGGGAAAATTGAAAATCGGCGTTCATCAGCGTTTATCTGCGGTCGGGGCGTCAGCCCACAATTTCGCGGTTTTTGATGCGTTGGCGTTCTTTTTCGAGGAGAGGGATGGTTTCTCCGGTTTCGGTGATGGGGACTCCGAGGTCGCCGATGCTCTGCAGACTGTGATCGGCGAATTCTTTCACTTCGCTGGCGAGCAGGGTGAAGACATCCTGAATCATCTGCGGCTTGGGTGCGCCTCCGTCGAGTTTCTCCAAAAGGCCGGCGAGCAGTTCCCAGTCGGGAGAGGCGTCGCCGGGAGGGAGGATGGCGCGGTTGAGGCGCTGGAGGCGGCCGGTGATGTTGACCATGGAGCCGCGCTTTTCGGCAAAGCTTGCTCCGGGTAGGACGACGTCGGCTTCTCCGGCGGTGGGATTGGAAAGGATGTCGAGGACGACGAGATGCTCGAGTTTGGCGAGATCGGCCGTGGTGAATCCGTGCTCGGTGAGGTCTTCCCCGATGACGAGAGCGGCTTTGATTTTGCCTGACGCGATGTCCTCTTTGACGGCATCGAAATTGGCGAAGAGTTTTTCGCCGAGAATGAGCTGGGCCCCGGTGGTATTGGGGTTGCGGTCCGCGCTGATGAGTTTGCCATCGGATTCGCCCTTGCGCTCGACGAGGGCGAGATTTTCGGTGCCGAGGGCTTCCTTGATTTTTTTGATGAGGAGAAGCTCTTCGTTGGTGGCGCGGGGAGAGGTGATGAGGGCCACTTCCTCGCCAGCGAGTCCCTGGAAGCCAGCGGCAGCTTGCGCGAGGGCGTCGGCCTGGGTGGTGGGCTGGTGTTGGCCGCCGTTCTTGACGAGGGCGGAGGTGAGGCGGCGGTCGGAGTGGATTTCGTGGAAAGCCAAGCGGTGGCTGTCGGGCATCCAAGCGGAATTGACCTCGTTGTTCTCGCGGGGGGTGATGCGGAAAATCTCGTTGCCCCGGGTCCAGATCGTGATGTTGCAGCCGGTGCCGCAGTTTACGTCGATGGAGGGGGTTTCTTTGAGGAACCAGACTCGCATTTGGAAGCGGAAGTCGTTGCTGGTGAGAGCTCCCACTGGGCAGATGTCTACGGTGTTGAGGCCGTAGTTGTTGTCCAGCTTGCGTCCGGGATGGACGGCAAGGGTGGTGTGGGTGCCACGATCGGTGAAGCCGAGAACGGGATCATCAGCGACTTCGTCCATGAAGCGGATGCAGCGGCTGCACATGATGCAACGCTCGTCGTCGAGGCGGATGCGGGGGCCGATGTCGACGTTCTTCGGCTTCTTGACCTTGTTTTCCTGAAAGCGGGAGAGGCCTTTGCCGTGTTCGACGGAGAATTCCTGCAAGGAGCATTCTCCGGCCTGGTCACAGATGGGGCAATCGAGAGGGTGGTTGATGAGGAGAAACTCCATCACGCCCTCGCGGCATTTTTCCACCAGTTCGCCGCCGGTGCGGATGCCCATGTTTTCGGCCACGGTATTGGCGCAGGCGATGACGGGGCGGGGCATCCAGCCGATTTCCTGATAGCCTTCCTCGTTGTATTCCGGGTCCTGGCCGGGGGCTAGGCGAGGGGGCATGCCCATCTGCACTAGGCACATGCGGCAGTTGCCGGGGGAGGAAAGTTTGGGGTGGTAGCAATAGTGCGGGACCTCTTTCTCAGCCTGCTTGCAGGCTTCGATCATGCGGGTTCCCTTCGGGACTTGAATCCAATGCCCGTCGATCTGGACGTTGACCAAGCCTTTCTCGGCGGCGAGGTCCTTGGGCAAAGTTGGGGTGGTCGTGGCAGAATCGCTCATCGAAATACAGCGCGACTATGAGCAACCAGCCTAGGGGGAGCAAGCGGACTTTGTGAAATTTTTCACAAGGGGGGCGAACGGGGGCCGGAGAGCGGGGTTAAAGGGTTTATTTTAGAATGAGAAACCCGATCCGGTTCTCATCGACTTCCACAGGGGTGGTGAGGGAGCCTTTGATGTGGTGGGCAAGCGCGGATTCTTCGCTGAGGTCTTGGAGATATTCGTCAATTTCATGGGCTTCTCCCTGAAGAATCAGCCTCACTGTGCCATCGGGCAGGTTTTCCACGCTGCCGGTGAGGTCGTAGCCTTTGGCCAGTTCCTTGCAAGAGTAGCGGAAGCCGACACCCTGCACCCGTCCTTCAAAAATGGTCTGTCGCGCGATCATGTTTCCCGGGTAGTGTGGGCTCTTGGGCGAGAGAGGGCAATCCCCGGTTGGGGGTCGACGGTAGTTATTTGCTAGTCAATTATCTATATGGTTTTTGTTGTTGCCTGTGCTCACGATGTTGGCTTTCTTAGTTGAGGGAACAAGCCAGCGGAGGTTTCAATGAAAGATGTTAGATTAGTCGAGGGGGGACGGGTGAGGGATTGGCCGGATCTGTTGGAAGACATCCGTTTCTGCCAGTGGGAGTATTCGGTCAAGGAGAGGGTTCTTCGCTGCGGAGAGTTGCAGGGAGAGGTGGCAGCGGCAGAGGAAGAAGGAGGTTGGTTCCAGGCCTTGGTGCATCCTTCGGACCGCAAGCGGGTTTTACGGGTCTTGAGAAAAAGGCGGAAGGGGGGACAGAAATTCGAGGTGATTCTGAGGGTGAAGAGTCGACAACACCGGTGGGTATGGGTGCGGGTGATGGGGCGGACTACAGAGAGGGAGCCGTCCGGGAGGGTGAGCCGGTTTGAAGGTTGTCTTTGCTTGGTTGAGACCCGGCGACGGTCTCCTCGGAGCGAAGAGTCCCTGCGGCAACTCTACCGTGCTGCCTGCGGGATAGGCAAAGCGATTCGGGAGGCGGAGGACTTGCAGGAGGCCTTCCAATTGGCCTGTCGACTGGTGGTGGAAACGGCGGGCATGCGGATGGCCTGGATTAGCGAAATCGACTGGAAATCGGCCTATATTTGCCCGGATGCGTGGGCGGGATACAGTGATGGCTATGCCGAAAATCTGAAGATTTCCATCGGATTCGTCGAGCTGGGGAAAGGCCCGGCGGGCAAGGCTTTTCGCAGCAAGGATATTTCCCTTTGCCGGGATGTCTCCGCCGAGCCGGATTTCACTCCTTGGAGGGAGGCCGCGCTGGAGCGTGGCTACCTCTCGTTGGTGGGAGTGCCCCTGCTCGACAGCCGGAATCAATGCTTGGGCTTGTTTCTGGTTTACTCCGGTCAAATCGATGGCTTTGGAGAAGATGAACTGAGTTTGCTTCGGGCGGTGGCCAATCACCTGATGCTGGCGATGGAAAGCGTTCATCGGGAGCGGTCTTTACAAGAAAGCCGCGATCAATTCGGGGAATTGGTCAATAACATCGGAGAGGGATTTTTTGCCTATTGTCGGCTCACCGACCGCCTCATTTACTCAAGTCCGGAATATTGGGAAGTCCTTGGCTTGGACGAGCAGGAGGTGACTCTCAAGGACTTTCACAATCTCGTTCATCCGGAGGATTCGGGCGGTTTTCTTGAGGTCGTGGAGAAGGCCATGTCGGGTCGGGAAACCGATCTGGAGTTTCGCATCATCCGGCCCAGTGGGGAAGTAGTTTGGATTCATGAGCACACCGCCTCTATCAAAGGAGACGACGGGGAGGTGGTGCGGGTGATTGGGGTCTTGCGTGACATTACTCGACACAAGGAGATGGAGGCCCAGCTCTACCGGACCCAGCGCTTGGAGAGTTTGGGCACGCTGGCGGGTGGCATCGCCCATGATCTCAATAATGTGCTGGCCCCCATCTCTCTCTCCATCGACTTGCTCAATGAGGAAAAAGATGACGAAAGAAGGCGGCAGATCATCGCCATGATTAAATCCAGTGCGTCTCGGGGATCAAATTTGGTGAAGCAGGTTCTCCTCTTTGCTCGGGGCGCGCAAGGTCCGCGGGAGACGCTTTGTCTGATGCCTCTGCTGGAAGAGGTGACTAGGATTGGCGCGGAGACTTTTCCAAAAAGCATCAGGATCGTCAGGGAGTTTGCCCCCGATTTGGGGCCGGTAAATGGAGATTCCACCCATTTGCAGCAGGTCTTCATCAATCTCTGTGTCAATGCCCGGGATTCCATGCCCCGGGGCGGGCGCCTGCTTTTCCGGGCCCGCAATCGGGCTTTCTCTCCAGCGGAAGCAAATGAACTCGGCCTGGGCGCGGCGGGCGAATATGTTGAATTGGAGGTGACTGATGAGGGGGAAGGGATGACAGCGGAGGTGCGGGACCGGATTTTCGAGCCCTTCTTCACCACCAAGGAGCTGGGGCAGGGCACGGGACTGGGCTTGTCCACTTGCCTCGCGATTGTCCGAAGTCATGGGGGACTTCTGCAAGTTGACTCGACTCCGGGCCAAGGGAGCACCTTTCGTGTTCTTCTTCCTCAGACCGAAGGGGTTTGTCCAGTGACCCGGCCGGGACTTCTCCGGGCCAAAACGAAAGGGGAGGGGCGCAGTATTCTTGTCGTGGATGATGAGGAAATGGTGCGGGATATTCTTTGCCGCACTTTGGAAAGTCTCGGCTATCGGGTCTCTGCGCGGAGTGGTGCCCAAGAGGCCATCGAACGGCTCAGAACTGGTTCCCAAGTGGACTTGCTAGTGACCGATATGATGATGCCGGGTATGAACGGACCGGAACTGGTTGCTTGGATCCGGCGCGAAATGCCACAAATCAAGGTGGTCGGAACCAGTGGATTGAGTCGGGAGGAGTTCAAATGGGATGGCGAAGAATTGCAAGTGGATGGCTTCATTGATAAGCCTTTTGGTCGGGAGCAGCTTTCCAAGGTGGTTGCTTCAGTGTTGCCGTAGGCGATAGTTGGGTAGGTGAACTTTGAGATGGCTTTCGGTTTATAAAAATTTCGCAATTTAATAGAAAATATCCGCCAACGTGTTAGTCTACGTGACCGTAATTCCTGGTGAACCCTTCAATGCTCTGGCACTGAGTTGTTGAGGGAATGTCGGGAGAGAGTTGTGTTCCTTGATGAAAGAGAGTCTGAATAGCACCAAAGCACCACAAACCCGTGGATTGGGTAGATTGGCTGCATCGAACCAATTTGGTTCTTGGACGTATTCGCTTCAGTATGATGAGCTGTTTTTGTCTTCCTTCTGGCGGGAAATGGCAGGCTATGAGGAGGGTGAGGGGCCTGTCGGTGAGGGAGGGTTGCTTTTCCAGCAGATTGTTCACCCGGAAGACCAACAGCGTGTGCTGACAGGGGTCAGGACCCGGCTTGAAAGTAGCGAGGCAGGTTTCGAACTGTTTCTTCGTCTCCGGCACAGCAGTGGCGAGTGGGTCTGGTTTTCGATCAAGGGAGAGACTCTGGATTGCGATAGTGAAGGGAGGCCGTTGGCCTTGCGAGGCAGTTATGGCCCGATTCGCACCCGGCAGCGGATGAATGCGGCTGGGGAAGTTCCTCCCGCGCTTTTTGAAGCTGCTTGCGAGGTGGGCCGTGCCATCTGTCGGGCCCGGGGACTGCGCGAGGCTTTTCAAGTCGTTTGCGAGCTATTGGTTGAAAAGGCTGGCTTCCGGATGGCTTGGGGGACGGAACTCAAGCCTGGCGATCGCTTTCTACAGCCTCAGGTCTGGGCCGGGAGCAATGAGGGTTTTGCCGAACGGCTCCAGCTTTCCATTGATGATGTCGCCCTGGGCAAGGGGCCCATCGGGATGAGCTACCGTTCCAAGCAAATCTATGTTTGCCGCGATGTCTGGTCTGAACCTATTTTTCGGCCTTGGCGGGAAATTGCCATGCGGCAGGGCTATGTTTCATGTGCGGCCGTGCCCTTGGTGGCTCGTAGCGACGAGGTGATGGGGGTGCTGGGACTTTACTATCCCGAGCGGGACGGCATCGGGGAGGAGGAGGTGCAACTGTTGCAAGCTGTTTCGGCCAATTTGGCTCTCGCCATCGAGTCTTCCCGCCGGGAGGAAAGCTTGCGGGAGAGCAAGAATCAGTTCACTGAACTGGCTGGCAACATTGGTGAAGGAGTTTTCAGTTATTGCTGTGTCACTCGTAAATTGCTCTATGTCAATCCTGTATACTGGACTCTGCTGGGTCTCCCGGAGTGCGACGTTACCTACGAGGTCTTACTTCAGCGCATTTATCCTCAGGATGTGGGCCTTTACCTGAGGCTCATTGAAAAGCGGTTGGCGGGGGAAGAGACCAACGAAGAATACCGTGTGGTGCACGATGGCGGCGAAGTCGTCTGGATCAATGAGCACACCATTTCGATCACGGATGATGCGGGGCGGGTCATCAAGATCAATGGGGTGTTGCGGGACATTACCAATCACAAGAAAATGGAAGCCCAGCTCTTGCGCACCCAGCGTATGGAAAGTCTGGGAACGATGGCCGGAGGGATTGCACACGATCTGAACAATGTTCTTGCTCCGATTTCGCTCTCCATTGATCTCCTCCGTTACACTGGGGACGAGCAGCGTCGCACGGAGATTTTGGATATGATTAAATCCAGCGCCGAGCGAGGGGCCAATTTGGTCAAGCAGGTTCTCCTTTTTGCCCGGGGGGCGGAAGGGAAACGCGAGCAAGTGTCTTTACTTCCTCTGCTTAAAGAAATCCTCAAGTTTGTGGATGAGACTTTTCCAAAAGACATCAGTGTTTTTTCCCATCTGGAGGAGGGGCTCTGGGAAGTCAATGGGGACCCGACCCACCTGCATCAGGTCCTCATGAATCTTTGCGTCAATGCTCGTGATGCCATGCCGAAGGGAGGCAAGCTCTCGCTCAGAGCTCGCAATGTTTCGCTGGCTCAGGACCAGGCCGACCGGCTGGGGGCTTTGGCGGCGGGAAAATACGTGGAACTCACGGTGAGCGACAACGGCACCGGTATGTCCCGCGAGCTCATTGAGCGCATTTTCGAGCCCTTTTACTCCACCAAGGAAGTGGGCCGAGGCACCGGGCTGGGCCTGTCCACCAGCCTCGCCATCGTGCGCGGTCATGGGGGCGCGATTGAGGTGGAGTCGGAGTTGGGCCGGGGAAGCTCCTTCCGTGTTTTTCTCCCGAGAGTCAAGCTCGCCGAACACCCGGCTCCCGAGCGCGCCCAGCCTGCCCTCCCTGCCGGCCGAGGCGAAACTGTGATGATCGTCGATGACGAGGATATGGTGCGCGATCTTCTGCACAAGACCTTGGAAAGCCGGGGATACCAGGTGGTGGCAGCAGTGGATGGAGTTGATGCCATCGAAAAGCTCAAGTCCCGGACCAAGGTTGATGTTCTCATCACCGATATGATGATGCCCCGCATGGGAGGGCGAGAGCTCATCAATTGGCTCAAACGAGAAAGGCCGGAGCTCAAGGTAATTGCCACCAGCGGGCTCGGGGGGGAAGAGTTGGGAAGGGGCGGAGAGGAGCGGGGGGTAGTTCGCTTTATTTCCAAACCCTACAATCGCACTCAGCTCTTCGAAGTGCTCGATGAGGTGCTTCACCCGGGTGATTGATGGCGAGGAGCCTTTCGCCCTTCTCCTGACACCCAAGAGAATCGGTCTCGCCCGCATTTCCGACCTCGTGGCAGCACTGCCGTAATCTCGTCCGGCTTTGGAGCAGATTCAGGATGCCGACTTCCAGCAAGAGGCGGAGGATTGGCGGTGTGATCGGGAGCGCCGACTGTAAATCAGGAGTGCCGCGATTTTTCCCTCTCCGGTGTTGCAGAAAGCCGCTGCAGGGGCGATGACTGCCGCGCGCAGTTTTCATGAGCAAGAAACGGGATTTTATCAGAGACATTGTCGCGGCCGATTTGGCCTCGGGGAAGCACGAAACCGCGATCACGCGCTTTCCGCCCGAGCCCAATGGCTACCTGCACCTGGGGCACGCCCGGGCCATTTGCCTGAACTTCGGTCTCGCCCAGGAACATCAAGGGGCCCGCTGCCATCTGCGCTTCGACGACACCAATCCCGCCAAGGAGGAAGCCGAATACGTGGAGTCCATCAAGCGCGATGTCGCTTGGCTGGGCTTCGACTGGGGGGATCATCTCTACTTCGCCAGCGACTACTTCGACTTTTTCTACGACTGTGCCGTCCACTTGATTCGGGAAGGCAAGGCCTATGTCGATGAGCAGAGCTTGGAAGAAATGCGCAAAAACCGGGGATCGGTGACCGAGCCTGGCACGCCTTCTCCCTTCCGCGACCGTTCGGTAGAGGACAATCTCGCGCGCTTCGAGGACATGCGGGCGGGCAAATACGCCGATGGGGCGGCTGTTCTGCGGGCGAAGATCGACATGGCCGCGCCGAATATGAACATGCGCGACCCCGTGCTCTACCGCGTGCTCAAAGCTCCCCACCACAACACCGGCGATACGTGGAAAATTTACCCCATGTATGACTTTGCCCACCCCCTGGAGGATGCCAAGGAGCACATCACGCACTCTCTTTGCACGCTGGAGTTTGAAGACCATCGTCCGCTCTACAACTGGGTGGTGGAGAATTGTCCCGTGCCGGCTCAACCCCGTCAGATCGAGTTTTCCCGCCTCAACTTCACCTACACCGTGATGAGCAAGCGCAAGTTGCTGGAGCTGGTCAATGAAGGGGTGGTCGAGGGTTGGGACGACCCCCGCATGCCCACTCTCAGCGGCGCGCGTCGTCGGGGCATTCCTCCGGAAGCCATTCGCGCTGTTTGTGAAGAAACGGGGATCACCAAACAAGTGGGCGTCACCGATGTGGCCTTGTTGGAGTTCGAAACCCGGAAAATTCTCAACAAGGAGGTCAATCGCCGCATGGCGGTGATGAATCCGCTCAAGGTCGTGCTCGTCAATTACGAGGAAGGGGCCAGCGAAACGGTCAAGGTGCCGAACAATCCCGAGGACGCTGGGGCCGGGGAGCGTGAGGTGGCCTTGGGTCGCGAAGTGTGGATCGAGCGCGAGGACTTCGAGCTCGACCCTCCGAAGAAGTATCACCGTCTCAAGCCCGGCGGCGCGGTCCGTTTGCGCGGAGGCTACATCATTCAATATGTGGGCCACGAAGTGGACGAGAACGGCGAAGTCACAGAGGTGCGCTGTGAATACCTCCCTGGCACCATTGGTCAGAATGCGCCCGAGGGCGTGGTTTGCAAGGCGGCGGTCCATTGGGTCAGTGTTGCCCATGCCCACGAAGCCGAGGTCCGGCTCTATGACCGGCTCTTCACGGCGGAAAATCCCGATGCCGCAGAGGGAGGATTCAAGTCGGTGCTCAATCCCGATTCTTTGCAAGTCGTTAGCGGGGTCAAAGTTGAAGCGGCGGCTGCGGAAATGGCTCCCGGCGAGCGTTGCCAGTTCGAGCGCGTGGGTTATTTCGTGGCCGACAGCGAAGAGCATCGTCCCGGTGAGAGGCTTGTCTTCAACCGCACCGTGGCCCTGCGCGATTCCTGGGGCGGCGGCAAGAAATAGGCCCGTCACGGTAGGGATGTGATTCGGTAGGGATGTAATTCGGTAGGGATGTAATTCGGTAGGGATGTAATTCGGTAGGGATGCCTCAGCGAGGCATCCCTACCGAGGCATCCGCAGGAGGGGGGCGGTGCCCGAAAAAGGGAATCGTGGTGTCCAGCAGGAAGACCGTCGTTGTTGGATGCGGTTGCGAGGGGGTGATTCGGCGGATGCCTCAGCGGGGCATCCCTACCGATCAAAGAGAGAAGGAACTCTGTGAAAGGGTCCTGCTGGCGGCTTACTCGGAGGCCAGTTTGGCTTCGAGAGACTCAATCTCGGCGGTGAGGCCGTCCCAGCGAGAATAGGCTTTGTCGAGCTTATCGGTCAAGTTGGCGAGGGCGTGGGAGATTTCCTGGAATTTGTCGCCATCGGCGGCCACTTCCGGTTTGGACAACTCGGCGGAAAGGGTGGCTTGGGCTCCTTCGATTTCCGCGATTTCTCCCTCCAGTTTTTCGAGATCGTTTTTGAGCGGTTTGAGCGCCTGGCGGGCGGCGGCCTCGGCCTTGCGCTGTTCCTTGCGATTGACGCCGGGCTGGGTTTTGGCGGGTTTGGGCTCCTCTTTTTTGGCTGCAGGCTTGGGAGGGAGAGCGGTTTTCTTGGCAGGGGCGGGTTGTGCGCTGGCTTGTTGTTCTTCCGCTGCCACTTTATCGAGATAGTAGCTCAGGTTGCCGTGGAAGAGGCGCGGGTCGTGATTGGGGCGGAATTCAATAGTCTTGGAAATGATGGGATCGAGGAAAGCCCGGTTGTGGGAGACGATGAGGAGGGTGCCTTCGTAGTCGATGAGCGCCTGCTGCAAAATGTCCTGCGAGCGCATGTCGAGGTGGTTGGTGGGCTCATCGAGAATGAGAAAGTTGGCGGGCCGCACCAACATGCGCACGAGAGCCACGCGGGAGCGTTCTCCTCCGGAAAGGACGCCGATTTTTTTGAAAACGTCGTCGCCACGGAATAGGAAACAGCCGAGGATGTCGCGGGCGGAGAGGGCGTTGCCCCGGGCCGCGACTTTTTCCACCGTTTCCAGGATGGTCAGGTTGGGATCGAGCTCGTCGGCGTGGTTTTGGTTGAAAAAGCTGGGCAAAGTTTTCGCCCCCAGCTCGTGTTGACCATTCGAGGGTTCTTCTTCTCCGGTGATGAGGCGGCAGAAAGTGGATTTTCCCGCGCCATTGGGGCCTACGATGGCGATCTTCTCCTTGCGCTCGATTTCGAAGTCGAAGTCTTTGAAAATGATTTGATCGCCGTAAGTTTTGCCCGCGCGCTCCAGCTTGGCCACCGATTGGGTGGTGGGCGGGGGATCGGGGAAGCGGAAGGAAACCTGCGATTCCTCGGCGTCGATCTCGATGCGTTCGATTTTTTCCAGCTGCTTGATGCGGGATTGCACGAGGGAGGCCTTGTTGGCTGAGGCCCGGAAGCGATTGATGAAGCGCTCCATTTGCTCAATCTCGCGATCCTGCGCTTTCTTCTGCTTGAGGCGGATTTCTTGCCGTTCGGCTAGCTGGACCTCGTAATCGGAGTAGTTGCCCTTGAACTCCTCGGCCCGGCCGTGGTGGAAGGCGATGGTGCGGGTAACGAGGGCATCCATCAGGGAGCGGTCGTGGGAAATGAGGGCGATGGCGCCGCGATAGTTGTGCAAGTAGCCCTCCATGAAGTTCTGTGCGGTGATGTCGAGGTGGTTGGTGGGCTCGTCGAGAAGGAGGATTTCGGGCTCGGCGAGGAAGAGCTTGGCCATCGCAATGCGCATCTGCCAGCCGCCGGAGAATTCCCCGCAATCGCGATCGAGGTCTTCGGGCTGGAAGCCGAGCCCGGCGAGAACGGACTGGATCTTCGGCCGGATGCGGGAGGGATCGAAGTGTTCGAGGGCGAGGTCGAGCTCGCCCATGCGCTCGAGAATCTTCGAGTAGGGGTCCGAGCGGGGGTCGTGTTTGTCCAGTTCGCCCTCCAGCTCATTGAGTTCGCGCTGCAATTCCTGCGCTTCGCCAAAGGCGGACTCGGTCTCTTCGTAGACGGTCTTGCCTTTGACGTGAATGCCTTCCTGCGGGAGGTAGCCGATGCGGTGGTGCTTGGGCTTGGTGATTTCGCCCCCGTTGGGAGGGAGAACCCCCGCAATGCACTTCATCAGGGTGGACTTGCCCGCGCCGTTGTGTCCCGCAAAGGCGATGCGCTCGCCGTCATTAATGGAAAAGGAGAGGTCAGCGAAGACCACGCGGGGGCCGAACTCGACGCGAAGGTTTTTGATGGAAAGCACGGGCCGTGCTTAGAGGGGCGCGAGGAGTTTTTCAACGCCGACTTGCGCAATTAGTCACTGATCAACTCACGCAATCGCCGTGTGGGCTCCTCGCGGTCGAGTCGAGAGGCGGCGGAAGAGTTCGTTATTGGCGGCGATGAAGTTTTCGGCGGAAGAGGCTGCCTCGCTGGCTGAAATAGTGCCCTGATTGGTTAAGGTGGGCGCAGCTAAACAATCTGATCGCCCACCTCCAAACCGAGGGCGGCCAAGGTGGCTTCATCAAGAATGACGCCCTTGTGATCTCCGATTTGACGGATTTCTGTGATTATGAGGGGACTATGAGCTTGCTGCGGGATCTTGTCAATTTCACTTGCGTTGCGGTGGAGTGGGAGCAGGACGATGAGGCGAGGGAGGGGCACGAAAAAAGGCATCCCGCATAGGATGCCTTTAGGGGAAAACCTTAAATTAAGGAGTCTTCAGCTACCGACCGCGAAGCGGGTGAAGCGGTTGATGGTGAGGGTGTCGCCGAGTTCCTTGCCCTTCTGCTCGAGGAGAGCGGAAATACTGATGTCGGGATCCTTCACGAAGCCTTGGTCCACGAGGCACTGCTCGCTGTAGAACTTGCCAAGCTTGCCTTCGATGATCTTTTCGAGGATTTCGGCGGGCTTGCCGCTGTTTTCCATCTGCTTGCGGAAGACTTCCTTCTCGGCTTCCACGAGTTCAGCAGGGATGTCGCTGCGGTTGAGACCGGCGGGAGCGGCGGCGGCGATGTGCAGGGTGATGTCCTTGACGAGGTCCTTGAAGGCTTCCTGGGAAGGAGTTTCCTCTTTCTCACAGCTCACTTCGAGAAGGACGCCGACCTTGCCACCCATGTGGATGTAGGAGGCGATGGCACCAGCGCCAGCCACGTCGAAACGCTCGAAGCGGGAGAACTGGAGGTTCTCGCCGAGTTCGATGACCTTGGCCTTCACGGCTCCACCCACGGTGTCTTCACCCATGGGCACATTGAGTGCGGACTCCAGATCCTGGGCGTCGGTGGCGGCCACGGTTTCGGCAATCTCGGTGACGAAAGCGCCGAAGTTGTCGTTCTTGGCCACGAAGTCGGTTTCGCAGTTGATCTCCACCAGCACGCCGGACTTGCCGTCGGCGGAAAGCTGGGCGGAGACGAGGCCTTCCTTGGCTTCGCGGTCCGCTTTTTTGGCAGCCTTCAAGCCGCTGCGCTCGCGCAGGATCTTGATGGCTGCTTCCATGTCGCCATTGGTTTCGGTGAGGGCTTTCTTGCACTCCATCATCGCTACGTTGGTGCGTTCGCGGAGTTCTTTGACTTGGGATGCGGTGATTGCCATGTCGTTAAATCGGTTGTTTGCTTAGGTTTCGGGTGAGTCGTTTACTGCTTGCCAGCCGCGAGGTAGGAGTCGACGAGGTTCTGCAGGATCAGGCGGATGGAGCGCATGGAGTCGTCGTTGGCCGGGATGGGGTAGTCGACCACGGAGGGGTCGGCATTGGTGTCCACGATGCCGATGATGGGCACCTTGAGGCGGCGGGCTTCGGCGACCGCGATGGACTCACGGGCGGTGTCGACCACCACGATGGCGTCGGGCTTTTTCTCCATGTTGCGGATCCCGTGCAGGTTGCGCTGGAGTTTTTCCTTCTCCCGGTTCAAAGCCGCCAATTCCTTCTTGGACATGTTCTTATACTCCGGCTGCTTCTCGATGTTCTCGAGGTAGCGCAGGCGTTCCACGGACTGGCGGATGGTGGTGAGGTTGGTCATCATGCCACCGAGCCAGCGGTGGTTGACGTAGAACTGCTCGGTGGCTTCGGCGGCCTCTTGCACCGCCTTCTGGGCCTGGTGCTTGCAGCCGACGAAGAGCACTTTCTTATTCTTGCCTGCCAGTTCGGCGAGGAAGTCGGAAGCTTTGTCGAGCTGACGGACGGTTTCCTCGAGGTTGATGATGAAGATGCCGCCTTTGTCCTTCATGAGGTAGGGCTTCATCTTGGGGTTCCACTTACGGGTCTGGTGTCCGTAGTGAACGCCAGCCTCTACCATCTCTTTCAATAGGTCATTTACCATAATTTCGGGTCCCGTGTTAAAGCACAGCGGGCGCTTGTGGATGTCCGGCCGCCTTTGCCCTTCGGGGAGTCATCCATTGTTGATAAAGCGGCACCAAATAGCCGAAGGGGCGGCGGTGTTACGGGGGAAAGGATGATTTGTCAATGAGAGGGTGAAAAATCTTCCCCCGCAGTGGGGATTAGAGCGATTCCTTGAGGCCCTCGGCGTAGGCGGAGAAGACCAGTTCCACTTGGTCGCGCACGTTGCGGAAGACGGCGAGCACTTCCTCCTCGGTGCCTTTAGCGTGGGCGGGATCGAGGAAGCCCCAGTGGTGGCGATGGACTTGACCGGGAAAGAGGGGGCAGGCCTCGGCGGCATCTCCGCAGACCGTGATCACGGTGTCGACGCCATTCTCGAGGAATTCATCCCATTTTTTGGATTGGTGTTGGGAGATGTCGACCCCGGCTTCTTTCATCACTTGGATGGCCAGGGGGTGGACGTAGCCGGAGGGGTGGGAGCCCGCGCTGGAGACTTTGGCCAGATCACCCAGTTCGCGCCGGAGAAAGCCTTCGGCCATATGGCTGCGGCAGGAGTTGCCGGTGCAGAGGATGAGGATGTGGCGGCGGTGTTTTTCGGGAAGGTTCATGGATGTGGTCAGCCCGACGGGCTCGGGGAGCTTAGGGGGAAGCGGCGGAAATTGACCAGTGACGAAATTGTCACCGCAGGACGAAAAAACAGTTTTGCCTCGCGGGTGGCCATGCCAGCGTTGGGGCGTGAACCTTTTCACCGACTTTCCCTCCGATCGCGAAGAGAAGCGTGAGGCCTTGCCCGTCTCCCGTCTCTTGCGCCGCATGCGTAATTTGTTGGAGATCGAGATTGGTGAGGTCTGGGTGGAGGGTGAGGTCTCCAATCTCCGGAAGCAAAAGAGTGGGCACTGGTATTTCACGCTCAAGGACGATCAGGGGCAGATTGCCTGCGCCATGTTCGGGGCCCGCCGTCGCAATGGGAATGAGGTTTTGGAAGACGGGGCCAAGGTGCGCGTCTTTGGTGAAGTGACCATTTACGAAGCCCGTGGCACCGCACAATTGGTGGTGAAAGAGGCGGAGGCCGTGGGGGAAGGCGGGCTGCAAGCGCGCTTTGAGGCATTGAAGCGCAAACTCGACGCGGAAGGACTCTTTGCCGCCGGGAGGAAAAAGCCTTTGCCCAAGCATCCCACCCGTCTGGCGTTGGTGACTTCCGGCTCGGGGGCGGCCCTGCAGGACATGCTCAATGTCCTCTCGCGGCGGGCTCCTTGGGTGACGGTTTACCTTGCCGATGTGCAGGTGCAGGGGAAGGGGGCGGAACAGGGAATTGCCCGGGCCATCGAGCGATTGGGCAACTGGCAGGCGGAGGGGTGGCCGGAGTGCGAGGTGATCATTGTGGCCCGGGGGGGAGGTTCGCTGGAGGATTTGTGGAATTTCAATGAAGAGGTGGTGGCGCGGGCGATTGCGGCTTGCCCCCTCCCGGTGGTCAGTGCGGTGGGCCACGAGATCGACTTCACTATCGCGGACTTTGTGGCTGATCTGCGGGCTCCCACTCCCAGTGCGGCAGCTGAGCTGGTGGTGCCGGATCAGAAGGAGCTGGCTACCCAGTTGGAGGCCTTGCAGGGGCGCTTGCGGCGGCGCTTGCGGGAGGAGCTGCAGCGGCGGCAGGAAACCCTGCGTCACCTTCGTCGCACGGGCGTGGCCGTGTCGCCTGAAAAAATACTACGCGAGCCCGTCCGGCGCCTGGATGAGGCGGCGGCGGGCTTGGAGCGAGCGGCGGAGGGAAGCTTGCGTCGTCGTCGGGATCTGTTGCATCATCTGCGGCGTCGCTGGCAGGTGCACCACCCGCGACTCGTCATGGCTCGTCGCCGCGAGCGTCTGGAGCGCTTGCAACGTCGCCTGGACTTGCTCGGGCCGGGGGAGATTCAGCGCCGTCGGGATTTTCTTACCCGTTTGGAGTCGGTTCTTCGTGCTCTTGGACCGGATTCTGCATTCGAGCGCGGTTTTTCCATCACCCGCACGCAGGAAGGAAAGATTCTCCATCATCCCGGTGAGGCGGCCCCCGGAGAGCTCATTGAGACGGTTTTCAAGGACGGAAGTTTGCTGAGCCGGGTGGAGAAAGAGTGAGGGACACATTTGCTGAAAACCCCTCGTCAAGGCCTCTTCGCTGTGGCAGAGATGGGGAATGCGACGTTTTCTTCTCTCTTTTGTCTTCAGTGCCGGTCTCCTCTGCTGGTTGGGGGCGGCCGAGCCCTTCGCCGCGCTGGCAGAAGAAATCCGGGTGGAATATGGCGAGCCGGGGGCGGAGGATTTCGCCTTTTTGGTCAGCTACATGCCCCCGGCCGATTTGGAGTCGGTTTCTGCCGAACTCCTGCAGCGCAATGTGGAGCTGGCCTTCCGGGCGCGGGAGGAATTCCCGTGGTCGGCGAAGGTGCCACGAGACCTCTTTCGCAATGAAGTTCTTCCCTACGCCTTACTCGACGAGAAGCGGGAGGATTGGCGGCCGCGGTTTTATGAGATCTGCCGGGAGCTGGTGCGGGGGTGTGCGACTGCCAGCGAGGCGGCGCAAGTGCTCAATCGCGATTTGTTCAACAAGCTGAACGTTCACTATCACACCGGGCGGAAGAAGCCGAACCAGAGCCCGTCTGAATCGATGGCCAGCGGGAAGGCGACCTGCACGGGCTTGAGCATTATCCTCGCCTATGGCTGCCGCTCGGTGGGGATTCCGGCACGGGTGGCGGGGACGGCAATGTGGTCCGACAAGAGCGGGAACCATACTTGGGTCGAGATCTGGGATGGGGAGTGGAAGTTCCTGGGGGCGGACGAATACGATGAGCAGGGGCTCAATCGTGCTTGGTTCACCGATCGGGCCGCCAAGGCGGTGGCTGGCGATCCTCTGCATGCGATCTGGGCCTCCTCCTGGCAGACGGCCGACGGCATTTTTCCACTGGTCTGGGATCGGGAGAACGAGACCGTGTTTGCGAAGAACGTCACCTCCCGCTATGCCCGCGACGTGGCCGAGGCTCGCCAGGATGTGGCGGTGCGGGTTTTTTCTCCGGGAGGAAAGGAGCGGGTGGTGGCCGAGGTCTCGCAATTGGATGCTGCAGGGCAAATCGTGAACTCTGTTTTCACCAAAGCGGGCCGAGCGGACCTCAATGATGTGGCTTCTCTTCCTCTGACTGGCGAGGGGCCTTGGTCCTTGCAAGTCTTGGCGAGAGAGGGACGGCGGGAGTTGACTTTGCAGGAGCTTCCGGAGGGGACTCTCGATCTTGTCCTGGAGGAAAAGAAAGAGCGCCCGCGCTGGGATTTCTCACCCCTCGTGGAAGGGTGGCGGGCCGAGGGCCGGGCCGACCGTGAGCAAGAGCTGACGGCGAAAGTGGTGCGGGCGGCCGGAAAGGAGATGAAGTTTCTTGAGAAGCGGTTTGGCGAAGCGCCCGCCGCCGGGCATTCGCTCTGGATTTCGCTGCACGGGGGAGGGAATGCTCCGGCGAGAGTGAACGACCGCCAGTGGCAGAATCAAATCCAGCTCTATCAGCCGGAGGAGGGCTACTACGTGGCTCCCCGGGCCCCCACCGATACCTGGAATTTGTGGCATGAGGCTCACATTGACGAGTTGCTGGACCGGCTCATCTCCAACTACGTGGTGTGCCGGGGAGTGGACCCCAATCGGGTCTATTTGCTGGGCTACTCGGCGGGGGGAGACGGGGTTTACCAGTTGGCTCCCCGGATGGCGGATCGCTTTGCCGCCGCTGCCATGATGGCGGGTCATCCCAATGAGGCCCGGCCCGATGGTCTGCGGAATCTGCCCTTCGAGATTTTCATGGGCGAAAGGGACGGCGCTTATGACCGGAACAAGATTGCCGCCCAATGGAAAGAGCTCCTCGGGACCGCGCGGGAGGAAGAACAAGGTGAGGGCTATCCCCATCGGGTCACCATTTACCCCGGACTGGGGCATTGGATGGAGGGCAAGGATGCGGAAGTGATTTCCCGGATGGCCACTGAGTCCCGTGTGGAATGGCCCCGCAAGGTCGTTTGGCTTCAGGACGACGTCACCCACGAGCGGCTCTACTGGCTGGGGGTGGATGCCGAGGGGGCGCGCAAGGGACGCAAGTTGATCGCGGAAGTGAACGGGCAGACCATCACCGTGGAGGGCGAGGATGTCAGCGGCTTGCGGTTCTGGCTCAGTGACGAGTTGCTCGACCTCGAGGAGGAAATCGTTGTGATCGCCAATGGGGAGGAGGTCTTTCGCGGTCAAGTCCGCCGTCAGCCGAGTGTGGCCGCGCGGTCCTTGCGCCAGCGCTGTGGCATAATGGCGACGGCTTTGCTTGAGCTGGAGTGAGCTATTGGGGGCGCAGCACGATGGCCTCGACCCAGGAAGAAGTCGCGGGCGACCAGCCGGACACTCGTTCGGCGGCGGCGATGCGCTCGGCGCCATAGAGTGCGGCTAATTCCGCACGATTGTCGTCCGCCAGGGGAACGTCTTTTTGCAAGGTCAGTAGCGGCCACCAGCTTTCGTCGTCGATGCGCCAGCGGCGGGTGACGGCGATGGTAAGGGCGTCCTCGTCGGGAGTGAGGGACTCCGACGGACGAAAGTCCCAGATGCCGCGTTTGTCGGGATCGGTGAAGTCGTCGAAATACCAGACCAGCGAGGGCTCTTTGTAACCGCTGGCTACCAGGGTGCCGGAGGGGATTCCGGTGGCATTGCGCAAGCGCAGCGTCAGATGGCTGTGACGGGCCACGGCGGTGGCGAGGAGGAGGAAGACGCTGAAGGAAAGGAAAGCGGAAACCGTGGCCACGCGGGCCATTTTCTCCCGGCGCAGAAGGGCTGCACCCACGATGGCGAGGGAAAGCATCACTCCGCCCAGTAGCGTGACCAAGAGGGCCAGGTCGAGAGCCTCTCTGCCCCGTTGGGTTTGGGTCAGACCGATGATGAGGAGTAGGAGGCCGAGGACGGCGGGCAGAAGGAGGGCCAGGGTGCGCACAATGCGGCCTAGGCGGCCCAGCTCCACACGCTGGCGGAAGGTGAAGGCGAGGAGAAGGAAGAAGGCGGGATAGCCGGGTAGGATGTAGTGAGGCAGCTGGGTGGCGTAGAAGGAAAAGACGAGAAAGGGAGCCACGAACCAGGCCAGCAAAAAGCGGGTGTCCAAGTCTCCCTGACGCCAACTCTTCTTTAGCGTGCCGGGGAGATGTGCCGTCCATGGGAGGAGAAAGGGAATGATGATGAGGAGGTAATAAATACCGGGAATGAAGAAGCGCTCGTTCATCGCTCCGGTGCCGCGTTCCACCACGTGCTTGCCGATGCCGATGCCAAAGTAGGCTCCCTGAGTATCAATCAAGGCCGGGATGCCCCAAAGGGCAACGAGGGCGAGGGAAGGGAGGAGAGTGATGAGAACGGCCTTTTGAGCCTGCCAAACTTGTGTTCTTTGTTGGCGGAGTTCCTGGGTTTCCTCCGCGCCTGCCTTTCGCCCTTTCCACCAGAAAAAGCCGAAAAGGACGAGGAGGGCGGTCTGGGGAATGGCGTAGGCGAGGGGCCCCTTGGCCAGAAAACCGAGAGCGAACCACAAGGTGAGAAGCAGCAAGTTGAGCCCCCGCTGTCCTTGCCCGTGCATCACGCGGTGGAGCTGGCTCATGGCGAGCACGATGAAGAGAATGAGCGGCATATCGGCCACCGCCAGGCGGGAGTGGATGAGCACTTGGAGGGCCGTCAACCAGCCTGCGCCGGCCAGAAAGGCCATTTTCCGATCCAGGCCTAGCCGCCGGGCGAAGAAGAAGAGGAGGATGGCCACCAGCCAGGAGGAGAGGGCCGAATGGAGGCGGGCCCCGAACTCGTTGATGCCGAGAACTTCGAAATTGGCCCGCATCCACCAATAGGTCAGCGGGGGCTTGTCGAAACGATACTCGTCGTTGAAATAAGGCACCGCCCATTCCCCGCGGTCCATCATTTCCACCGTGGCGTGGGAGAAGCGGGGCTCATCGCGATCGACCAAAGGCAGCACCCAGATTCCGGGCAGGAGCGCCACGACAGCGAGGAGAGTGAGGCCAAGGGGCGAAAGCAGTTTGTTCACGACCGGAAGCAGGCACCAGAGACTTCGGGAGTTTCAAGGATATTTTCGTTTTTCAGCGACTCCGCTTGGCGATGGGGGAGGAAGTGGGAGTTCTTTTTCTTGAGAAAAGTGCTTTCGCACTCGGATTGAACGAGCCTGTCAGCGACTGGTGGTGTAGAGAGAGTTTTGCCATGTGCGTTTTAAGAATAGTGAGTCCGTCATGTTCTTTTCGTGACCGGCCTGAGCTGGAAATGCTGCCAGTGGTGGATATCTGTGAAAAAGGGGACGCTCGTTTTGGAAAGTCCAGGCGGCCTGCTTCGCAGTTTTCTGTGACGGTAGAAGTTTCGAATGCAGAGTGGGATGAGCTGCCAAGCCAATTTGATGACGCGTGTGAGTTTCTCCAAAACTATTGGGAAGAGCTTCGTTCTTTGCTGGACTTGGTGGCTGATGGAAAAGGATGCCTTGATTTTCCGTGTTGGTCTCGATTGTCAGAGGGTGTTCTCATGCAGAGCGATGTGTTGCCTGCAAACCTGATCTCCTTGGCGGGTCGGCTTGGCTTGGAGATTGAGTTGTCTTGTTATCAAAAATCGTTTTTTGATGAAGTGGATGAGCCAGACAAAAATTTTGATTGAGCAGAGGCAGTTGCTTTGACCGTGACTGTGGACTGATCCTCGTCTTCAAAAATTCTGGGAAGGTCACCCTTTCCTGTTTTCACCCGGGTTGATTTGCAACAGGCTCGTTGCAAATGGCGCGGACATCGAAAGCGGAAAACTGGACTCTGGCGGATTTGGCTGACTTCGAGACTCTTCTCGCGGAGGAAGAGGCCTTGCAAGGGGCGCGGCGTATTTACCGGGATTCCGTAGCCCCGCATCTCTCGCGTGATTTGGACGAGGGCGAGCGCCGGAGACAGGGCTTGCGATTGTGGTTGGAAGCCAAACGGGAGGAGGTGCACACCGGGGAGCGGATTGAGTCCGGGCTTCGTCTGGCCGGGATGGTGGTGGTGGCGGGCGCGCTCTTGGCGGGGATGGGGCTCTCGCGGGGGGTGTTGCAGGAGATGCCTCTGGGCGAAGGGCGGGGCTACAATGTGTGGCTCTTCCTCGGGCTGGGCTTGGGATTGCAATGGCTCTTCCTGCTTGGCGGCGGTCTCACCTGGCTTCTTCTCCGGAAGAAGAATCGTCTCAGTTGGAGCCAGGAGCTCTTGGCTCTGCTGGGCCGGAAGTTCGCGGGCAGCCGGGTAGGGCCGGTCTGGGCACGTTTGCAGAATATGCGCAGCGAGGGCTATGGCTCGGTGCTGGGGTGGCGTCTTGCCCGTCTGAGCCAGGTTGGGGCGGTGTGGTTCAACTTCGGCATTATCGTCAGTTTCCTCGCCTGCTTGCTTTTTCTCAAAGTGAATTTCTATTGGGAATCAACGTTGGCGAGCCTGAGCGAGAGCCAGTTGGTGGGCTTGACCCAAGGTCTGTCCCTTCCGTGGTCCTGGTTGGGGGAGCAGTGGCGGCCGGGTCCTTACGGGGTGGCGCAGACTCAATTGGAGGCGCTGGGTGAGAGTGGGGCGGGCGAGGCCGTCAATCGCGTCTGGATGCGTTTCTTCGTGCTTTCCCTGCTGGTCTGGGGTGTGCTTCCCCGTCTGATTTTGTCGTTTTATGCCCGTAGCCAGGAGAAGCAGGTGTTGGCAGCCCTGGATTTTCAGGAAAGCCGTCATCGCAATCTTTGGCGGGAGATGGCCAAGGTCGAGCGCGCGGTGGTGAAGACCAGCCAGGCCGATGGGGTGGTGCTGCTCGATGTCGGGGGAGCCGGTCTCCCGGTGGAGGCGGTGCGGCCCTTTTTACTCCAGCAAATGCGAGTCAATCCCGCCTCGGTGCACCAGACCGGGGTGCTGGATGCCACCAAGGAGAAAGCGGCCGAGGAGGCGATGCGCGAGGCTGAGCTGGGCGTGGTGCTGGCAGTGGAGGGATGGAGCCTCTCCGGGCCGCAGATGACGCGGAACTACGAAAAAGTGCGCGCCGTCATCGGGGACAAGAAGCCCATCCGCTTTTTGGTCATTGGCACGGTGAAAGGGGAGCAGGTGACGGAGGCTGATGACACTGAGATGGCGGAGTGGATCAAGTTCGTCGACGGGCTGCGTGATCCGGCGGTGGAGGTCGTCAAGTTCGAGGTTTGAGAGCGCCGGGGCGAGAATTCCCGCTCTTGGAATGGCCATTTGGCTTGCATGATGAACCCGTGGGGTTCAGAACGGCGCTGCTCCATACGGACGCGTTCTGACAAGCAGGCGACTCCCCGGCTGGAGTTGAACCCTTAGTGGCCTTTTATCGGGCAAACGGCAGAACATGGATAGTCTTTCAAATCGAGTGCAGGCGGTCACCCCATCGGTGACTTTGGCGGTGACCAATCAGGCGAAGGCCTTGCGGGCCCAGGGAGAAGAGGTTTACGGACTCGCTGGTGGCGAGCCCGATATGGATACTCCGGACCACATCAAAGAAGCGGCCATCAAGGCCCTGCAAGACGGCAAGACCAAATACACTCCTGCCGCCGGCCTCCCCGAGCTGCGCGAAGGCATTGCCAAGAAGTTGCTCGACGACAATCAAATCGAGGTGGAGAGCAAAGGCGTCTGCGTGACCAGTGGGGGCAAGCAAGCGTGCTACAATGCCATTCTGGCCGTGGTGGAAGAAGGGGACGAGGTCATCATCCCTTCCCCCTACTGGGTGAGCTACCCCGAGATGGTGCGCCTCGCGGGTGGCGTGCCGGTGATGATCGAGACCACGGCTGAGAACGGCTGGAAGATCACTCCCGAGCAATTCGAGGCGGCCATGACTCCGGCCACCAAGATGATCATTCTCAATTCGCCCGGCAACCCCACTGGCACCATGTATACTCCTGAGGAGCTGGCAGCTTTGGGCGAAGTAGCGAGCTACGAGGACATCATCATCATGTCCGACGAGATTTACGAAAAGCTCATCTACGGCGACAAGAAGCACGTTTCCATCGCTTCCATCAGCGAGGAGCTGGCCCAATTGACCGTAGTGGTGGGAGGCTTTTCCAAGGCCTATTCCATGACCGGCTGGCGTCTCGGCTACACGGCCACTGCCAATGCCGCTATCGCCCAGGCTCTTTCCAAGATTCAGGGCCACACCTCGTCCAATGCCACCACTTTCGCCCAATACGGCGCCCTCGCCGCTCTCGAAGGTCCCCAGGATTTCATCGAGGACATGAAGCAGGAATACGATGTCCGTCGCCAGTTCGTGGCCGGACGCCTGAAATCGATCCCGAATGTTTCCTTCGTGGAGCCGGAGGGCGCTTTCTACTACTTCGTGGACTGCACCGACATGGGGCTCAAGTCCCAGAATCTCTGCGACAAATTGCTCAATCGCTACAAGGTCGCCATGGTGCCGGGCATCGCCTTCGGTCACGATGCCTCCGTGCGTCTGAGCTACTGCACCACCCTCGACGTCATTGCCGAGGGCTTGAGCCGCTTCGAGGAGTTTTGCGATAGCCACTAAATTTCAAGAGCGATGATTAAGACAGCCTACGGTATCGATGTGCCGGCTCTGCTCGCGGCGACCAAACGCGCGGGAGAAGTGATCCTCGAGGTGTATGCCCGCGACTTTGAAGTGGAATACAAGGGAGACGACTCCCCGCTCACTGAGGCCGACCAGAAAGGCAATGCGGTCCTGATGGAATTTCTCCGTGGGGCCCACCCGGAGATTCCCATCATTTCCGAGGAAAACAAAACCGTTGACTACGAGGAACGTCGTCACTGGGAGCGGTTCTGGCTGGTCGATCCGCTGGACGGCACCAAGGAGTTCATCAAAAAGAATGGTGAGTTCACGGTCAATGTCGCCCTCATCGAAAAAGGCGTGCCCGTGTTGGGGGTGGTTTACCGGCCCACCACCGGCACCTTCCACCTTGGGGTGGTGGGAGAAGGAGCTTGGCGCATCACCGGAGAAGAGGAAGTTCAGCTCCAGTCCCAGCCGCATTACCAGACTTTGGAAAAAGTGCGGGTGGTGGCCAGCCGTTCTCATCTCACTCCCGAAGTCGAGCAGTTCGTGGCTGACCTCAAGGCTGCGGGCAAAGAGGTGGAATTCCTGTCTGCCGGGAGCTCGCTGAAGCTCTGCCTCGTCGCCGAGGGAGAGGCCGATGTCTATCCGCGCTTCGGCCCCACCATGGAATGGGACACCGGAGCAGCCCACGCCGTCGCTCTGGCTGCGGGCCGTCAGGTCAATAGCCGCGAGACGGGAGAGGCCTTGGCTTACAATAAGGAAAATTTGCTCAATCCTTATTTCCTCGTGGAGTAATTTCTGCAATGAGTGGGCCATGAACGTGCTCATCGCTTGCGACAAATTCAAAGGGTCACTCTCCGCGCGGGAAGTGGCCCTTGCTATTGAAAAAGGCCTTGGCTCCGGCTTTCACGTCGAGCTCTGCCCCATTGCCGATGGCGGGGAGGGCTTTGTCGAAGCCATGCTCTCGGCCCTTGGGGGAGAGTTCCGCCAGTGTGAGGCCTCCGACGCCCTCGGGCGTGCGGTGTCGGCGCGTTATGGTTTGTGCGGGAAAACGGCTTTTATCGAAATGGCGGAAGCCTCCGGCCTCTGGCGGATCGGGGAGGAAGAACGGGACGTCCTGGCCGCCTCCACTTATGGCACGGGAGAGATGATGCGCGATGCCATGGCCCAGGGCGCGGAAAAGATTTTGCTCGGAGTGGGGGGGAGTGCCACGAATGACGGTGGGGCCGGCATGGCTGCCGCCCTCGGTTGGCGCTTCCTCGATGAAGAGGGTGAGGAACTGGCGGTCAATCCCCGCGCTCTCGCGGACCTGGCGTTCCTGGATGGCTCCGCTGTGCCACCCTTGCCCCGCATTGAGGTCGCCTGTGATGTGGAAAATCCCCTCCTCGGCACCCGGGGTGCGACCGCTATTTTCGGTCCCCAGAAGGGAGCAGGACCGGCGGAACGCGAGTATTTGGAAGAGTATCTCGCCCATCTCTCCGCAGTCAGTGACGGGGAGCATCTGGCGGCCGTTCCGGGAGCGGGTGCGGCCGGGGGCTTGGCCTGGGGTCTGATGAAATTTGCGCAGGCGACCCTGCGGCCGGGCTTCGATATCGTGGCCGACGCGGTGGATCTCTCCGCCCGAATCGCCCGCGCCGATTTGGTCATCACCGGTGAAGGGTCGCTGGACGCGCAATCTTTGGAGGGCAAGGGACCCATCGGAGTCATTCGCCTCGCCCGTGAGCAAGGAAAGAAAACCGCCGCCATCGCGGGGCAGATTGCCCCCGAAGTGCGGGCCAGCGGGCTCCTCGATTATGGTTATGCCCTAGCTGATACCGGCTTGCCGCTTGCAGAATTGATCCAAAACGCCGCCTCGCTTGTGGAAGCGGAGGCGGCGCGTATGGGGGTCGCTGTCGTTGGGAAATCTTAGGCCCTCTTAGCGGCGGCGGCGTAGAAGTGTCGCAGTGGCGAGGAAGGTCAGGACTGCCGTCCCGGGTTCGGGCACCGTATTGGCGTCGATGATGCTCTGAATCGCCGCTTGTTCTTGGCTGAGCACAGTGAATCCGCTGACGTCGGTGCCTCCGACTGTTCCGACGAACCAGTTGGTTCCATTGAGGATCAGCTCACCTGTGAGGCCGTCTTCCACGAAAAGCGGCCCTCCTGAGTCTCCAGTTTGCACAAGGGATTCGTGCTCCACGTAGGGAGGGAGCGGTCCGTTGTCATAATTGGCAATGAGGGCGTCGCCGCTTGCTCCGGATACCGCCTGGCCAGAGAGGACGCTGGTGAGGATATTGCGACCGACTTTCATATTGTCGGAAGAACGATCGCTGGAGGGATTGAGTCCGAAGAGGTAGGCATTGGAGCCAAGGTTGGGGCTACTAGCGATGGAGTAGGAGGTGTAGCCAGCCGGAACGGGGCTCTCCAATATTCCGGCCCATATGTCGGTGTCGCCGATGCGTTGACCACTGGCGACATCGATCGTGATCGAGCTTCCCAGCGGATCGTTGCTGGCAAAAAAGGTCACGGAGGCGTTGATGCCGGGATGAAAGTGGTTGGCGCTGAGAAAAACATTCTCGCTTACCAAGGTAGCCCACCGGCCATCCGAGGAACGACCCACTCCGCTGAGATCGAAGCCGCCCATGATGAAACCGGCATCGTTGGCGAAGCGGTCATTGCTCGCTGCCGTATAATCGTCTATCTGGATAGCGGCTAGGGGGAGGCTGGAAAGGGTGAGGCTGGAAAGGGTGAGGGTCAGGATGAGGCGAGGTGTGGATTTCATGGGTATCAAGTGATATGGGGCAATCTTGCGGGCGGAAATGATTTGTTTGAAAGTCAGTTTGGTCTTTTGGGGTGGTCGGATCTGCTTGGAGAAGAGTTGGGTAGAATCTTTTCGCCCTTAGTTGCATGGCTTCGTGATCCGCTACCTACTGTGCCGTGATTCAGCAGGAACTTGCGGAGCTTTACCCGGAGTAGCCCACCGAATCTCCATTTTCCTTGGGTCACTGATGATTGGGGTTCCGTCGATTTCATCGGGAGAGGTAGGGAAATGGTGCTCATTGGGTTTTTCTACTATATTCAAAGTAATTCTTACAAGGTATTTCTTATTTTTGCTTATAAAAATTTCATTTACGGACCCGAAAAGAGAGAGCCATCCCCACAGCGCTGCAAAGAAGAAAGGCTGAGCTGGGCTCGGGGACATTGAGTCCGGTGCTGGAACTTCCCAAGAGTCCGTTGGTGAGCGGAGGGGAGGAAGCTCGGTTGTCTTCAACGATACGCAGAATCT
The DNA here is from genome assembly GCF_016595415.1 of Roseibacillus ishigakijimensis. GTDB lineage: Bacteria > Verrucomicrobiota > Verrucomicrobiia > Verrucomicrobiales > Akkermansiaceae > Roseibacillus > Roseibacillus ishigakijimensis. Next base: position 40,444 of record NZ_JAENIO010000008.1, read on the forward strand.
CTCTTTCGTAATCACTGAGCTTGGTGGCGGCGGAGAACTCGCCCACGGCGAAGAAGCTCCCTTTCAGCCAGTTGGTTCCCGCTAGGGTCAATTCTCCGCTGATGGGGTCTTGTAGGAAAAGAGGTGCGCCAGAATCGCCGTTTTGTACGAGAGCTTCATGGGCAAGAGCATTGGCTCCCTTGTCGTAAATGGAATAGAGGGCGTTTCCTTCGGAACCAGCGCCATTCATTTTCAGGCTGCCAGAGAGTGAGTTTTCTCCGACCGCAACGTCGGTGAGAGAAGGAAGTTTGGAAGGCGAGCGCCCAAGGAGATAGGTAGTTTCTCCAGCAAAGGGCTCACTTGCGATGGTGTAGGTCGCATAGTCTGAAGGAGCCGAACTCTCAAGAATACCGACCCAGACGTCGGAATTCCCGATGCGCTGGCCATCCGTTACCGGGATGGTGACCGTTTGGCCGTTCGCGTTGTTGGAGGCATGAAAGGTGACCGTTTGGCCGATGGCGGGATGGTAGTGGTTGGAGCTTACAAAAACGTTGCTGCTCACAAGGGTGGCCCAAGTGTTGTTGGTGGCGCGTCCCACTCCGGAGAGATCGCTTTCTGCCAGAACAAAAGGGTCTCTGTTGGCAAAGCGGTTGTTCGTGCTGTGGGAAAAGTTCTGCACCGTTAAAGCCGAGAGGGGAGTTGCGGCTAACAGGAAAAGGATTGCGGGGTTTTTGAAGAAGGTAGACATAATTTTTATAGTTCTCTGGGGGTTTTGGTGAGGCGGACTATATTGAGAGGATGGATTATTGTCTACATGTTTTTTGGTCTTTTTTATTAAAAAGAATCCTGAAAATTGTTTATCGTTTGTTTTGAATTGCTTTCGCGGAAAGAAAAATGGAGGGAGAGCACAAAAAAAGAGCCCCGGGAAGGGGCTCTGCGGAATGGGGGGCTTGTGGGGAACTTTCTTAGCGGAGAGTGTTAGTCTTGCTCCTTGCGGGGGCCGCGACCTTCACCGCCTTTGCCTTCGCCGCGAGGAGCCCGGCCTTCCCGGCCTTCTCCACGACCCCGGGGGGGCGCTGCTTTGCGAGCCTCTTCTTTTTCGGCGTCGCTCAGTTCACCGTCTCCGTCTTTGTCGAAGCGGGCCAGCATGGCCGCTTTCCGCTCTTCCTGACTCAGCTTGCCGTCTTTGTCGGTATCGAATTTCTCGAGCATTTCGGCGCGACGTTTTTCGAATTCCGCGCGGCGGGCTTCGCGGGCAGCCTTGCGCTCCTCTTCGTTGAGTTTTCCGTCGCCATCGGTGTCGAATTTGGCGATCACTTCGGCAGGGAGTTCCCGGGGGGCACGGTCGCCACGGGGGCCGCGGCGTTCTTTTTCAGTTTCCTCTTGAGCTTGCAGGGCGAAGGGAATGAGAGCCAGGGAGGCGATCAGGATAGTTTTTTTCATAGATAATTCGGGTTGAGAGTTTTTCACTCGGAACGTTTGCCGTTCGAGACATCAAACCGGACCCTCGGGGGAAAGTTGCAAAGGTGGTGATTTTTTTCCCTGAGGGCTGGGAGGGGAGGGAAAAATGGAGAGCGAAAAGCAGAGAAGTGGATTCCGTCACGCTTTGGCGTTGCGGGGTGGCCTTGGGTAAGGTGGACTGGGGTTGAGGTGTCTGACGATAAGAAAAAAGAAACCAAGGGTCGCGTTTTCGGCGCACGCTTAATGAGCACGCTGGTCATTTGGGCGGCGGTGATTGCCGTTTTCGTGAGTGCCAATGCCATGGCTGTAGGCGTGGCTATTGCCTTGTTGGCAGTGCTCGGTCTCTTGGAATGGCGCAAACTTTGGAAAGGGCACGCCGATGACTGGTGCCTGTGGTGGATGATTCTCGTCGGAGCGGGCTACTTGGGCTGGTGGGTTTACTCGCTGGGCAGCAATGAGCATGTCGCCGAGGATGCGGAGTGGATAGCGATTCTGCTCGTGGTGATGGGGAGCTTCGGGGTGCGGTTTCGTCGACCTATTGAGGGAAGCGAGGCTATTGTCTCGGTTTCGGTGGCGGTGCTGGGCCTGATTTTTCTGGGTCTCATGTTTGGGGGCGGGTTGATGCGTTTGGCAAATTCGGGACCGGAGACCGCGCGGCAGGGTCAGTGGTTCATGCTGATGGTGATCGCGGCCACCAAGTTCACCGATATGGGCGCCTATGCGGTGGGCAGTCTGGTCGGCAAGACCAAGATGATAGCCCACATCAGTCCCGGTAAAACTTGGGAAGGATTTCTCGGTGCCCTCGTCGTCTCGCAGGCCGGCATTTGGCTGGTGCGCTGGGCCGGGGCGGAGCACTTGACCTGGCTGCCGGGCGGGTGGGTGCTGGCTCTCCTCGGCCTTGTCATTGCGCTGGGTGCGGTGGCGGGAGATTTGGCAGAGTCTCTCCTCAAGCGTAGCCTCGCGGCCAAGGATTCCGGGCACGTGCTCCCCGGAATCGGCGGCGTGCTCGATTTGATCGACAGCATTGCTTTCACCGGTCCGCTGGCGTGGTTTTTCCTCAAACTGGTTTCCTGAATGAAAGTTTTGGCAGGTAAGAAAGTGGTCATCCTGGGGTCGACTGGCTCCATCGGGGAGAGCGCGCTCAAGGTGGCTCGTGAACTGGGTGGCGATAAAATGCAAGTGGTCGGCCTCGCCGCCGGGACCCGGCATGAGCAGCTGGCGGCCCAAGCTCGCGAGTTTGGCGTTCAGGATCTCTGCATCTACGATGAGTCCCGCGCGCCGGAGCTGAAGGTGCTGGTGCCCGGGGCCCGGGTGCGGGCGGGAGCCGAAGGCTTGCGCGAGCTGGCTACCCTCACCGAGGCCGATATGATTCTTGTCTCCATCGTCGGCACGGCCGGCCTCCAGCCCACCCTCGCTGCCATTGAGGCAGGTAAGGATTTGGCGATTGCGAGTAAGGAGATTCTCGTCATGGCCGGGGACATCGTGATGACTGCCGCTCGCGAGAAAGGGGTCGCGGTGCTGCCGGTCGATAGCGAACACAATGCGATTTTCCAATGTCTGGCCGGGCAAAGGGCGGATGCGGTGAGTCGACTTATCCTCACCGCTTCGGGCGGGCCTTTCCGCCAATGGGAGAAAGAGAAGCTCTCCAGCGTCACTCTGGCGCAAGCCCTCAAGCATCCCACTTGGACCATGGGGCAGAAGATCACCATCGATTCGGCCACCATGTTCAACAAGGGCTTGGAAATGATCGAGGCCCGCTGGCTTTTTGGAGTGGGCATGGAGCGGGTGGACGTGATTGTCCATCCCCAGAGTATTGTGCACTCCATGGTGGAATTCCTCGATGGCAGCGTCCTGGCCCAGCTCAGCACGACCGACATGTGCTTTCCCATTCAGTATGCCGTCACTTGGCCAGAGCGTTGTCCCACCGGGCTCAAGCCTCTTGATTTTGCCGAATTGGCGAAGCTCGAATTTGAAGCCGTGCGCGAGGATGCCTTTCCCGCAGTGAGGTTGGCGCGGGAAGCGGGGCTCGCGGGTGGTTGTCTGCCCGCGGTGTTGAATGCAGCCAATGAAGTGGCGGTAGCGGCCTTTGTGGAGGGTCGACTGGGCTTCACCGCCATCGCCGGAGTGGTGGAAGCCACCATGGACCAGCTCGCTGACCACGCGGGGGAGACCTTGCCGGAAATCCTCGCTGCTGATGCGCGGGCTCGCGAAGAGGCTCAGGCGCGCTTGCCGCACTGACGGTTCTCCGGCCGTTAGCCAGTGCCCTTGCAAAGTGCAGGGCGCTGCCGTTTTTGCCCAGCCGCTTTGCACGGTGCGGGGATTTTGGCGAGGAGAAGGTGCTCCAAGGGAAGAGGAGGGGGCTCCTTTTTGTTGGCTCACGGTCAGATGGTTGTGTTTTTCTCGGGCTGTTTTCGGTAGGAGATGGCATAGCGGAAGCAATAGGGATTTCACCAATCATGAATGTCCCTTTTGCTATGAAACAGCATCCTCTTCTTTCCCTCCCCGCAGTCGCTATCCTGAGCACTCTTGTCTTCGCCTCATGCTCTACTATGAGCGACCCGGAGGCTGACGAAGCCTCACCCGCGACGGTCATGGTTTCCCCCGAGCCTGCGGTTGCTCCCGAAACCTTGCCGGCCCCGAGCACCCCGGCGGGCACGACCAAAAGCACCACCACCACTTACGAACGTTAATTTCTTTCGCGAAAAAAACCTAAAACCCGAAACAACATGAAAGCAAAATTCTTCCTCAACCCATCGCTTCCTCTTGGTTTGGTCACCTTCGCGGCTGGCTGCCTGAGCGCCTTCGCGGCCACTCTGAAAGCCCCCGCTACGGCTGTGATCGGAGAAGAGGTCCTCGTCGAATACTCTGGAGAAGGGCCCGACAATGGACGCCTGACCTTGGGCGATCCCAACGGGCAACCCTTGCGGGGGGCCAATCCGGCGGAACTCTCGGGCGAAGAAACAGGCTCGGTCGATCTCCTCATGCCGGACAGCCCCGGCACTTACACCATTCTCTACTATGCGGGGGACGAGCTGCTGACTAGTCGCGAAATTGTCGTCACCCCGGTCACCGTCACCTTGCAAGCTGCGCGTAAAGCGGCCCCTGCGCAACCTCTGCCTGTGAAGTGGGTGGGTCCCAACGACGAGGGGGACGAGCTTGCCTTGCGCGATGGCGATGGCGCCATCGTGACCCGGAAGCCGTTGGAAGGAGAGGGCAAGCGCGGATCTCTTTCGCTGCCCATGCCCGCCGAGCCTGGTATCTACGAACTGGTTTACCTCTCCCAAGATGATTTCCTTGGCCACCTGCCCATCGAAATCACCCCGGAGGTGGCCGTGACTCCCGACACCGCCCCTCCCAAAGCGACCTTGCAGACCCCTGCCACGGTTGCGGGAGGCTACGACTTTGAAGTGGTTTGGAAAGGCCCGGCAGCGTGGGATGACCGCCTTGTTCTCGTCACCTCAGAGGACCCGGAAGAAGTTTTGGAATACACTTTCCTCAACCCCGCCACCTCCCGCGCCGTGCTCTCCGCCCCCGTGCAACCGGGAAGCTATCAGGTGCAATACCGCGATGCGGCCGGCCTTGTCTTGGTGGAGCAGACCCTGCAAGTGACCGATCCCCCCGGGGACCTGACCGAGGTCATGGTGCGGGCGCAGGACACTCTGACCTTTGCCGAAGAATCCTCGGTGCATGTTATTCTTGACGCCTCGGGGAGCATGCTAAAAGGCGAGGGAGACGAAGAGCGCATTGATTTGGCAAAAGAGACCCTCATTTCCTTCATGGAGGAGAATGTCCCGGCCGGCACTCTCTTTTCGCTCCGGGTCTTTGGCCACTTGGAAAAAGGCAGTTGCGAAAGTGAACTGATCATCCCTCCCGCTCCCTTGGACGTGACTGGAATGAAGCCACTGGTGGAGGAAATCGAAGCCATCAATCTGGCCAAAACCCCTCTCGCGGCGTCCTTGACCAAAGTGCCTCAGGATTTGGCCGGAGTGAGCGGAGCCCGCACCGTGATTCTACTCACTGACGGGGAAGAAACCTGCGAGGGAGACCCGGCGGCCGTTATCCGCGAATTGCGTTCGGAGGGCACGGATGTGCGCGTCAACATCGTGGGCTACGGCATTGAGGAACGCGAAGTGCGGGAGAATTTCGAAAGCTGGGCCGCCATTGGGGATGGTCGCTACTTTGATGCTCCCGAGCCGGTGGAACTCTCCGGCGCTCTTCAGGGAGCGGTGGCCGTGCCCTATGCCATTTATTCCGGAGAAAACCTTGTCGCCAGCGGAGTCTCCGGCCGCACCCGGCTCGAGCTGGCTCCTGGCGAATACGAAGTGGTCTGGACCGGTCCCACCGGCGAAGTGCGCAAAGGCTTTGCCGTGGTCGCCGGGGAAGCCACCGAGATTCTCATTCCCTAATTTCTTTCCAAGCGTGTGTTGTATGGGCCCGGACTTGCGTGAGCAGGTCCGGGCTTGCTTGCTTTCAGGCCTCGGGGCGCTGCTGGGATCGCCAGTAGTCGAGGCGCTCCGCGATGCGCTTTTCCATGCCGTTTTTACTGGGTTCGTAGTATGTCCGGCCTTCCGGGAGATAGGCTTGGGGGGTGAAGTTCCCTTCGTAGTCGTGGGAGTAGAGATAGTTCATCGCGGCGGTGTCGGCCCCCGACAAGGTGGCGATTTTTTTGCGGAAGCGGGTTTGCAAGTGAGCGGGGACGGCCAGGGTCTTGTTGGCGGCGACATCGGCCAGGGCGGCACCCAAAGCGGCGTAAGCCGAGTTCGACTTGGGGGCGGTGGCCAGATGCACGGTGGCGTGGGCGAGGGGAATGCGCCCCTCCGGCATGCCGACGAATTCCAGCGCTTGCTGGGCGGCGATGGCGACTTGCAGGGCGCTGGAGTCCGCCAGTCCGATATCTTCCGAGGCGGCGATGACCAGACGGCGCGCAATGAAGCGCGGGTCCTCTCCGGCAGTCAGCATCTTGGCCAGCCAATAAAGGGCCGCGTCGGGGTCGGAACCACGGATGGATTTGATGAAGGCTGAAATGGTGTCGTAGTGTTGATCGCCATCGGCGTCGTAGAGGACCGCTTTTTGTTGGATGGATTCTTCCGCCACTGCGAGATCGAGGAGAATTTTTTCCTCTTGCGGGGAAGAGAGGACCGCCAGTTCCAGGGCCGTGAGAGCCTTGCGGGCATCGCCATCGGCTTTTTCGGCCAAGTGGCGGAGGGCGTCCTCCTGGGCTTCGATTTCATAGTGCCCGAGCCCGCGTTCCGCATCGGCAATCGCAGTGCGCAGGAGATCGACGATGTCTGCCGTGCTGAGGTGTTCGAGCTGGAAAACTTGCGAGCGGGAGACCAGCGGTGAGTTAATGTAAAAGTAAGGATTGTGGGTGGTGGCTCCGATGAAGCGCACCGTGCCCCGCTCAAGATGGGGGAGGAGCACGTCCTGCTGGGCTTTGTTGAAACGATGGATCTCGTCGATGAAGAGAATCGTCGTTTCATTGCGCAGCTTCTGCCAAGAGGCCGCTTGCTCGATTTTGGCTCGAATCTCCGCCACATTGGATTCCACCCCGTTCAGCGCCTCGAAGCGGGAGCCCGTGCTGCGGGCGATGACGGTGGCCAGAGTGGTCTTGCCCGTGCCGGGAGGGCCGTAGAAAATCAGGGAGGAAAAGCGGTCGGACTCAATGGCGCGGCGAAGCAATTTTCCTTCCGCGAGGATGTGGTCCTGCCCACGCACCTCGGCCAGGCTGCGTGGTCTCATGCGGGCTGCCAGAGGCTGATGAGGGTCAACCGCATGGGAGGGCGGTGGAGAGTGGCTATCGCTGCCAAAGAGGTCGGACATGGGGCCAGTCTGCACCGAACTGAGGCCGGGGCCAATCGCGAAGGGGGCTGGTATTTGTCGTCCCTCTGTTCTAGAACGTCCCCCGACAATGGTGGTGAAACAAGAGACGCTGCGTCCGGGCGAGCCCGTGCGACAATTTTCCGTTTTATTGGCGAACCGTGCGGGAGCTCTGGTTTCCCTAACCCATCTCCTCAAGCGCGAGCACATTGAGTTGCTGGGAATCAGTGTGCAAGACTCGCGCGATGCCACCGTGGCCCGCCTGGTATTGAGCGATCCCGATGGCGCGGAGGCTCTTTTCATGGAAAAAGGCATCCCCCACACCGTCAGCGAGCTGGTGGTGGTGGGCTTCCGGGAAGTGGGGGAGGACTTGCTCAAGTGCCTCGACACCCTGCGCCTTGCCGAGGTCAATATCGACTTTGCCTACGGTCTTCTTCCCCATCCCAAGGGGTTGACCCTGATGGCTTTTCATCTCGATGACGGCGACTTCGCGGCGAATGTGCTGCACTCCGCCGGCTTCAAGGTCCTGAATCAACAAGAGCTCAGCCGATAGCGGAGGCAGGGTGATTCGGGTGGCCTAGAGGCGCACCCAACTGGCGATGAATTGGGCCGCTTGCCGTGCTTCTTCGGCGTCGGTGAGGAGGTGATCGGCTCGGTCGAGGGAGAGAAAGGATTTGGGGTGCTTGGCCGCCGAGTAGATTTCGCCCGCGTTTTCCAAGCCCACAATCTCATCCATGGGCGAGTGCATCACCAGGAGGCGGCGCCCCAGCCGGGCAATGCGCTGCTCTTGGTCATGACCTTCCAGATCGGTGAGAAAACGGCTGCCGATGCGGAAGTTGCGCCCGGCTAGAGTCACCTCTGCTTCTCCTTTGCTCTCGATTTCACTCAAATCCATCTCGAAGAGGTGGGTCACGTGACCCGGATCGAAAGGAGCTCCAATGGTCGCGACGTGGGTGCACTCGGGCACCTCGCCAGCGGCAGCCAGCACGGCCGCTCCCCCCAGGGAGTGGCCGATGAGCAGGGCCGGGGCCATGAAGTGCTCGCGAAGGTGGTTGGCCGCCGCGACCAGATCTTCGACATTGGAAAGGAAGGAGGTGTTGGCAAAGTCGCCCTCCGATTGACCGAGACCGGTGAAGTCAAAGCGTAAGGTGGCGATGCCCCGGGCCGCCAAGGCGCGGGAAATGGCGGTGGCCGCGCGGGAGGATTTGCCGCAGGTGAAACAGTGCGCGAAGAGGGCGTAGCCTCGGGGTTGTTCTCCGGGCAGCTCCAGCCGGGCATCCAGGGAGTCGCCATTGGCTCCGGTGAAGGTCACTTTGCGGGCGCTGGTTTTGGGGGCCAGAATGAGTTGCTCCAGAGCAGAGAGGGTTTCGTGGGCCTCCAGCCGGTTCCAGAGATCGAGGGGAATCTCGCACCCGGCGGCAGTCAGCAAGAGCGCTTGGGGAATGGCCCGCGCGGAGTTGTCGCCTCCGGCCAGAATGTTCTCCGACAGGCTGGCGAGAAAGCCCTCTGCACTGGGGTCGGCCCCTTGCTGGTGCCAGCGCAAGGCAAAGTAGAGGGTGGCCGGGAAGGCTTCTGGGATGTGGCAGGTGAGCCCGAAGTCCGCCGCCACTTGGGAGGGGTCTTCACTGCTGAGAGCTCCCCGGGCTTTTTGCAGCCACTCGCGGGCCGGGAGATCGGCGTAGTCGCTGGCGGCTGCTTTCTCCAGGGCTGCGGGCAGATCCGCGCCCTCTTGCAGCGCGGTGACCGCGCGCACAAAAAATTCGGCGGAATCCACCACCGAGCCATCGCCGTGGGTGAGAGCGGTTTGCTCGCGGGCGGCCTGGATGCGGTCTTCCAAGGAGCCCTTGCCGGCGAAAAGCGCAGGCACAAAGCGGGAAGCTCCCGCTAGATCATTGGAGTCAGAGGCTGGCTTTTCCGCCCCGGCGGCCATGTTTTCGAGAGTGCCTTTGGTCGCTCCATCCACATAGCCATCGTAGTCGCTCATCCCGGCCTGCCACAGGGCGTGAAAGACCGGGAGCGACCATTGGGGCGTGGCCACCACGGCCTGTGCCACCATCACCATCTGGTCCCCGTAGTGGGTGAACTGGCCTTTCTTACGATTGGGGTGGTAATTGGAGCGGGGGTCGTCGAAGTCGCGCACCCCCTCGGGATAGAGCCGGGCTACTTTGCCCTGATTGTAGATCCAGTGGGAGCCGAGGGAGAGCGCGTCGGCCAGAAAAGCGGAACGGAAAATGTTAGAAGAGAACGGAATCATAGCGGAACGTATCATTCCCAACTTTGCGGCGAGCGCAACCTGATTTCGTGTGAACGAAGATCGCGCTGGGGTTGACCGGGGCTTTTGCCCTAGGCTGCCCGCGCAATGATGGCTTGGGACGGCGTTTTCTGGTGGTCGGTGGTGATTCTGGTCGGAGCCTGTGTGGGCTCGTTCCTCAATGTGGTGATTTATCGCGTTCCGCGCGGCCTCTCGGTCAATCAACCCAAGCGGTCCTATTGCCCGGGTTGTGAGAAGCCCATCCCCTGGTTCCGCAATTTGCCCCTCGTGACTTGGCTTTGGCAGCGGGGGAAATGCGCGGAGTGCGGGATGCGCATTCCCTTCCGCTACTTTCTAGTTGAGCTGCTCACCGTTGCTCTGTGGGCGCTCGCCTGGAAGTTGGTGGGGGCGGCCGGTTACCCCGGGGAAGCCTTCCTTCTAATTGTTTTTCTCACCCTGCTCATCGCCATTTCCTTCATTGATGCCGAGCACTACATCATCCCGGTCCTCATGACCTGGGTGGGCTCCGCGATAGCCATTGCAGGGGCGGTCTTTTTTCCCGAGTTGGTGACCCTGGCCAAGGGAATCCGGGTGTGGCCGCAGGGTTGGCAGGAGGCCCTGCTCGGCTTTGCCGCTGGCTATGCCATCCTGCAGCTGGTCGTCTGGGGCGGCAAGCTGGCCTTCGGGCGCCAGCGTTTCACCTACGACAAACCCGTGGCGTGGCATCTGCGCGAACCTCTAGACGAGGAGGCTCTCGAAACTCCCGAGGGACAGCTGTGCTTTGTGGTCGAGGGGGAGCCCTACACTTGGGGAGAGATGTTTTATCGTCCCACCGATAAGCTGCTGGTGACGGGTGGGGACTTCCTCGTCGATGGCAAAGAGGTCGCTGGTGAAAGTCTCGTCATTCGCGAGGATCGGGTCGAGATTGGGAGCGAGACTTATCTCATCGAAGACCTGTTCTCTTTGTCTGGGATGACCACCGAGGTGGTGCGTCCCCGGGAAGCGATGGGTGGGGGAGATCCGCCCTTGTTGGCGATGATTGGGGCCTTCCTCGGCTGGCCTGCGGTGCTCTTCACTCTCTTTTGTTCTTCTCTCTACGCCCTTGTGGCCGCTCTCCTGCTGCGGGTGGGTTTGGGCAAACCTCTTCCCTTCGGTCCCTTTCTTGCCCTCGCCGGTCTGACCTGGGCCTTTGGGGGCTGGCAACTTTGGGAATGGTATCTGGGCTTGATGTCCTTCGGTCGCTCTTGACCAACCGGATGGGTGGAGTTTTTGGGCTGGAAAGCGAGTTGGAAGAGAATTTTTCTCGCCAGGGGAGCCCGGGGGTTTTAGGAGGCGGGTAATCAGATAGAGAATGCTTGCGATTATCTTTGGAATGGTGCTCCTTTATTTTGGGGCCGAGGGACTTGTCAGAGGAAGTGCCCGCCTTGCGGCTCGCTTTGGGATCCCGCCTCTCATCATCGGTTTGACCATTGTGGCTTTTGGCACCAGTGCACCCGAATTAACCGTTAGTCTCTCCGCCGCCTTGCGCGGAGCAGGGGATGTGGCGGTGGGAAATGCCTTGGGTTCGAATATCTTTAATATTGCGGTCATTCTCGGTCTGACGGCGCTCATTCAGCCCCCTCGCGTTCATCAGGACCTGATCCGGCGGGAAATCCCTTTTCTCATCGTGGTGACCCTGTTGGCTTGTGGTTTGGTGGCAGGAGGGGGGATTTCCCGCCTTGCCGGGGGGCTTCTTTTCCTTCTTCTCTGCGCCTACACCGCTTTTTCCATCCGCCAAGGCAGACGCTCGGGCGAGGAGGAGGAAGGGAGTGGTCCTGCCGAGCGCACGCCCTTGTGGCAATGCGCACTCTTCATCGTGCTGGGCCTGGCCGTGCTGGTCGCAGGCTCCCATCTCTTCGTGCTGGGGGCGGTGGAGGTGGCCCGCGGCTTCGGGGTCTCGGAGGCGGTCATCGGCTTGACCATTGTCGCCGCCGGAACCAGTTTGCCCGAGCTGGCCACCAGCGTGGTGGCCGCCGTCAAAAAGGAGGCCGATGTCGCCATTGGCAATATCGTGGGCTCCAATATCTTCAATATCCTCTGCATTCTCGGCCTCACCGCAGTGGTGAGCCCGCTGGAGGTGGTCGGCATCGGTCTGCGCGATGCCCTCGTGATGCTGGCCTTCAGCGTGGTGTTGCTTCCCTTTGCCTGGAGCCAAAAGTCAATTTCCCGCTGGGAAGGTGGCTTTTTCCTTCTCGCCTACGGGGGCTACCTCGCGCTTTTGTGGCCGCGATGATGGTTTTCCCGCTTGGAAGGGAGGCCGATTGCCTCCATGTTCGGGGCATGAAATTCTGCGCCCTTCTTCTCGGTCTGGCCTTCCTGACGGCTTGTTCGTCCTTCCGTGGCGATGCTCCGCCCTTGCAGGGGACGGTGCGCGGGGACAATCCGAGAGCGGCGACCCTCTATCAAAATGGGGCTGGCTGGGAGGCGGCGGGCGATTATAAGAAGGCCCTCAAAAGCTACCGCACCCTGTTGAAGGATTTTCCCGCCGACAAGCGCGCGGCCGAGGCTCGTTTTCGTGAGGCCACCATTTTGACTGCTCTCGGCGAAGAGCGTGATGCCTTCGATGCCTACCAGCTTTTCATTGAGCGTCACCCCGGCAATGCCCTTTATCCCCAGGCGGTCAGCCAACAGGAGGCCGTCGCCCATGCCGCTGCTTCCGGCGACATCCGCACCAGCTTTCTCGGCCTGAAGTCCCGTCTTGATCGCAAGACCATTGTTTCCATGCTGGAGAAGGTGCGCGACAATGCTCCCCATGCAGCCTCCGCTCCCCGGGCCCAGTATATGATCGGGCAGGTGAACGAATCGCGAAAAAAGGCTGATGAGGCTATCGCTGCCTATGGCAAGCTGGTGGACGACTACCCGAACTCCAGCAATGCGCCCGATGCCCAGTTCCGCATTGGCGAAATTCTCTTGAAGCAGGCCCGTGATGGCAATCAGGATCAAGCCAACCTCGAGCGTGCCCGCAGTGCCTACAACGACCTCTTGCTCGCTTATCCCGGCTCCTCCTTCGCCCCCCAGGCCAAGCAGCGTATCGCCACCATTGGTTCGCGCGATTTGCAGGCCTCTTATGATGTGGCGGAATTCTATCGCAAAAAAGGGGAACTCGACTCCGCCGCCTATTATTATCAGGAAGTCATTGATGGCGCCGCTCCCGGAGAATTGCGCAATCGCGCCGCAGCCCGGCTGGCCGCCCTCAAGCAGTAAGCTTCGCTTCGGATGAAATTTCTCTCTGCTTTCTCTTCTCTGCTGCTCATTTTGAGCCTGTTCGCTTGTGCGGGTTACCAGCTGGGGGGCACCAAGCCCACCGCCCTGGCTCACGTCGACCGCTTGCAGGTGCCTTTGGCTAAAAATTCCACCCAGATTCCCCGGGCCGCCGCCTTCGTCACCAATGGAGTGGTCGATGCCCTTGTGCGCGATGGCACTTACCGTCTTGGCACGGCCGACAGTGCCCAAGCCCGCTTGGAAGTGGAATTCCATGAAGTCAACTTCCGAGCCTTGCGCACCGATCGGGAGAACCGCCTGCGCCCGGAGGAACTCTCCATGACCATCAGGCTGCGCTGGAAAGTGGTCGATTCCGCCGACCCGCTCAAGGTGCTCGATTCCGGAGTTTCCACTGGGCGGACCACTTATTTCGCGGACGCCAATTTGCAAACCGCTCAACAAGCGGCGTTGAACGATGCCATCCAGCGGGCGGCGGTCTCGCTGGTCGCGCGTCTGGCTGATGGCTTTTAGAGCGGAGAAGAAGAGCATGCTGACCATCGTTCCCACTCCCATAGGCAATCTGGCCGACATCACCTTGCGCGCCCTGGAGGTGCTGCGCAGTGCCGATTGGATTGCTTGCGAAGACACCCGCCACACCCGCCGTTTGCTCGATCACTACGAGATTTCCGGTCGTCTCATGGCCCTGCACGACCACAATGAGGACCGCCAGATACCGGAAGTGCTCGCCAAGCTGGCAGCGGGAGAATCACTCGCCCTGGTTTCCGATGCCGGCATGCCCCTGGTCTCCGACCCCGGCTTTCGCGTGCTGCGGGCCGTGCGCGAAGCTGGTCACCCGGTGACCGTTTTGCCCGGAGCATCCGCCCCCGTCACGGCCCTCGTGGCCTCCGGTCTGCCGCCCTATCCTCATCGCTTTGGGGGCTTCCTGCCGGTGAAAAAAGGCAAGCGCCGCAAGGAGCTCGCCGCCGCACTAGACAAGGCGGAAACCGCTCTCTACTTCGAGTCTCCCCATCGCCTGATGTCTACCCTCGAGATTCTTGCCGAACTCGCCCCCCAACAAGGGGTGGTGGTCGCCCGCGAGCTCACCAAGAAGTTCGAGACCATCCATGCGGCATCGGCGAAAGAGCTTTTTGAACACTTCCGTAGCCATCAGGCCAAGGGCGAAATCGTCCTCTTGTTTCATCCCGAATCAGCGCAATAGTTTTTCATGAATTACATCGAACCTCACGCCCACATGGTCAGCCGCACGACCGCCGATTACCAAGCGATTGTGCAAGCCGGTTGTCTCGCCCTTTGCGAACCCGCCTTCTGGGCCGGCTATGATCGGGCTTCGGTGGAGGGCTTCTACGACTACTATCGCCAGTTGACCGAGTATGAACCCGCCCGCGCGGCCAAGTTCGGTCTTCCGCACTACACTTGGCTGTGCATCAATCCCAAGGAGGCGGAGGACGCCGGCTTTGCCCGTGAGGTGATGGCTCTCATCCCCGATTTCCTCGACAAGCCTAATGTCCTCGGCATTGGCGAGATCGGGCTCAATAAAAACACTCGTAACGAGTTGGCCATCTTTGAAGAGCATGTCGAAATCGCCAAGAAATACGATCTGCCCATTCTCATCCATACTCCTCATCTGGAAGACAAGCTCAAGGGCACCAAGCTCATTCTCGATGCCTTGAAAAATGCCCGGGTGGATCCCGATCGAGTCATCATCGACCACGTCGAGGAGCACACTGCCGGTTTAGTCCTCGATGCAGGCTTCTGGGCCGGGATGACTCTTTACCCCGAGTCCAAGTGCACCGCCGCGCGGGCGATTGATATTTTGGAAACCTTTGGCATGGAGCGCATTTGGATGAACTCGGCCTGCGACTGGGGCATTTCCGATCCCCTGGCCGTCATCAAGTGCGCGGTGGAGATGCGCAAGCGCCAGCATGCCCAGCAGATTATCGACAAGGTCATTTACGACAATCCCCGCGCCTTCCTCAGCCAGAGCCCGAACTTCAAACTCTAAGCCCCGGCAGGTTTTTCCCTCACCCCCTGCCTTCTCTTTGCCATGAAATGGACTGATCAGAATCATCTCGCTTATTGCACCAATATCCACCCGGCGGAAGATTGGGAAGACACCTTCCGAGTGCTGCGCACCGACGTTCTGGCAGTGCGGGATCGGCTGGCCGCAGAAGGGACCCACGAGGGGGCCTTCGCCATCGGGCTCCGTCTTTCCGCCCGTGCGGCCGGGGAACTGTTGGTGGGCGAACGACTGGCTGAGTTCGCTGCCTGGCTGGAGGAGGAGAATTGCTATGTTTTCACCATCAACGGGTTTCCCTACGGCGACTTCCATGGCACCCGGGTCAAGGAGAAGGTCTTCCAACCCGATTGGACCACTCCCGAACGCCTGCGTTACACTCAGGATCTCTTTCGCATCGTGGCGGCTTTGGCTCCGGCCGAGATCGGGGGCTCGGTCTCCACTTTGCCTGGTTCGCACAAGGAGTTTGCTGCTGATGAGGAGTTGATTTTCAAACATTTGGAGGAGTGTGCTCTCTTCGTGGAAGCCCTGGCGGAGGAGTGCGGGAAGGACCTTCATCTGGGCTTGGAGCCCGAGCCGCTGGGGCATTTTGAGAACACCGAGGAGACGATTGCCTTTTTCGACCGCCTACTCGCCCGCGTGGAGGACCCGGCGGTCATCCGACGCCGCATTGGCTTGAACTACGATTGCTGCCACTTTGCCCTCGAGTTCGATGAGTGCCGCCCCTCTCTGGAAGCTCTCGCTGCTGCCGGAGTGCGCATTTCCAAAGTTCACCTTTCGTCCGCGCTCAAGTTTTTCCCTTGTGATGCCAGCTCCCTGGCCGCGCTGAAGCAGTTCGACGAGCCCACCTACTTTCACCAGGTTCTCCTGCGGGGGAAGGAGGGCATCCAACGAGTGCGGGATTTGCCCGAATTCTTCCGGGCCCTCGATTCCGGCCGCTGGCATCCCGACACTTGCGACGAGGCCCGCTGCCACTTTCACGTCCCCTTGTTTGCGGAGGCCGCCACTCCTCTGGGCACCACGCAGGACTTCGTGCTCGAGATGCTGGCCTACCGCCGTGAGAACCCCTCCTTCTGCCACCACTTTGAGATTGAGACCTACACTTGGGCGGTGTTGCCGGACAGTTTGCAAAGTGACCTGACCGGGCAGATCGTGCGCGAGTTCCAATGGGTATTGGCTCAGGACTGAACCATGAAGCGCCAGCTCCTCATCGACCTCCTCGCCGCCGGGCGGGTGGCCAATCTTCCTTCCGTCGTCAGCAATGTCCTGCTGGGCTGCGGCCTCGGCTGGCTTCTGGTAGCGCCAGGTTCTCTCGCCATTCTTTTTCCGGTGCTCGCCGGGTGTTGTCTCTACGTGGGCGGGTGTTTTCTCAATGATTGGGCGGACCGCTTCTGGGATGCCGCCCACCGTCCCGAGCGTCCCTTGCCCGCCCGCCGGATTTCTCCCGAGTTTTTAAGGAATGCCGCTTTTGCCCTGATGGCTGTGGGATGCCTCCTTGCCGCCTTCTCCGGGTGGCCCGCGCTTCTCGTCGCGGTGATGATTGCGGGGGCCATTGCCCTCTACACCTGGATTCACAAGAAAACCGCTTGGGGGGTCGTGCCCATGGGCCTTTGCCGGGGCTTGCTTTATCTTTTGGGATTCGTTGCCCAGGGGGGGGCCGGGTTCTCATCCGGAGGCCTTGTGTTGCTCATGGCAGGCGGGCTCCTTTTTTACGTGGGTGGTTTGTCGCTTTTTGCCCGGTCCGAAGCCCAGGCTGTGGTGCCCAGGGTCAACCGTATGCTGGGGCTCCTCATGATGACCCTGGTTGCCTTCACTCATGCCGCCTATTGGTTCACCTTGTCCTTCGGAGCCGCTCTTGTCGCGCTGCTGGCCTTGGCTCCCTATTCCTGGCTGCTTCGCCGGGGGATTGGGGCCATCAAAAGCTCCATCGGGAAAGGGGTCTCCCATCTCCTGGCCAATATCTGCCTCGTCGATCTGGTCGCGATGCTCCCTCTCGCCGTGGTCTTGGCGGGGGGAGGGCACTGGCTGGCCCTCCTCCTGCCCCTGGTCTCGGGGGGAGCCTATTTCCTCGCTGTTCTGCTGCAAAAAGTGGCTCCGGCGACCTAGTCGATAGCATCCTCCTTGGCTGCCGGTCCGTTCTTGAGATCCAAAACCAGATTGTAAAGGCCTACGAAAGAAGGAAACAGGTTGGAGAGCACTCCCACCGAGTCGATTTTTCCAAAGGTGAAGTAGCTCAGCAGTGAGATGGAGCCGAGCACAGACATGATCCAGAAGATGCGGGGCATCCTGACTTGCTTCGCCTTTTTGGAAGCAAGCAGCTGGGGAATCCAGCGTCCCGCAAACATGGTCACCCCGAAGTAGCCGATGATTTTCCAAGGGTAGAGCACGATGGGGCGCCCGAAGAGAGAGCCCTCGAAGAAAACCTGGTGCATCCAGCCCGTGGCCTCGGGAATTTTGGGAGCGGTTTCGTGAGCGAGGATGAGAAGAGAGTCGATCATGGATAGAGGCGGTTCGCGCGCAGCACCAGAAGCGGGCTGGTTGCGCTTTGTTCCCAAAGCCTGCGACGAAAAGCGAGCGCTTTTTACCGCCATTCCAGGCCGCGCCCTCGGTCAGAGTTCATTGGGAAAAAATCGAGTCACAAGCGATCATTGCACTTTCGGGCTTAGCGGGTGGGTGTTAGCTTCGCCTCTTGTCTTGGGACGCATTCCAGAATCTTTGGCAGAATCACTGGCGTGACGGGGTGGAAATCCTCGTCCTTTGGCTGGTGATCTATCAGCTCTATCGGGCTTTCCGCGCCACTCGGGGCGCGCGCATTTTGGTGGGCTTGGCGACCGTCCTGATCGGTTTTATCCTGATCTCCAGTTTGCTGGAGCTTCCGGTGCTGGGCTGGATTTTGCGCCAGGCAGTCTTTGTGCTCGCCTTTGCCCTGCTCATCATCTTCCAACCCGAGATCCGGAGTGCGCTCGCCAAGATTGGCAGTTCCCGCTTCTTGTCCTTCAATTCCGGCCAACGGAAATTTCTGAATCTTCTGGAGGATGCGGTGGTGCAGCTTTCCAAGAAGCGTTATGGCGCTCTCTTTGCCCTCGAACGCAGTATTTCTCTCAAGGAAATCGAGCAAACGGGAGTGGAGATGGGGAGCGAGCTTTCCGTGGAACTGGCCCTGACTCTCTTCTTTCCCAAGACGGCTCTTCACGATGGGGGAGTGGTATTGGATGAAGAAAGAATCGCCGCCGCCGCCTGTGTCTTTCCCGTCACCCAGCGCGATATGAAGGATCGCTCTTTGGGCCTGCGCCACCGGGCTGCCATTGGCTTGACCGAAGAGACCGATGCCGTGGCGGTGGTGGTGAGCGAAGAGACTGGCACGATCTCCATCGCGGTGGACGGCAAGCTGGAGCGGTTTAAGGACGAGAACGAGTTTCGCGAGCGGCTGGAGGCAATTTTCTTACACAATGAGCAGCAGAAGAACAGTTCGAGCGAGGAATCTGATCGCTAAAGTGGCTTCCCTCTTTCTGGCGGTGATTGTGTGGTTTCTCATCAAGGACCTCCTCACCAATCAGGGGCCGTTGAGCGATTCTCCCGAGGATTCGCTCCTCGGAACTTCGGACTTGAGTGATGTCGTGCCCGGGCCGCCGCAACCTCGCCAGGAGGAAAAGGCTCCCAAAGAGGAGACGACGCTGCATTGAAGGAAGCTATGGCAGAAAGCGTGATTGTGACCGGTACGGATACCGGATGTGGAAAGACTTGGTTCAGTTGGCTCCTCGTGCGCGCCCTGCGCGCCCGCGGCATCGATGCGGTGGGATGGAAGCCTTTCTGTTGCGGCGATCGGGAAGATGCCTATGCGCTGGCCGACGCCAATGAGGGGATTCTCACTCTCGATGAAGTGAATCCGGTTTGGTTCCGCACCCCCATCGCGCCTTACCCCGCCGCCGAGCTGGAGGGAGGGGAGGTGGATCTGGAAAAAGTGCGGGCTCTCGGCTGGGAGCTGGCGGCGCGGCATGAGATGGTGATCTGCGAGGGAGTCGGGGGCTGGGAAGTCCCCCTCACCGCGCAAGCGAATTTTTCCACCTGGGCGAAGACCTTGGGCTGGCCCGTGCTGCTGGTCATCGGCAATCGCCTGGGAGCTCTCAATCACACCTTTCTCACCGCTCGCGCCATCCAGGAGCAGGGATGCGCTTTGCAGGCCGCCGTTCTCAATCAGGTCATTGAGGAGCAGGATGTCGCCGGAGTGACCAATCGCGGCGTGATCGAACAGCGATTGCCCGGTCAGTTGCTGGGCGAGGTCATGCACGGGGCGGAGGTCCTGGAGGACGACCTTCTGGAGGCTTTTCTCCAGCGCTAAAGCGGGGTTCGCAGGGTGCAGAGGGAGGGTTCTCTGCGGGGGCGAACGTATTTTGAGAAGCGTTTTCTTGCCATGCCCCTTTGAATTGTCATCATGGCGGGAGCACACTTAAAACATTCATGGAAGAAGCTACCGGAGAGAACGCATTCCGCGAGATCAGCGTTGCGGATTTGGAACCCTCGATTCAGGGGTATTGGAAAAAGGCGCAAGAGTCTTTGCAGATCGATAATCACAAGTATGCCGTCACCTTGCTGCAGGCGATTCTGAAGGAAGCCCCTGGCTTTCTGGAAGGTCGTAAAGCCCTGCGCATGGCCGAGGACAAACTGACGGGGGGACCCAAGAAAAAGCGCGGCCTTTTCGGCACCAGCGTGGGTGCCAACAGCCCTTCGGTCTCCAAGAAATATTTGGCGCAAGCCGACAAAGACGGCAATGCCGCTTTGCAGGCGGTTGAGAAGGAGCTGGAAAAGGACCCCTTCAATGCCTCCTTCAACGATGCTCTGCACGATGTCGCGGCCAAGTTGGGGATGACTGATACTGCCGCTTTCGCCCTCGAGACCGTGCGCAAGGCCTTTCCGGAGGAAGGCAAGCTGATGCACAAGCTGGCCGAATTCTACCTCTCGGTGGAGCGCCCCCTCGATGCCGCTGCCGTCTACGAGGACATCGTGAAGGCCAACCCTGGCGATATCGATGCCGTTAAAAAGGCCAAGGATTGCACCGCCCGGGCCTCCATGCTGTCCAACCGCAGTGAAAGCGGGGAGCTGGTTCTGCAGAAAAAAGATGCCGAGGAAACCCTCGCGCTTGAGAAGGCCTCCCGCTCCGCTCTCACCAAAGAGCAGATGGAAGAAAAACGCGACAACCTCGCGGCCCAGTATGCGGCGGACCAGAACAACCTGAACGTGGTGCGCGATCTGGCGGCAGTCTACGAAAACCTCGAGGACTGGGACAATGCCTACGCTTTCTACGATTGGGGCTTCCAAATCAGCAACAACGACGTAGCCCTGAAGAACAAAGCCGGCAAAATGAAGGACAAGGCCGCCGAGGTGAAACTTTCCAACCTCAAGAAGGCGGTGGAAGCCAATCCCGACGATGCCGAAGCGGCCCGGGAGCTGGAGGAATTCCGCAGTGCCCTCAGTGCCGAGCAAGTGGAAGAGCGCAAGAAGCGGGTGGAAGAAAACCCTACCGATCCTTCCCTGCGCTTTTCTCTGGGCGAAGCCCTTTTCCACGCCGGACAATACAAGGAAGCCATCCAGCACTTGCAGCAAGCTACCCGCAACCCGCATATTCGCACCAAGGTGCTTATCCTGCTGGGCCGCACCTTTGACAAGATGGGCATGGTCGATATGGCTGTGAACCGCTTCGAGGAGGCCAATGCTGAACTGAAGCAGATGGATGCCACCAAGAAGGAAGTGCTCTACGAATTGGGCCTCATCTTTGAGAAGCAGTCCGAGAAGGAAAAGGCCATCGACTCCTTCAAGCAGATCTACGAGGTCGATTACGGCTACCGCGACGTGGCCGAGCGCGTGGAGTCCGCTTACCAATAAAGATCAACCGGCCCTCCCCGGGAGGGATTCAAATTCACGAAAAAAGGGCTTCGCAGTTGCGAGGCCCTTTTTTTATGAGGATTCTTAGGGGAAATTGGGGAGCGGGGAAAGTTCTGCTCCCGGGATGCTGCGGCCTAGAGACAGATGCGGCGGAACAGTTCGTCGAGGGGAAGCTGCAGGCCGATGTAGAAATCGCCAAATTCGCCATAGCGGGCAGAGACGTCGTCGAAACGCATCTCGTAGACGATGGATTTGACCTGATAGGTGTCATGTGCCAGCAGGGTGACCCCCCATTCATGCTCGTCGAGACCGGTGGAGCCGGTGATGAGCTGGAGAATCTTGCCGGAGTATTTGCGACCTGTGCGGGCGTGGCCCATCATGAGCTCGCGGCGACTCTCGAAGCCGGTCTCATACCAGTTGTAGTCAGGGTGCGCATTGCGGCGCTTGGACATGGGGTAGAAGCAAACCACTGGCCAATCGGGCAAGACCGGGTAGAGGCGGTGCTGGCTGTATTTTGCCATGCGTTCGTCGAATTCCTGCAAGGCTTCGTTGTAGTCCTTGCTGCCCTCCGCCATTCCTTTTTCCACCACCAGGGTTTCGCGAGCGTATTGGTCGCGGGTGGTGGTGTATTCCGAGCGCTCCGTTTGGGAGAGGTAGGAATAGGTGGGGGCGAGGATGTCAGGCCCCAAGGAGAGAGTGAGACGCTTTTCGAACTGGGTGGCGGTGACCAGGTCCGGGGTGAGGAGCATGAAGCCGAGGTCGGCCTTGGGGGTCGCGATGGCAAAGGTGAGGAGTTGGGTGTCCGGGGTGGAGCGGATTTCCTGCACCAGCTCGGTCAGGCGGGTCTTGGCCTCCCGTTTTTCATCCCGGCTCAGGGTGGACCACTGGCCGTGGTCGATGTGGTAATAGAGGTGGAGAACATGCCAGCCTTCTTCCGGGCTGACTTTGATGGTGGATGCTTCGTCGGTCATTGTGCGTTTTTGCGTTTTGCGGAAATGGGAATGGCCATGAATTCCTCAAAGTTCTGACCGTCGGCCGATTCCATGAGAACGAATTCCCAAGTGAAATTGTCGTCCGCGAGGTAGGAGATGAGGTCGCCTTCTTGCTTGAAGCCCGTGGTGGCCCGGATGGTGGCGGTCGAGCCGGCCGTGACTGCAGTGGGGGACGTGGAGAGGGCAAAAGTGGAGCCCGTCAGTGTCAAAGTGGTGGGGTCCCCGGCGAAGCGGCCTTCTTCGTCGCGGAAGAGAAGTCGCAGAGCCTTGGCCTGGGAATTATCTCCCAAGGTGAGCTTCACTTCCGGGATCAGTTCGATGGTTCGGGAGACGCCCTCATCGCGATTGGCTCCCTCTCGCACGGGGTTGCGCCAGTAGGTCTCCGCATTGGCGACGACGAGGCTTTTGCCCTCTAGGGGAAACTTCAGCCGGGATGCTTCCACGGGGGGAGTGAAGTGCTGCGAGAGGGTGATGCGGGTGGCGATGATCCCTCCCAGCAGGGCAATCAGGAAGAGGCCGCAGAGAATCTTTTCCAAGGGGGAAAAGGCCGCGAGCCATTTGCCGCCAGGCTGGGCCGGAGGAGGAGTCTGGCTGTCGCTCTTGGACGAGGCGGTCTTTTCTTCCGCTGCGGCAGCAGGGGTCTGGTCCTCTGGGGTCTCGGGTTCGGGGCTCATGGACTCGGGTGAAGGCGGGGCTGTTTCCTCCGGGGCAGAGGCGGCAGGAGCAGGTGTTTCGCGCTTTGCGCTGGGTTTGGCTGTGACGCGCACCTGCGGGGAGAGGGGCTTTTTGGCATCGCGGGGAACAGGGTTGATGGCGGGTTTGCCCTTGTTTTCTTGTTCGTCCAGGTCTCCCAGCTCGTCCTTGCGGGCCGCTGGTTGCACCCCGCGCTTGGTGAGGTTGGGGCGGGCGATGGGCTCCATTTCCAGCGGTTTGCCGGGCTCGATATCTCCCTCGGATACGAGGGGGGGCTGCGGGCGATCCTCCGGGGGGGGGAGCCGTTGCCGGGGCTGGGAGATCACCTCGCGCGCCGGACGTTGCGTCCGTGGCGCGGCTTTCTTTTCGCCCGCCGCAGGAGGGGCTTCCTCAAAATCGTCATCTAAATCGTGCGCCAACTCGTCCTTCAGCGGGGAAGGTTGGGGGAGTGGGGCCTCCGATGGGTTCGGGGCGTCGGGGGAGGACTCGTCTTCCTGCATAGCTGATGATAAGGTTTGGAATTGGGGCCGCTTTCAGGACGACCGGAAGGAGGGTAGAAAGGCTCGCTTGGCTTGGCCAGTCCGGAAATCTGGAAAGGTGCTCCCAGGCTGTCAATGGCGGGAATCGCTAAAAAAAACTGTTGCAAGGCTCCCTCGCTTGGCTGACACCTTCCGCAACAATCAGCCCCACCCGAACGCAATGGCAGACAAAGACGACAAACACGAAGAAAACATTCCCGGAGCTTATTACGTGGACATGCAGTGCATCGACTGCGATCTCTGTCGTGAAACCGCCCCTGCAAACTTCACCCGCCAGGAAGACGAAGGCTATTCCTACGTCTACAAGCAGCCGGAGAGTGAGGAAGAGCGCGAGCAGTGCGAAGAGGCCATGGAAGGTTGCCCCGTGGAGGCAATCGGCAACGATGGCGAATGAGAAAGCGGAGCCAGTCCCGCCGGGTGCATGTGACCCGGGCGGTGGTTCGTGATTGGCAAGGGGGGGAGACTCCCATGCCAACCCGGAAAAACTGTTCCCAGGCCAAGGATTGGCTGGAGGCGATCCTTTCCCAAATGCCGGTCGATGGCTTGGAAGAGGAGCGCATCCGCGAGAGTTGGCGCAGTGTGGTCGGCGATTTCGTCGCTTCTCAAACGGAGGTCGTTTCCCTGCGCCATCGTGTCCTTCTCCTCCGCGTGCTGCAGCCGGCCATGCGCTTCCACCTCGAGCAATCCCGCAGCGAGTTGCTCGCCAAGGTGCGAGCCCGCTTGGGGGAAAAGGCGGTGCGGGAAGTGCGCCTGATTTCCGGCTGATTTCCTTCCTTCCCCAACGCTATGATTCGCAATCTCATCCTCGATTGGTCGGGCACTTTGGTCGACGACTTCAGCGCCACTCTCGTCGCGACTAATGAGGTCTTTGCTCACTATGGCTTGCCTGCCATGAGCGCCAGTGAGTTTCGGCGGGACTTCCGCTTGCCGTATCCGGAGTTTTATGCCGAGTTTCTTCCCGGGGTTCCTCTGGCCGAGTTGGAAGTTCTTTTCAAAGAGGCTTTTCTCAAAGCTGAAAATCTGGTCCAGCCCCTGCCTGCGACCCGGGGTTTTTTGGAAGCCGCCAGCGAAAAAAGTCTCCGCCTTTTTGTTCTCTCCAGCATGAACGAGGAGGCCCTGCGGCGGCAGGCCCGGGATTTCGCTATCCAGTCTTACTTCGAGGAAATCTACGCCGGAGTGCTCAATAAATGCGATCGTATCGGCTCCGTGGTTGCGGAGCACGGGCTCTTGCCGGAGGAGACCGCTTATGTGGGCGACATGGTCCATGATGTCCATGCGGCCCAGGCTGGTGGCTTGCACTCGGTCGCCCTTCTTTCGGGCTACGATCCGGTGGAGCGCCTGGCGGCAGCGGGACCCCAGATGATTTTGCCCGATATCGGCCAGTTGCCCAAGCTCTGTGCCACGGGGGCTCCGGCGCGGGTGCGGCCAGACATCGTAGTGCGCAAGCTGAGAGTGGCGGTCCACATCGGGGTGCCGGAGGAAGAACGGGCCCAGGCACAGGAACTCAAGATTTCCCTCACTCTGGAAACCCGCTCGGGACTGAACGGTCTCGGCGATGACCTGGCCCGCACGGTCGACTACTTTGCTCTCACGGAAGCGGTGAAAGCCCTTGCGCAAGATCGCCCCCGTAAACTGATTGAAACCCTCGCGGAGGAAGTGGCCCTATTTCTTCTCGCAAAGTTTCCGTTGCGGGCCGTCAGAGTGGAGATTGAAAAGGCCATCCTGCTCAATTGCGAGGGCGTAGTCGTTTCCTGCCAGCGCCGCTCAGCGCAAAAATGAGATCATCTTGCGGGAAAATGGGAAATTTTCCCGAGCTTGGCATTGCAAGGTGGCTTTTTTCTGTTTTTCTGTTATCCCTTTTACAAAACGCTCTTTCCGTGGCGTTTAACGGGTGAGAAGCGTTTGGCGAGCATGGGACGAAAAGAAATGGAGAGTAAGCTGGAGAGTAAGCGGGTGCAAAACGGATTGCGGGGGGTGGTTCTTGCCTTGGCGTGGTGCCTGGGCACGATGGTCGCACTGGGGGAGCAAGAGGCTTTGCAGGAGGGGGTTGTCTTTAAGAAAAAGGGCTCCTCGGGAGACACTTTGCAGTCGGAGGTCGTTTTTCTTGATGAGGCGGGCTTGGCCGTGGTGGCGACCGAGGCGACTACTGATTTTCGCAGTGGCACTTACCGGGGTGAGCCGGTGTCCCTGGTGGCTCACGATTCGGTCAGCCGCTTGACCTTGGTGCGAGTCCCTCTGGCCTCGGGCGAGGCGACTGCCCCGGTGGAGCTGGGGAGTTCGCTCAAGGTCGAGGAAGGGAGCGCCTTCTATCTCGGCGTGGAGGGGGAGTCCTCGATTTCCCGCTTTGTCAGTCGCGAGAGCGAATACAAGGGCCAGCCGCTCCCTCTCGAGTTGTTCCGGGTCCATCACGCCCCGGAGGTCAAGCCGGGGCTGGGGCACCCGTTTTTTGATTCGGCGGGGCGTCTGGTCGCCATCAATTACCGGAAGGCCAGTGAATTTGGGAACGGCTCCTTCGCTTTCCCAGTGGAGGTGCTCAAACGCATTCAAGGAGCCTCTGTGGAAAACGGGGTGGTGCAACGCAGCTGGTTCGGGGTCGAGTTGCTGCCCAGTAATCCTCTCGCGGTGGTCGAAGGGGTGCGACCGTCCTCTCCCGCAGCCAAGGCCGGGTTGATCGAGGGCGATATCCTCATCCGCATTGGCCCCCGCTTCGTGCAGGATTATTTCGATGCTCTCAATGCCTTTTTCTATCTGCGCGAGGGCGAGGAAGCGACGGTGACCTATGTCCGGGGCACCGAGGTGGGGCAGACGACCGTGCTTCCCGAGCTGGCTCCGGTTGCCTTGCCCGCTGGTGAGGGTAGCCAGGCTGCCAAGGTCTTGCCCGGTGCTGCCGAGTGAGCCGAAGAGGAGGGATTTCTGCCGGTGGTAAACGGAAATGTCTTGTCAAGGCCGGGTATCCGTGTAAAGCCCTTCAGCCCCTCGTTGGTGAGGGACTGAACCTTTTTGATACCGTGACGATGGGAGAGGATAAGATTATCCAGTTTAACCAACCGGAACCCACGTCGCGATTCTCTGGAACACCTATGAAAAGCGAGCTTGTCGAGAAAGCATCCGAGGTCATGCCCGACCCCCAAATCCTAATCAACATGGTGTCCCGCCGGGTCAAGCAGCTGAACGATGGGCGCGCTCCCCTGATCGACACTGTTCCCAGCATGGGCGCCGCCGATATTGCCTTGATCGAAATTATCGAGGGCAAAATCAAATTGAGCGAACCCATCGACTCTCCCGAATAAGGAGTTTCCTCCCCCGCGCTGGTTGACTAACCTTCCCGCGGCCGCAGATTCCCCGAGCTGCTGACGAAAGCTCACCCGCCTGCAGAACACTGCGGGCTTTCTGCTATCTGGCTGTTGCTCTTGCCCCTACCGACTCTTCTTCCGCCGATGAACACCGATATCGCCAAAAACAAAAAAGCGCTCCACGATTTCCATATCCTCAGCAAAATCGAGGCGGGTATCGAGTTGCGGGGCACCGAGGTGAAGTCCATCCGCGAGGGGAAGGTCAACCTGCGCGATTCCTACGCCCGCGTGGACAAGGGACAAATTTTTCTCTACGGGCTCGATATTCAGCCCTGGCAGACGGCCGGAGAGTGGTTTCAGCACGAGAGCAAGCGGCCCCGCCGGCTCTTGTTGCACAAGGCGGAGATTCTCAAGCTGGCGGAGGCCACCCAAGTCAAGGGCGAGACCGTGGTGGCCCTGCGCCTTTATTTCAAGAATCGTCGCGTCAAGGTCGAGCTCGGCCTGGCCAAGGGCAAAAGCCATCGCGACCAGCGCCATGATCTGAAAAAGCAGGTCGAATTGCGCGAAGCCCAGCGCGAGATGGCGCGCTTCAATCAGGGACGCTGATCGGGGCCCCTGCTGGCGTGGAAAATCCGCCCCGCGCTTGCCTCCCGGCAGCCCTCCCGATAGGAATCGGGAAATGGCCGATTCCTCCTTCGTTCACCTTCATCTCCACACTGAGTATTCCACCCTCGACGGCGCGGTGCGCATGGGGGATTTGGCGAAGAAGGCGGCCGAGCTGGGCATGCCGGCGGTGGCCATGACCGACCATGGCAATCTCTACGGAGCGATCAACTTTTTCCTGAAATGCCAGGAAGCGGGGGTCAAGCCCATCTTCGGCTGCGAAATCTACCTCGCTCCTTTCTCGATGAGTGAGAAAAAAGAGATCCCGGGCCGCAAGCGCGCCACCCACCTGACCCTGCTGGCCGAGAATGAGACCGGCTGGCAGAACCTCATCAAGCTGGTCACCAAGGGCCACCTCGAAGGGCTCTACTACGGGAAGCCCCGGGTGGACCGCGAGGTTTTGCGCGAATACTCGGAGGGCATCATCTGCCTGAGCGGCTGCATCAGCGGCCCGGTCAACGAGTGGATTCTGCAAGGGCAAGAGGAGAAAGCCCGCGAGGCCCTCATCGAGCTGGAGGAGATTTTTGGCAAAGAGAATTTCTATGTCGAAATCCACGACCACGGCTTGGAGGAGCAGGCCAAGGTGCGTCCGGTGCTCGTCAAGCTGGCGGCCGAACGAGGGCTCAAGCTGGTCGCGGCCAATGATGTCCACTTTCTCAATCGCGCGGACCATGAAGCCCATGACGTGATGATTTGCATTGGGACGGGCAAGCTTCTCTTCGACTCCGACCGCATGCGCTACTCGCCGGAGGTTTATTTCAAGTCGGCGGAGGAAATGCGCGAGCTTTTTGCGGATTATCCCGAGGCCTGCGACGCTACCCTCGAGATTGCGGAACGCTGCAATGTGACGCTGCATCTCGATGCCACCAGCTCGGAAAAATATCCCCAGTTCGATGCCCCCGATGGCTCTCCCCGCGAGGAGTATTTCCGCAAAGTCTGCGAGGAGGGCTTGGCCGAACGCTATGCCGAGGGGCGTCTCGAGGAATTGGCCCGGCATTTGGAAAAATCGCCCGAGGAGATGCAAAAAGTCCTCGATGAGCGCCTCGACTACGAAATCGGCATCATCAACCAGCTTGGCTTTGCCAGTTACTTCTTGATCACCGCCGACTTCATCCAGTGGGGACGCGATCAGCAGATTCCAGTCGGTCCGGGACGGGGGTCGGCGGCGGGCTCCCTCGTCGCTTATACCCTGGGAATCACCGATATCTGCCCCATGCGCTTCGGGCTCCTTTTCGAACGATTCCTCAACCCCGAGCGGGTGAGCCCGCCCGATGTCGATATCGACTTTTGCCAGAGTCGCCGGGCGGAAGTGATTGAATACGTGCGGCAGAAGTATGGCGAGCGCTGTGTCTCCCACATCATCACCTACGGCACCCTGGGGGCGAAAAGCGTCTTGCGCGATGTCTCCCGCGTGATGGGCTTGAGCTATGGCGATGCCGACAAGCTGGCCAAAATGATCGAAGCCAAGCCGGGGGTGAAGCTGCAGGGCGAATACGACGCCAAGCCCGAGCTCCGCGAAGCCATCGAGAGCAGCAGCACCTACCGCGAGCTCTGGTCCCACGCCACCAAGCTGGAGGGGCTCACCCGCAACGTGGGGGTGCATGCCGCCGGGGTGGTGATCGGCGACCGCGACCTCGATGAACACGTCCCGCTGACCCGTGGAAACGAGGGCGAGGTGGTCACCCAATATGATATGGGGGCCATTACCGAGGTGGGTCTCCTGAAGATGGACTTCCTCGGTCTGAAAAACCTCACTGTCATTCAGGACGCGGTGAATCATATCCACCGCCACACTCCCGATTTTGACATTCGTACCATCTCCCTCGAGGATCAACCCACCTTCGATCTTCTGGCCCGGGGGGAAACGATGGGGGTCTTCCAGCTGGAATCCGGTGGCATGACCGAGACCTGCAAGCGCTACGGAGTGAGCAAGATCGAGGACATCATCGACCTGCTCGCTCTCTATCGTCCCGGTGCCATGCAGTTCATCGACGAGATGATTGAGGTTAAGGAAGGTCGCCAAGACGCGGTCTTCGAGCATCCCTTGCTGGAGACCGTCTGTGGCGACACCTACGGCATCATGATCTATCAGGAACAGGTGCAGAATGCCGCCAAACTCCTCGCCGGTTACAGTCTCGGTGGTGCGGATATTCTCCGCCGCGCGATGGGTAAGAAAAAGCCTTCCGAGATGGCCAAACAGCGCGAATTGTTTGTGAAAGGAGCCAAGGAGGTCAATGACATCGATGCCAAGCTGGCCAACAAAATTTTCGACAAAATCGCGAATTTCGCGGGTTACGGTTTCAACAAGTCCCACTCCGCTTGCTACGGGCACATTTCTTATTGGACGGCCTATTTGAAGGCCAATTTCCCGGTGGAATTCCTCGCCGCCCTTCTCTCCAACGAGATCAACAACACCGACAAGATCGGTGTCTTTGTCGCCGAGTGCCACCGCATGGGAATCGAGATTCTCCCGCCTGACCTGAACCGATCGCAGCTGCGCTTCGCCCCCGAGGAGGCGGGCGGGCGGCAGGCCATCCGCTACGGTTTGGCCGCGATCAAAAATGTAGGGGAAGCCGCCATGGCCAAAGCCATCGCTTGTCGCGAGGCCGATGGCGAGTTCGCTTCTTTGGAGGATTTCACCAACCGGCTCGATTCCAAAATCGTCAACAAGCGTATCCTCGAGAACCTCGTGCGGGCCGGAGCGCTCGACTGGACGGGAGAAACCCGGGCGGGCATGTTCGGTCGCCTCGAGCAGGTGATCGCTTCCGCCAGCTCCGCCCAGCGGGACAAAGCAGCGGGGCAGGGGGCTCTCTTCGACACCCTCGATTTCACCAGTTCCCCGGAACCGGCCCACAAGGAGACCGCCGCGGTGGAGGAGTGGACCAAGGAGGAAAGGCTGGAGCAGGAGAAAGAGCTTCTCGGCTTCTACGTCACCGGTCATCCCCTGGACAAATACCGGGGCCTGATCGATTCCGACCGCTTTTGCCAGTTGGGACTCGTTGACGAACTGGACCTCTCCGATCGGCGCAAGCGATTTTCCTTCGCCGGGATGCTGCGCAGCGTTGAGCATCGCACCACCAAGGCCGGAAAACCCTTTGGCATCCTCGTGGTGGAGGATTTCACCGGCAGCCGTGAGCTCATGGTCTGGGCCGAGAGCTACACTCCCGCGAAGGAAGGGGGCTTGCTGGAAGCAGGAAAAATCGTTCGCTTTCGGGCCGCCATCTCGATCGACGATCGCACCGAGCAGCGGCGGCTGACCGGCAGTGACTTTAAGGAGCTCAAGCCGGCCAAAGGAGCCAAGAAAAGCAAGGCTCTCGAGCTCCAAGTCCGCGTGGCCCGAAATAATCGCGAGGATTTGAAACAAATCCGTGACATCTTGGCGCTTCACCCCGGGAAGACGCCTGTCTATCTCCACGTCCTCAATGGCGCGGGCAAGCGGGCCACCGTGGAAGTAGGAGAAGAGTTGTGGGTGAAAAAGTGTCCCGAGTTGGAAACGGCCATCGGGAGATGGGCGAGTTGAGTTCAAAAATAATTGAACTTTATTGTGACTCTGGCATTCTCCCTTTGTGCCAGACGTAGTCGCCAGTTCGGAATCGAGTCTCAGCGAGCTCGAGCAAGCGGCCATCGCGTATTTCTGCGATGGTGTGCGGGTTTTGGGACTCCCCCCGTCGGTGGGAGAGATTTATGGTCTTCTTTTCATTTCCCGCGAGCCCCTTTGTCAGGCTGATCTGGTGGCTCGGCTGGGAATCAGCAAGGGCTCTGCCAGCCAAGGACTGAACCTTCTGAAAGCACTGGGGGCGCTCAACGAGGTCAAGGGCGCGGATTCCCGACGCACCTATTTCGAGGCCAATTTGAATCTCAAGCGCCTGGTGGGAGGCTTCATTCGCAACCAAATCCGGCCTCATCTCCGGAGTGGTGAAGCCAAGTTGGACGGGCTGCACAATCTGGCTGAGCGCGAAACCGATCCGGAGCAGCGGGAGTTCGTGCAGGAACGACTCAGCAAGCTGGACCGTTGGTCCCAACGGGGGCAAATGATGCTTCCCGTTCTGCAACGTTTTCTAGGAGAATGATTTTGAGCGAAGAACCGACACCTGAATTTGATCCGCGCTGGTATTGCCTGCGGTCGCAAACCAAGCGCGAACACGTGGCTGCAGCCGCCATCCGGCAGAATTTTTCTCCCCAAGTGGAAGTGTTCTGTCCGCGCATCCGCTTCAAAAAGCCCACCCGGCGCGGGGTGGTTTGGTGGGTCGACCCCCTTTTTCCAGGCTACTTCCTCGCCAAGTTCGATCTGCACACTCACCTGCGCGACCTGCTCCACACCAACGGAGTCAGCGGTGCGGTTCAGTTCGGGCGCAAGCTGCCCGAGATTCCCGCTTCCTTTGTCGAAGAGCTCAAAAGCGAGTTCGCCGCCAGCGAACAAGAGGAAGCCATCGTGACCATTGAGCAAAAGCTCGGGGTGGGGGACGAGGTCGAGCTGGTCGACGGGGCCTTCCAAGGCCTGGGCGGAGTGGTCCTCGAGGTTCTGCCCTCGCAGGAACGGGTCAATGTCCTCCTCGAAATCATGGGCGAGAGCCGTCCCGTGCAGATCGATATTTATTCCCTTCTCGTGCGCGAGAGGGCTGGTGACTGAGTTTGGTTCATTTTTTATTGAACCATTCCGCTATTTCCTCTTTAAGACAGTCGTGCCGCGCGACAGCAACGCATTTTCTGGACCGTTTTATCGCGCCGTCCAATGGCGGACGCATGTTTGTCGGTCTTCTCCTAGCGGAGAAATTAACCCGTGATCCGGGTTGGAATCGAAATTTTCATGGCTAAAAAAGTACTCATTGCGGGCGCTGGAGGCTTCATCGGAGGTCATCTTGCGAAGCTCCATCTCGATCGGGGTCACCAGGTTGTCGCAGTGGATATCAAACCTGCGCAACAGTGGTATCAGCTTCATGAAAAGGCCGAGAATATCACTGCCAATCTGGAGGAAAAAGAAGCTTGTTTTTCCGCCGTCGAGGGATGCGATGAGGTTTACAATCTGGCCTGCAACATGGGCGGGATGGGCTTCATCGAAAACAATCGCTCCTTGTGCATGCTGAGCGTGCTCATCAATACCCATTTGCTCATGGCCGCTCGTGAGGCGGGGCTTTCCGGCTATTTTTATAGCTCGAGTGCCTGTGTCTATCCGGACTTCAAGCAAAGCGATGCCGCTGTCATTGCCTTGCAAGAGGGAGATGCCTACCCGGCAATGCCAGAGAATGGTTATGGTTGGGAGAAGTTGTTTTCCGAACGGCTCTGTAAGAACTTTGAAGAGGATTTCGGTTTTGCTTCCAAGGTTTTCCGTTTCCACAACGTCTACGGTCCTTATGGAACGTGGGACGGGGGACGTGAGAAGGCTCCTGCCGCCATGTGCCGCAAGGTCATCGAATGCATGGATAGCGGAAATCTGGAAATGGAAATTTGGGGGGACGGCGAGCAAACCCGTTCCTTCATGTATATCGACGATTGTCTCACTGGCATTGATAAACTTATGGCCTCTGATATCACCGATCCGCTAAACTTGGGTCGCAGTGAGCTGGTCACTATCAATGGCCTCCTCGATATCGTGGAAGAGATCGCCGGAGTGAAGGTGAAGAGAACTTACAATCTGAATGCTCCCCAGGGCGTGCGCGGCCGCAACTCTGATAACACTCTCATTCGGCAAAAACTGGGCTGGGAGCCCGAGGTCTCTCTCGTGACTGGAATGGAGAAGACATTTCACTGGATTCACGAGCAATACCAACGGCGGAAGTCGGGAGATCTGGTCGTCCAATAAGAACGACCGGAAGCTGAGAGCCTCTTTCCACAAGGGAATTCAACGCATGAAAAAAATATTTGTCAGCGGCCATCGGGGGATGGTTGGTTCTGCCCTTTGCCGGCAGGCCGAAGCGAGGGGAGATCGGGAGGTGGTCGTAGCCACCCGCCAGGAATTGGATCTCACTAATCAAGGGGAGGTCTTTGCCTACCTGCGAAACTTGAAACCCGATGAGGTCGTCGTCGCCGCCGCCAAGGTGGGAGGGATCCACGCCAATAACACTTATCCTGCGGAGTTCATTTATGAGAACCTCGCCATTGCCTCGAACCTCATCGAGGGAGCGCGGCAAGCGGGGGTGCCTCGCCTGCTTTTCTTGGGAAGCTCCTGCATCTACCCGAAGATGGCTCCGCAACCCATGCCGGAAGACTGCCTCTTGACCAGTTCCCTGGAACCAACCAATGAAGCCTATGCCATCGCCAAGATTGCCGGTCTGAAGCTCTGCCAGTATTACCGCAAGCAATATGGCCTGTGTTATCACTCCGCCATGCCGACGAATCTCTATGGCCCGGGAGATAACTATCACGCGGAAAATTCTCATGTCATTCCCGCCCTCATTCGCCGCTTTCACGAGGCCAAAGTCGCAGGGGATTCGGCAGTGACGATGTGGGGAACGGGCACTCCCCGGCGCGAATTCCTTCATGTCGATGATTTGGCAAAGGCTTGCTTCCATCTCCTGGAGCTCGCCGAGCCGCCTGATTGGGTCAACATGGGCACAGGAGAAGACTTGCCCATCCGCGAATTGGCCGAGCTCATTGCAGAGGTCGTCGGTTTCAAGGGCGAGATTCAACAGGATTTGAGCAAGCCGGACGGCACCCCCCGCAAGCTGATGGATGTTTCCCTGCTCAAGGATTCAGGCTGGAAGCCGGAGATTGGGCTGCAGGCTGGCCTCCAGGCTGCTTATCGCGATTTCCTGGCCAGTTTGGAGGCCGGACAAGCACGACTCTAGAGAACAACGATGAAAAAGGCATTAATTACGGGTATCACGGGGCAAGATGGTTCTTATCTAGCTGAATTTCTACTTGATAAGGGCTACGAGGTTCATGGTATCAAGCGACGAGCCTCCTCTTTCAATACCGAGCGGGTGGATCACATCTACGAAGGGCCGCAAACCCAACAGCGCAACTTTCATTTGCACTATGGGGACTTGACCGATACCTCCAACCTGACCCGCATCCTTGCCGCCGTGCAACCGGATGAGGTTTACAATCTCGGAGCCCAGTCCCATGTGGCCGTCTCTTTCGAAGCTCCGGAATACACCGCCGATGTTGACGCCATCGGGACCTTGCGCTTGCTGGAAGCCATCCGCTTCCTGGGTTTGGGAGAAAAGACCCGCTTTTATCAGGCTTCCACCTCCGAACTCTATGGTTTGGTGCAAGAGGTTCCTCAAAAAGAAACTACCCCGTTTCACCCTCGTTCGCCTTACGCGGTGGCTAAAATGTATGCCTACTGGATTGCCGTGAATTACCGGGAAGCTTATGGCATGTATGCCTGTAACGGAATTCTGTTCAACCATGAGTCTCCCCGCCGCGGCGAGACTTTCGTCACCCGCAAGATCACCCGGGGCATTGCGAATATCGCCCTTGGTTTGGAAAAGTGTCTCTATCTGGGCAATATGGATGCCTTGCGGGATTGGGGTCATGCCAAAGACTACGTCCGCATGCAGTGGATGATGCTGCAACAGGAATATCCTGAGGACTTTGTGATTGCGACCGGCAAACAAATCTCGGTCCGTGAGTTCGTGACTCTTTCCGCTAAGGAAGCGGGCATCGAGCTGGAATTCAGTGGCGAAGGGGTGGAAGAAATTGCCACCGTTAAAGCGGTTGATTCTGCCCTCGCTCCTGCCCTTTCGGTGGGAGATGTCATTGTCCGGGTGGATGAGCGCTACTTCCGTCCTGCTGAAGTGGAAACTCTGCTGGGTGACCCCACTAAGGCGAAAGAAAAGCTGGGCTGGACTCCTGAAATCACGGTCGAAGAGATGTGCGCCGAAATGGTGCGCAAGGACTTGGACAAGGCCCGCCAGCATGCTCTGTTGAGCGAGCATGGCCATACCGTGGCTGTGAGCCGCGAATAAACTACTCCCGTTTTGGAATCGATCGCTACTAGAACCGTCCTTGGTCAGGAAGTCGCAGTCGCGGACTATCAAAAAGTCAGCGACTGGGTCTTTCAGCGTTCCGCCAGGCGCGACCGTGCTTACGCGGTGGAGGCCGCCAATACCCACGTCCTGGCCTTGGCCCGTCACGAGAAGGATTCCTTTGGCCGCCAATTGGCCCGCTTCGATTTGATCTGCCCCGACGGCATGCCGCTCGTTTGGACCTTGAACGCTCAGTTGGGTAAGGACGAACGGCTTTCGGATCGCGTCTATGGCCCGACCCTGATGTTGAAGGTGATGGCCGATAGCGAAGGGAGTGGCCAATCCCATTTCCTTTTGGGTGGTCGCGAAGAAACCCTTAACGCACTGGAAGAAAAGTTTGCGAGAGATTATCCCCGGGCCGAGATTGCCGGGAGCTATTCTCCTCCCTTCGGAGAATGGCCGGAAGATGAGTTCGAGCGGATTTGCGAGCGGATTCGTGACTCTGGGGCCGGTCTGATTTGGGTTGGCTTGGGGTGTCCCAAGCAAGAGAAATGGATTGCTGATCACTTGGAAAAACTGCCTCCGGGAGTCTATTTCGGGATCGGTGCGGCCTTTGCTTTTCATGCCGGCGAAGTGTCGCAAGCGCCCTCCCTTTTACAGAAAAATGGTCTGGAGTGGCTTTACCGTTTGGCTATGGAGCCCAAGCGCTTGTGGAAGCGATACTTTGTCTATAACAGCCTTTTCCTGTTTTACTCTTTGCGGAATCGTATGTCAGCCGAGTGACAGTTGTGAACTCATCTTTACCAGTCAACCCCTCCTCCGAGCGCGTCAATATCCTTGGAGTCGGGATCAGCCCTCTGAATCTCGAGAGCGCCGACGAGAAATTACAACAGGCTGTCCAGCAGGCTGGCTGGCAGGGGTTTGTCACCATCACGGGCGTGCACGGGGTTGTTGAGTCCCAGTTTGATGAAGAGCTGAAGAAAGTTCACAATCGCTCCTATCTCTCTACCCCGGATGGCATGCCCATGGTCTGGTTTGGCAAATGGGCCGGGCACAGCGCGATGAATCGGGTCTACGGTCCCGACCTGATGCTTCAAACCATGGAACGTTCGGTGCCTCGGCAAGAAACACATTATTTCTACGGTGGCGCGGAGGGGGTGGCCCAAGAGCTGCATCACTCCCTGGCCAGCCGTTTTCCTGGACTTGAGGTCGCCGGGGTTTTTACTCCACCCTTCCGTCCATTCACTAACGAAGAAGAGCTGGCCCTTCTCAAACAAATTCAAGAAGCCCGGCCTCACTATTTCTGGGTCGGGTTGAGCACTCCCAAGCAAGAACGTTTCATGCATGATTTCTTAGCAAAGTATCCTGACCTCAGTGCAGACTGGGACCACGGATTCGTCATGCTTGGCGTGGGAGCCGCCTTCGATTTCCATTCCGGAAAAGTTCGGCAAGCTCCCCGCTGGGTGCAGCGGTCGGGATTTGAATGGCTTTTCCGTGTTCTCATGGACCCCCGCCGTTTGTGGAAGCGCTATCTGTTTGCAATCTCAGTCTTTCTCTCCCGAATCATTCCTCAGATGAGAGGAGATATCACTTACCGGATGATCCGATAAATAAATGAATCAGCATTTGGAGGTTATCGTATCAATGAATTTACCAACAAACACTAAAGTCCTCGTCACCGGGGGGGCCGGCTACATTGGGTCCCATGCCGTGAGGGCTCTTGTGGCTGCGGGACATCAGGTGACTGTTATTGATAATCTTGTCTACGGTCATCGAAAAGCCCTTGTTGATGATTCAGTTACTTTTGTAGAAGGGGACTTGGGCGATTCGGCTCTGCTGACCCGGCTTTTCGCCACCAATCGCTTCGCTGCAGTGATGCATTTCGCGGCTTTTGCCTATGTCGGAGAGTCCGTCGAAGACCCTCTCAAATACTACCAGAATAATCTATCCGCTCCCCTTAATCTTCTTGCCGTAATGCAAGAATATGGCTGCCAGCAGTTTATTTTTTCGTCCACCTGTGCCACTTACGGCCAGCCGGAGCAGATCCCTATCGATGAAGCGGAGAAACAAAATCCCATCAATCCCTACGGACGCTCCAAGCTCATGCTCGAGCAAATTCTCCGTGATTGCGAAAACGCGTGGGGATTGAAATCCGTTTTTCTTCGCTATTTCAATGCCTGTGGCGCTTCCTTGGATGGGGTCATTGGTGAAGATCATGATCCCGAGACCCACCTCATTCCTCTCGTTCTTATGGCGATTCGTGGGGAGAGGGGAGAACTCTCCGTCTTTGGAGATGATTACGAGACTCCTGACGGCACTTGTGTGCGTGACTATATTCATGTCGAGGACCTCGCCGAGGCCCACGTTCTGGCCTTGGATTATCTGCAAAAAGAAAAATCCTCGAACGTTTTCAATCTCGGCACCGGCAGTGGGATTTCCGTCAAGGAGATCCTCGATATGGCGGAGAAGGTCACTGGTCAGCCTGTTCCTTATCAGATAGCCCCCCGCCGGGAAGGCGATCCTGCGATTCTGATTGCCAAAGCGGAAAAAGCACGCCGCGAACTCGGCTGGACTCCTTCCCGCAGTGATATCGAAACCATTTTGCGCACCGCCTGGGCGTGGAAAGGAAGTTATTCATGAGCAAAGCGACCAACATTCACACCGAGCATCACCGTTTTCTGCGTCGCGAGGACAAGGAGCGCCTTTTGGGACAAAAGGGCACCGTGGTTTGGCTCTATGGTTTGTCCGGGTCTGGAAAATCCACCATCGCCAATGCCGCCGAACGCATTCTTCACGAGGAAGGGCGCATGACCACCATTCTGGACGGCGACAACCTCCGAGCCGGACTCAATGCCAACCTTGGTTTCTCCGACGAGGACCGCAGCGAGAATGTTCGTCGCGTTTCGGAGGTGGCCAAAATCTTCGCCAGCCAGGGCATCATTACCTTCGTTTCCGTGATCACCCCACGCCGTGACCTCCGGGCCTCCGCTCGCGAGGTGGTGGGGGAGGACTTTGCCGAAGTCTACATCAAAGCAGACTTCGAGACCTGTGCCCAGCGGGACCCCAAAGGGCTCTACGCCAAGGTCAAAGCGGGCGAAATCAAGCAATTCACCGGTAAAGACAGCGGCTTCGAAGAACCGGAAAATGCCGAACTCATTCTCGACAGCACCACCAATTCCATCGCAGAAAGCGCCGACCAACTGGTCTCTTTTATTAAAACACGTATCTAACCATTTTCTAACCAGTAATCCTAAATGCCCGATTATTCCCTGAGTCACCTCGACCAACTCGAAGCCGAGGCCATTCACATTCTTCGTGAGACGGCCGCCCAATTCGAAAATCCGGCCTTGCTCTTTTCCGGGGGCAAGGACTCCATTGTGATGGCCCATCTGGCGGCGAAGGCCTTCTGGCCCTCCCGTCTGCCTTTCCCGCTCGTTCACGTCGATACCGGGCACAACTTCCCCGAGACCATGACCTATCGTGATGAGTTCGTGGAAAAGCTCAACGCCCGCCTCGTGGTTGGCTCGGTGCAAGAGTCCATCGACAAGGGTCGTGTGGTGGAGGAAAAAGGAGCCAATGCCTCCCGCAACCGCCTTCAAATTGTGACTTTGCTGGACACCATTGAGGAGCACCAGTTCGATGCCGCGCTCGGCGGAGGCCGTCGTGATGAGGAAAAGGCCCGTGCCAAGGAGCGCTTTTTCTCGCACCGCGATGACTTCGGCCAGTGGGACCCCAAAAATCAACGTCCCGAACTCTGGAACCTCTTCAATGGCCGCAAGCACCAGGGCGAGCACTTCCGCGTTTTCCCGCTCTCCAATTTCACTGAGATGGATGTCTGGATGTATATGAAACGCGAAGGCATCGTGCTCCCCAGCCTTTACTATGCTCACGAGCGCGAGTGCGTCATTCGTAATGGCACCATCCTCGCCGTTTCCGAATTTGTGCAGCCCCGTGATGGCGAGGAAGTGAAGAAGATGATGATTCGCTTCCGCACCATGGGCGATGCCACCATCACCGGAGCCGTCGAATCCGAAGCCGACACCATGGATAAAATCATCGAAGAGGTCGCCGCCGCCCGTCAGACCGAACGCGGCAACCGAGCCGACGACAAGCGCTCCGAAACCGCCATGGAAGACCGTAAGAAGGAAGGATATTTCTAAAACAGTTTTAAGAGTGGCAGTTTGAAGTGTTAAGTGAAACAGCGGTGAGTTATCAATCCTTCGAAGACCTCGCGGTCTGGCAACGCGCTTGTCG
Organism: Roseibacillus ishigakijimensis; assembly: GCF_016595415.1. GTDB lineage: Bacteria > Verrucomicrobiota > Verrucomicrobiia > Verrucomicrobiales > Akkermansiaceae > Roseibacillus > Roseibacillus ishigakijimensis. The sequence continues at coordinate 79,451 of NZ_JAENIO010000008.1, forward strand.
GCTTGCTATTCAGGTCTACGAGCTGATGAAAGACTCTCGAGACTTTGCTTATCGCGATCAGATGATCCGCTCCTCACTATCTATTCCTTCAAATATAGCCGAAGGCGCTGAACGAAATTCAAAGAAAGAATTTTGTCGCTTCCTCCATATTGCCAAAGGATCTGCCGCCGAACTCAGAACGCAAATCTATCTGTGTCAAAAGCTTTCTCTTCTTGAAGGAGGGGATGCCCAAAAAGCAATTCAGGAAACCAAAGAGCTCAGCGCGATGCTTCAAGGGCTAATTAAATCCCTTAAAACTTAAAACCAAAAACTTTTAACTCATTTCATGGACCTTCTCCGATTCACTACCGCTGGTTCCGTCGACGACGGAAAATCCACTCTCATTGGCCGCTTGCTCTATGATTCCAAGAGCATTTTCGAGGACCAACTCGAGTCCATTGAGGAAAGCTCGCGTAAAAAAGGCGACGAACACGTCAATCTGGCCCTCCTCACCGATGGTCTCAAGTCCGAGCGCGAGCAGGGCATCACCATTGATGTTGCCTACCGCTACTTTGCCACACCCAAGCGCAAGTTCATCATCGCGGACACTCCCGGCCACGTGCAATACACCCGCAACATGGTTACCGGCGCTTCCACCGCCAACCTCGCCATCATTTTGGTAGATGCCCGCAAAGGAGTCATCGAGCAGACCAAGCGCCACTCTTTCATCGCGGATTTGCTCCGCATTCAACACGTTGTACTCGCCGTCAACAAGATGGACCTCGTCGACTATTCCGAGGAGCGCTTCAATGAAATCGTGGAAGAATACACCGCCTTCGCTTCTCGCCTCGGCAATATCGTCGACATCGAGCCCATTCCCATCTCGGCCCTGAACGGCGACAACGTGGTCGACAAGTCCCAGAACATGGACTGGTATCAGGGCCCGACCTTCCTCTACCACCTCGAGAATGTCTACATCGGCGGTGAGGAGAACCATGTCGACGCCCGCTTCCCGGTGCAGTGGGTTATCCGTCCCCAGAGCGATCAGTATCACGACTTCCGCGGCTACGCCGGTCGTGTTGCGGGCGGCGTTTTCCGCCCCGGTGACGAAGTCTCGGTTCTTCCCTCTGGCTTCAAGACCACCGTCAAAGCCATCTATCACGATGAAAAGGAGCAGGATGAAGCCTTCGCCCCCCAATCGGTCTGTATCACCCTCAATGACGAAATTGACATTTCACGCGGGGACATGATCGTCAAGCCCAACAACCAGCCCAAGGTCGAGCAAGACATTGAAGCTATGGTTTGCTGGTTCTCCAACACCCCTATGCAGGTGCGCGGCAAATACCTCATCAAGCACACCAGCCGTGAAACCCAGGCCATGGTCCGCGAGCTGCGCTACCAGGTGGATGTCAACACCTTGCACAAAGTAGAAGAAGCGGAATCTCTCACTCTCAACGAAATCGGCCGCATCAAGCTGCGCACCGCCGTGCCTCTCCTGCACGATACCTACCGCCGCAACCGCAACACCGGTTCCTTCATCCTCATCGACCCCGGCACGAATGAGACCGTGGCGGCAGGGATGATTGTGTGAGCGAACTCTGTGGCGCAAAGCTTGAATCCATATTAGAGTTGTGATCAGAAATCTCGTTACCAAATTATGGAATTCGGGTACCGCCACGCAGTGGTTAAGTCTTTTAATCAAACCACTGCGTCTATTTCTTTTGACGCCGCTCATTCTTACTCAGTGGAATTCGAGCGAAGTGGCAGCCTTTTACATTGTAGCATCAGTCGCTGGATTTACAGCAATTGTGACTGAATTCCTACCTGGGATATTGTCTCCAGTATTTTCCTACTATTATGCCGGCGTCCGAAACCTACAGGAAATAGGTAAAGAAAAACTTGAAAATAAGAGACCAAACTGGGAAGGGTTTGCCAATGCCTTTGCAACTCTACGCAGAATTCAGGTATCAATTAGTTTTTTGCTTGTAACTATTGTCGTTGTCGGAGTGTTGGTTGGTCTGAGTCGGCAAATCGGTTGGGAGCAGTTTCAAAGCCACTACATTTGGGTGCCTCTTCTTCTTTCCCTTCAGGTTCTTTTCCAAGTTGTCATGGGTGGTGTTGGAGGAGCCCTAAAAGCTTCCGGAAATGTCGCTCTTGTCAACAAAAATGGCTCTTTTTTCGCCTTTGCTCAAGTCGTCTTAGGCTCTTTGATTGTTTCGTTGGGAGGTGATTTAACGTTCTTGCTTATCGGGCAACTAATTGTTGATGCTCTCAACCGTCTAACGTTACGGCAGCTAATGAAAAGTAAGATACCTAAGGTTCTAAATGGTCGCTATGATCCGGCTGTCGCTACCTATTTGAAAAAGCCAGCTTTTCGAGGTATTATAGGTGTAATGAGTTCCGTGGGCTTGCAAAAGATTAGTCCGGCAATGGTAGCTGGCTTGTTGTCGAATAAGTCGCTCGTCGTCTTTTCTCTTTCCTTAACGTTTGTAACTACCTTATCAACTGCCGCGAAAGCTGTAATTGTGAGCCAAATTCCACGTTTGAGTCGTTTATATTGCCAAAAAGACCTTGAGAAATTGAAAGTAGTTTCGATTGATCGTATTTCGATAACTTTGATAATTTATCTATTAGGAGTTGCTCCTGGTGTTTTTGCTGTCTACTATGTGCTGTCTTTTTCGAATAAGTGGCCTGAACACGGCGGCTTTTCTTTGCTCATTTTATTTGCTCTCTTCGAGTTTTGCCGTCTGCTCGTCTCGAGCTTGGTGATGGTCTATAACGTGACGAATGAGAGACCGTTTTACCTCCGGACGTTAGTGGGTGCCCTAATTACGTTGCTTGGATTCTCTCTCTTACAGATTTCCAATACCGGGTCTCTGCTAGCCGTTGCCTGTGTGAGCGCGATGCCTCAAGTTGCAACGACATTGGGATTGAGTGTTCGAAAGTTTTGCTCACTAGTCCGCTATTCACCAAGCGAACTGTTTTTCGCGTTTTCTGAGAGATTGTCAGTTCCTGTTATTAATAGTTTTTGTCGCAAGTTGATCAGTGCTTTGTATAGATAATGTTGAAGATTTAGTTTGTATTTTGAAAATGTGAAAAGTGAAACAGTAAAAAAATACTACGATAAATTTTCCGAAAAATTCGAGAAAGATGTCGTTTACGGAAACTTGCGGGTAGAGTATCAAAAGCATTTTCTGAAAGGAGTTACTCATCCGGGAATTCAATCTGTTTTGATTATTGGAGCTGGTTATGGTGACCTTGCTCCGGTCATCCGGAAGAAGGTGGGCCCGGAAGCTAGGATTCTGGGTTTGGACATTAGTTCGGACGCCATCGATCGGGCGAATAAGCTTTTTTCTAATGAAAAAACGCGTTTTAGAGTCTGTGATATCTGTGCGGATGAAGACGAACTCGAGGGGACATATGATTTAATCATTTTTCCAGACTGTTATGAGCACCTGCCGAGGGAATCCCGTCCAACTGTTCATCGAAAACTCGCTATGCACTCGCATCGCGGGACACGGATTGTTTTGACCGTTCCATCTTTGAGTAAACAGGCCGCATTGCGGGCGAATGGGGAGGGGCTTCAAATCGTAGACGAAGACGTATCCGTTGAAGATTGCCTTCAGTTGGCCAAGGATGTTGATGGCTATCTCGCTTCCTTTCAGCAAAAGTCGATTTGGAAATCGTGTGATTATTATCATATTCTTATCTGTGTTGGAGAGGAAAGTCTCCAAGATAGAAACCCGACAACCGATGGGTTTTTTATGACTAAACTTGGAGCCTTCTCCCCTCAGGGAACACTCGAAAGACGCCTGAGGCCGTATCGCCGATTAGCTCAAATGTTAAGGGAGCGTGAACTTAGAAAAATTGGATCGTGAGGGTAGCACTGGTTTGTCCAAAAGTGGGAATCCTCACTGAGACTTTTATCAAACGCTATGCACAAGAGTTGCAGCCTGAGGGATTAGTTACGCTTGGCCGCTTGCAAGAGATCAATGGTTGGGAGGGACCTGACGGTAAAACAACAATATTGGAAAAAAGTGTTAGTCCTCGTGAAAGAATCGAACATGTGATTTTACGTAAGCTCAATCGCTTACGCTTCCGTCCTTATCTCTGGAGTGATGAGCGGCGTTTTCGTCAATCATGCCGCTCTTTGTTTAAGGAACATGAGATCACGACCGTTTTCTCTCAGTATCTGCACACGGGTATCCATATGGACCCCATATGCAAAGAGTTAGGATTGCGGCATGTGGTGAGGGGCCACGGCTATGATATCACGCAAATTCCCAAATCAAAATGGGGTCAGCGTAACTACCATTTGTTGAGCGAGATTGACTGCCTTGTTGTTCCGACCCCCTACCAATCCGAGCGATTGGGCGAGCTTGGAATCTCGCAAGAGCGCATTCATGCCATTCCCTACGGTGTCGAATTACCCGATTCTGCGAGTCTCAAAAGAGCCGAGGCTGGGGATGAGGTTGTCCGCTGCCTTTCGGTAGGTCGTTTCACGCCCAAGAAAGCCCCTGAGAAAACACTTAGAGCCTTCATTGCGGCTGCGGCGGAGAACGCTCGCCTTTCTCTCACCATGATCGGTGACGGTCCATTATTTGGCGAGTGCAAAGAACTGGCCGAACGATCCGCCGTACGCGACCGTATCTCGCTTCTCGGTGCGCGACCGAATGCTGATGTCAAGAAATTGATGGCATCTGCGGACCTCTTCCTTCAGCATAGCATCACCCCCGATAACGGGGATCAAGAAGGGGCCCCCGTTGCGATTATGGAGGCGATGGCGTTTGGCTTACCTGTTGTCTCAACCCGTCATTCCGGAATTCCCTATCAAGTTGACGAAGAGGTGACCGGCCTTCTCGTTGATGAGGGAGATATTTCTGGAATGAGCCGTGCAATCAGCGAACTCGCTGCTGATAAGAAACGAAGAAAAGAATTCGGTGTCGCAGGTCGGGCTAAGGCGGAAGCGCAATTCACTTGGAAGGCAGAGAAAGAGAGTATTCTCAAGCTCTGTCGATAGATCTGGTGCTCACACAACTATGACTCCTGACTTCATTATACTTGGAGCGATGAAAGCGGCGACCACTTCGTTGCACGCGATGCTGGTGCGCCATCCAAAGATTTTCATACCGAAAGGTGAGCTGTTTTACTTTGACTGTGAGGATTGCCTTGAGCATCCCGATTTTTTCCCTTGGAGGTGTTTGTCAAGGGGAGCGGATGTAGCGGGGCATAAGGAGCGTTATCGAAATTGGTATAATATGCAATTCGAGTTCGCAGCGCAGGATCAGCTCATTGGTGAGGACTCGACAACCTATCTCAGTAGCGAGCTGGCCCCAGCGAACATTCAGGCAGAAGCCCCGCAAGCAAAACTGATTGTGATGTTGCGAGAGCCCGTCTCGCGAGCTTACTCACATTATTGGCATCTCTTTAAGACCAACAGAGCCACTTGCTCCTTTGAGGAAATGCTCGCCCGTCAACCCGCTTCTCTTTTAACGAGAGGTCTCTATGCCCGCCAATTGGAAAATTACTATCGGCTCTTTCCGCGTGAACAGATACTCGTCATCTTTTTCGAAGATTTCGTGCAAAAGGCTGCGGAGGAAACTGCTCAAGTCCTCGCTTTTCTTGGCATAGAAGCCCTCAAAGAGGTTTGTGAGCCATTGCATACGAATTCAGCGGAAATGCGTCGTTTTGTGAGCGCACACTTGGTCTGGAATCGCTTGCGGGCCGGAAACAAGCCCGACTACCAAACACGCTTTGAGCTGCGCCCTAAAGGGAAGAGCCCCCTCTTGGACAGAGTTTACAACCGCTGGCTGAATCCTATTATCGAGGCCAAGCCTCCCCGAATAAGCCCAGATACCAAGGCTTATCTCAGGAATTATTACAAAGCTCCCAACGAGCATCTTGCTGGCTTGCTCAACCGGGGGCTTCCCGGCAATTGGACCTTTTAAGCTCGAGTTAAGTTTCACTTCCTCTCAATGAACTCTCAGGTCTCCATCATAATCCCTCTTTTCAATCGAGAAGATCTGATCGGCGAGACTTTGGAGTCGATTCAGGCCCAAAGCTATCAGAATTGGGAGGCGCTGGTGGTGGATGATGGCTCGACAGACGGGAGTCGCGCGGTGGTCGAAGGTTTCGGCGAGAGAGATAAGAGGGTGCGATTGCTGGAGTGGGGGGAGGCTCCCAAAGGAGCCTGTTCCTGTCGCAATAAAGGATTGCAGGAAGCCCAGGGTGAGTTCGTGATCTTTCTCGATTCCGACGATCTGCTGACTCCCGATGCTCTCGCCCGCCGAGTGGAGGCCCTCGCTGCCGCCCCCGCATTGGACTTTACGGTTTCGGGGACGGTGATTTTCGACAGTAAGATAGGGGATGTTTCCCGCTATCTGTGTTTTCCTCACGAGACGGATTGCAGCGATACGGAACGCTTTTTTCTCTTTGACCATCCTTGGTTAACCACCGGTCCGACATGGAGACGGTCTTTCCTCCAAGAAAATCACCTGCAATGGAGGGAAAATTTGGATCGCTGGCAGGACCTCTTCTTCCATTTGGATTGTCTCGCCTATTCACCTGTTTACCAGAGGCTTGCCGGCTATGATAACGGATGGCGCAGAGACGCCCCTGACAAGATCACTAGGCTGAAGAATGTGGAGAAAGAATCGTTGCTCGTCTTGCTCTCAGCTCTCAAGGATATCGAACTTCGGAAGGAGCAAGGTCCGCTTTATGAGAAAAATATTGCGGTGGTTTATTCCGCTTTCAGTCAGGCTTTTCGCGCACGCGGAGTTGCAAAGTGGCTCGATGAGCTTTCCCCTCAAGAAGGGGGGCTTCTCGTTGAATGTTACTCGAAAAGCCCCAGGCATCGCTGGAGCCTTTCTCTCCGGTCTCGGAGGTTCGCTAATTGTCTGACCCGAGTGATTCCACCGTCTGCGGAGCAGAGGGTTGAGGAGAAGTTTCTTCGCCGAGTCGTGAGGAAGCGGCGTGTCATGTAGTCCAACTTCGCAATTTTATTAGCGGTATTCCTTATGACTCTTTCCCAAAAGACCAAAAACCTCATCAGATTGTTAAAAATGCTGAGAAGGCATTTCGCCAATCTTGTAACTTTCGACTCGAGGGGAGCGGTGATTGGACCTTTTGTGCGCATCCAGGGGGGAGAGCGCATTCTTCTGAGTGATGGGGTGTTTGTGGCGAATTTTACAACCCTGATGACCTGTCCCGCTGGGGCGAAAACAGAGCGTGATGCCTTCCTCCGCGTCGGCTCTGGGAGTTATATCGGAGAATGCGTCAACATCCGGGCCGCTGGAGCTGATATCAACATTGGCCGCGATGTGATGATTGCAAACAATACTGTGATCGTATCGTCCAACCATGGCTTCGCCTCCGACCGACCTATCAGCGAACAAAGATATACTGATTGCGAGGTGTCGGTCGACATTGGGAACGGAGCTTGGATTGGAGCGGGTGTCAGTATTCTTGCCGGGGTCAAGGTTGGTGCAGGGGCGGTCATCGCCAGTGGGGCGGTTTTGACGAAGTCAGTTGGAGAAAACGAAATCTGGGGAGGTGTTCCGGCAAAGCGTTTGGGATTTCGGGAAGCGACGAAGAACCAGAAGGTCGGATCTGAGGGCCAATGAATAAGCCACAACATATCCTTTCGCAAACTGGCATTCGGGGTTTGGCTGCCTTACTTGTTATCCCGAGTCATTTGGGCTTGGGGACGACCTTGCCAGAATGGGAAGGAGCTGTGGTCCCTTTCTGTAGTGCGGCGACAGCAGTGAATGTTTTCTTCGTTCTTTCCGGGTTTGTCTTGTGCTATGTTTACCAAGCAGACGAGGAAAGGAACGAGGGTCGGTTGATTGGGTGCTCGTGGAAGAAGTTTTACCTCGCGCGATTTGCGCGGATCTATCCTCTTTATTTTATTTTGACGCTTCTCGCGTATGGAGTCTCACTTTTGACTCATACCGATGGAGCAGGGCAGTCCTTCGTTAAAGATGGTGCCAAGACGGTGCTCCAGCTTCTCTTTCTCCACCCATTTCCCGGTCTTGCTTTCAATGGCTGGATTGTGCCTTCTTGGTCCCTTGCGATGGAAGCGCTCGCTTATGTTCTCATTTTTCCTGGTCTTCTAGCTCTTGGAATGCAGCGAGCGAAACTAGGAAAGGTGCTGATCATGATTTTCCTAGCTCCAGTAGTTTACGAGCTACTCGCGATTCCGCTACGGCAAACGGATGAGCCGTTCTACAGAGGCTGGGGTGCGCTTCTGAGAGTCACAGTTTATTTTCCTTTGGGAATGCTCCTTTACCAGTTGTTAAGATTGAGGCCCGGTTGGGTTCAGATTGCTTCTAGCCATGCGACATGGGCTACCTTCCTCGTTCTCATTTGGCATTGTTTCGACAACTTGGTCTTTCCCGGATTATCTCTCCTAAGCCAATGGGGTGTGGTGTTTCTCATTTTTTGTTTTCTGCAAGATTCAAAGTCTTTGGCTTCGCGTTTCTTTAGCTCACGATGCATGCAGTGGCTGGGTGCTGTCTCCTATTCTGTTTATCTTTTTCACGTTCTTCCGGGTGCAAAACTCGTGTCTGGTTTGGGAGAAGGTTTTTTTGAAAACATGGCATTTGGCTGGCGTCTTGGCTTTGTGGTTGCACAAATCGGATTCATTCTCCTCATCTCTCACCTGCTCTTCCACTTTGTCGAAATGAGAGGGAAGAGGTGGGTTCTTTCTCATTTTCAGGCCAAAAAGACTCCCACCCTAAAGAGTGCCCCCTTCTGAGGGAAAGGCTTTCCGGCTCCAGCAGGGGAGAAAGCACCCGGAGGCGAGAGGCTCAAATTTATCCCAACCTTGAAGACGTCATATGCAGTGTTGATCCGGACGCGCGATTCCGAGGCGACCATTAGGGAGGTGCTCACTGGACTGTTGAATCAGAGGTTACCACCTCGCCGGGTAGTGATCGTCGACAATCAATCCCGGGACGCGACTTTGGCGATTGTTCACGAGCTGGTTCCCGAGGCCGTCGTTGTTGAGTACCCTGCCGGGGAACCCTTTAACTATTCCAAGGCACTGAACTTGGGAATGGCGGAAGTCGATTGTGAGTTTTGTCTCATTGTCAGCTCTCATGTCATCTTAAAGCGATTTGATGTGACGCAAAAATCCCTTAGCTTTCTGAGAGAGAGCCCGAAGTATGGCGCAGTGGTCTATGGTTCGGTGAAGGATCGCGACCTCTCGTTCAATGCCCCTTCTCCTTCCATCACGGATGCGGCGTCGGAAGCGAACAATAGGGGGCAGATGATTCGAACGAGCTGTTGGGTTGAAGAGCCGTTCTGCGAGACCATTCCAACGTGTGAAGATCAATTGTGGTCGCGCGCGATTAAGGCCCGTGCTTGGGCAGTCGCAGTATTGCCGGAAGTGATTTCCTACGAGAACCCGTATAAGAATACGGCCAAACGGGTGCAGGAGGCTTACGTGATGGGCAGATGGATCGACACCTGGGGGGACACCGGCCGTGCCTCTCTCTGTTCGGTCCGGGTTCTGCTCATCAAGGGAGCAAGGTTTCGCTTGCGGGAGGGCCTGGCCGAAATACAGGTCCTGTTCTCTAGGCTGCTGGGTAAGGCCGGAGTTGAGCGAAACTACGGGTCAAGTTCATATCGAAAAAGATTGGGTTAAGATGTCGGTAGAAGATGCGAAAAGTTTGTTTTGGTTTGTCCATATGCACAAAGCGGGAGGGACGACTATTGTTAAGTGTGCGGAGAAGAATCATGAGATTTTGACGGACTCGGGAAATGGAAACATTTTAGAAGAGGATGGCACAGAAATTGACTATCGTGCTCTCGATGGGGACGGGTTGCGGTCTCTGGTTTCGAGACTACTGAACGGAGGAGTAACCTTTGTGGCTTCCGAGTTCAGTGTGCCGAATCTGGAGGTCCTTTTGGCCCACCCGCAGGTGAAAGTCTTTACCTTTCTGAGGGAGCCGGGCGCCCGGTTTCTCTCGAATTTTCGTTATGATTATCAGCATCAATTTTTTCGGGGTGACTGCGATTGGACGACGTTCTTCCGGCATAAAGAGCAGTCTTTTTACTATGAAAACTATTACACCCGGATCTTATCCCGTGTTTTGACGGGGAATTTGAGGCAAAAAGATTGTGAACGTGCTTACGAAATGATCAAAAGCTTTGATTTCGTGGGTGTTCTGGAGGACGAGCGTTCGTGGAGCTGTTTTTTCGAATGGGCGGGATGGGAGCCGGTGAGGCTCAACGCGAATTCTTCGAGTGATAGAAGGGCATTCTTCCGTTATTTGAAGCGACCGAAGAAGTGGGGGGCCGCTTATCGGATGGCTCGGTTTTCGCCTCCTCCTCCCGAGGATTTCAATAAGGTGTGGAACCTTCTCAATGAGAGTGATATGAGGATCTACCGATGGGCTCAAGAAGAGCTTCGTTCAGCGGAGTCGAGGCAAGCGCCAATTGAAGGATAAGAAGATGGAAGTGGTCGTCTCCATAATTATCCCCACTTTCATGAGAGAGCGTGTTCTCGTGGAAACGCTTGAATACCTTTGGAAGCAGGATTTTTCTTGTTTTGAAGTGATTGTGGTGGACCAGACGCCCCGGCACGAGCCCGAGGTGGAAGCCGCTTTGACAGGGATGCGGGAACGGGACAATTTTCATTGGCTGCGCGCCGAAGGATGGGCGAATTTGCCGGCAGCGCGCAACCGGGGTTTGGAACGCGCGCAGGGGGAGCTGGTTCTTTTCCTCGACGATGATGTCATCTTGGATGGGGACTACTTGAGCCAGCTAACGAAAGCCTTTGCGGAGAGTGGGGCGGATAGTGTGGTGGGACCGGTTTTACAGCGAGGAGAGGATGAACCGCGCTCGCTGGCCGATGGCATCCCCAATCCGGAGGACCCTCTGGGTGAGCTTCGCTCGGCTTGGGTGGAAGGGGGCCGGGGCTGCAATATGGCATTTCGGTGTGAGGTCCTTGGTCGAGAAGGGGGGCTTTGGTTCGATCCCCGCTATCTGGGCAATGCCATCTTGGAAGAAACGGATCTCTTTGTGCGCCTCCGGGGCCGAGGGGGGAAAGTTTGGCTGGATGAGCGCTTGCCGGTGATCCATCTCGCCGATCGGGTCGGGGGCTGCCGGGCGGCCACCTTCCGGGAAGGCAAGCGCTTGCCCAAGCATTTTGTCCTCTTTTTCCACAATCACCTGCTCTTGGGCTGGAAACGAAACGGGTTCGCCGGGGCTCTCTCTGGAGGCTGGAAGCAGTACCGCAGATTGAGTGAAGAGGTTTCTTTCCAACGGAAATTGTTTCTGTTTCTCGCTTTGGGAGGGGGCGGGCTTCGTTTGTTGCCCACTGTTTTCGTTGACCGGGGGCCGCAATCTTCCGAAGAAGGGGGCCGCTTTCCCGTGGGACATGGAGATGCCGAGAACCTTTCTTCCCCTGAACCTGCTGCTACCCAATGAATAAGAAAATCGCTACCCCCCTCATCGTTGGTCTGGGCCTCATCATGGTCCTTTTCGTGGTCATTCAGATGCTTACCTCGGGACGGAATGCTTTGGGGGAGTTCTACAAGTATCTTCTCCCTATGGCCTTCTTTCTCGGCTTTGCTGCTCCCAAGCTGAGTCTCTACGTTTTGGCCATCTTGGCCATCTACGTTGACTTGGGCAAAAAGTTGCTGGTGGTGGGAGAGAATCTCTTCTTCACGGATTTGTTCTTCGTGCTCGGCACTCCTTCGGTTCTCCTACTTGGAGCCTGTCTCTCCCGTTCCTTGCGGCTCTTTTTCAACTGGAACTCACCAGAGGTCATGTTGGAACGGAAAAGTTTTTTGTTGTCGATAGGCGTTATGTTTGCGCTCTCCATACTTGTCCTTGCGCGTGCCGGCTTAAGCGTAGAATCGGGTAAGGATCTGGCGGTGTCTGTGGCCTATTTCGGATTACTTTTCCTTGTTCCGTCTGTGCTTCGTAGTCGAAGCGAGGTTTTTAGCTACTTGCGGTTTCTTTTTATAATTATGGTTCCCGCTGCGGGTTACGCAATTTACCACTTCTTGCACGGAATGAATGATTTCGAACTCACTTATTACGCCTCGGGATTTTCGCGAAATGACATCTATGTTTTCAACGGGGAAGGCGTTTTTGGGCCATTTGCCTCCCAAGGGGCTCTATCCTCCGCCATGATGGCAGCAGCCGTGCTAACAGTTTCTGCGATGGTTCTTTCAAAAAGCGAACGCAGAAAATTGGTAGGCACGCCTCTCGCGTTGATTCTCATTTTGCTCTTTGTTACCGCCGCAGTGATGTCTCTCAAACGGGGGCCTCTTCTCATTCTTCCCATGAGTCTCGCTCTTTACTTCATTCTTCGCAATCGAGCAGGATACGTGGTTATGGTCTTTGGTGGAGTAGCCTCTCTCGCTGGGCTAGTGTTTTACGGAGATTGGGTTGCTCAACAACTTCCCGAGTGGCAGCGTTGGCTCAATAGTGCCCTCAGTCTTACCGGAGATGCTGAAAAAAATCTGTTCCGTATACGAACGCTAAATGTGCGAATGGTCGAATTTTCGAGTCTAGCGGATTCTCGAAACTGGGTCCCGTTCGGTCTTCTCTTCGGACAAGGAAATGAAGCCTATGGCTATACTCTCCATGCGGGAGTGGTGTCTCTCGTTTACCGGTTGGGTTACATTCCCTTGCTCGTTCTTGCTGCTGTGGCTGTTCCTCTTTCTTGGTATCTTCATGGGATGTATCTAGAAGTTTATCGCGACGGGAAACGATTAGCGGCCTATTGCTTCTGCTTGGGTCTCGCCCTCATTATTGTACCGATGCTGGGATTTGGCGTGTGGCGAACTTTTCCGGTTCCGTATTTTCTGGGTCTCTCATTTTCGATCTTTTGGCTATTACGCTACCTCCCTTTGAATTCGCCTGAAGCTCTTTCCGTCAGCGAACAGGAAGCGAATGAGGCTATTTTGAGTAAATCTTATGCGCAATAAAATTAAGCAGGCCTTGATCAAAGGTTCGCCCCGCCTATATACTCAGGTTTCGCGCGCCGTTGCTTATTGTGATTACCGGGCTGAGACACGATTGATAAAAGGTAGATCTGCAAATGACTCCGGCCCGAATTCAATCCTCTACTTTACTTATTATCGCTGTGGCTCACAGGTGTTCAAGAAGGTCCTGCAGCGACTTTTTAGGCAGCAGGAAAAAAGTTTGAGCTGGATTGATTTCGAGGCGTATCTGATGCATCGCGAGCCTGAGAAGGGTAACATTGAAGATCGCATCGGTGAATTTTTGCCCGCTTTTCGAAAGACCGGCTATTTTTACGGTCCCCATTATCACCCTGTGCGTGAGCTCATTGGTGGTTCGGAAATCAGAAGCTTTTGTTTGCTAAGAGACCCAAGGGATGTCCTCGTTTCTCATTATTATTCTCTAGGGTTTGCTCACACGGTAACAAATATGAAGGCGGTTGAGCGGAGGAAAGAGGTTGCGAGTATGTCTGTGGATGAATTCGTCTTGCATCCACATTTTTTGGGAGAAATTAAGGACCGCTATCGTGTCTATTTGGATGAATTTTATCAGTATGGCGAGTCCGAGCGATTCTTTCGTTACGAAGATATGACTAGAAACATGGGCGGCTTTCTTGCCGCGTTCGCCTCATCTTGCCAGTTAGATGTTTCTCTGGAAGATATCGAGAAAGTCTGTCAAGGCGTGATCACTGAATCAGTGAAGGAGAATAAGATCTCGCATAGGCGTAGTGGGAAGTGGGGCCAGTTTCGTTCGAAGCTTGAACCGGAGACTCTCGAGCGACTTGAGGAAGAGCTGGGAGACCTTCTGGAACCATGGCGTGATCTCTCCTCTTAAGACAATCCGGAGAGCCCTTCTTGTTATGAAAATTGCTTCCTTGTTTTCATTAAGCTCTTTACGGCGAGAGACGTCTTCTGGAAGGGTCTATTATGCTGAAATCGATGGACTTCGATTCGTGGCTATCTTCATGGTTCTCCTTCTCCACGTTTTGGGTCGCTGTCTCGCTACCGGCTATTTCGGGGAAGTCGGTGAGATCAAGCACAACATTCCCTTTATCGGTTCGGGAGGGAAAGGGGTTAAGCTCTTCTTTGCTATTAGCGGTTTTATTATTTCTCTTAAATTCGTAAAGGAACGGCTGGAGGGAAGCCGGGCTGACTTGAGGAAGTATTTTGGTCGGCGGTTGACCCGGCTCGAGCCTCCCTATGTAATTAGTTTGTTGGGGGTGTATCTTCTTGCTATTGCTTTGAATGAGGAGGGTTTGTCTCTTTTACAGTATGGGAAAGATTTCTTCGTTCGTCTCTTCTACTTGAGTGGGCTCGTGTATGGGGAGGTGCCTCCACTCAACGCGGTCACTTGGTCATTAGAAGTTGAAATTCTCTTCTACATTCTGGCGCCCTTGTTTGCTTTGGTCTTTTGTTCACGGTTCCCTGTGGTTGTTTACGCGATGCTTCTGGGGCTTATTCTTGCTTCAGCGTTATTTGGGTCCGATCTTCTAGACTTGGACCGTCGCTTTTACACCACACCTTTTCCTTATTTGCATTATTTTTTAACTGGATTTCTCCTATCGTATTACCATGTTTGTGTAGGAAAGGTGCCTGTTAACGAAAAGATTCTTGATGTTCTCGGGTTCCTGGCGCTCATGTTTTTCTTTTATGATTCGGGTAATGGGGTGCTAGACGTGGCTAGTTTGATTGTCATCTTTTGCGCGGCCCTTTATGGTCATTGGTTTAAGAGAGCGCTTAGTGTGTCTTGGGTTTCAGTGGTTGGTGGGATGTGCTACTCGATTTACCTGATTCATATGCCTCTCTTAACGGCTGTTTCGCGAGTTGTAGTCGATAAACAGGACTCTTTGGTTGTTTCTTATGTGAAGTTAGCATTGATCGGGTTGCCGGTAGTTGGAGTGGCATCCCTTGTTTTTTATGTTCTTATCGAACGCCCTTGCATGAACCCCAAGTGGCCGGAGGCTCTGAGGATATGGCTGAGGTCCTCATGGAAGAAGGTGAAGGGGGAGCAGGGAACGCAAACGGAGAGTTGAGATTTGGCAACGTTGAGGCAGGTCCATTGGTATGGCGCTCACTATGAAGAGGTTAGTATTTCGATGGATGTTTACCGGCAGCGCCTGCAGGAGCAGGTGCGGGTGGACGATCCTTATTCGTTGAAGGTCTGGCCCCCGGGGCCCTTGCCGGTGGATCGGGCCAAGCGACGACTCCCTCGGGCGCTGGGCAAATATGTCGGCTATCCGTGGCGAATTTGGCGGGAGAGTGGGAAAGCTTCTCTGGTTCATTTTCTCGACCATTCCAGTGGCCACCTCTTGCCCCGGGTGCGGGAAGGAGCGCGCACGGTGGTGACGCTACATGATTTGATTCCCCTGCAGGAATCAGGGGGACTGAGCCCGCGCCAATTGGAGCGTTTCCGTTCGGTGGTGGACAATCTGCGCCGGGCGGATCGGGTAGTGGCGGTTTCGGAGTATTCGCGTCAGGAGGCGATTGCTCTTTTGAACTTGAGAGAAGAAAAGGTGGTGGTGGTTCCCAATGGCGTGACCGTTCCGGAGCTTTTGCCGGAGCATTGTGAACTCTGTGACCGTTTGCGGAAAGCGGGTGCGACTCGGATAGCCCTGTCGGTGGGAAGCTCTCTGGAGCGTAAGAATTTGGCTCTGCTCCCGGGTTTGATGGCGGAAGCCCGCCGCGTGAGTGGGAAGGAGTGGGCTTTGCTGCGGGTGGGATCTCCAATGCCGGAGGAATTGCGGCGCACTTTGTTTGCAGAGTTGGGAGAAGACCGTCTATTAGAGGCGGGGCGGGTTGAAGACGAGACTTTGTCGGCGGCCTACACGGCGGCGGATGTCGTTGTGATTCCTTCGCTGCGGGAGGGCTTCGGCCTGCCTGTGCTGGAGGGTTTCGCGCACGGGACTCCCGTTGCTTGTAGTGATGCCACGAGCCTGCCCGAGGTGGCCGGGGGCTTGGGCTCTCTCTTTGATCCTGGCGACGAGAAGGAGGCAGGACGGCGGCTGGTAGAGGCTGCCCACCGCGGAGGAGAAGAGGGTTTTCGGCGAGAACTACGTGAGCGGGCGAAAGAATTCTCCTGGCGCCGAACCCTGGAAGGCTTTTATGCGGTGTATGGGGAGTTGTTGGGAGAAGATTGATATTATGGGAATCGGGGAGAGGTAAGGATGGAGACGAAGATGAGAAAGGTGTTTTTGACGGGTGCATCCGGGTTTATTGGCACGCATTTGATTGAGCATTTTGAGGCTCAGGGTTGCGAGATTATGAATTTTGATTGTGCTCCGCCGCAAAAAAGCGAGCAGAAAAAGTATTGGCGGGAGGGGAGCATCATGGAGGGGTCGGCTTTGGCGGGAGCTTTGGCCGATTTCGGTCCCGAGGTGATGATTCACCTGGCGGCGCGCACCGACTGTGTGGAGGACACCACGGTGGAGGAGGGTTATGAGGTCAACACCGTAGGCGTGCGCAAGGTGTGTGAGGCCATCAAAAAGACTCCTTCCCTGCAACGAGTCATTATGACTTCGACCCAGTATGTTAGTGGGCCTGGCCGCTTGCCCGAGCATGATGAGGATTATTTTCCGCACACGGTTTATGGGCAGAGTAAGGTGGAAGGGGAGAAGATTGTGCGGGCGGCCGAATTGCCCATGAGCTGGTGTTTTATCCGGCCGGTGAACATTTGGGGTCCTTATCATGCCCGTTATGGCAGGGAGTTCTGGCGAATCGCTGCCAAGGGTCTTTATTTGCATCCCGGGGTTCCGAGCCCGACCCGTGCTTATGGTTACATCGGCAATGTGGTGTGGCAGATTGATCAGATTCTTCAGGCGAAGGAGGAGACGATCCAGGGACAGGCGATTTACGTGGGAGATCCCGCCATCCCCATCGACCGGTGGTCGAAGGGATTCGTGCGGGAGTTCCGGGGCAAGGATCCGCTGGAGTTGCCTTATCCGGTCTTGCAGCTGATTGCGCGAGTGGGCGATTTGATTTCTAGTGTGCAAGGCAAGCCCTTTTATTTGACCAGTTCCCGTCTCAATAGCATGACGGAGGATTATTTGGCTCCGGTCGAGAAGACTTACGAACTCTTCGGTCCGCCTCCCTACACCTTGGAAGAGGGGATTGGAGAAACGGCGGAATGGTACCGGAGGGAACACGCCTAGGGAGGCTTCTCAAATCGAGGAAATAAGAGCTTATGGCGAGACGCAAACGAGGAGCTGTGGTAGTAGCGGGGCAGATGCCGCCGCCGGTAGGTGGGCAGAACCTGAACGTGCAGCGTGTCTATCAGCTTCTTCGCAAGGAGGAGGAAGGTCCCGTCAGGCATTGGCGGTTCAATTTCACCAAGGATAGCGCAAACTTTAGTAGCGTGGGTCTGGACAAGGTTCTGGAACTTGTGCGGGTGGTAGGACGTTTGCTCCGGCTCCGTCTCGAGGGAGCCATCGATGTCATCATCTATCCGGTGGGGGGCCCTCATCTGGCGCCTGTTCTGCGAGATGCCCTTTTGCTGCCTTGGGCCTATCTGTTTTCTCGCCGGGTTTTTCTTCATTTCCGAGCAGCGGGACTGAAGGAGTATTTGGAGAGTTGTCCCCGGTGGTTGGCGCAGGTGGCCCGTTCTATCTATCAGCGCGCAGACCGGGCGATCGTGCTTTCCCAATTTGGCTCCCGGGACGCGGAGGCCGCGGGTCTTAAAGATTGTTTCGTCATGCCCAATGGTTTGGAGGACACCTTGGGAGAGGGGAGCGGGCAAAGCTTGCGAAGTTCGAGCGAGACGCGCACCATCGCGCTGAGTGTGGGACACCTTTGTCACGAAAAAGGAACCCCGGAGCTCCTGCGGGCTTTCGGACAGATACAAGGCGACTATCCCGATCTCGAGTTGCATCTGGTGGGCGAGCCTGCGCGCGACTTGACTCATACTGATTTGGAGAATTTACGGGCGGAATGTTCAGATCCCGATAGGGTGAAGTTCCGGGGCTTGCTGAAAGGTGAGGCTTTGGCGGAGGCCTATCGTAATGCCCACCTCTTTGTCTTCTCAACCGTTGCTCCCTACGAGTCGTTTGGGATGGTGGCTATAGAGGCCATGCATTGGTCGCTGCCCATCGTCGCTACGGACTGGCGAGCGAATCGGGAGGTTTGTGGCGAGGGTGAGGGGGTGGTCTTCGCTGAAGGAGTGGAAGAAGATTTGACCGGGGGGCTCACCACTGCTCTGTTGAAAGCCTTGGCTGCCAAAGAACAATGGCCCCAGTGGGGGCGAGCGAATCGAAAACGTTATGAAGACCTCTATTCGATCGAGAAGTTGCGGGTGCGTTTGCGTGAACTCTTGGCGTAATAAGTTTCGGCAATAATGATGATGATTTCACCCAAAATCGGCATGGGATTGGTGGTAGCGGTGCTTTTTGCGCTGCTTTTTGTGATGCTGAGCTATTCCTCGGGATATGGCCAGGTCATTGATGGCGAGGTGCGGTTCATCCGTAAGCCTCTGGTGACGCATATTGTGAAGGATTACCGGCTCGACGGGGGGGAGTGGAGTTTTGGCTATTTTGTGCCCGTTGCGGTGGCTGGTCTGTTTTGGCTGCGGCGAAAAGAGTTGCTGAATACGGCAGTGGAGCCGGCTCTCGTGGGAGGGGGGGCTTTTCTCGTTTTTGGCTTTTTATTCTATTGGGCGGGCTATCGGGGAGAGCAGAAGTATTTTGGCTATGCTGCGGGGCAGATCCTCGTGCTGGGAACCATTCTCTGGTTTCTCGGCTGGAGGTGGTTTGGTAAGCTGTTTTGGCTCTGGATGTTGTTGGGGATGATGTGGCCTTGGCGGTTTCTCATCGAACGGGTCTCGGCTCCTCTGCAACTGATCATGATCAAGCTGACTTCGTGGTTTCTCAATGTGGTGGGAGCCGGCGCGGTGGCCAGTGGCAGTTCCTTGAGCACCTCCGCCTTGGATCCGGTCACAGGCGATCCGATTGCTCTGGATGTGCATGCGGCTTGTTCCGGGATGCGCTCTCTTTTTGCGTTGGTGATGATTGGGCTCGTTTTCTCTTTCTTGCGAGTGAAGGAGGAGTGGAAGCGTTGGGTGCTGATGGCTTGTGTGCCTTTGGTCGCGGTGGCGGGAAACTTTGTGCGCATTTTGATGCTCTTCGGGGGCTCGGCGGTGTGGGGCACGGACTTTGCGGTGGGAGAGGGGCATGAGATGTCCACTTTTCACCTCGTGGCGGGTTTGATGGTTTTTGTTGTCGCGCTGGTGCTCCTTTCGCTGATGGTGGCGGTGATGGAGGGAGGTTGGCAGAAGGTCTTCAAGCGCTCCAAAGTGGTGCGACGGGAGGTGTCGCGGGAGGTGGGTTGAGTCTTGTTGGGGTGGAAAGGACGAACATGAATCTGACAATACGAACGCTCATTTTTGCTCTGCTGGGCCTCACGACCTTGGTTTGCTGCCGCTTTTTCAGCGATGCGGAGACCAATCCCGAGGCCGGCATAGTAGTCTGGTTGCCTGATGATTTGGTGGGCTACGAAATCCGGGGGGGAGTGATGAGTAAGGAGGAGAAGGAGTGGTTGCCCAAGGACACTACTTTTTTGAAGCGGGAATACACACCGGATTGGATGGGACCGGAACGGGCGTTGGAGAATCGGGTGAGTGCTACGCTCATTGTGGCGGGTTCGGATTCGCGCAGCCTGCATCGACCTCAGGTCTGCTTGCGGGCGCAGAATTGGACCATTGCCAAGCGTGAGGTAGTGGAAATTGCTACGGCAGGCGGGCCGTTGCAGGTGATGGATTTTCATCTGGTGCAGGCCTTGCGCAACGAGGATGGCAGTACGCGTTTCGGGCCCGACGGGGAGCCTTTGCAGATGAAGGCGCATTATGTCTATTGGTGGATTGGACCGGATGCCTCGACGCCGTCGGATGAAGAGCGGGTGTGGCTGGAAGTTTGGAATTCCATTTTGAAAGGGCGGCGGGAGCGCTGGGCTTATCCCAGTGTGATGTCTTGGGTGGGCAGCGATGGGAAGCGGGCTCCAGCGCAAGAGCGGGCCTACGAGTTTATTGCCAGGTATGCGCCTCATTTTCAGAAATCGCTGGGAGCGGTGGACCGTGAGGATGCGGTGCCATTGAAGGCAATCGCGGAGTGAGGAGAGAGGTGAGATGAGGAAAGGAGGACGAGGATGGGCTTGGCTGGAGGTCCTACGACCCCATCATTGGATCAAGAGCGGTTTTTGTTTGGCCGCTCTTTTTTTTGCGGGCAAAGCTGGAGACCTCGCCAGTTGGTGGCAGGTGTTGCCGGTTTTGGTGGCTTTCAGTGCTTTGGCGAGCGCGGGTTATTTGTGGAATGATGTTCTCAATCGCGAGGAGGATGGCCGTCATCCCCGCAAGCGACATCGCCCGGTGGCCTCGGGGCTTTTGCCGGGGCGTCAGGTTTTGCTGCTTTCGGGATTGCTCGCACTCGGTGGCCTTGGCTGCCTTTGGACAGCCTATGGCGACGAGCTTGCCTCCCGGCCCGCTTGTTGGTCGGGGGCTGCCTACTTGGGGCTGACCGCTTCCTATTCCGCCTTTTTCCGTGGATGGCCTTTCGTGGATGTGCTGACTCTGGCGGTGGGCTTTGTATTGCGGGTGGCGGCCGGTGCTTACGCTTTGGGTCTGGAGCCCACTGGCTGGTTGATGGGATGCACCTACGCGATGGCCCTCTTGCTTGGATTTGGCAAGCGCTTGGGAGAGTGGCGTCTCTTGGAGCACCGGGGTCGCCCGGTAGGGGAAACCCGGCCGGCCTTGCGAGGTTATAGCGAAGGCCTTCTCAAGACTCTGGTGGGGTCCTGCTGCCTGGCGGTCGGGGGACTCTATCTGGCTTACTGTCTCTCTCAACCCAATCGGGAGATTCTCATGGTAAGCGTGCTCCCGGCTTCGGTGGGCCTGCTTTCTTATTTGCGACTCGCCTGGCGGTCCGAAAGCGTAGAGGCTCCTGAGAAGCTGCTTTTTCAAAGTTCACTGCTGGCGGGCTCGGTCATCGCCTTTGGGCTTCTGATTCTGTTTATTGGCATTTGGTAGTGGTTGCTTGTTTCTGCCTGCAACATCATTCTTGGAACGAGAAACGTGATGGAAAGTGAACTTCAAAAATGTCCCCCGGTGGTTCAGGTTGGATGGACCCTCACCTTGCTTGGATTCGTCTTGGCGGTGGTTGTCGCCAACGGTGCTGAATTGCCCCGTCTGGCGCTTCTTGGGCCATTTTTCGCGGGTGGGGCAATTCTTTGCTGGGGTGGGGCAATTCTTTGCTGGGGTGGGGGCGTGAGGGGGCAAAAGATGGGCTTTCCAGTGGTGGTCTTTCTGGCTGCGAGCTACTTTCTGGGCCGGGCTTATTTCTCGCCGGTGTGGGACTTGGCCCGGCGGGATGTATTTCTAGTTGGCAATGGCTTTCTCGCTTTTATGGCCGCTTTGGTTGGTCTGCGCTTCCGCTGGGGTCGGGGGGCTCTTCTATTAAGTCTTGTTTTGCTGCTTCTGGCGAACAGCCTGGTGTCATGCTATCAGGCGGTGGTGGACTCGGAGTTCGCCTTTTTGAGAAGAGATCGGGTGGATATCAAAGGAGTGAGCGGTTTTTACTATCACCGTAATTACCTGGCTGGCTTTCTCGCCTTTGCATTTCCGGTTTTTGCGGCCCGGGCTGCTGAGCGCCATCACCTGATGGTCCGGTTCGGGCTTCTCGTTCTGCTCGTGATTGGTGCCCTTGTTGGATTGCTCACCAACTCGCGGAGTGGATTCGCCGTGATGATGGGGGGAGGGATTCTGAGTTTTGTTCTGGCTCGTCATTGGGCCCTGCGGGAGGAGGGGGCGCGAAGGGCTCTCTCTTGGAAGCGGACCAGTGCAGTGGGCGCGGCTTTGCTTCTCGTCTCTCTCTTTGGATTCTGGGGATTTGAACGGATCATGGAGAACCGGGGAGGGGATGGCATCCTGAGTGGTCAGTTGGAGGAACGCCTGCGCATGGCTGGGCTAGCCTTGGATCTGTGGTTTCAACGGCCTTTTCTGGGGATGGGGGCGGAAAGTTACTCCTACGGCTTTCCTCGGAATTTCGCCGGACTAGGAGGGTGGGTTGGCGATGCGGTGATGGCGCACTCCGATTATGCGCAAGTGCTTTGTGATTATGGCTTAGTGGGCCTTCTTCTTGTGCTGACTCTCATCGTCTACGCGGCTTGGGCGGCTCTGGCGCAGCCCGCTGCCGAGGAAGAAGTCCCTCCGGGAGGGAAGGTGATTTGGCTGAAGGCCGGCGCCTTGGGCGTCTTGGCGGCAGAGGTCACTCGGTCTCTCTTCGATTTCAATCTGCACATCGCCCCCAACTTGATCCTATTTGCTTTTCTGGTGGCGGGAGGGAGCATCGCCTGGCTTTCCATGGGGAATAACCGTTCCAGCGAAGCCCGGCAGGGCGTGAGGAAGATTCCTGTCGTTGGTCTCTCGCTTATCGGCTTGGTGGGGGCTTTCACCATTTGGAGCGGAAAAGCGGAGATTTTTGCCGCTCCCACCTGGGCGGCGATCGAAGGCAAAAAGCTGAAGAACGAATCAGTGATTGCGCTGCAGCGGGATTATGCCAAACAGGCACCTTCCTTCGAGGTGTGGCAAGAAATTGCCCGGCAGTCTCTGTCACGAAGGGTGAACACTGAGGAGCCCCAACCCTCGGTCTTGCGGCAGGTGGCTGAGGACTGGGAAAGAACGGTTGAACGACATCCTTTGGACGGAGAAAGCCTGGCCAGCTATGCCCGCGCGCTTGATGAATTGGGTCAATATGAGAAAGCGGGCCGCTATCATTTGCGGGCTTTGCAGGCCGTGGGGAGGCGGGAGAACAAATATGGTGTCATCCACGGGATTGGCTGGCATTTCCTGCGGCAGGGGCACGAAGCGTTTCACAATCGACGTTCGGGAGAGGCTTTGTCTTACTTTCAGGAGGCTCAGGAAGCTTTCGCGGAGAGCTACCGCCGAAATTATTCCCGGAGTGAGCACAACAAGGCCGCGCGGGAGGCAACCGGGAAATGGGTGAGCTTCCTCCAGCAAGCCCGCATCGAGCCCGAGCCCGTCCCTCTGCTGGATTGGCAATCGAAGCTTCCCTAGTCGCGCAAAATCACTAAGGGTCTTTCCCACATATTGGCAATCGTATGGTAAACGGCAAACGAGAAAATTTTTCGATTCAAATCCTCCAATTGGTGGACGCGATTTTGACTTGGGTGGCATTCATGATCGCGGCTTTTCTGCGCGACCCTTTCCGTGATCTTATTGGCATGGGTGAGCTCAACCAAGTCCAGGGGGGGATTCGCGATTTGACCTGGGTTCTTTTCATCATCGTGCCCTTTCTTCCCTTCGTGCTCGATTTGTTTGGCTTTTACCGCAATCCCTTACGGAAAAAGGTGGGCACTTCCCTGGTCCAGCTGCTCCAATCTTTCATCGTGGTCAGCCTGATCGTGGGTTTGGTGGTGATTTTTGCGAAAATATCGGTGGAGAGCCGCTGGATTCTGGGAGCGGGTATTCCCTTGGCTGGGATCGTGCTTCTGCTTCGTGAGGCCGCGACCAAGAGCATTATTCTCCATTCCATTCGAGCCGAGGATGCCAAAGAGGCGGTGATTATTTCCGGAGGAGAGGCTGAAATCGCGGAGTTCTTGGATTCCACTTCGGAGGAAGTGAAAGCGGGATGGAAGATTGTCGAGAAGCTCGATTTGCGGGAGGTTTCCATTGCTGAATTCGAGAGCAAGATCAAGGATGCGTCGGTGGGGCGGGTTCTCTTTTTAGCCCGGCATACGGAATTCGGTCAGCTCGCCAAGGCCATCGAGATCTGTGAGCTTCAAGGGGTGGAAGCCTGGGTTTCCGCGAGCTTCATTCGCACTCAGGTTGCGCGACCGGACTTCGATTTGGTGGGCGGCAAGCCCATGCTGGTGTTGCGTTCCACCCCCGAGCTCTCGTGGGCACTTTTCGCGAAAGCGGTCTTTGACCGTGTGGCGGCCTTTTGCTTGATTCTAGTTAGCTTGCCATTGTGGTTGGTGGCGGCTGCGGGGGTGAAGCATGGCAGCCCCACTGGTCCCGTCCTCTTTCGGCAAAAACGGGCCGGCCGTTATGGGAAACCATTTACGATGTATAAATTCCGCACCATGGTGCCGGATGCCGAAGCCAAGCTGGCGGAGGTCAAGAAGGAGGTGGGTAATCAGATGAGCGGTCCGGTCTTCAAGCTCGACAAGGATCCCCGGGTCTTTGCCTTCGGCACCTGGCTGCGCAAGACCAGTATCGACGAATTGCCCCAGCTTCTCAATGTCTTGAAAGGGGATATGAGTATGGTAGGGCCACGGCCTCTCCCGCTCTACGAGGTGGATGAGTTCGAGCGCATCGAGCACCGGCGTCGTCTTAGCGTCAAACCGGGCATCACTTGCACTTGGCAGGCCGGGGGACGCAATCAAATCACGGAATTTGAGGACTGGGTCAAAATGGATTTGGCCTATATCGACAATTGGTCTCTTTGGCTTGATTTTAAGTTGATTATGAAAACCATTCCGGCGGTTTTGTTCAGCCGGGGGGCCAAGTGATTGCAAAGTTGTTCCGGTCCATGGTTGTCAATTGCAACAGTTTCGGCACACTCCGCGCCTCAGGCACATGAAGTTGATTTCAGGGAGCGCTCACGAAGAGCTATCACAAGGGATTGCCCGTTATCTCGGGCAGGAGTTGGTGGATGTGAAGGTGACTTGCTTCCCCGACGGCGAGACATTTGTCAAAATCAATGAAAACATCCGCGGTGAAGACTTGTTCATCGTGCAGCCGACCTGTCCGCCCACCAACCACAACCTGATGGAATTGCTCATCACGGTCGATGCGGCCCGGCGGGCCAGTGCGGGCAACATCACCGCCGTGATACCCTTCTTCGGCTACGCGCGGCAGGATCGGAAGGATCAGCCCCGCGTTCCCATCACGGCCAAGCTGGTGGCCAATCTTCTCACCGCTGCGGGAGTGCAGCGAGTGGTGACCATGGACCTCCACGCGGCTCAGATTCAGGGCTTTTTCGATATTCCGGTCGACCATCTTTATGCCAAACGCACTCTCATCGGAGCGGTGCGGGATTTGCGACAGGGGGAAGACCCGGCCAAGCTCACTGTGGTTTCCCCGGATGTCGGGGGGGTGAAAATCGCGCGGTCCTACGCGGATCTCCTGGGGGCTGGTCTCGCAATCGTGGCCAAGCACCGCGTCAGCTCCACCGAAGTGGAAGCGATGAATCTCATTGGCTCGGTGGAGGGACAGGATGTGCTCATCGTCGATGATATGACGGAAACCGCGGGCACTCTCTGTGCCGCGGCGAAGATTCTTGCTCAAAACGGAGCGCGGCGTATTTTTGCCGGGGTTTCTCACGCCGTGCTGGGTGATTTGGGACGTGAGCGCATTGAAAATTCGGCGATTGAGAAGCTACTGACCACCAATTCCACTCCCGTGGTTCGCGAGGGCAAAGTGGAGGTGGTGGACGTTTCCTCCCTCTTTGGCGAAGCCATCATGTGTATTCATGAGGGAAAATCAGTGAGTTCTCTCTTTGACATCAGCGGTCCGGAGGTGTAATCACCGCCGCCCCAGCGCGACGTAACGCCGAAGCGCAATCACTTTTTAACATTAAGAAGCCATGGCAAAGACCGCAACACTGAAAGCAGAAGAACGCAAACGGACTGGTTCCGGACTCCTCAAGCAAATGCGTAAGGAGGGATGGGTTCCTTCCGTCGTTTACGGCGGAGGACAGGAAAACCTCAACCTCAAGATCGACGCCAAGTCTTTCCGCGAACTCCTCGCTTCCACCGTTTCCGACAGCTTTTTGGTCAACCTCGAGATCGAAGGCGGAAAGAAGCAGCTCGCATTCGTGCAGGACATCCAGCATGACCGCCTGACCAATTCCATTTTGCATGCGGACTTCCTCGCGGTCAGCTCGACGACCGAGATCACCGCCCACTTGCCTGTGATTCTTTCCGGCGAGGCCAAAGGCCTGAAGGCTGGCGGGGTGTTGGAGCAGCAGTTGCACAGCATCGACGTCACTTGTTTGCCCAAGGACCTGCCCGAGACCCTCGGTGCTGATATTTCCGAGCTGGAAATTGGCGATTCTCTCCATGTGTCGGATCTGAACCTCCCCGAAGGAGTTTCGGTCGATGTCGATGCCGAGCTCGTCGTGGCTCTCATCGCTGCTCCCCGGGTGGCTGCGGACGATGAGGAAGGCGAAGAGGGCGAAGCTGGGGAGGCCGAAGCTCCCGCCAGCGAGTCCTCTGAAGGCTAAGCTCTGCTTGGCTCGATCCCTTTGGAAAAAACCCGTCTCGCAGGAGGCGGGTTTTTTATTGGTCTCCGCCGGGAAAGGGCAGAGGATGAAGCGCAGTGAGTGAGTTGAAATTAATCATCGGGTTGGGAAATCCCGGGAAGGAATACGAGGGCACCCGCCACAACATTGGTTTCGAGGTCCTGGATCAATGGGTGCGGGAGGCGGGGGCCGAGTTTGAGAAGGAGCGCAAGTGGGAAGGGGAGGTGGCCAAAATCGGCGCTCTTACTCTACTCAAGCCGACCACTTTCATGAACCACAGCGGGCGCTCGGCGGCCAGTCTGGCCCGTTTTTACCGCTGGACGCCCCAGGAAATCCTCGTGGTCTACGATGATGTCGCCCTCCCGGTGGGAACTTTGCGCTTTCGTGCCAGCGGGGGCGACGGTGGGCACAATGGCATCAAGTCTCTGATCCAGCATTTTGGCAGCAAAGACTTTCCCCGCCTCAAGGTGGGGGTCGGTTCGGCCGCTCCCGGCAAGCTCGTGGGGCACGTCTTGGGGACATTTGCCCCAAATGAACGCGATGAAGTGCAAAACACGCTTGCAAGAGCGGTGCAGGCCGTGCAGCTTGCCGCTTCGGTCGGCGTGACGAGCGCGGCCAATAAATTTAACGTAAAGAATAAACCGAAGGAAGAGCACCCGAGCGACGATGAGCAGGAAATACGAAGGTCTAATTGTGTTGAACACGAAGGGGAGCGACAAGGGCATTGATGACCTTGTCAGCAGCGTGGGCAAAGAAATGGAAGCAGTGGGAGCCAAGCTGGACGAGATCCAGCAGCTGGGCCGCCGGAAGTTCGCATACAATGCGCGCGACTTGGACGGCGGTCACTACGTGAATTTTATCTTTTTGGCGGAACCCGAGGTCATTGGCAAAATCCAGGAGCGCCTGCGATTGAATGATCTTGTTTACCTCCAGCATTATCAGCGTCTTTCCTAATCTCCTTTTTGGGAGAAGTTGATCCGAATTTGCTCTTGGCCTTGCCCCGTGCGGGCCGATAGCATCCCTCACCATGGCAAATCTGAACAAAGTTTACTTGATGGGACGCCTGACCCGCGACCCGGAACTTCGCTACACCCCCAAGGGGACCGCAGTGGCCGATATTGGCATGGCCATCAACCGCTATCGCGGAGGTGGTGATGGGGGCGAGCGGACCGAGGAAACGACCTTTGTCGATGTCACCCTCTGGGGTCGGCAGGCGGAGATCGTGAATCAATACCTCGCCAAAGGCCGGGAGGTCTTTATCGAGGGCCGTTTGCAGTTGGATTCTTGGGAAGACAAAGCGAGCGGGCAGAAGCGGAGCAAACTCAAAGTTGTGGGGGAATCGATGCAGTTCATCGGTGGTCCCGGTGGCAGCGGAGGGTCTTCAGGAGGAGAGGGCGGAAATTACTCGTCTTCCAACAGCGGCTATCAATCCGGCGGGCAGGAGTCTTCCTCCCCCGATCAGGGCGCTTCTTCTTCACAAGGCTCCGGCAGCTACGATGATGAGGAAGAGGACGATATCCCGTTCTGATTTCCTCCGCTTTTCTATCTACTCCCGAATTGAACCAAAGCCCGCCTTTCTGCGGGCTTTTTTGATGGCCGCATCGCCTTTTTGCTGCGGTCTTGGACTTGAGGTTGCGAATTCCGGTTTCTGGATCCGCTAGCCCTTCTCGATGGTAGAGCCCATTTTCGCGTTTTCCTCGCGCAGGCGCAATTGCCCGCAGGCGGCATCGATGTCGTGCCCTTTTTCCAGTCGGAGGGTGGCCTGCACGCCACTGTTCTTGAGAATGTCCCGAAAGGCCCGGCAATGGTCCTCACTGGGGCGGACCCAAGGCAGCCCCTCGACGGTGTTGTAAGGGATCAGGTTGACCTTGGCCCGGATGCCCCGCGCGCGTTTGGCTAAAATGCGGGCTTGCTCCAAGTCGTCGTTCACTCCCGCGATGAGAATGTATTCCAGCGTGAGGTGCTGCTTTTTCTGGGAATTCCAGTAGCGCAGGGCTTCGAAGAGGGCTTCCACCCCCCACCGTTCGTTGACCGGCATGATCTGGGAGCGCACTTCGTCGGTCGCTCCGTGGAGGGAAATGGCGAGTCGAATCTGGCGGGGATTGTCGGCCAGCTTTTTGATCTGGGGCACCACCCCGGAGGTGGAGATGGTCAGGTGTCGGGCCCCGATATGCAGCCCCTGAGGCGAGGTGATGAGTTCGATGGCTTTGAGGAGGTTGGGTAAATTGGCGAGCGGTTCTCCCATGCCCATGAACACGAGGTTGTTCACCCGGGTGCCGGCCAGTTCCTCAGCCAATAAAATTTGCGAAGTGATCTCGCCGGCAGTGAGGTTGCGGGTGAAGCCCATCAAGCCCGAGGCGCAGAATTTGCAGCCAAAGGCACAACCGACTTGGGAAGAGACGCAGAGGGTTAGGCGGTCTGATTGTTCCCCGTAGAGGGCGGGGGAGGCGGGGATGAGGACGCATTCCACATAGCGGCCGTCCTTGAGCTTGAGCAGCAACTTCCGGGTGGTGTCCTTCGAGCCCTGGGCCCGGGCGACCTCCGGCACGGTCAGCTCATAGCGCTCCTTGAGGGTCTGCCGCAGTTCGGCCGGCAGGTTGCTCATCTCGTCGATGGAGCGCACGCGCTTTTTCCACAGCCAGTCGAGGATTTGATCCCGACGATAGGCGGGCTGGCCCAAGTCTTGGAAAGACTCGGCAAATTCGTCGGCAGTGAGTGATCGGAGGTCGGGTTTGGCTACCACGCGAGGGAGAATCCGCCCTTTGGGCGAGAAAATCAAGGCTGCGGGGAGAGGAGGACAACGATTTCTCTTGCGTGACCCGGAGAAGGGCTTTAGACCGCCCCTCACGATAAACGATATGGGCCAGCAGCATAGAAAAGTCATCAAGCGTCGCCGTCGCAAGCAATACCTCAAGCGCAAGAAGGAACTCGCCAAAACCAATCAGGTGCTTTCCCAGAAAGCCGAAAAACCTGCCGCCAAGAAGGCTGCTAAGAAAGCAGCCAAAAAGGTCGCGAAGAAAGCCGCGACCAAGGTGGCTCAACCGGCTCCCGAGGAAATCAAGGCGGAAACTCCTGCTGAAGAAACTGCTCCCGCTGCTGCTGAAGAAGCAAAGAGCGAGGAGAAAAGCGATTCTTCCGAGTCCGCTGAGTAATCCTCTCCCGCGTCATTCACAACCCGGCACCCCTCATCAACAGGCGACCTTTGCGGTCGCCTTTTTTATGGGGGGCCGTCACCCGCTAGCGTCGTCCTTTCCGCATGGCGGGAAGGGGGTGGCTCCCGGGGAACCAGTATTCGAAGCTGAGCGCTCCCTGGTGCAGAAGGAGCGATAGCCCGTTGGCAATGCGTGCTCCGTTGGCTTCCGCTTCCCGGAGAAACTTGGTTTTGGCGGGCTGGTAGATGGTGTCGTAGACGAGGTGGTGCGGTTGCAGGCAGCGGTGGGGAATCGGAGTCGGATCGGAGGCCTTCAAGCCCAGGGAAGTGGTCTGCACGATGAGAGCGCAGTGGTCGGCAGCTTCTGCCAGTCGGGGTGAGTCGATCGCCATCGTCATGAGCCGTTCTCCGGGGCCGTTCAATTTTTGAGAGGAGAAAAGGGGCTGCAGCCGTCCCGCCAGCTCCTCAATCTTGTCCAGGGAGCGGTTGACCAAGACCAGTTGCTCGCAACCCTCGCGCGCGCACTGGGTGGCGAGAGCTTGGCCAGCTCCTCCACCGGCTCCGACCAGCATGATACGCAGGTCGCTGACATCGACCGAGAATTCCTCCCGAATGGCCTGCACAAAGCCCGGGCCATCGGTATTGAAGCCCTGCTTCTCCTCTCCCTCGCCAAAAAGGACGGTATTGACTGCGCCCAGCGCTTGCGCCGCAGGGTCCAGGGACGTGCAGACGGAGAGGGCTTCGAATTTATGGGGAACGGTCACATTGCAGCCCACGAAGCCCAGCTGCTTCATGCGGGCAAAGGCCTCGGCCAGCTCGCCGGGCTCCAGGTCGAGACGAATGTAGCGGGCCTCAAGCTGATGGGCGTCCAGCGCGGGTTGGTGCAGCTGGGGGGATTGCGAATGAGCCACCGGGTGGCCGATCACTGCCAGTTTGGCGGGCTTTTCTCCCGCAGGGTTCAGGGCCGCCTCGTCGGCCAAGTCGCTCAGGGTGTAAACTTCTTTCATCTGTGCGGGACCATAGCCAAGGGAGGATAAAAGAGAAGGCAAAGACTCGACCACGCGGAAGGATGCTCCTAGGCTCGCGCCCATGTCAGCAGAAGCCAAACTTACCGAACTTGCTATCGAACTCCCCGCCGTTGCCACTCCGGTGGCGAGCTACGTCAATGCCGTCCGCACTGGCAATCTTCTCTTCCTTTCAGGTGGTCTTCCTTCCCTGGCCGAGGAGGCTTACAAAGGGCAGGTTCCCACCCAGGTTTCGGCAGAAACCGCCCGCGAGGCTGCCCGGGATGCCATCTTGGGGCGCTTGGCGGTCATCCGGGATGAGCTGGGCAGCCTTGATAAAGTGACCCGCGTTGTTTCCGTGCAGGGCTTTGTGAATG
>NZ_JAENIO010000090.1 GCF_016595415.1 Roseibacillus ishigakijimensis
CGCGCTGCTCGACTTGTCAAGGGAAAAAGGTGGTTTTTGCCAATCTAATTTGCTGGCTACGAATCGGTTAGGCTCTTAACCTGACGCGAATGCCCCCTGACCCAAAAGAAATTCCCCCTGGTAAAAATCGATTTCCCCCGGGGACAAGTAAACGATCCCTTGGCCAATCGCCATTTCCCCGGGGTCCGGGCGGAATTCCCCCTGGAAACGGAAGAAATCCTCCTCGAACAATCCCTTGTTCGAGGGGGGACAAGCGCCCGCTTTCCCGGTAGCCCAGCCCACGTGCCTTTCTTGCGTCCTAATCGAGCATCTCATCCCGGGCCAACACCCCGGAAACAGGGTTTTCGGAAACACTTTTAAGCGAAAGGTCATCAAATGGTCCAGAGCGCGGGAACAGGCCAATCGCGGAGGCCTCGGCGAGGCCTCCCTACCGGGGCACAAGCCTTCGGCCCGTCGCGCCGACGCCCCGTCGGCCCCAGAGCTTACGTCTACCCACAAAGCACCGGAGCCACCGGCCCCGTCCCACCGCAGACCCGGCGCCCCACTGCCACCCCACGGCCCCTCCCACAGCCCCTCCCACAGCCCCAACGGGGCATCCCATACCAGCCCAGGGCAAGGCCCTGGGATGGTCGCCCGGCCTTCGTCCCAGCAAGGCTGTGATCTCGCCACACCAATAACCATTCTCGCAGCTGCTTCCACTGATCACGAAAGCAGCCGCAGCTTCGTCCACCCCCGAAACGCCGGTGCACCATGCCTTCCCTGACGATTTTTTCCGACGTCACGCCCTCGCTTCCTTCCCGAGCCCGAACGGGTTATCCCATACCCGCCCAGGGCACCGCTCTGAGACCAGAACTTGGGATTTTGACATTATTGACGGCGAGAAAAAGTTTCTTTCCTCGGAAGAGCGAAAAAAGGAGGGCGTGTAACATTCTCAGGTAAAACATGTTTTGTTTCCTGTGGTTCAAAGGAAGGTCGGAGGAAAAGCAATGATCTGAGCCGTGAGATCGATGATCTGAGCTGTGAGATCGACGATCTGAGCGGTGAGATCGATGATCTGAGCTGTGAGATCGATGATCTGAGCTGTGAGATCGATGATCTGAGCGGTGAGATCGATGATCTGAGCCGTGAGATCGACGATCTGAGCTCTGAGATCGATGATCTGAGCGGTGAGATCGATGATCTGAAGACTGAAATCATCGATTTCGGCGCTCCGATCAGCGATCACAGTCGTCCAATCTTGCGCCTCAGTGTCGGCTTCATTCGGCGGTGGGGATGTCTCGCCGAGACATCCGCCGATATCGCTGACGCTTCCTGCGGAAGACCGTCCCTGTGGCACCCTGCCGCCGGACCATCCATTCTCTCAAGCAGCGTCAAAGGAGCGCCGACGTCGCGTCGGCCCCAGGGACCTCGTCGCGACGAGGACTCTGTAACCGGCGAGACGCCGGTGCCCCCTGAATCGCCCAAAAACGAGGCCCTGTCTGTGGAGGCCCTGTCTGTGGACAAGGGGGTCCACGCTCCTTTCCCTCGCCCCAAGGGGGCATCCCATACCAGCCCAGGGCAACGCCTTGGGATTGTTGCCCGGCCATCATCCCAGCAAGACTGTGATCTCGCCACACCAACAATCCTGCTCGCAGCTGACTCCACTGATCACGAGAGCAGCC
>NZ_JAENIO010000091.1 GCF_016595415.1 Roseibacillus ishigakijimensis
ATCCAACCTGCTCGCCGACAAGCCTCATCCAAGGTATCCAAAAAAGATTCACAGCCCTTCTCCCCCAAGAAAATCGGCTGCCCATCATTGCCCCGACAGGTCACATGATAAATCGCTCCCGGATACTCAATCCTCAACACTCGCGCCATGCACAAGCATTTACCACCCCATCAATCCTCTGTAAATTCACAATTCACGGACTGACCCCATCGCCTTGCGAAGGAGGAAGCCCGCGTCCACAGCAGGAAGCGTGACCGCCCGGTCGGGACAAGGACGGCTTTGAGCTTCCCCGTTTCCGGGCGGCAGCCGTGCAGGCATCGAACAATCTAACAGACCAGCCCTCCCCTTTCAGCCAAGAGAACAATCACCCCAAAGCCATCGCGTAAAATCTAACAGATTCACACCTAAATAAAGACCTGAAAACACATAACCCACTTATAGAAAGACTGTAACAGGAATCAAAAATTCACTTTTCACGGACTGACCCCGTCGCCTTGCTTTGTCTTACCTTCTGTCTAATCTGCACTTCTGATAAAGCAGACTTTTCGTGAACTATACTTACTCCCTCCATTCCCTCAAAGCCCCAAAAATATAAGATTCCATCATCTGACGGGACTAAACGCATTTCTTCTATAAAGTAGCCGTCTAGCTTCTTTGACAAAGAACTCTTAACTTCCTTTGAGCCAAAACTAATTACTACAACCCTACAAGAACCGTCAAAAAACATACGTTCAACTAAAACCAAGCTCTCCCCGTCATTCCAAACCTCAGAGTCAACTTTCACACCTGAAACATTTGATTTTTCTACACACCCAAACAAGCCGAACAAAAAAATAAGTATCAACGTTCTCAAAATCACACTAATTAGATATATCTATAGGTATCCCATTGCCTGACAACTCAAACGTCCCTAGCCACGAAAACCCACCAACTTTAGCGTAACAACAACAACATTTTTTAGCAACGAACAACATACTTGTATAGTCGCCATTTACAGGGCGCATACCTCCAGTCCAAACGGTTATTCCAACAGCAGACGCATGAAGACCAAACATAGCTTCAACATCGAACTCTTTAGTCACACACGCTCCTTTCACAGCTCTACCATGAACCGAATTTGGACACTGCGTGGCACCACTCACAGAATTTGTAATCAACACTTTATTCGCGATTCCCCCAGACAAATCAAAGGGCAACCCCCAATTATCAATGGCACCCTTGAAATTTGACTTAGTTATTTTTGGTTCAGAAAGCTTTGGACTACTCTTCGATTCACACCAGTGAGAAATTTCAAACTCCCATTCCCACTCTCTATCATGCTTCATTCCCAACAATGCTTCGTCAATAAAAGCGTCCCATAAATCCATTACTATGTTCGGACGCTGAACACCATCATTATCCCAAAAAGTATCTCCATACGTTACAGTAGTAAGGCCAAGAAAATCAACATAACGAGAAGGGGCATTCCCAACAAACCCATACAGGTTCACCCCACCCCGTTCTTCAATAGGGTCTCTGCTTGGCCAAAGAGGGATACCCGACGCGGTTTTCGTAGTGATAGCACGATTTTTCCTGCGCGGTTGCGGGCTTTGCAGGCGATTGCCCGGGCGCGA
>NZ_JAENIO010000092.1 GCF_016595415.1 Roseibacillus ishigakijimensis
AGGAGAATGAATGTGAGGCGTCGGTGGGTAAAGTCTTTAGCACACCGAGCTTGCCGGCGACCTCGCCTAGTCAAGGAAAAAGCGAGTTGTTTTCTGTTTATTTTGCTCGTTTTCAATGAATTGCAGCTTAAGTTGACGCGAATGGATACGATGAGTAATAAAATATTGATTCTTGTTTTTGTGGTCTTAGTTTTATTGGTCGCTTTTATTGTGAACTCTCGAAAAGAAGAGTTTGTCGAACCTCCAAATAATTTCACAAAATCCGTTAAAAGAAAAGAATCAGGTAATTACTTATCGATATTTTCTAATCAGAAGAGAATAACATCTGATAAAGACGGTTCTTTATCGGACGATTTAGAGCATGGCTATGATCTAGAGCCTTTCAGTAACGTCTCAGATGACGAGCAGATGGTTAAGTTGGTGGCGTATTTAGCTAACAATCCTCATCTTTATGAAAGTTCATTGGTGGAGCTTAAAAGAGATGACGAAGACGAGATATATTTTAGAGGGAAAGAGGTTTTCAAGGCCCCCCACATCTATGAGTATTCAGTATCGGATAATGATGTGATTGCTATTGAAGCAGTGACCAAATCAGAATATCTGACTCACAAAAATCCGAGTGTAGATTTTGACGAGGAAGAGAAATTTTTTCCAGTTAGTTATAGTGAGATTTGGGTTATTAAGCCAAATCAAGAACCTTATAAAATCTCTCCAGAAAACATCAATGCGAGTAGCCCTCGTATCAGTAATAATGCTGAGAAAATCGCATTTACAGCAAACGCTTTAGACCAGACGAACAGTCCTATCTTAAGTGAGTTTTTAGTTATTTATGATTTAAAGACTGGCGCTGTCCAATCTTACAACACTCCTAACATGGGGAAAGATCATTACTCAATCACTCCTGTGATGTGGATGAATCAAGATCAGACTTTAAGAATTGTAGAAGATTGGGGAGAAACAGGAGGTCATGGCCAAGTTGGTTATGTGGACTTTCGGTGATATCAGCGCTCTAAGGCTGTCGCCGAAAGAGCGGTTCGCTCAAGGCTGTCCTCGTAAAACCGCGGATAAAAATGCCCGCGGATAAAAATCCCTGACCCTTAAAATCGTCCGCTGTCTTAGAGGACCGGGCGCCCACCACCGCAGAGACCGAGCTGAATCGCGCTCCACTTTCCTTGGGTCAGCTCAAAGCCATGGCCAAGCCGCTCTACGACGTCCTCAATACCCGTTCTCCTCAATGGGTCCGTGACGAGTTGGCCCACTATGGCGTGCCCTCCTACCTCGCAAGTTCTGGACTCAATGCGAATTGGCGCTACCTTGCCAACGGTTACTACCCGTGGAACCCCACTGATACCCTCACCGCCATGAATGAGGCTCCCGCCACCCTCGGCCAAGTGAAGGCCGTATACGCCCTCCGCTTCGAGGGCCTGAGCGGCCTGCCCCCGGGGCCCGACGCCGATCTCGACGGCCTCTCCGACAGCCTGGAGAACTATCTCGGAAC
>NZ_JAENIO010000093.1 GCF_016595415.1 Roseibacillus ishigakijimensis
CTTTCCAATTGTCTTTCGGGTTCATTTTTGAATAGTAAGTCATCAGAACACTGTGCGCGCAAGAAAAATGAACTTCGGATAATCGTAAGATATCCTCGATCCAAAATTTATGGATCGCTCAAGTAATCGATAACGATTCTTTTCAGCTTGTAAAAAATTCGGGGAATCAGTAATTTGCCTTCTGACTCAGAAGTTTTCACAAATGATTAAGACCAAGCCCCCCACGCCCGCCAAAAAATCGCCTGGAACCAAAAACCGTCCTGCTCCTATCGTAGCATCGTCATACTAATAAACACTGTTCGACAAAGATGAAATCGGAAGCTGAGATCATCCTAAATTGTAGCAGAGATGGATGCTCAGTTCGAATCGACCCTCGATACTATCAACTTGGAGAATTCTTCGAAGCTGATTTAAACTTGTATGAAGAGTGGACTAAGGAAGCCTTAGTAAAATGTGATGAGGTTCTAGCTGGAATTAATGATGTTTGGGACCGGAATGGAAATACTTGCTTTCTGGAGATTAGACAGAACGTAACTAGGATTACTGATGGACTCTGGACGAGATCAGCGGTTTTGATTCCCACTCAGCAGTTTCGACAGCTTGTGAGTTGTTGGCTCACAATCATGAGGAGTCAAGACGGAGAAGATCACAGCTTTCGGCTAGACCTTGTTGCAGATGATGCTACCAAACCAGTCGAACAATGCGCAGCACCACAAATCCGACCGCGCTGGCGAGTCGGAGGTTGACGGGAGAAGGGGAAGTGGTAGAACTGTCGAAAGCGCGCTGAATCGGTCGGATTGGGTGTGCTGAGACGTTATGCTAAGAAAATGACCTCTGAGGAGTTTCAACCTTTATTCGACCGTGAAGTAGTTTGCCCTCTCGTCGAGATCGGTTTCCAACAGCGTGGTCAGTCGCTATTCTGGCGTGACGAAATTTCTACCTTTGGCCTTATTCGTCTAGGTGGACGGAATCAGAAGCCCGGACATATTTGCCATGTTGCGTGTTTTCGTCACAACTTCTTGAGAGATCTTAACGAGAAGATTCCGTCATCACCTCCCACAGAGGTTTTCACTTATCCATATAAGTTTCTTCCATCAGGCAGTAGTGTAGTCCAACCATATACTCCCCAGAACCTGAATTATGATAAGGAGTATCTGGATTACACCGGTCACCAAGACGACATCATCAGAAGCCTTCAGGATTTGCAATCGCGTGTCAGTGATGTGCTGCTTCCTTATGCCAGAAGTTTGTCGCCTGAGACGGCTTACGAACAGATTCTCAACAATCAAGAATACGCTTGGATTGAGAAGATTTGGCTCGCAGACTATGAGTCAACCCTCCAAAACAACAAAGCATAACAAACCACTGAGGCCAACTGACAAGTGATTTTCAGGAAAACTGTTCACCGAGTTTGGGGTGGGTTTTCTTGATTGTTTCGATGGTTTTGAGGAGTGGGCTGTTTGATTTTTCCAGGGCTTTGAGGTAG
>NZ_JAENIO010000094.1 GCF_016595415.1 Roseibacillus ishigakijimensis
CAAAACCATCGAAACAATCAAGAAAACCCACCCCAAACTCTGTGAACAGTTTTCCTAAAAATCACTTGTCAGTTGGCCTCAGTGGTTTGTTCTGCCTATTCTGGTTCAGCTTGTCCGGCCGCAGGATTAGCTAGCGCCTGATTGATAGAGCGCCCAAACGCAGAACCATTACTAGCGTCAGGCCCTACACCTTCAGAGGTTGCACTATAACCCGGTGGTCCAAAAAGACGATTCACCTCAAGACCAACCCTTGAACCTGCGGCGGCGAAATCCTCAAGCCACTTCAGAGCAGCTTCTTCTCTACTATCGATCGAAATCAAACTGAGCATATCCTCTCCAGTGGGCTCTGTGTTCTTGTGGCCCTCGTCAATTAGTCGACGTAGGCGAGCCTTCTCCTCATTCGACGGCGGCTCTAACTTCTGGAGAGAGTCTGCCACTTCGGACCACTCAGACAAAATCAAATCCAGCTTAGGTTTTGCGGTATCGAAGCTAGCCTCATCTCTAACAATAGATACAAGACGCTGAAATCTTATCTGCCCCTCTTGGAACTTCTCAATCTCCTGATCATAGATATTCGAAGTCGAGTTCGCCGCGTCTGGGAGGTCAGCAGGCTCCCTACACCCCACGAAAATGCATAAGAAGAATATTGTTAAAAGGTGCCGCATCGAAAATTTCAGCAGAACGTCTCAGCACACCCAATCCGACCGACTCAGCGCGCTTTCGATAGTTCTACCACCTTCCCTCCTCCCGTCAACCCCCGACTCGCCAGCGCGGTCGGATTTGTGGTGCTGCGCATTGTTCGACATTTTGAGTCTATTCGGAGTCTCTCTCAATTGTTGGCAGCTGCGTACTGCCGTCTAAGTGAACCACTAATTGATAACGTCTCTTCGTCGTGTAAAGAAGTTCGCTCTTTGTGGATATTGTCGTGTAATAGAAAGAAACCAAATAGAACCATTCGTCGTATCCCGAATCTTCTCCAAAATTTGTGAGACAAATTCTACTCAGTGACCATTTCTCTCCATCATTTCCTTCCAATTTTGGAAGTTTAGACCGTGCCAATGACAATGCCTTTGTAACTGAAAGAGGAAGGGCCGCTCCTTCCTTCCACATAGCAGCTTCAGGGAGTGTGCCTGCTCGGACGACTACAGAACCGTAATCCGACTGATACTCCAGAGAGCTAATACCGGAAGGAAGAAGCCTTTCAGTTTCCTCGGGGTAAGCCTCCTCAACTAGGAAAGCGCACAACACAGAGAGAACTGAGGTAATCTTCATATTTTCAGTCGAACAGTGTTTATTAGTATGACGATGCTGCGATAGGAGCAGGACGGTTTTTGGTTCCAGGCGCTTTTTTGGCGGGCGTGGGGGGCTTGGTCTCAATCATTTGTGAAAACTTCTGATTCAGGAGGCAAATTACTGGTTCCCCGAATTTTTTACAAGCTGAAAAGAATCGTTATCGATTGCTTGAGCGATCCATAAATTTTGGATC
>NZ_JAENIO010000095.1 GCF_016595415.1 Roseibacillus ishigakijimensis
ACTTTATGATCTGCTTGCTCAACATCTCCTCCAAGCCAATAGATTCCTCGAATTGTTAGATTTTAGTCCTGATCCGCGGCACCTCAAAAGAGACCAACGAACCCGCAAATCCCCCATAGAATCAGGCCTCACAGCCTTAACCTGACGCGAATGGCACGCCACTTTTCCTTGAAAAGGTGCTGGTCTGGCAAATCATCAACCATATAATCTCTGCTGAAAATGAAAACCCATCTTCTGACACTGGCGCTTGTTCTTGTCTTTCCTTTCGTGGTGTTGGCTGACCTTGGTTGGACTCACCGAGCTGAAGAAGGGGAGGATGCATCAAGCCACCATTATTATTTCTACAAGTCGAGCGGGGAATCGGTAGGGCACGTGAGATCGGTGTGGAACGGGGGTGCTCAGAATCAACCAATTGTTGTGGACTACTTTATCGATGGAAGTGACATTCTGATTAGAGAGTCTTCCGGCACCCGTAACGAAGTCTCGGACCTGATTGCCGGACGAGAAGCCAAGCTCACAGTTGTTAGGGAATACAAGATTACGGGTAGGCACGCAAAGGCGATGCTACTTGCTCCAGATCCGGATAAACCGCTCTCTGCAGACCAGAGACGCGACTTAGCTAATCTCATCTACCTCCTAGCTAAGCATCGAAAGCCGATCGAATGAAACAAGCAGAACTCCAAAGATAGCTCTGAGCGAGGAACGAGCCTCTGAGTTATCCGTTGTTGGACGAGCCCAGCCTTGAAGGAATGGGGGAGGAGCGGCTCTCTATACGTTTTCGATGGGGTGTTGCTCCTCAAGGTGTTGTCTGGCCCAAGGGGCGGGGACGAAGGCTGGGGGCCTTCCTTCCGGAGCCGCGAAAGCGAACGCCCCGCGTTCGGCTTCGCGCCGGAGCGGGATGACGGCCGGGTCCGGGCGGAAGAACCGGCATGGGGGGCAAGAGTGGAGGTTGGAAGGGGGGAAAGGTTCTTTCTCGGGCCCGCAATCGCCCTTTTCGGGCACAGCTTCTCCGGGCGCGAAATCTTGCTGCGCTGGGCTGGGGGCTGGATAGATGGAGGCTGTCATGGCCGGGCGAGGATTCGTTGGGGAGGCGGTCATCAACAGAGTGACGTTCCGCCTCTTTTTAGAAACACACGGATCAACCCGTGCACAGTCGGTGTGAGCGGTCGAGTGCGAATGGAAGCCTGTATCCACTGTTTCAAGAAAAGAGTTGCGAGAGGGGGAAGGGTGGCCGGGGCATCAGCCCGGGGTTGCCACCCCGCACCCCGCCAAGCTGAGTCAGCTTGACCACGTTTGGTTTTTCGCCCCCCAACCCCCGCCGGGGGCTTCCCCCCTCCCGTCCCCCTGGGGAGCCCCGCCTTCCTTTTTCATCCCCTCGGGCATCGTCCTGACTTTCCACACTCACCATCACCACAAGTCTCAGAAAATGAAAAAATCTTGAAGTGAACTTCAAATTGCCCTTGACTGCC
>NZ_JAENIO010000096.1 GCF_016595415.1 Roseibacillus ishigakijimensis
CAATTCAGTCCTTCACGAACTTGACTTCTGATCATTGAAAAATGATGAGCCCGGACCATTTTATGCCCTTGACAAATCATCAACCATATCAACGTCGAAGTCCACACATCCGCTACCGGGAGCGCTCCTTCGATTCTGGTTGAGGGTTG
Organism: Roseibacillus ishigakijimensis; assembly: GCF_016595415.1. Taxonomy (GTDB): domain Bacteria; phylum Verrucomicrobiota; class Verrucomicrobiia; order Verrucomicrobiales; family Akkermansiaceae; genus Roseibacillus; species Roseibacillus ishigakijimensis. The sequence goes on from NZ_JAENIO010000096.1 coordinate 150, forward strand.
TCGCGATCGTCCGATTCCGACTCGGAACGGGTAGCGGATTGTGGTGCGACGCCTTGTTGGGCTTGGTTTTTGTTGGGCAGGGACGACTGACTGCTCTCGAAGGTCCATTGGCTTAGCGGGTCCAACTCCTGCGGTCTGTGCTCGAATCGGTGGATACTGTCATATGAATCCTCAAAGCGGAGATCGATATTCTGCCAAGAGCGGCACATCACGAATCCCCGCCGAGCTTCTGGATCCCACCCCATCAGGGCAGTTCCTTCGTAGGTCCCATCAGGAAGAATCAAATCGAACCACCACCCGTCTTCGAATGGGAGCGGTAATACACCACCGGTCGACTGCTTCCCGCCCATCCATCTGTCACTGTGTCCACTCCTCCATCCACCTCCGTCAACATCAGGCAAACGAAGGACATACACGTTACCAACCGCGGGACCGCTCGGGTCAACGGGTTTCGAAGCAGCCTCATCGGGCTTCTTCTCGCAGCCAAAGAGCAGAAGGACTGAAAAGAGAATGTATAGGCTCCACTTCATATTTCTTGGCCCAACGTCATAGGCCACCCACCCGCTACCGGGAGCGTGCCTTCGATTCATGGTTAAAGGTTCTAATTGTCATTCAGATTCCGACTCGAGGCGGGTAGCGGGTTGGTGTGCGCCGCCTTGTTCTGCCCGTTTTGGTCTTTTCGTTCAATGGGTGAATTGAGGCTCTGCTGGGCGAATGCAATACTCGATCGGCACGGTGAAAACTTCAGGTGTCGCTCCTCCAGAACCACCTTCCGAGAGTCGCTTGGCACGAGGATCACCAAACCAGAGACCAACATGCTCCTCTGGGACGTTGGGGTCATCGTCAGTCGCAACGACGACAACAAGCAATCCATCCATCTCTACGAAGTCTCCCTTTTGCGGCGTAATCATCTATCTGAATCCGTTCACTTTCTTGTCCAGTTCGCCTCAACCAACCGATATTGATCCGGTAAGAGACGCTTGGCATCGTCGACGGAATCGTAAAGCCCGTCTTGTTGCGTCTCCCAATTTCGATCGCAAGAAAACCGGTAAAACTCCCGGTCGTCATACGTGGCAATCGCTAACCCGAAGATCTCCGGCGAATCGGCGCCCGGAACCTCGCCGAACGGCTGATCACCCGACCATGCCCACTCGATCACTCGGGCACCGTCGATCTCAGTCGGTGGCTCATGCGTGGACTGGTTCATTCTCAGGCAGAACGTTCTAGCACACCCAATCCGACCGACTCAGCGCGCTTTTCACTACTTCTACCACGTCCCCTCCTCCAGTCAATCTCCGACTCGCCAGCGCGG
>NZ_JAENIO010000097.1 GCF_016595415.1 Roseibacillus ishigakijimensis
GCCTTGCCAAAGAACCCCAGAACAAGTAATCAATTTTCCCTCATCACCATCGTTTAGCTGAGCCCTCAACTGGCCGAACTTTGGGGTCCACCTCACAGTCCTTTGGCGGGGTTATCAGACTTGGTCGAGTTGGACCTATCTCACAATCGCATTGAGGAAGCGGGTTCGCTGCGTCAGTTGACCGGTTTGCAGCAACTTTTTCTCACCGGGAATCTTTTGAAAGAAGATGGAGGGTTTCTGGCCTTGCCGGAAATCAGTCATCTGTCGTTGGGGCACAACGAGATTCATTTTCTTTCCAGTAGTGAGTTGAGTCCCAGTTTGGTGAGCCTTGATGTGACCTACAACGACCTCGATCTCACTAAAGGGGGCGCGACGAAGAATTTGATCGATGCGCATCGCAAGCGGACCCGCATCCGGTATGTGCCGCAGTCGGATCCGCTGATTGAGGATTCCTATCTGGAGATGGCGATCCGAAAGCATCGCAAGAAACCGTGGAGCTCTCTGAGCCCGGAGGATTTGGCGGGAATGAAGAAATTGGATGTGAGGGGACAACCGATCCGGTCCTTGCGAGGACTGGAGTATGCGAATAATCTGATTTTTTTGAATCTCTTTGAGACTCGGGTGGAGGATTTGTCTCCCTTGGCTGGGATGACGAAGCTACGAACCTTGAATATCGGTGGGACAAGGCCGGTCAGTCTGGAGCCTCTGAGGTCATGTTCTTCTTTGCAGGGGCTTCATATGCCTTCGGTGAGAGGAATCAATTTGGAGGAATTGGGAACGCTTCCGCATTTGGAACATTTTCGGCTGAGTGGACATGAGGGTGAGGACTTGGGGTTTCTGTCCGGGTTTCCTAACCTGAGTCAGTTGATGTTAGAAAATGTTCCGGTTCGTGATTTGTCTGTTCTCGGTCAGTTGCCGAAGTTGACGAAGGTGAATCTGAATGGGGTCTTGGCAGAGGACTTTTCGGTTTTGGGTGGGTTGAAGAAATTGAAGTCGCTCAATCTGTCGAAGACCAGTGGTCTGCGGGAGGTGTCATGGCTTGGTCAGTTACCTCAGCTGGAAATTCTCTCTGTGACTCGAACGGGGCTGAAGGACTTCTCATTTTTGTCGAAGCTTCCCGCGATACGGGAGATTCATGCCGACAAGACGGGGGTCGTGGATTTGAGCCCTTTTGCGGCGTCACGAACTTTGGAGGTATTGAGTTTGGTTGGGAATGGAATCACTTCTCTTGAAGGGCTGGAACAATGCCACAATTTGAGAACGTTGAGGGGATGTCCCACAGGTCGTTAAAACTCTCGGTGGTCGTTGGCGTGAGATTGGCTATTTATTCGTCGATTTCAAGGTTGGTGTTGAGGCTTCTG
>NZ_JAENIO010000098.1 GCF_016595415.1 Roseibacillus ishigakijimensis
CCCCGCACTGTCCTATTCTGAACGCATCGATTTTCAGCTTGTCGAAAAAGAGCTTTGGAGAACTCGAAACCCCACCCCCTCAGCGAACAGAGCAAACAATTTCGCTTGGGCGTGCTCAGTGAAGGGAAGCCCCGAGGGATTCTCCCCCCCCCCCTCCCTCAGTAAATAAATCCCCCTTGGCAAGTCCTCAACTCTCACGAAAGGCTTCTGGCGTGGTGCCTTGCCAACCAAGTTCATTTGCTCGCTGAAAAACTCCGAGACCATGAAACAGCTTGCGGAGCCTTTGGGTGAGGCGAATGCTCTTTCCTTCAGGAAAAGGCAGGAACAGCGGTCGCTCTCGGCCTCTCACTTCACCGAGACAATCCCCGTCTCAGCGTCATCTTGGAGAACGCCCATCATCACTTTGGGGAAGGTGTCGACCAAGCCGACTTGCTAGGCTTCGAGCACCAGTTTTTTCACACAGAGCGCGGTCACAGTTCGACATCGGAGGACGCTCGCAAAATGGCTCTGGAAAGCGCGTGATTTCCCTGACTACGCCCTTCGACCACTCCAAGCCCCCCCCTGATCTTCGAGACGAGCGGCTTTCTCATTTAGGTCCTGTATTTTACGATGAGAACGAAGCCGAGAAGGACCACCGCCCCGCTTGGGTCAAACAGCTGATTGAATCAGTGCTCTTTCGGATTGTTACAATCGACCGGAGTGAGGTATAGGGAGGACGTAAAAGGCAAAATTGAAGATTCTGCAATTAACCCCTCCTGTTCTGCTGAGAAATGAAAGTTAATTATTCACCGAGGGTGGTTGCCTTCATCGACATTTTGGGTTTCTCCAGCCTTGTGTCTCGTCTGAGAGATGACCAAGATCTTCATACGAAAGTCTTCACTGCTTTACGCATGATTGGCGGGTACAAAAGGATTGCTGGAAAAACAGCCTACGCTCAGCAGAACCTAGAGGTAAGCGTGTTTTCAGACTCGATTGTAATTTCAGCGGAGTCTGAGCACCTGTTTGATGTTTTGTGGGCATGTCTTGGTTTACAATCTCAACTTCTAACTTTAGGAGTTTTGCTACGAGGCGGCGTGTCAAGTGGGCATCTAATCCACAAAGACGACATTCTTTATGGTGAAGGAATGCTGAAAGCATACCATTTGGAAAACGGGGCGGCAATCTACCCTCGAATAATTATAGATCCTTCCTTGGAAGCCACTGTGTCAAATCAGCATCGTGAAATGCTACTAACACAGGATAATGATGGACTTTGGTTTATCACACTACACGACAAAAATCGAGCACGTAACGCACTGAAAATAAGGAAAAAATACGCAAAAAAGGCTTGCAATGTCGGTGGCCGCCCAAAATT
>NZ_JAENIO010000099.1 GCF_016595415.1 Roseibacillus ishigakijimensis
GCGAGGGAAATGCGCCAGCCGGAGGTGTTGTCCGGGATGTCCACGTAGTAATAGGCCACCTCCCGGGCAGGAAGGTTGGAGACGGTTGCGGAGCCACCATTGAACGGGATGGCCTGCGGTTCGAGGCCCATGCCGGTGCCGACGGCGGTGCTGGAGAAGGTGAAGGAGCTGCTCTCGCTGTGGCTGCGATTGAAGAAACCAACATAATAGGTGCCGGGTTCGAGAGGTTGGCCCAGGGCGGCCCAGAGCCCATATTTTTCATTGTACTGGCTGCCGTCGGAGGAGTAGTCATGGCCGGACCAGTCCTGAGTGGAGATGACCCACTGGGCTCCGGAGTCCCAGTCGGTTCCGCCCTGATAGGGCCATCGTGAACCACCCCACTCATATTGGGTAGTGAAGGAAGCGGAGTCCGGGACTTGGTCGCGCCGCACGACCATAATGGGTTCGTATCCGCTCCAGTTCTCGACCCGGAGTTGCCAGCCGAGGACGTCCTGTCCGCCGATTTGTTCAGGAACAGTGACTTTGAAAAATTGCCAAGTGCGGGGAGATTGCTCGGTGATGGTAGCGGTGCCGCCATTGAACGCGAGTTCTTGTTCCCCGACCGTGCGGATGCGGAGGGTGAAGGAGCCGGCTTCGAGCTGACCTTGCGAGCGATACTCCATAACAGTCAGCCGCCAGACGGAGCCAGCCGGAGGGCTGTTGAGGGTGATGAGCTGATTGTCGGCGTCGTTGTAACTTTCTCCTGAGTAATACCCGTAGGCTCCCCCACTAGGAAAACGAGTATCATCCTCATTGTAGCGAGCGTAGAGGTAGGGACTGCCGGTGGTGTTTTCCAGACTGACTTCGATGGAGTTGGCTCCTTCCGGCACAGTGAAGGTCAGGTGCTTCAAGCGGCCAAGTCCGTAGCTATCGGAATGGATGAGATCGGTGCCCAAGACCGGGGTGCCAAGATCAGTCGCGGGAACGGGTAAACCATGGCTGGTGAGGATGGCGGAAGAGGAACCGGTGCCGATGTGACTATTGACGGGATTCTCGCCCTCGCTGACGACCATGAGGTAGTAGCGGCCGGGTTCGAGGAAGCCCTGGCTATATTCGGGCAGAAGGGTGAAGTGCTCGTCGCCGTCCTTTTGAAGTTTGGTCAGTGTGCTGAGGGAGACTGGCGAATAGGAGGAACCGGCAGAGGTATCGGAGGTGGGAAGGAACTCTTTGTTCACAAAGAGGACGGATTCGCCGGAAGTGTTGGCGAGGGAAATGCGCCAGCCGGAGGTGTTGTCCGGGATGTCCACGTAGTAATAGGCCACCTCCCGGGCAGGAAGG
>NZ_JAENIO010000009.1 GCF_016595415.1 Roseibacillus ishigakijimensis
ACCAGCTCGCCCAAGACCACCGCCTTCGCCAAGAAAGTGCGTTGTGAACTCCACGAGCAGGGCTACGAGGAAGAGCTTGCCTTGATTACGCCCGTTCTGTTCTGCGGAGTTCGCGAGTCGCTGTGCTTTTGCCTCCGGCTACCTCCATTCCGTTCCGGTTCCGCTGCGGCCTCCGTTCCGAAGCTCAGCGACGACTTAACCCCTAACAATCTCTCATAAGAGCTGGAACAAAGGAGGCTCTGGTGACCTTTTGGTGTTTGAGAGTTCAGGCGTTCTGCGGATTGTGGCATAGCGCATTCAAGTTCTACGGGTGCCACTTGTGGTTGTAAAGGAGTTGGTGTGATGGGCTATTAATCTTGACAGTTTTTATTCTGGGTGGCACTAACTGGAATGAGAGTATTTAATTTATATGAAAACAAACAGGAAAATTACTAATTCCCTGAGGATGGCTCTCATCACGTTGGGAACGCTCGTGGGGGGAGTGAAGGCAGCCGTGATTGCGGATGTGACAATTGACTCTTCAACGCAACTTACGATTACGTTGTCAGGGACTCTTGAGGGACCAGCTCCCTCGATCTTCTATGAGGATCTTATTTTCGATTTTGGCACGACTATGCCAGCGTTTAATCAAACTGTGGTTTCTGTTTCTGGAGGGTATACAGTTGGTGCTGCGATTGGGACTCTATTTAATAATCCAAATGCTGTAGGGGACTCGATTCATCTGATCGGTTTAATGGATAGTTCGTTATCCGGAGCAAGTGTTACTGGCACGGCAGTTTTTGAGTATGGATCGCCACATCAAATTTCTGCTTTTCAATCGTTTGATATTTTTTGGGGGGGATCCGCTTCGGGGGGGATCTTTCAATCGTCCGGGATGACGATTGCAGTTCCGGAATCCTCTAGCGCTCTGTTTCTTGCAATCGGTTCGCTTGGCTTGGCTGCGAGCCGGCACAGAAGAAAATAACTTTGAATCGGGTAGGTGGTGGGTTCCCACCACCGCCCCTCACTCTGTCGGACAATCAGCTTTGTCTGTATTTCGCAGTGGTCTTCTTGCAGCCCCTCAAGAAGATAGATGCCGATTCGCGAAGGCCTTTGTGAGGTCTCCTTACTGTTCTTGATTGGATGCTTCAGCGAACATCAGGGCAGGGGGGCTTGTTTGAGTTGGTCCTCTTCTTGGAGATAGGCGCTTTCGCTGATCCAGGTGAGGTCGTCCCAGTAGCCGGTGTCGTTGGGCACTCTGGGGCCGGGGGTGCTGCGGCCATTGGTGACGATTTCGGTCAGTTTTTGCTTCATGGCGAGCACGCGCTCGGGGTGCCCGGGCGCGAGGTTGTGCTTTTCTTCGGGGTCTTGGGCGAGGTGATAGAGTTCCTCCCTTTTCTTGCCGTGTGGGAGGAGTAGCTTCCAGTCTCCCAACCGGATGGCGAATTGTCCGTCGAAGCCGTGGTGGACCAGCGGAGCTTGTGCCTGCCGGGACTCTTCGTTTTTGAGGAGGTGGAAAAAGCTCACGCTATCCTCCCCGCTGTGGGCGTCGAGTTCGCTGCCGACGAGCTCGGCGAGGGTGGCGAGGAGGTCGGTCTGGCAGATGGGCTCGTCGCAGATGCGGCCGGGATTGCTGATTCCTGCGGGCCATCGCATGAGGAAGGGGACGCGGTGGCCTCCTTCGTAGACGTCGCGCTTGCCTCCCCGAAAGGGACCGGCGCTATCGTGGCCGTAGGTGGCGACTCTCTTGCGGTAGGTTGTCTCGGGGCCATTGTCGCTGGAAACGATGAGGAGGGTGTTGTCGCTGATCTTTTCTTGTTCCAGGAAGGAGAGGATGGTGCCGATGTGGTGGTCGGTTTCCATCATGAAGTCGCCGTAGGCACCCGCCTGGCTCTGGCCGCGGAAGTTGCGACGGGGTATCACGGGCTTGTGGGGCGAGGTGTAGGGCAGGTAGAGGAAGAAGGGCTTTTCTTCCTCTTTTTGCGCAAGCTGAAGCTGCATCCAGGCGAGGGCCTTTTCGGTAAAGCGGGTGAGGCAGAGGAGATCATCGAAGTCGGGCGCGACTTCCAGGCCTTCGCTGAGATCGTAAGGGGGGGTGATGCGGTAGTCGCTGAAGACTCCGGGAAGTTTGTTCGGCTTTTTGCGAGTGAACAGGGTGGGAGGCTGGGCGGTGTGGCGGCCTTCAATCCACGCGAGGTAGCCGAAATTGAGGGAAGCGGGGAGGCCGTAGAAATAATCGAAGCCGTTGTCGAGGGGCATGTCGCGGATGGGTTCGGCGAAATCGCGTGCTCCATTTTGGCCGGGGATGTCCATTCCCAGGTGCCACTTGCCGACCATGGCGGTGGCGTAGCCTCGCTGGCGCAGCAGAGAGGCCAGGGTGAGCCGATCGGCGGGAATGAGTGCGGGTTCGTCCGCTCCCAGAACGTTCCTTTTCAATCTGGTGCGCCAGCAGTAGCGTCCGGTGAGGAGTCCGTAGCGGGAGGGCGTGCAGACGGCGTCCGGGGAATGGGCATCGGTGAAGTTCAGCCCTTCGGCGGCCAGTCGGTCGAGGTGGGGGGTGGCGAATTTGGCTTCCGGGTTATTGGCTCCCAAGTCGCCATAGCCCTGATCGTCGGTGTAGATGAGGATGATGTTCGGCAACGCCGGGGGAGAGTCTTCCGCCTGCGAGGGGATGGAGGTGAAGAGGCAGAGGAGGAGAAGGCAAGGGACTGAGCGGATTGACAAAGAGGGCATCGGATTTCGCTACGCGGACCCGGGAAGGTCCTTTCGCGAAGGGCGGGAAATCAACTGGGTGACTCTCATTCGGGGTCGCGAGGGGCGGCGGTTTTTCACTTACCCCATGAGCTCGAGCCCCTTCATGTTGCCGGTGGAAGTGGCGAAGTTCTCGTGCATCAGGCCCATGTTGTGGAGGGCGCTGAGGTAGAGATTCGGCAGGGGATAATTGTCATTTTGGTCAAAGGCGAGGTGTTGGCCGTGTTTGAATCCTCCCCCGGCAAAGAGGACGGGCATGTTGCGGGTGTTGTGGGAGGAGGCGTTGCCGAGATTGGAAGTGAGGAGGACCATGGTGTCGTCGAGGAGGGTGCGGCCCTGGTGCTTGTCGGCCGCCAGTTGGCGCAAGAAGTTGCCCCAGGAGTCGATCATCGCCTGTTCCACGATGGCCAGTTGGCGGAGCTTGTCTTCATCAAGGCCGTGGTGGCTGAGCCCGTGATAGCTCTCGTCGACGCCGTCGAGGCCGCGCACCACGTTGCCAGTGCAGTGGAGGGTGACGAAGCGAGTGGAATCGGTCTGGAGGGCGAGGGCCACGATATCGAGCATAGCGCGCGTGATGTCGGCGGCATTGTTTCGGTCGGCAATACGGGGTTCTTTGCCGATGCGGGGCTTGGGTTTGTCGAGCCAGGCCTTGTTCATTTCCAGGCGTTGTTCCAGCTCGCGGACACTGGTGAACCAGGAGTCGAGCTTTTCGCGGTCACCCGGGCCCACCTCGCGCTGGAGGGCTTTGGCCTCATGGGCGACCAGGTCCATGATGCTTTTGCCGCTGCGGAGGAGTTCGCCCTTGCGTTGGAGCTCTTTGGCGCTGTCGTCGACGAAGAGTTGCTGGAAGAGGGCGCGGGGGTTGTCGAGGGCGGGAATCATGGAGCCATTTGCGGTGTAGCTCGGGCTCTGTTGTCCGGAGGTGGTGAGGACGAGGGAGGGAAAGCGGGTCTGGTGGCCCAGGTGTTGCGCCATGAGTTGATCGAGGGAGATGGTGTTGGTTTCCGCTTTGCCGCCTTGATTGGGACAGGCGGAGAAAATGCTGCTTTCCGACCGGTGACCGCCGGAGACGCCGGGATGGGAGGTCCCCGAAATCACGGTGAAGTGCTTGCGGATGTCTTGCAGGGAGCGCAGATAGCGGGAGGGGGTGTAGGCGAAGCCTGCCTCGCGGGGGACGAGATTGGGTCCATGGAGGCCGAGGGAAAAGCTCACCCCGACGAAGCGCTTGGGGGTGGCGAGGGGGGCCTGGGCGAAGGCCGGGGTCATGGCATCGAGCAGGGGGAGACCGAGGGCGAGACCGGCATGGCGCAGGAAGCGGCGGCGGGAGAGGCGCGCGCCGGTGTGGATGTGGAAGGTGTTCATGATTATTTGCTGAGAAAGGGTTCGCTGGTGGTGATGGCGTGGAGGAGGGAACGCAGGCCGTAGTCGGACACTTTGGTTTTCTGGAGAATGGCTTCCAAGGCGGGACGGTCGCTGAAGCGGGCCTCCGCGCCAGTGGCGTAGGCGAGGAGGTTTTTGCTAAAGGCGCGGGCGAGGATCTCGGGTTCCTGCACAAAGGCTTCCTTCCAGCCTTGGATGTCGGAAAAGGGGCGGCCGTGGAGAGTCACGCCCGAGGGATCGACGGGAGCGGATTGACCGGGTTTGCCATAGAAATCGCGCCATTGTCCGGTGGGGTCGTAGCTTTCCAGAGCGAAACCGGGGGGATCGATCTTGCGGTGGCAAGCGGCGCAGCCGGGATCGGCCCGGTGTTTCTCCAACTGCTCGCGGATGCTGGTTGCGCCGCGGATATCGGGCTCGATGGCGGGGACATTGGCCGGTGGCGGAGGGATGTGGCGGCCGAGAATACGCTCGCCCAACCACACCCCGCGAATGACGGGAGAGGTCACCGAGCCATCGGCGGTGACTTTCAGGATGGAGCCTTGGGTGACCAGGCCGCTGCGGAGGCCTTGGCTGAGGGGCACTTTCTGGAGGCCGGCTCCGATTTCGAGGGGAACCTCTTCCAGACCGTAGTGGGTGCGGAGGCGGGTATTGAGGAAGGCGAAGTCCGAGCGGATGAAATGGCGCACGCTGAGGTTGGCGCGAAAGAGCTCCCGCACGAAAGCTTGCGTCTCAGCCACGAAAGAATGCTGCACGACGGGGTCGAAGTGGCGGAAGCGCTGGGGGTCCGGAGTGGTGAAATCGATGTTCTTCAGCTCCAGCCACTGGTCGGTGAAATTGGCGATGAAGCGCTCGGACTTGGGGTGGGCGAGCAGGCGATCGACCTCGCCCAGCAGCACCTTCTCATCCTGCAGGCGGTTCTCGCGGGCGAGCTTGCGCAGGTGGTCGTCGGGGATGCTGGACCAGAGAAAATAGCTGAGGCGGGAGGCGAGAGCATGGCTGTCCAGCGGACCGGGGCTTTCCACGAAGGTGAGAAAGCGAGGTGAGCAGAGGATGGCCCGGTAACCTTCGTGCAGGGCGGCGAAGAGGTCTTCGGTTTCGCGAAAACGGGCCCAGGCGAGTTCCCTGTAGGGGGCGACTTCGCTGGCAGAGAGGGGGCGGCGGAAGGCTTTTTCGGCGAAGTGGGTGACCAGACGATTGAGATCGGCCTGGGGATGGGACAGGATGGGTTCGTTGTCCTCATCGAAGGTGAGGCCCGGGAGCAGGAGGCGGCGCAGGTCCCCGCGTTTTCCCGCCGGATAGATGCGCTGGAGGGAAACTTCGTCAAAGACGAGTGCGGCATACCCTTCTTTCGCCAGATTCCGCCCCGCGTAGTAGGGTTTGCTCCGATCGTAGTTGGGGCCGCGGTAGAGGAGCTTGTTGGTTCCTTCCGCAGGCCGAATCTCGAGGAGGTGTCCCTCCGGCATCCAGGCTTCAAGGACGTAATCTTGTTTCTCACTGGTAGCTTCGATGAGTCCGGCGACGACGTGAATGGGTTCCGAGGATTTACCGGCACCGATGCGGAGGGTGCCCCAGACCGTGCCGTCGGGACCGGGATTGAGTCCGTGCAGGTTCTTGACGACGATGCGATACCAGCCGGCTTCGGGCACCCGGGTGGCCTCCATTTTGCCGTTGAAAGTCATCGCCCGTGCCCAGGCGTGGACCTGCCCGGCGATATTCTGGGGTCCCCGGTAGTTGCTGCGGGTGCGGGCCGCGTCCGCCGTTAGCTCTGGTCCGTGGTAGCGGCGGAAAAAGCGCTTCACTCCCCAGCGAGCGCGATTAAGTGCGACTTCCAGGGCCTGGTCGGCAGCATCCAGGTATTGGCTCAGGTGGTGGTGACTCAGTTGCTGGGCCTCGGCAATCGTTTCGAAATCGCCTCCGGTCTCATCAGCGGGCAGCAAGTCTTGCATGGGGATGCGAATACCGAGGAGATCGTGCAGGGAATGCTCGTATTCCACCCGGGTGAGGCGGCGTCCGTGCACGCGGCCTTCCCGCTCGATTTTCTGTCGATCCGCTTTTTGCAGGAGGGCCCCGAGTTCGGCGAGGAAGGCCTGGGCCTCCTCGCTTGTCGGCTGGTCTTCCCCGGCAGGAGGCATTTCCCCGTGTTGAACGCGGTCAAAGACATGGGCCCAGGTTGCGAAATGGCTTTTGTCACTTAGGTCAAAGGGCGTCTCCTCCAGATTGAGACCGCCTTTTTGGAAAGAGCGGTCGTGGCAGTCATAGCAGTAGAAGAAGAGCAAGTCATCGAGTGTCTCGCCGGGTGTCGGGCTCGTTTCCTCCGCTTGGAGGGAGGAGGCGAGGGCCATGAGCAGAGTGGCAGGCACAAGCAGTTTGCGGAGTGGAGAGGAGAGAAGGCAGGGCATCATTGGGGTGGAGAGATCGTCTCCGTGTTGCCTGATGGGATGTGCCGGGAATCGTCGCTTGTGCAGGCTTTTTTGCAGAAAGGCGCGCCTTACGAACAGGGTCTGGCAGTCTTTTCAGGGGACGGGAAAAAGGGAATGTTTTGCCGCTTTTTCCCAAGGGGAGACGGAGGGCGAATTACTGCCAGACCAGTCGGGTGGGAAGAGTGGCGGGAAATAGGGCTGGCAGCTGGCCGGGGGCGGAGTTTCTTGTTTGGGGCGCCGGAAAAGTGGAGGCCCGGAAGGCGGCGCGGCTTTCCTCGCCAGCCATGAGGCGGGCTACCAGTTCCACGAGGGGAGAGTCTGGACTCTTTCTTTCCAAGGCTCTTTCAATCTGGAAAGGTCCCGGGGGGAGGAAAAGCGAAAAGAGGGTCCTATTCTGTCAGTCTTTCGGGGCCCAAAAAAAGACGGAGCCGAAGCCCCGTCTTTTCAGGTAAAACTGTCTGCTTCGTCCTTTTGCCTTAGCCTTCGCTCTTCTCCTCGGCAGCCGCAGTGGGCTTGAGGGAAGGACGCTTGGCGCGGCGGATGGAGCCGAAACGCTTCTGGAACTTGTCGATGCGGCCTTCGGTATCGACGAAGGTGGAGCGACCGGTGAAGAAGGGGTGGGAGTCGGAAGTGATACCCATTGAGATGACGTAGTGCTCGACGCCGTCGATTTCTTCGGTTTTATCAGAGGTCGCGGTGGAGCGAGTGATGAAGCGCTTGCCCGAGGTCATGTCTTGGAAGACGACGGGATGATAATCGGGATGAATGTCTTTTTTCATAGGATTCCGAGGTGGAGTGCGACGTTACCGACGCCGCGGGAGGCGAGGGTTAAACACGGTCCCCGGGAGGAGTCAAGGTCGACGTGCGAAGGGAGGTCATTTTTCAACCCCACAGGCGGTCGTAGACGGGTTCGACGAAGAGATCGCTCCAGTTGTTATACCAATTGAAGACGAAATCGTGCCACCAGTCGAGGTCGGGGGAGGCGAAGCAAAGGAGTCCGGAGAGGAGGACGATATTAGCCAGCAGGATGAGCATGAGAGAGAAAAAGGTCTCGTTTTCCTTCAGGTCGGGCTGGTCGCGGGGAATCATCCAGCAGGTGAAAAGGAGGTGGAAGGTCCACGTGCTGCCGATGACTGCGAAGAGGATGGGGCGGTAGGCGGGGAGGGGAAAAAAGTGATTGAGGGGGGCGAGGACGAGCAAGGCCACGAGGGACCAGAAGGGCACGAAGTAGGGGGAGAGGGCGATGAGGATGTTGGATTTATTGCTGACCACATAGCCGCCATCGAGGCCGACCGAGAAGCCCGAGACCCTGCCCAGGGAGAGGTAAATGAAGATGACGTGGGTGAGCTCGTGACCCAGCACATAGAGGTAGAGCCAAGTCTGCCGGGCGAGACCACTGAGGAGCCAGGCGGCGCAGAGCACCGACCCGATGGAGAAGAAAAAGAACTCGGAGGTATACCAGAACTTGAGCACAAAGCCGCGCTCGGAAACGCGCTGAAAGAGAGTGGCCAAGGTGACCGCACAAGGGAGGACGAGGAGGAGGCCGAGGAAGAAGCGCAGCACCCGGGTGGGCAGGGGAAGGGTGTAGTCGTCCTCCTCGAAATCGAAGGGGCCGATGTCAGGCAAGGGGACGTCGAGGGAAGCCTGGATGGTGCGATGGCCTTTGCGGCCTTGCACCCGGCGGTTGGCCCGGGCCCGGGCCACGCGATCCGCAGTGCGCAAGGCCTCTCCCAAGGAGGGGCGCCGACTCAGTGGAGTCCGGCTCGCCCGGCGACTCCGTTTCCGGGGGGGCTGAATCTTGAGCTGCTTTCTGGTCGTTCTCCCACGCGCCATCGCCAAGAGCTTACTAATAATTAGGGCATGTTAAAGATTTTTTCTGCCCCCAGCGCCTTCCTTGTCAATTGGCCGCCTCTCTGCAGGGCATTCCCGGGGTGGGGGCTGGGAGTCTGTGGCGAGGGACGAACGGAAAAACCCTTGCGCGCCGGGGCGGAATCTGGAAGCTCTGCCCCCGACTGATGAACACCTCACTTTCCTGGCTCAACGACCATATCGACCTCGCGGGATTATCCACGGCAGAACTCTCCAAGCTGCTCACTTTTTCAGGTATTGAAGTCGAGGGTGTTGCATCCAAGGGGGTGCCCTCCGAGCACATCGTGGTGGCTCAGATTAAAGAGGCCCAACCCCATCCCGATGCCGATAAACTGAAGGTCTGCCAGGTGGATGCCGGGGAAGGGGAATGGCGCCAAATCGTGTGTGGGGCCAAGAACTATGCGGTGGGTGATAAGGTGCCCTGTGCGCTGCCGGGTTCGGACCTGGGGGGAGGCTTCGTTATCCGTGAGGGCAAATTGCGGGGCGTGGCCTCTCTGGGCATGCTCTGTGCCGCTTCCGAAATCGGGCTCCCCGATGCCGAGGACGGGCTCATGATTCTCCCCGCTGAGGCCCCGGTGGGGGAAAAAATGCAGAATCTCTACCCCTCGGACACCATTTTCGAGCTCGAAGTGACCCCCAATCGCCCCGATTCCCTGTCCCATCGCGGGGTGGCCCGGGAGTTGTCCGTTCTTTCCAAGAGGGACTTGAAGGAGCTGGCGGATTCCCCCTTGGTTTCGACTCCTGGTAGCGTCAAGTTGGAGTCGGCCACCTGTCCTTACTACTCCGCCACCCGCATCACGGGGGTCACCGTCGGGGAGTCTCCCGCCTGGCTGAAGAGCAAGTTGGAGGCAATCGGGCTCAAGTCCATCAATAACGTGGTCGATATCACCAACTATGTTCTTCACGACTTGGGCCAGCCCCTGCATGCCTTCGATGCGGCCAAAGTGAGCGGAAATCTGGTCGTCCGGCAGGCCAAAGAAGGTGAACTATTCAAGGCGCTCGACGACAATGAATACCTGTTGACTGGCGAGGATTGTCTCATTTCAGATGAAAGCGGGGCCGCCCTGGCGCTCGCGGGGGTGATGGGAGGTCTCGACTCGGGGGTCACGGAGTCCACGACGGATTTGATTCTGGAGTCGGCCTGGTTCACCCCCTCCGAGATTCGCCGCACCTCCCGGCGTCTCATCCTCAGCTCCGATTCCTCTTACCGCTTCGAGCGCCAGGCCGATCCGGGGCAAGTTCTCCCTGCTGCCGCCCGGGCCATCGCCTTGATTCTCGAGCTCGCGGGCGGAAAGGCCGAGCCCACCGCAGTCTCCGGAGAGCGGCCTGCCGCTTTTCCCGCTGTTTCTTTTTCTGAGGAGCAATTGGCCCAAGTCAGTGCGGGCAGCATTTCCTTGTCGGAGGCGGTCGACTGCCTTACCCGGTTGGGCTTGACGGATAACGGTGACGGCACTTGGCAGATTCCCTCCAATCGCCCGGACCTGGTTCGTCCCATCGATCTGGTGGAAGAAGTGGTGCGCGTCATCGGCTTCGATCGCATCCCGGTGCGCACCTTGGCCCACGCGGTGCCGAGTTCCTCTAGCGACCATTTTTACGATGCGGAAATTTCCGTAAAAAAACACCTAAGTTCGTTGGGTTTCTATGAGTGCCAGACAATCAAGCTCATCGCCGAGGGTCAGGTGGCGGATTTGCTGCCGCTCAAGCCCTTGCAGGAGGCCGATGTCATTCGGGTGGCGTTGCCGCTCTCTGAAGATCACGCCGTGATGCGTCCTTCTCTGGCTCCCGGCTTGGTGGCTTCTGCTGCGAACAATGCCCGGCAGGGGGCAAAAGCCATTCGTCTTTTCGAGAGTGGCACTTGTTTCCGTCATTTTGGCGGAGGCAAGAAGAAGGACAACGAGTTCCCCGTTCTCGCCCTGCTCATGACCGGGCAGCAGAATCCGCCTTCGTGGGCCGCCACTCACCCCGCGGGCAGCGACCTCTACGACCTGAAGGCCATTCTCCAGTCTCTCGCTCCCAATTTGCCCCTGACTTTCAAGCCCAAGGACCTGGCGGGCTACTTGCTCACGGCGACCGTGCATTTGGGCGAAGCCAATATCGGGGTCGTGGGTCGGCTCGCGCCCCAGCGTTGCCGCGAGCTGGATCTGCCATTGGAAACCCATGTGGCGGAGTTGGATTTGGCAAAATTGGTGAACCTGCTGCGGCAGGAGTCTCCGGTCGTGGACTTGCCCCAGTTCCCGGGCTCCAGTCGCGATGTGGCCATGGAGCTGCCCCTCGACTTGCCGGCGGCCGATATCGAGAACGCTTTGGCCAGGTTCAAAGAGCCTCTTCTGGTCTCCGCGCGTTGTGTGAGCCTCTTCAGCGATCCTTCCGGGGAAAAGATTGCCGCGGACAAGAAATCGGTAGCCTACTCCTTGCTCTATCGCTCGGAGAACAAAACCCTGAAGGCGAAAGAGGTGGATGAGGCGCACCAGGCGCTTCTGGCCCATCTCGAGAAGTCGCTCCCCGTGGCTTTCCGGTAGGAGTCCGGGTGGGCGCGCGGGCGCGGGCTGTGTGTCAAAGCTCCATTTGGGTCTTTTCAAGCGCCCTTGGAGTGGTCACTTTCCCCGCCGCATGGATAGAACGATTTGGTTGGACGGGAAGCTTGTCCCGGAGGCAGAGGCAAAGGTGTCTGTCTTCGATCATGGCTTGCTTTATGGCGATGGTATTTTTGAAGGCATCCGGTTTTACAATGGCCGGGTCTTCCGGCTGGAAGAGCACACCAAGCGCCTCTTCCAGTCCGCCAAAGCCATTTTGCTCAAAATGCCCTGGAGCGAGGAGGAAGTGAATCAGGCGGTTTGCGAGACCATTCGAGCCAACGGGCTGCAGGATGGTTACGTGCGCCAGGTGGTGACCCGTGGGGTCGGTGGGCTGGGCCTCAATCCCTACCTCTGCGAGAAGCCTTCCATGTTCATCATTGCCTCCACCATTTCTCTCTATCCCCAGGAGCACTACGAGAATGGCCTGGAGCTGATCACCTGTGGCACCCGCCGGCCCACTCCCGGCGCCCTGAGTCCCCAGGTCAAGTCTCTGAACTACCTCAACAACGTCATGGCCAAGGCCGAGGCTATCAAGGCTGGTTGCGTCGAGGGATTGATGCTCAATGAGCAAGGCTATGTCGCGGAGTGCACCGGAGACAATCTTTTCCTAGTGAAGAATGGACAAGTCTACACCCCTCCAGTGAGCGACGGGTCTCTGGATGGCATCACCCGGCAAGTGATTTTCGAGCTCTGTGCGAAAGAGGGCATTGCCATCAGCGAGCGCAGTCTGACCCGCTACGACGTCTTCACTGCGGAGGAATGTTTCCTCACCGGCACTGCTGCGGAGGTGATCCCGGCCACCAAGCTGGATGAGCGCGAGATTGGGGATGGTCAGCCCGGCCCCGTTACCCGCCGCATGTTGGCTGCCTTTCGCGAATTGACGCGTTCCACCGGGACCCCGTTTTAATCCTTTTGTCATCCCGGGGGCAGGATGGCGCGGATTTTCTTTCGAATTCCGTCCAGTCGAGGCTACCTTGGAATCCAATGAAGTGCCAAAACTGTCAGGAGAAAGCCACTGTGCATTTCACACAGTTGGAAAACGGACAAATGAACAAGATGTCCTTTTGTGAGAATTGCGCCATCGCAAAAGGGATCATGGACTTGTCGAATTTTGGCCTTGAGAGCGCGGTGGTGCCGAGCGAATTGCCCTCGAAAGAGGAAGGGCAAGGAGGCGCGTGCCCCGGGTGTGGATTCACTTTGGAAGGGTTTCAGAAAACCGGCCGCCTCGGTTGCAGCCAGTGCTACCTGACTTTCTCGGACGAAATCCTTTCCCGGCTCGGGCCCATGCACCGGGGATTGCGCCACTTTGGCAAACACCCCGAGGGATACCAGGGCGATGCTTACTCCAAGCGCCTGCTGCAAGAGAGCGAAGAGCGTCTGGCGGCGGCCGTGGAGGCGGAAAATTACGAGGAAGCGGCTCGCATTCGCGATGAGATCGAGCAACTCAAAGGCGGGCGAAAACCGACCGCCACCGGGGACTCGCCCGGCAAAAAGGACCACTGAACGCTATGATGCGATTCTCCACTTTACTGAAAAATCCCGCCGATTGGATGGCGAATGACCGGGAGGAACCTTCGGTGGTTCTCACCAGCCGGGTGCGCTTGGCTCGCAATCTGGCCAACGAGCCCTTTCCGGGCTGGTCACGCAAAGAAGAACGGGTGACTATCCTGAGCCGCCTCCGGGAAGAGGTCGAGGACCTGCCCGGGATGAAGGGGGCCTTTTCGCAGGGGCTGGAAACTCTGAATTCTCTGCAAAAACAGACACTCGTGGAGCGCCATTTGATCAGCCGGGAGCAAGCGGCGCGGGGCGAGGGGAGTGCGGTGGTGGTCAATCGCAAGCAAACGTTCAGCCTGATGCTCAATGAGGAAGACCATCTGCGGATGCAATCCATTCGACCGGGGCTGAATCTTTCCACTGCCTTTTCCCGCCTTTCCGATTTGGAAAGCGAGCTCTCCCGACGGGTGGAATTCGCTTTCGACGATCGCTTGGGCTATCTCACCGCCTGCCCCACCAATCTGGGCACGGGCATGCGGGCTTCGGCCATGCTGCATCTCCCCGGTCTCGTGCTTTCCGATGAAGTGGGACCGGTCTTGCAAGGGGTGGCCCGGCTGCGATTGGCGGTGCGCGGCTTTTATGGAGAAGGCACCGAGTCCTTGGGTAATCTTTTCCAAATCTCCAACCAATCGACCTTGGGCGAATCGGAAGAAGACATCATTGCCCGTTTGGAGCGGGTGATCAGCGATGTCGAGGCTCATGAACTCAATGCCCGCCAGCGTTTGCTGGAAAAAGATCCGACCATGATTCTCGACCGGGTGGGGCGTTCTTATGGCATTCTCCGCCACGCCCATGCCATGGAGAGCAAGGAGGCTCTCAATTTGCTCTCGCTGCTGCGGCTGGGAGGTGAACTCGGCTACTTTGAAAAAGGTTTGCGGCGGGTCTGCGACCTGCTTTTGATGGATATTCAGCCGGCCCATCTGCAGTTATATGCTGGGGACCAGCTGGATCCGGCGCCCCGGGATGTGCTGCGGGCAGAAATCATCCGCGCCCGGTTGCAAAGCCTCGCCCCCCCTGCTATAACTACTACAACCTTAAAAGAGCCGGACGAACCCGGTAAAACTGACGATGAATAATTTTACTCCCAGAGCCCAACAGGTGTTGGCCTTGGCCCGGAAGGAAGCGGACCGCTTCAATCACAACTACGTGGGAACCGAGCACATTCTTCTCGGTCTCATCAAACTTGGACAAGGAGTGGCCGTGAGTGTTTTGGAGCGGCTGGGGCTGGATCTCGACACTGTCCGCATGGAGGTGGAAAAAGAAGTGGGCACGGGCCCGGATACCAAGCTCAGCGGCAGTGTGGCCTACACGCCGCGGGTCAAGAAGGTGCTCGCCTTGGCGAACAAGGAGGCCAAGAATCTCAATCATTCCTACGTGGGCACGGAACACCTTTTGCTGGGGCTTCTTCGCGAGGGAGAGGGCATTGCCGCCCGCGTCCTGCAGCGCCTCGAGGTGGACATCCAGAGCACGCGCAATGAAATTTTGTCCGAAATCGATCCTAACTTTGCTCCCGACGATGACGACTTGTTCGAAGATTTCGAGTCCGAGGTCGACGACGAGGAGGACGACGACGAAAATGAGGGGGATGGCAAGAGCAAGACTCCGGCCCTGAAAGCTTTCGGCCGTGACTTGACCAAGCTGGCCCGCGAGGGGAGCCTCGATCCCGTGATCGGCCGTGCTTCCGAGATAGAGCGGGTCATCCAGATTCTCTGCCGCCGGACCAAGAACAACCCCGTGCTCGTGGGGGAAGCGGGGGTGGGCAAGACCGCCATCGTGGAAGGTCTCGCCCAGGAAATCACCTCGGGAAATGTGCCGGAGATCCTGCGGGAGAAAAAGGTCATCACTCTCGACCTGGCGCTGATGGTGGCCGGGACCAAGTATCGCGGCCAGTTCGAGGAACGCATCAAGGCGGTGATGGACGAAATCCGCAAAGTCGGCAACGTCATCCTCTTCATCGACGAGCTGCACACCATCGTGGGGGCAGGCTCGGCGGAAGGGGCGATGGACGCTTCCAACATCATCAAGCCCGCGCTCAGCCGTGGGGAGTTGCAGTGTGTGGGTGCCACGACCCTCAACGAGTTTCGCAAATTCATCGAAAAGGATGCCGCCCTTGAACGCCGTTTCCAGAAGGTGAAGGTGGAAGAGCCTTCCCCAGAAGATGCCGTCGCTATTCTGAAGGGGCTGCAGGACAAGTATGAAGCCCACCACAAGGTCAACTACACCGAGGAAGCCATCGAAGGGGCGGTGAAGTTGAGTGCGCGCTACCTCACCGACCGCTATCTCCCGGATAAGGCCATCGACATCGTGGACGAGGCCGGGGCCAAGGCCCGCATCAGCACCCTCACCCGGCCGCCCTCCATCAAGGAGATGGAAATGAAAATTGAGGAAATTCTCAAGAGCAAGACCGAGGCCATTTCGGAGCAGGACTTCGAAAAGGCGGCCTCCTTGCGTGACGAAGAGAAAGAGGCCAAGAAGAACCTCGATGACACCATCAAGAATTGGAAGGCGGATTCGGAGGAAAAGGTGGTCGACGTCACTGGAGATGATGTGATGGCCGTGGTCTCGAAGTGGACTGGCGTGCCTCTCCAACGGATGGAGGAAAAAGAAGCGAGCAAGCTGTTGGCGATGGAAGAGGAGCTCAAGGAGCGCGTCATCGGGCAGGATCCGGCGGTGGAAGCTATTTCCAAGGCTTTGCGCCGTTCTCGGGCCGACCTCAAGGACCCCAAGCGCCCCATTGGCTCGTTCCTCTTCCTTGGACCTACAGGTGTGGGCAAGACCTATCTCGCCCGCAATCTCGCCGAATTCATGTTTGGGGATGCCGATTCCCTCATCCAGCTCGACATGTCGGAGTATATGGAGAAGTTCACCTCCAGCCGTCTCATCGGCTCGCCTCCGGGCTATGTCGGACACGAGGAGGGAGGGCAGCTTTCCGAGGCGGTGCGTCGTAAGCCTTACTCGGTCGTTCTCTTTGACGAAGTCGAGAAGGCCCATCCGGACGTCATGAACTTGTTGCTGCAGATTCTCGAAGAGGGGACTCTGACTGATAGCCAGGGCCGCAAAATCGACTTCCGCAACACTATTATCATCCTGACTTCCAACGTGGGAGCCAGCACGATCAAAAAGCAGACTTCGCTCGGCTTCAATGCCATGACGGCGGAAGATGGCGGCTTTGATGAAATGAAGGGCAAAATCCTGGAGGAATCCAAGAAGCACTTCCGTCCCGAGTTCCTCAATCGCCTCGACGAACAGGTGGTCTTCCACACTTTGGAGAAACCGGCCTTGACGCAAATTGTCGACTTGGAGGTTTCCAAGCTGGAGAAACGGCTTGGGGAGCGCGAAATCGACCTCGAAATCGCCGCCGAAGCCCGCGACTTCCTCATCGACAAGGGTTATGACTCTGACTACGGAGCCCGGCCCATGCGACGGGCGGTGGAGCGCTATCTCGAGGATCCTCTGGCGGAAGCTCTCCTGCGGGGCGACATCAAAAACGGTGATCTCGTGGAGGTGAGCTTTGCGAAGGAGGAGAAGGAGCTCCAGTTCCATCCCAAAGAGCGTAAGGACGACAAAGCCGCCGTCTAAAATTAGGCGGAAGGAAAGACTTTTCATCCCCGTGCCTCGCGAGAGTGCGCGGGGATTTTTTTGTTTTGCGAATCGGGTCCTTTTTCCCGACTGTCGCCGCCATGGATTCGCTTGAACTCGATATGCTCAGCCGCCCGCGTCGCAACCGCCAGTCCGCCGGGGTGCGGGCTCTCGTGCGCGAGACCACGCTTTCCGCCGGAGACCTCGTCTTGCCGCTCTTTTTTCACGAAGACGAAGAGGATGTCGCCATCGAGTCCATGCCGGGTTGCACCCGCTGGTCGTTGGACGGGCTCGTGAAGGAGGCGGGCGAAGCCCATTCCCTCGGCGTGCCGGCGGTGGTGCTTTTTCCCAAAATTGAGGAAGAGCTAAAGACGGCGACTTGCGAGGAATGCCATAATCCCGATGGCCTCGTGCCCCGGGCCATCCGCGCTCTCAAGGCAGCCCATCCGGAGTTGGTGGTGATGACCGATGTGGCGCTCGATCCCTACAACGCGGACGGTCACGACGGTCTGGTGGTGGAGGGTGAAATCCGCAATGACGAAACGGTGGCCGTTCTCTGTCGCCAGGCATTGGCCCATGCCGAAGCGGGCGCGGACATCGTGGCCCCCAGCGACATGATGGACGGACGGGTTGCCGCGTTGCGGGATGCTCTCGACGGCGCTGGTTATCAAAAGGTGGGCATCTGCAGCTACACCGCCAAGTATGCCAGCGCCTTCTACGGCCCCTTTCGCGGAGCGCTCGATTCCGCTCCCAAGGCCGGGGACAAGAAAACTTACCAGATGGACCCCGCCAACGCGCGCGAGGCTCTCCGCGAGCTGGAGCTGGATGAACTCGAAGGGGCCGACATGGTGATGGTCAAACCCGGGGGACCTTACCTCGATATTGTGAAGACCGTGCGGGACCACACCCGGCTCCCGGTGGCGGTCTATCAGGTCAGTGGCGAATATCTCATGATTCAGGCCGCTTCCGCCGGGGGTTGGCTCGACCGGGAGAAAGTGGTTTTCGAGAGTCTTCTCGGCATCAAACGGGCGGGGGCGGATTTTATTCTGACTTACTTTGCGAAAGAAGTGGCCGCCAAGCTGGCCGAGACCCACTCCCGGGACTGATGAGCGATATCTTCTTCGATCTTTTCCACAGTCGGGTCAGTGACTCCCTGGCCGCCGTCCGTCATTTCCGCTCGGAAAAGCTCAATGCCCAGCACGCCAATGAGCGCACCGGAATCAAGGCCAGCCGTCGTTGTCTGTATTGCGGCGCGGAGCTGAAATCCGAGCACATCGTGGAGGGCTGAGGGGGCGCTGCCTAAAAAAACACTTTCGCCCGGGCCCGCTCTATGAGAAGCGGGGTTCGTGAATAATGAGGCCGACTCTCGAGGGGCCCCATGAATCCGCTTCATTTGGTCCGAAACTGGAATGCTGCTTGCTTCTGCTTGAAAAGCGTTCCGTTCCTGTTCATTTTGCGCGGCCCTTCACCGGAACATTCTCTTTTACATTATGGCTGGTCCACTCTTTGTCCCTGAAAACGCACCCTTCTCGCCCGAGCAACGGGCGTGGCTCAATGATTTCTTCGCCAAGCAACTGGCTGCCGGAGGTGGCGCTCCTGCTGCCGATAGCGGTCCCGCCGTTCCGGTAACCATCCTCTGGGGTTCCCAGACCGGAAATGCGGAGGGTTGCGCCAAGCGCATGGCCAAGGCTCTCAGTGGGGGACGGTTTGAGCCGCAGGTCTTCGACTTGGCCGACTACGAGGTGGCCAAGCTGGCCCAGGAAAAGAACGTGCTTCTCATCACCAGCACTTACGGTGACGGCGAACCTCCGGACAATGCCGCTGATTTTGTCGAGACTCTCCTCAGCGACGAGGCCCCCAAGATGGAAGGGGTGAAGTTCTCCGTGCTGGCTCTCGGAGACAGCGAATACCCGGATTTCTGCGAGACCGGCAAGGTCATCGACCAGCGCTTTGGCGAGCTAGGCGGCGAGCGCATCTATGACCGCGTCGATTGCGATGTCGACTATGACGAGCCCTTTGATGTCTGGAAAAAAGGGATCATCGATGTCCTTGGAGCGGGTTCCGCGGTCGCCGAACTGGCCGAGATTCCGGCAGAGGACATTCCCTACGGCAAGAGCAAGCCTTTCCCCGCGCCCATCCTCAACAATTACGACCTTAACAAGGAAGGCGCCTTCAAGTCGACCCATCACCTCGAATTTTCCCTCGAAGGCTCCGACATGGAGTATGAAGTGGGCGATGCGCTCGGTGTGGTGCCGGTCAACCCCGAGGACGTGGTGGACGAGATTCTCGCCGCCTTGCCCTTCAACACCAATCGCGAGGTTCCCTTGCCCGGTGGTGGCGAGGCCCCTCTCCGCGAGGCCCTGCTCCATCACTACGATATCCGGAGCTTGAACAAGAATCTTCTTACCGAGTGGAGCTCCCGCAGTGGCTCGCCCTACTTGCGTTCCGTGGTGGAGACCGAGGACAAGGCCGTTCTGGACGATTTCTGTTGGGGCCGCGAGCTCATCGACCTCGTGGTCGACTACCCGGCCGACTTCCGCGATGGCGAGGAGCTGGTGGGGGTGCTCAAGAAGCTCCAGCCCCGTCTCTATTCAATCTCTTCCAGCCCCAAGGCCCATCCCGGCGAGGTCCATCTGACCGTGGCTGTGGTCGACTACCAGTCCTATGGCCGGGTGCGGGGTGGGGTTTGCTCCACCTTCTTGGCGCGGCGCAGCGAGGGACTCCAGCCCGGGGTCTACGTGCACACCAACAAGGCCTTCCGTCCCCCTGCCGATAAAGAGGCCCCCATGATCATGGTCGGTCCCGGCACCGGGGTTGCTCCTTTCCGCGCCTTTTTGGAGGAACGGGAAGCGACTGGAGCGAAGGGCAAGAACTGGCTTTTCTTTGGCAATCCCTACCGTGCCACCGACTTCCTTTACGAAGAGGAGTTGGCTGCCAAGCAGGAAAGCGGAGTTCTCAACAAGCTGTCCCTCGCCTTTTCCCGGGACCAGAAAGAGAAGCTCTACGTGCAGCACCTCATGCTGCAGGAGGGGGAAGAACTCTGGAAATGGCTCGACGAGGGCGCTTATTTCTACGTCTGTGGTGACGCCTCCCGCATGGCCAAGGACGTGGACGCGGCCCTTCATCAGGTCGTGCAGACCTACGGTGGCAAGAGCGAAGAAGAAGCCATCGACTTCGTCAAGCAGCTGAAGAAGGACAAGCGCTACGCCCGCGACGTCTACTAGACCTCTGCCGGGTTGACAGGGCCGCTTGGGAAGGGGAGAACAAGGTGTTCTCTCCTTTCCCGTCATGAATCTGCCCGAATGGTTCGTTATCCTGCTCCTCAGCCTTGGTGCTGGTCTCTCCATGCCTCTCGGGGCCTTGTTGGCCCGCATCGAGCATCTCCGGCCTGACTGGCTGGAAAATGAATTCCGTCATGGTGTGATCGCCTTCGGGGGCGGTGCCCTCCTCTCGGCGGTGGCCCTCGTTCTCGTGCCCGAGGGCTCGGCCAGCAATTCCCTCATCGTCACCGCCCTTTGCTTTGGCGGCGGAGGGCTGGCTTTTGCTTGGCTCGACAGCTTTTTGGCCCGCAAGGAGAGCAAGGCCGGACAACTGGTGGCCATGCTTTCGGATTTTATCCCCGAAGCTTTTGCCCTGGGCACCGTCTTCGCCGCTTCTCCTTCCGTGGCCATGCTCCTGGCCGGCCTCATTGCCCTGCAGAACCTGCCGGAAGGCTTCAATGCCTTTCGCGAGCTGCAGGAAGGCGACTCTGGTCGACCCTGGCGGCTCATTGGGGTGTTCTCCCTCATGGCCCTGCTCGGTCCCGTGGCCGCCCTCTGCGGACACTTTTTTCTGCGCGAGCAGGAGTCTCTCGTCGGAGCCATCCAGCTCTTCGCGGCCGGGGGCATCCTCTACCTCGTCATTGAAGACATCGCTCCCCAGGCCAAGCTGGAGAACAATCGGCGTCCCGCCCTGGGCGCAGTGGCGGGGTTCCTTCTCGGCCTTCTGGGCCACATGTTGACGCAATAGATGCCTTTTCTCGGAACTAAGGGGCGCACTGGGGAACCGGACGGGGCTTAGCGGAAGGTGTCGAGTGATCTGCCGGCGCGGTCGCGCTCGGAGAGGATGGGGTGTTGCAGGGGCCAGTCGATGGCGAGGGCGGGGTCGTTGTAGGCGAGGGTGTGCTCGTGGGGGGGAGACCAGGGGGTGGAGACGAGGTAGGCGATGGTGGCCGGACCATCGGGGGTGGCGAAGCCGTGGGCGAGGCCGGGTGGGAGGTAGATTTGTGAGGGCAGGCCGTCGTCTCCGGCGGCGAGCTGGACGGTCAGGGAGCGACCGAAGTTTGCGCCCGGACGGAGGTCGACGACGACGTCGAAGATGCGGCCGGAGACGACGGTGATGAGCTTGGCCTGGGCGTCGGGGTGCTGGCAGTGGAGGCCGCGAATGACCCCGGCTTCGGTGTGGGAGAGGTTCATCTCGGCCCAGGGGTGGCGGAAGTCCTCATGCAGGCGGTCGGCGAAGACGGGGCGGAAGCTGCCACGCGCGTCGTCGTAGCGGGGAGGGAAAAGGAGGGTGACCCCGGGGAGGGCGGTGGCTTGGGTTTTCATGACAAGAGTTCGTGGGCCGCCTCCGCGCCCATGCGCATGGCGGTGTGCATGTTGGGGTAGGTGAAGGCTCCCTGGCGGCCGGTGCTGCGCAGATTGGCAAAGCCGGCGAGGTAGTCGGTGACCACCGCGAGGTGTTTTTCGAAGCCGAGGGCGAAGACGGGGTAGGCGTGGCGGGCGTGGATGAGGCGTTGGGAGACGACCTCCTCCGCCGTGCAGAGGCCCTCCGCGGCGAGGTCGGCGAGGATGTCGGGCAGGGCCTCCCCCGTCCACTTGCGGTCGCCCACCTCGCAGGTGGTTTCGACGATGAGGGTAGTGTGTCCGGCGGGGGTGACCTCCAGACCGGCGTTCTTGGGCTCGCCCACGCGGTGGAAAATACGGTCACGGTAGTAGGTGTAGAGGGCGTCCATGCAGCGGTCTTTTTTGAGCAAAAGGGCGTAGACGGTCATGGGCTTGAAGCGCAGGCGGGCCGCCGCCGCACGCACCGCCTCCGGGGCGGCGGGGCTGAGTTTTTTCACCAGCTCCGGCAGTGGCAGAGTGGAGAGGACGTTGTCCACCGGGAGCTGACCTTGGGCGGTTTCCACCGCCTGGATGCGTCCGTGCTGGTGGTGGATGCGTTCCACGGGCTGGGCGCTGCGCAGTTCCGCGCCCTGAGCCCGCGCGCTTTCGGCCAGCTTGCGGGGCAGGGCTTCGGAACCCGTGCGGGAGTAGTGGAGGGTCTCGAAGCGCAGGGCACCCTCGGTGGCGTCGCGGGGCCGGGCGAGGTGGAGTTTTTCGAGGAGGTTTTTGAAGACATCGAGGGCGGAGAGGCGGGGCATCTTCCGCCGCACGAATTCGGCCGAGAGCTCGCGCGGGTGGAGCCCCCAGTAGCGGTGGGTGAAGTCTTCGAAGAAAAACTCGTAGAGCGGTTCGCCGTAGAGCTCGATGAGGGCGCTCTCGGCATCGGCTCCCGGGGGACGGCTGGGGAAGCGGGATTCCAGCTCGGCGAGAGCGAGTCCGCCCAAGCAGCGGGCAAGGGTGAGGGGCGGGATGCCGGCGAGGATGTCGCGACCGCGCAGGGGGTAGTGGTAGAGCTTGCCGCCCCATTTGATGTGGGACTTTAGGGGCACCTCCAGGCGTTCCCCGCCCATGGCCTCCCGACAGGTCTCGAAGACCTCGCGGTCGAAGGCGTGCAGCATGTGGACGCCGAGGTCGAACCAGTTGCCATCGCAGAGATGCCCGGCGGCGAGGCCACCGTAGCGTTCTTCTTTTTCCAAAAGCACGACGCGGGCGCCACGGGCCAGGGCGTGGTGCGCGGCATAGAGACCGCAGACTCCGCCGCCGAGAATGGTGAGCTGGGGCGGGGTCACGGTTGTGGAAGGGCGAGGAGTTCTTGTTGTTTTTTCCAAAGGGTGGTCAAGGGGCAGTCGGGCAAGTCGAGGTGGTCCCAGGTGAGGGCCTCATCTTCCGCGACATCCTTTCGCAAAATGCTCTCATTTTCCAGCAAAGTGATGGGCACGCGGCGCGGGTTGAGCGGTTCCACCAGCCCGTAGCATTCCGCCGAACCGATGGCGTGGCGCAGGGGCTGGCCGGCCCGGAGCGGGCGCTTGGCGTAGGCGTAGACCGCGCAGCTCTGGCGGCGGGTGGTGAGGAGGGGGCGGCCCTCGGCGGCGGCGAGAATGGCCTTGGGCGTTTCCAGATGACAGAGGTGGTAGGGGCGGTAGAGGAGGTATTCCGGTCCGCTGCCGAGCTTGTAATAATTGAGATAAAACGCCTGTTCCGCAGGCAAGTCCGGGCGCGGTCGCACCACCAGGTAGACCCCGCCACCGGGCTCGGCGCCGAGCAGGTAATCGATGCGCGGGGTGTCGCCGTAGCCGGAAAAATCGAAGGCGGTGAGGGCCTCCTGCACGGTGGCGGCGCGGGGGCCGGTCATCCCGCCTTCGGGAGGCAGGTAGCCCAGGGCATTGGCGAGCACGGCCATCTCGATGTGGAGCTTGGTGCCATCAGTGTAGGCGCAGCACTGGGTGGCTGAGAGGCGGCGCTTGGCGGCTTCGTGGCGAATCGATTCCGGGGTGGCCCGGCGGTCGAGAAAGCCCTTGATATTGCCCGCCTGCACAATCTCGAAACCCATCAACTCCGCCTCCGCGATGAGGCTGGCGAGGACTCCGTGCTGGTCGCCGGCATCGCTGGTGACGCTCACTCCGTGCCGTTCCGCTTCGGCCGATAAAAGCGGTCCCAGGGCGAGGTCGACCTCGGCGTTCATGAGCACGACGTGGCTTTTGGCGGCGAAAGCGGCGAGGCAATACTCCGCCGCCGCGCCGATGGAGTTGGTGCATTCGACGAGGACATCGACCGGGTCGTTTTTGAGAAAAGCGAGGGCGTCCGGGCCACTGCGCGCGCCGGGGGCGAGTTCGCTGGCCGAGCGGGCGGCCTCGGCTTGCTGGTCCGCGACCCAGGCGACGGACATCCCGGGGGTGGCTTGGACTTGCAGGGTCACGCCCCGGCCCATGCAGCCGGCGCCGACGATGCCGATACGGAGATTTTTTTTCATGATTGCGGGGAAAAGGAGAGGAGCCAGATTTGCAAAATGAGGAGGGCGGCGAGTTGTTTCAGGGGGAGAAAGGTGGTGGCGGAGAAGAGGGGCTCGATGGCTTTGGCGTTCAGCCAGCCGGTTTTGGCCAGCTCGGACGGGGCGAGATGCTCGCGGGCCAGGCGCAACAGCTCCGCGCGCCAGGCGGGCTGTTCGAGGGGAAGGTAAAAGGGCTGTTTCGGCCGCTGGGTGAGGCTGCGCGGCAGATGGCGCGCGGCCAGTTCGCGCCAGAGGGCTTTGTCCGGGCGCGGGCGACCTTTTCCTGCCTGGGCAAGGGCAAAGTCGATGAGGCGGTGGTCGAGAAAGGGGGCGCGGTATTCCAGCGAGTGGGCCATGGCATTTTTATCCTGCCGGATGAGCGACCAATCGGGCAGCCAGTGGCGGTATTGCAGGGCGAGGAGAGCGGAGAAATCGCGCCGGGCGGGCTCGTAGGCGGCCAGCGGGTGGGGCTGCTGGAGGGCGCGCAGGTCGGGGTGGAGAAAGCGGGTGAGGTCCTCCGCTGCGAAGAGGGTGTGCAGGCCGGTGGCTTGCTGGAAGAAGGAGGCTTTGCCAAAATCGCGCAGGTAGCGGGCGGTCTTGGCGCGTCCTTCCGGCCCGAGGCTGGCGGGAAATCGCGCGAAGCGGTCGAGGAGGCCGGTCGGCAGGCCCGCGATGGCGGTGGCCGCCAGGGGACGACCGCAGGGACCGAGTTTTTGCGCCAGCAGGAAGGCTTTTTGAAAAGAATAGCCCGCGAAATGCTCGTCCGGTCCCTCGCCCCCGAGTGCGACCCGGCAGCCCAGTGCGGCGGTGTGGCGGGCGAGTTCGTCAAAGGCGAGAATGAGGGCGTCACCCACGGGGCGGTCCATCTGCGCGACGACGCGGGGCAGCTCGCGCAGGGACTCCGGTCGCAGGAAGGTGGGTTCGTGGAGGAGGCCGAGGTGGTCGGCGGTGGCCTGGGCGGCGGCGGTCTCGTCACTGGCCGCGCCGAAGCCGAGGGAGACGGTGGTGACCTCCGCGCCCAGCTCGCGGAGGTAGTGGGCGAGGAGAGCGGAATCGACCCCGCCGGAGAGGTAGGCAGCGAGGGGGACTTCGGCGTGCAGAGCCAGCTCCACGGCGGAGCGGGCGAAGTGGTCGAGCTCGTCCAGCGGCGAGCGGGAGCGCGTTTCTTGGCTCGGAGCCGGATTTTTTCCCGCCTCCCAGTAGCGCTGGAGGTGAATGTCACCCCCGGCGGAAACCGTCATCCAGTGGGCGGCGGGCAGGGTGGTGAGGCCCCGGAAAAGGGTGGCGGGTTCGGGCAGGTAGCGCAGGGAAAGCCAGCTGGCGAGCTGGGTGGGGTCCGGCTCCCGGGCCAGGCCGAGGGCTTGCAAGGCCTTGACCTCGGAGGCGAAGTGAAAGCCGCCCTCCCGGCAGTAGTAGAGAGGCTTTTGCCCGCAGCGGTCGCGCGCGAGGTAGAGGCTGTCGGTGGCGGCATCGTGGATGGCGAGGGCGAACATGCCATTGAGCCGACCGGCGAGCTCCGGCCCCCATTCCTGCCAGGCGGCAGGGAGGATTTCGCAGTCACAGCGGGTGTGGAAGCGGTGTCCGCGGCTTTCCAGCTCCTGCCGCAGCTCGCGCCAGTTGTAGATTTCGCCGTTGCAGATGGCGCGCACCTGCCCGTCGGCGCTGGTGAAGGGTTGTTGGCCGGATTCGGGGTCGAGAATGGCCAGGCGCGTCATGCCCAGGACGAAGGAACCGCTGGAGAAGAGACTGCGGTCGTCCGGTCCCCGGTGCGCGAGTCGGTCGCGCACGGAGCGGAGCGCCGAGGGGTCATTACCGAGACTGCCGCAGATGCCACACATGGTTTTCCAGGATGTTTAGGGGAAATGAGGGGCGAATTGTGGCAGAGCTGGGTGCCAGGGGGCGACACGGGCTAACATTTTGGCGTAGCCCTGGGCCTCGCCAGGCTGGCCGGTTTCCAAGTGCGCGACCACGAGGGCGACGAGGACCTCGGCTTGGTCCGGCTGGTCGGGCTGGAGGGCGAGCGATTTTTCATACCAGGGGATGGCCCGGGCGGGCTGGCGCTGCAGGGAGTGAAAGAGCGTGCCGAGGGTGAAGGGCAAGCGGGGGTCGCGCGGAAAACGCTCCATGCCAGCGTGCAGAGCTTGCTCAGCCTCGGCGACTTTGCCCGTTTTCCCCAGCCATTCGGCTTCCATGAGAAAGGCATCTGGCCGGTGCAACAAGGGAGCGCGCTGGGCTTGGCGGAGGTAGCGCAGGGCGTCTTCCGGGCGGGCCAGTTGCAGTAGGGTGCGCCCCGCCTCGGTGGCGGCGGCTCCGGAATTCGGGTCGACTTCGAGGGCGCGCTGGAAGGACTGCAGGGCTTTCTCGGGCTGGTCGTTTTTGCGCTGGTAAAGCCCGAGGTGGAGAGGCGCGAGGAGGCTGCGGGGGTTGATGCGTTGCTCGTGAGCGAAGAGCGTCTGCGAGTTTTTCCACAGCGGCAGTCGCTGCCAGGTCACTCCCGCCAGTGCCAAGGTCGCGAGCAGGCTAAGGGCGGTGAGGCCACGCTGGAGGGCGGGTCTTTTTTCCAGATGAATCCAGAACCCCACTACCACCAGCAAGGGGCCGAGGTGGATGAGATAGGAGTAGCGGTCGGCGACGAAGTAGAAGCTGACCCCCACGATGCCGCTGTGCGGGAGCCAGAGCAGAACGAGGGTGGCCATTCCCAGGAGCACCAGTTTTTGCCTTCTTAGAAACCACAGGGCGACGAGTAGGATGAGGAGGGCGGGCAGCGGGACGAGCCAGTCGCGCAAGGTGCCAGGCGGCGGGTAGTTCCAGAAGTGGCCGGGCAGGGGCCAGAGGAATTGCTCCAGATACCACCAGAAGGAGACCGGCAGCAGCATCAGGCGACGGGAGAGCGGCATCATCTGCTCCATGCCTGCCGAGAGACTGCCGGTCTGCTGGAAATAGATGGCCAGTGCCGCGGTGAGAGCCGAGAGGCCGAAGAGCGGGAGCAGTTGCCCGAAACGCAGGCGGGAGAGCTTCTTTTCCCGGAAAAATTCTGCCACGAGAAGCACCAGCGGCAAGGGAACCACGCTGGGCTTGGACAGGCAGGCGGCGGTGAACGAAAGGGTGAGGACGAGGGTCCAGAGTCCCTGACGCGGGCGACCGCGCATCTGCTCCCAAATCAACCAGGTGAGGAGAAAAAAAGCGCCGCTGAGAACGTCCTTGCGCTCGCTAATCCACGCCACACTCTGCAAGCGCGCGGGATGCAGGGCCCAGAAAGCCGCCAGTAAGAGTGCCAACCAGAGCCGCCCGGTGAGGCGATGTAGCAGCAGGAGGAGAGCGGCGGCGGCCACGGCATGCCAGGCGAGATTGACCAAATGATGCGCCCCCGCATTTTCCACCCCGAAGAGGCTGACATCGAGCATGTGGCTGGCGAAGGTGAGCGGGTGCCAGAGATTGGTCTCGCCCGCGGAGCTTGCGGCCCAGGCGAGATTTTCCGTGCTGAGACCGGAATTGATGCGCGGATTCTCCGTCACATAGTTCGGGTCATCGTAGCTGATGAAGTCAAAACTCGCGAGCGGGGAGTAGAAGAGGGCGCTCAAGAGGACGAGGAGCCCGGCCGCCATCGCTACGGGAAGAATGGGGCGGCCCGTATGGCCCGGGAGAGAAGTGGACGCGGTCCTCATGGCAGGGAGTTAAATCGCTTTCCCCTTCTGGTGGATAGAAAAAAACCGAAGAGCTGGAGCAGCTCTTCGGTTACCGGGAAAAGGGGCGGGGGAAGACTAGCGACGACGGCGGAGAGTCAATCCACCCATCGAAATGAGGCCGAGCAACACCACCGAGGGCTCGGGAATGATGGAAAAGCCGGTGGGATAGGCTTCTTCCCAGTCGAGTACGAGCTCCGAGCCGTAATCATTGGAGCCGCTTCCTTGGTTGAAATTGAATCCAAAGGCGGGGCGAAGGGAGGTCAAATCGAGTTGGGTATCCGTCAGATCAATGAGCATCTCTCCTTGAAATAGGATGTCAGACGAAATGAGGGAATCCTCCGCACGGCGCCCGGATAGTAAAAGCTCTGCCACTCCAAGTTGAAGACGGAGTTGGTCATTACCAATGTTGGTGAAGGTCAGCTCGAAGGCGTGTGCGTTTCCGGTTCCCCCGTCATCATCAAGAAATTCGCTTGTCAAACTATCCGATGCACCTCCAAAGGAAGCCAATGCTGTCCAGTTCCACGTCTGATCAAGGGGGGCATTATCCGCACGTCCTCCGAAAGTATCGTAAAGATTCAGATCATAGGTAAAATAGGCGGGGTCAGCACCTTCTCCCCGCTCCTCGATGGAGACCATGTCCATAGCCACGAAGAGCGCTTGGTTACCGGCAGAACCGATGGTGTTGGCATTGTTCGAGAGGCCGAATTGGAGAATGTGTCCAAGAGGTGTGGTCGAGCCCAAGGAGGAAATGGTGTCAAGGTAAGCCGTGCGAATGGTGGCCTTGGAGCCTACGGGCGAGAGGTCGAAAATCGCATTCGGGTCAGTTCGGGTGTAGACCCCTCGCTGCCGATCATATCTCGTGTAACCCGCAGTGCCATCGTAAGGGCCATAAGAGATCCCATTGAAGGTTCCACTCACTCCCCGGTCGTCTCCCAATGAGGGTCCCGTGTAGATGAGATCGGCAGCCCGGGTGTATGTCCCGCCCTCGGTGGCTACTGACGACACGAAAGGGTCCCCAGGAGGGTCTTGATGGCCCCATTCGTCCCCTTCGTCGGACATGGTCCAGTCATAGATATTCTGAGCGAAAGAAGGCAGGGTTCCGAAAAGGAACCCACAGCAGGCGATGAATTGAGGAGTGCGCATAAAAATGAAATTCCGGACAGCAGAATAATTATTGTGTTGGGCCACGCAAGAAAATTCTAAAATAGTTTATATGAGTGAAGTAGTATTTTCGGGGATTTCATGTAAATAGGTAGTGCGCTAATGCTGCCATCTTGAGCGGGCATTGGCGGGTTCCCTCTTCCCTGTGCCGAGCTAGTGCGAGGAGTGTTCGCTTTGCCGCATGGTAGGATGGAGTCGAAGGGCAGTTTATTTGCGGCGGCAAGAGGACGGAAGGGCAAGCGTCTCGGAACGGGATTTGCTTCATTCCCGGGTTGCGCAATGGCCCGGCACTCGGTAGCGTCCGCCTCCCTTTCAACGGCATTCATCCATGAGCAAAGCAGTCACTATTTACGACACCACCCTTCGCGACGGCACCCAGGGCGAGGGTTTTTCCCTTTCTGGTCTCGATAAACTCCGTTTGGCAGAACGGCTGGATGCCTTTGGGGTGGATTACATTGAAGGTGGTTGGCCGGGCTCCAATCCCAAGGATGTGGAGTTTTTTACCGAGGTGCGGAAGCTGAAGCTGAAGCAGGCCAAGGTGGCGGCCTTTGGCTCCACCCGGCGGGCTGATTTGGCAGTGGAAGAGGATCCGCAAATTCAGCTCCTTCTCGATGCTGAGACTCCGGTGGTGACCATTTTTGGTAAAACCTGGTCCCTGCACGTTACGGAGGTCATTCGCACCAGCTTGGAGGAAAACCGGGCCATGATTCGTGATTCCGTGCGTTATTTGAAGGAGGCCGGGCGTGAGGTGGTCTACGATGCGGAGCACTTTTTCGATGGTTACAAGGACGATCCCGAATATGCCTTGCAGACCTTGGAAGCGGCGGCGGAGGGCGGGGCCGACGTCCTGGTGCTCTGCGACACCAATGGAGGCACCTTGCCCATGGAGGTGAAGGAGATTTGCCAGGCGGTGAAAAGCCGGCTCCCCGAGGTCGCGATGGGCATCCATACGCACAATGATTGCGAGTTGGCCGTAGCCAATGCCATTGCGGCGGTGGAGGCGGGAGCGGTGCAGGTGCAGGGAACCATCAATGGTTACGGTGAACGCACCGGGAACTGCAACCTCACCTCGGTGATGCCCATTTTGGAACTCAAGAAGGGAATTGAGGTTGTGCCCGACCTTTCCCAGTTGAAGACGTTGTCCTTTTTTGTCGACGACCTCTCGAACAATCCCCACTTCCCGCGCGCGCCCTTCATCGGTCGCACCGCGTTCTCTCACAAAGGGGGAATGCACGTCAATGCGGTGCAAAAGGTGGCTCATTCTTACGAGCACATCCGCCCCGAGTCAGTGGGCAACGAGCAGATCATCCTTGTCAGTGAGCTCAGCGGGCAGTCCAACATTTTGCTGAAAGCGGAAGAACTGGGTCTCCCGCTGGAAAAGGGGAGCACGGAAGCCAAAGCCGTTTTGAGCCGGGTCAAAGAGCTGGAGAAAGATGGCTATTCTTACGAGTCGGCGGGAGGATCGCTCGAGCTTCTCATTCGGCGGGAACTCGGTCGCTACCACAAGAAGTGGTCCCTGAGCGAATATCACTGCGCCTTCCGTCAATACCGCGACGGTCATGCCCCGGTCTGTGAGGGGGTGGTCAAGCTCCTCGTCGATGGCGAACCTGCCTTCTGCGTGGCCGAGGGACATGGCGTGGTCAATGCCCTTGATAAGGCCCTTCGCAAGGCCCTGGCTCCTTTTTATCCAGCCATCGCCGATATTCGGCTCATCGACTACAAAGTGCGCATCATTGACGGGGAAGAGGCCACCGCTGCCAAAACCCGGGTCCTGATCGTCCAGTCCGACGGGGAACGCTCCTGGGGCACGGTGGGGGTTTCCGATTCCATCATTGAGGCCAGCTGGATCGCGCTCACCGATGGCATCGACCTCTTCTTGCAACGACAGAGTTCCTGAAAAGTCGGCACCCGTTCAAGTTGAGACAAACCGTTAAACTGACGGTTCCAAGACCCTGTTGGCGAGGAAGGTGGCCAAACATTTCATTTTTCTTCCTAAAAATCACCCGTCCCCGTGGAACATTTGTTTGAATGTTCTTCGTTTTTCCGTCGGTCTGTTAGAACTCGCTTTGAAGGCTATTGCCTGTAAATGATTGATTTTTCGATGATAAAAAAGGTCAATTTAGGAGAATTTTAAAAAAATGGAAAACAAAATTCTCCTGAACTACTAGGAAGATCGTTTGTTTTTGTAAATTAGGGGACTGGCGTTGGAACTACGTCATCGCTAGGAGTTTGCGTCCAGCATAGTCCCAATTATGAAAACGATTACCCGATTCGCGAGCTATCTCGCACTCCCTGCCGTCGCTCTTCTTGTGAGTTGCTCATCCCCTGAACTGGCTGTCAGAAAATCCGTTAAGAGTTCTTCGGTGTCCTATAACGCGGAAGAGAAACTAGCCCTCGAGATCATGGATGTGGTCAACGAACATCGCCGTAGCAAAGGGCTACGTGAACTCAATATGCACCGTGGCCTCAACCTGATGGCTAAGAAGCACTCTGACTACATGCGTAGTAATGCGGGTTCCTTTTCGTTGCAAGGGGAGCTCATCACCCACTACGGCTTTGAAGCCCGCCGCACCCTGGCCTATAAAAAGTATCGTATGGAGACGCTGAGCGAAAACGTGATCGCCAGTTACGACATGGGACAAGATCTGGATCTTGCCCGGAAGATGGTCGATGGGTGGCTTCGCTCTCCCAACCATCGGCGTAATATGGAAATGAAGTGGACTAATACCGGCATTGGGGTCTCCTTTGATGCCAAGGGGCGCGCCTTTGTGGCCCAGCTCTTTGGCTCCGCTCCGTCCAAGGCCTTGACCGTTGGAGGGCCAATGAGCTTCTAGGTCAGATGCTTCCGCCCAACGCCAGCAGGAGATCGAGATGGTTCTGCAAGCGTTGGTTGCGGAGGGAGATCAGGCTGGCCCGGGCATTGAGCGCCCGGCGCTGGGCCTCGAGAACTTCCAGAATGCTGGGTCGATTGCCGACGTCGAGTCCCTCGACAAAGTCGCTCTCGGCCCATTTTTCGGCCAAGGCGGTATTGCCGACCTCGGTCAGGAGGGATTCTTCCTGCCGGGCGAGGGATTCGTCGGTGGCGAGGGATGACTCCACTTCCCGGAGGGCTTGTAAGACATCCCGCTGGTAGAGGTGGATTTGATTTTCGTTGTCGGCGAGGGCTTGCCGGGCCCGGGCTGACAGTTCGCCGCCCGAGTAGAAATTTTGCGCGATGCTGGCGGCCAGTGAGGAGGCCAGGCGGCTGGCATCGAGGAGTTGCATCAGTTCCGGAGAGCTGGAGCCCGTCCCTGTGGTGAGGCGGAAATTGGGCAAGAGGTTCTTGCGACTGGCGTCCGCTTGACTGGCACTGGCTAGAATCTGCCAACGTCTCGCGGTGAGATCCGGACGGCGGGCGAGGAGCTCGGAGGGGAGGCCCGCCCTCACGGCAGGGATTTCGGGCAGGTCGGCCTGGGTGGTGAGAGCGGCATCGGGATAGGTTCCCAAGAGCAGCTGCAGCGAGCGGGCTGCTTCGTCGCGATCCAGTTGACGCGCCTTGAGCGAGCGCTCGGCCGAGGCGATGTTGCTGCGGCCAAAGGCGTCATCGAGGGGACGGAGGGTGCCCAGCTTGTAGCCCCGCTGGATGATTTGGTAATTTTTCTGGAAAGAGGCGAGGGTTTCGCGCGCGAGGGTCAATTGCTTTTCGGCCGTGATGAGGTTGCACCAGCTTTGGGCGGTATTGACGGCCAGAGAGAGGCGGGCGGAGCGAAAATCGGCGACGGTGGCTTCGTAATTGGCGAGGGCCACTGTTTCCAGGTCGCGTAAACGTCCCCAGACATCGGGCTCCCAGGAGGCATCCAGCGAGAGACCAAAGGAATCGCTACTATCGCCATCCTGGCGGGAAAGTATCGTTCGGCCCGAGCCATCCACGCTGGGCAAGCGATTGGCCCGCCCGATGATGGTGCCTTCGCGCGCTGACTTCAGTCGCGTGGCCGTCGCTTGCAAGTTGGGATTGTTGGCCAAGGCTTGCTCCACAATTCGGGTCAAGGTCGCATCATTCAGGCTGCGCAACCAGCCGGTGGCGACCTCGCCATTGTTGTCAGCTTGGGCGGCGGCGTAGGCCGATCGCAGGTCGAGGGAGACCTCCCGGACCGGGCGTTCAGTCGGCAGCGACTGGCAAGCCCCGAATGCAAGCGTCAGAAAAAGAGGGGAAAGTGATTTCCAGTGACCAAAGTATTGGAAGTTTTGTCTTCTGTGTTGCATTCTGTGGTGAAAGAGTCAGATACAGCGCACGCAATGATAGGATTTCAAAAAACAGCGGTCATGCTCTCCTGGGGCATTTTGCTAGCAATTCATCCCGCCTTTGGCCAGTCCCAAGAACCGGGGCCAGAGGAAAAGTCTCCCCGCGAGGAGGCGGTTGCCGAGGCGGAAGAGGCTGCCGAGCAGGCGGAGGAAGCGGCCGAAGAGGCCAAGGTCGCGGCGGAAGAAGCGGCCCGCTTGGCTGAAAAGGCTGCCGCCCAGTTGGGAGAAGTCGAAGCGCAAGAGGGAGCCGAAAGCGCGGAAGAGGGTGCTGGCGAGGTGGTGGAGACGAGCGAAAGTGAAAAAGCGGCCGAGGCTGCGGAGGAAGAGCGCGACAAAGCCAATGAAGTCGATCCCAGTGAAGTGCGCCAAATCCTTGGTTGGAAAGAATGGGTGCAGGTGGGCTCGGTGGCAGACAAGATGCGGGCCAAGCTGGACAGTGGTGCGCGCACCTCGTCCCTGCATGCCGAGAATATTGAGGAGTTCGAGCGCGATGGTCGCCGCTGGGTGCAGTTCACCCTGGGTGAGCATCGCGACAAAGACGCCAAGTCTGTTCTCATCAAAGCTCCCGTGCAACGGGTGGCGCGGGTGAAGAATACCGATGGCACCATGGAGCGCCGCTACGTGGTCGAGCTGAACTTCCAGGTAGGAGACCGTAAATTGCGGGATGAGTTCACGCTCAATGACCGTTCCGGCATGACCTGCCCGGTTCTCCTTGGGCGCAATGCTTTGCGACATCTTGGTTTTGTCGACTGTGGCCGGGTGGACCTCGCTCCCAAAAAGCTCTATAAGTGAGCGGCTGTTGAGAAACGATTTATGAAACGAAAAAGCGCCCTCTTGTGGGGCTTGGTGCTGGTCTTCTGTGTGCTGGGATTGGGTTTGGCCATTCACAAGCACCGGAGTCTGGGCGTCCCATTGCTGCCGGGTCAAAAGCAAACCTCTTGGACGGTCGAGGCCACGGTGAGCTTCGAGGCCAATGGCAACGAAGTGGAAGTGGCCTTGGGACTGCCTCCCTTGCAGGAAAGCAGTGAGGTGCGGCAAGAGGTCGCCTCGCTGGGCTACGGGTATCAGGAGCGCCGGGAGCCGGGACAGGGACGACGCGGGATCTGGAGCGCGCGGAGTCGTTCTGGACCGCAGCGACTCTATTACCAGATTTCGCTCGCGGAGGACAAGCTGCGTGGTCTCAACCAAATCAGCGGTCCGGCTCCCGTAGTGGAGCCAGCTGCGGTCGGGGGGAGCGAATCGGAGCGCCTGGCCCGCGAGACCCTGCGCAAGGAATGCCGGGAGCGCTCCGCTAACGCGGAAACTTTCGTCAGCCAGCTGCGCGAGCGCCTTTTCGGGCAAAGTCTCAGCCAGGAGGCAGGATTTTTGCGCCGCAGCTATGAGGCCCGCATCGGGAGCGGGTGGGAGATCAGCCTCTTGCAGGATTTCCTTTCGCTGGAAGGCATTCCCTTTCGCAATGCCTGGGGGGTGGTTCTCAATGAGGATCTGGGTTCGCAGCGGCCTATTCCCATGATCGAGTTTCATGACGGTCGCAACTGGGAGTCCATGGAGGTGGTCACCAGCCGGGAACCGGGCGAACTCATTGTCTGGTCCCGGGGGGACTCTCTCCTTGATGTTCGCGGGGGTAGTCAAAGCCAGGTCTTTTTTACTTCCATCAAGAATCTGGCGCCCTTGAGTGCGCTCGATGCTCTCAAGGATGGCCCGATGTGGATTGGTTCCATCGCGGCTTTGCCAGTGAAGGAGCGACGGGTGTTCCGCTACATTGCCCTCATTCCGGTGGGAGCGTTCATCATCGTTTTCCTGCGCAATATCGTTGGCTTCAATATGCTGGGGACCTTCATGCCGGTGCTGCTGGCCTTGAGCTTTCTGGAGATTCCCCTCGGACCCGCGCTATTGATGTTTTCGGCTCTTCTCGCGGCCGGACTCTTTTTCCGTTTCTTCCTTAGTCGCCTGAATCTCCTCGTCGTCCCTCGGGTGGCCGCTTGTGTGGTGGTGGTCAGCTTGCTGATGATTGTCTTCGGTCTCCTGAGCTGGCGGTTGGGACTCACCGTGGGTCTGGAGGTCACGGTCTTTCCCATGGTGGTGCTGGCCTGGACCATTGAGCGGATGTCCATGCTCTGGGACGAGGAAGGACCCGGGGAAGCCCTCAAGCAGGCGGGGGGTAGCCTGGCCTCTGCCGTCTTGGCCTATCTGGTCATGCGCATTCGCGTCGTCGATTACTGGGCCCAGTATTTTCCGGAATTGCTCCTTATCCTGCTGGCCGGGATTTTACTGATCGGGCGCTACACGGGTTACCGCCTGTCTGAATTGATGCGCTTCAAAAGTTTCGCCAAAATATGAAAAGCAAATGGTGGCACCGCTGGTTCCTGACCCCGGGCGAGCTCTCGACCCTGGGGGTGGTGGGGATCAATGCCCGCAATGGCCGCTATCTATTGCCTAACAATTCCCGTAAATACTATCCTTCGGTGGATGACAAGGTGATGTCCAAGCGCTTGGCGCAGGGCATGGATATCCCGGTGCCCGATCTCTATGGCACCATCGAGAGTCCCGGCGACTTGCGGAAATTGGGAGCGATGCTGCAGGACAAGGAGGCCTTTGTGATCAAACCCGCGCGGGGCAGTGGCGGCAAGGGCGTGCTCGTCATTCAAGGGCGCTCGGGTGACGCTTATCTAAAGGGCAGTGGCACCTCTCTGACCTTGGAAGAAATCCGCTTCCATACCGCCAATATTTTGGGAGGGCTATTCAGTCTCGGCGGTCAGCGGGATGTGGCGATGGTGGAGCAATACATCTCTTGTGCCGATGAGGTGATGGCGATGAGCTATCGGGGGGCTCCCGACGTCCGGGTGGTCATGCTGCACGGTTACCCGGTGATGGCCATGCTGCGGGTGGCGACCAAGGAATCCGACGGGCGCGCCAATTTGCACCAAGGAGCTATCGGAATCGGGATCGATTTGGAAACAGGCATTACCCACCATGCGGTGTGCCACGGCCATCCGATTGAGATTCATCCCGATCTGGAATCTCCTTTAATCGGGCAGCAGATTCCCGATTGGGACACGGTTTTGAAATTGGCCGGTCTTTGCTATGAGATGACCCATCTCGGCTACCTGGGAGCCGACATCATGATTGGCAAGGAGTTGGGCCCCATGATCATCGAGATTAATGCCCGTCCGGGTCTAGCCATTCAGTTGGCCAACGGAGAAGGTTTGCGCAATCGTTTTCAGTGGGTGCATGAGGAAGCCGTGCGCATGCAGCGGACGGCTTCCTTGGAAGAGCGCATCGATTTCTCGCGGGGGCCGCTTATGCGAAAAGCGCGTCAGAGCAAAGCCTCTTTAGCGGCGGCGGCCAAGTAGTCGCGGTTGAGCTTCGCAATGTTGTCGGCCGAGATTTCCTTGGGGCAAGCGGCTTCGCACTCGTATTGGTTGGTGCAGTTGCCAAAGCCTTCCGCATCCATGGCGCGCACCATGGCTAGGGTGCGCTTGTCCTTCTCGGGCTTGCCCTGGGGCAGGGAATTGAGGTGAGCGGCCTTGGCGGCGACGAAGAGCATGGCGGAAGCGTTTTTACAAGCGGCCACACAAGCGCCACAGCCAATGCAGGCGGCGGCGGAGAAGGCGTCATCCGCAACGGGCTTGGGAATGGGCACCGAGTTGGCATCCGGAGCGGAACCGGTCCGCACGTCGATGAAGCCGCCTGCGGCCACGATTTTGTCAAAGGACGAACGGTCGGTGACGAGGTCCTTGACCACCGGGAAAGCATTGGCGCGGAAGGGCTCGATCCAAATGGTCTCGCCATCCGAGAAGTGCCGCATGTGCAGTTGACAGGTCGTGATGGCTCGCTCATTGGAGTGGGGAACACCATTGATGGTCAGGGAGCACATCCCGCAGATGCCTTCGCGACAATCGTGATCGAAGTGGATGGGTTCCTCTCCTTTGTTGATCAGGCCTTCATTGACAATGTCGAGCATCTCCAGAAAGGAGGCCGAAGACGGGATGTCTTTCGCTTCGTAAGTTTCGATATGGCCCTGGGCATCGGGGCTTTCCTGGCGCCAGACTTTGAGAGTGAGGTTCATGAGATTGGATTATTGAAAGCGGTTGCGACGTTCTTCGATTTCGACAGTGATTTGGGTGACCTCTTTGAGATCAGATGAAGAAAGGTGATTGGAAAGGAGGGAAAGAACCTTGGGGAGGTCAATTTCGTTGGAGTAAAGCAAGGCGGCGAGGTCCGATTCGTAGATGGCGGCCCGTGTAATTTGACCCTGACGATACAGTGAGGGCAGGGCAAAGAGCTTGAGGGCGACGAGGCCATCCGGTGTCGCGCATCTCAAGCGGTGACCGGCGAAGTCACGTTGGCAGGATTCCTCGGCTTGAATGTGGGCGAAGAGAGGTTGTTCGGCTCTGAGAATATCAATTCGGAGTTGACCCAGCTTTCCGGTGGCGAACATCTCATTCCCATCGGTCACTTGGTATCCGGGGATTTTGGCAATTTGGCTTTTGGCGAGGATCAGATCGATGTCTTCGGTATTCCGCCCTGCGGTGTATTGGAGAAGGGCCAAACCTCCGACAAGGAGGTAATCGACCTCCTTGCCTTCCAGAAGAGAGAGGAAGGCCTCCACTTCCTGCAAAAATGAGGACGGAATCATGTCGTCTTCCCGCCAGGACAACGCTCGGGCGTGAGTGAGGATTTCAGGAATATCGACGACATGGCTCATGGAGGACATTCTTACACGTAGCTTCGCACG
This sequence comes from Roseibacillus ishigakijimensis, assembly GCF_016595415.1. Taxonomy (GTDB): domain Bacteria; phylum Verrucomicrobiota; class Verrucomicrobiia; order Verrucomicrobiales; family Akkermansiaceae; genus Roseibacillus; species Roseibacillus ishigakijimensis. The sequence continues at coordinate 37,106 of NZ_JAENIO010000009.1, forward strand.
CTGGGTTTGATTTCGTCAAATTCGAGGTCCTCGCGATTGAGTTTGGGGTCCTGGCCGACACCGGTGAATTCCCAAGCGGCGACGTAGGCGAATTTATCATCGTAGCGCTTGGCTTCGCCCGGCCCGAGGAGGCCTTTTTTCACTTCTTCGTCTTCTTCGGTGAACTGGTGCTCGCTGCGGAAGTGCCCCCCGCAGCTTTCCTCGCGCTGAAGGGCATCGTAGCAAAGGGTGTAGGCGAATTCGAGGAAGTCGGCGACACGGCCGGCTTTTTCCAGTTCCGCATTCATTCCGTCCGCACGACCGGGCACGCGCACGTTTTTCCAGAAATCCTCCCGGATGCGGTTGATTTCACCTAAAGCCTCGGTGAGGCCCTCTTTGGTGCGGGCCATGCCACACTTGTCCCAAACGAGGAGGCCGAGCTCGCGGTGATAGGAGTCCACCGAACGCTCTCCTTTGATGTTCATGAGGGTATCGATGCGCTCCTTGACCGATTTTTCGGCTTCGTCAAAGGCGGCGTGGTCGGTGGCGATGGTGCCGGGCTTTTCACCTGCCAGGTAGTTGGCGATGGTGGTGGGAATGACGAAGTAACCATCGGCGAGACCCTGCATGAGGGCGGAGGCGCCGAGGCGGTTGGCCCCGTGGTCGGAGAAGTTGGCTTCGCCCAACACGTGCAGGCCGGGCACATTGGACATCAGGTTGTAGTCCACCCAAAGCCCGCCCATGGTGTAGTGGACGGCGGGGTAAATCATCATCGGCTGCTGATAGGGGTTTTCGCCGGTGATCTTTTCATACATCTGGAAGAGGTTGCCGTAGCGGGCGCGGATGGCGTCCTCGCCGAGACGCTCGATGGCATCGCGGAAGTCGAGGAAGACTCCGAGGCCGGTCTTGGCCACTCCCCGGCCTTCGTCGCAGACCTCTTTCGCGGAGCGGGAGGAAATGTCGCGGGGGGCGAGGTTGCCGAAGCTGGGGTATTTCCGCTCCAGGTAGTAGTCGCGGTCTTCGTCCGGAATGTCGGAGGCGACCTTTTCGCCTTTGCGAATGGCTTCCGCGTCTTCCTTGGATTTGGGCACCCAGATGCGGCCGTCATTGCGGAGAGATTCCGACATGAGGGTGAGCTTGGACTGGTAATCACCGCTCACCGGAATGCAGGTGGGGTGAATCTGGGTGTAGCAGGGGTTGGCAAAGTAGGCCCCCTTCTTGTGGGCCTTCCACGCTGCCATCACGTTGCAGCCCATGGCATTGGTGGAGAGGTAGAAGACGTTACCGTAGCCTCCGGTGGCGAGGATGACGGCGTCGGCGGAATGACGGCTGATTTCACCGGTCTTCATGTCGCGCATGATGACGCCCTTGGCGTGACCGTCGACGAGGACCAGCTCCAGCATTTCGTGGCGGTTGAACATTTCCACGCCGCCCTTGGCCACCTCTTTTTCAAGAGCTTGGTAACAGCCGATGAGGAGCTGCTGTCCGGTCTGGCCGCGAGCGTAGAAAGTTCGCGAGACCTGAGCTCCCCCGAAAGAGCGGTTGTCGAGGAGGCCACCGTATTCACGGGCGAAGGGCACTCCCTGGGCGGTGCATTGGTCGATGATGTTGCCCGAGACTTCGGCGAGGCGGTAGACATTGGCCTCGCGGGAGCGGAAGTCGCCCCCTTTGAGGGTGTCGTAGAAGAGGCGGCGGATGGAATCACCGTCGTTGCGGTAGTTCTTGGCCGCATTGATCCCGCCCTGGGCCGCGATGGAGTGGGCGCGGCGGGGGGAGTCCTGGTAGCAGAAGCACTTCACCTGATAACCCAGCTCGGAGAGAGTGGCGGCGGCGGAACCACCCGCGAGGCCGGAGCCCACTACGATGATGGAGTATTTGCGCTTGTTGGCCGGATTGATGAGCTTGGAGTCCATCTTGTGCTTGGTCCACTTTTCAGAGAGGGGACCGTCCGGAATCTTGCTGTCGAGAGTGCTCATGAATGGAAAGGTAGTAAAAAAGGTGAAGGGTTAGGCGCCGTAACCAAAGATCCGGATGGCGATGGGAATGGAAAGGAAGCCGACGAGAATGAGGATCGAATAGGCTTTGCCGAGAATATCGAGGAGGTCGCGGGTTTTCTTGGAACGGAAGCCGAGAGTTTGGAAGGCGGAGGAGAAGCCGTGGCTGAGGTGCGAGCAGAGGAGGACCATGGAAACGATGTAAAAGAGAACCACGAACCAATTCTGGAAGCCTAGAATGACCATCTCGTAAGGGCTGACTGCCCCGACGCGGGCGAGCTCGGCATCCACGCGCACGGTGTAGTGCAGAATGTGGAAAATGATGAAAGAGAGGACGGTCAGTCCGGACCAAATCATGATGCGAGAGGACTTGCTGGCCTGGATGGTTTCCTCATGAGCGTAGGCCTGGCGCGCGGCCCGGTTCTGCCGGGTGAGGGAAATGGTGGCCACCACGTGGAGAATGAGGGAGCCCAAGAGCACAAAACGGGCGATCCAGACCACTGCGCCATGGCCGAGATGGTGCAACCAGTGGGCGTAGTCATTGAAGCTCTTTTCTCCCGCGAAGATGAGAAGGTTTCCAGTGAGGTGACCGACCAAGAAGCCGATGAAGATGAGGCCGGTGACGGCAACCACCGTCTTTTTGCCAATCGAAGAATCCCAGAGGGCGTAAGCGGATTGCGTGAGTGCAGTCATGAATTGGTGCGGCCAAACTAGCGCCGAATTGACAACTTTCGCAAGGGGGAAACGCGCGCAATTTCTTTTCCCCTGTCAGCATTTTGCTAATTTCGCTTCATGATCACTTGTGGCGAGATGAAGAGAGTGGAGGAAGAGGCATTTGCCACTGGGGCGACGGCGGAAGGGCTCATGGAAAAGGTGGCTTTTCGCATGGCCCGGGTGCTCCTGCGGGAGTTTTCCCAGCCTGGGCGGGTGGTCGTCTATATGGGCAAAGGGCATAATGCCGGCGATGCCCTGGTGGTGGCGCGCCATTTGCGGAGCCAAGGTTGGCAAGTGGAGCTACGCTCTCCCTTTGCTAGCGATCAATTGTCAAAATTGACCCGACAGAAAAAAGAAGAGCTGGGAGTAACCAGCGAAGCTCCCTCTCTGCGCGATGGTCCCCTCCTCCTCTTGGATGGCCTGGTGGGAATCGGCGCGAAGGGGGCCTTGCGCGGGCCGATCGCCTGCCTGGCCCGGGAAATGAACGAACTCCGGCGCAGCAGCGGAGCCCTGACGATCGCGATGGACATTCCTTCGGGGCTGGATGGCGATACGGGGGAGGGGGGAGAAGTCATCGCCGATCACACCCTGACGGTCGGGATTCCCAAGCGGGGGCTCGTCGCCGATGGGGCCTCGCATTTCGTCGGACGCCTCCATCTGATCCCGGTGGAGGAATTGGCGCTGCCGGAGAGGGGGGACGGCCTCATCACCCCCGAGTCCTTGCGGCCCCATTTCCCGCCGCGTTCCTTCGATTTTCATAAAGGGCAAGCGGGGCGAGTCAGTCTCCTTGCGGGCGGGCCGGGCACCTGGGGGGCGGCCGTTCTTTGTGCGCAGGGAGCCTTGCGAGCGGGGGCCGGGCTCATCACTCTCTGGGTGGAGAAGGAGGCTCTCCCGACCCTCTTGCCCTTGGTGGACCCGGAAGTGATGATCCGTCCCCGTCCGCGTGACTGGGGCGATATCCCTGGCGATGCCCTGGTCATTGGGCCCGGGCTTGGGCAGGGAGAGGAGGTAGCGCAATCGCTGCAGAATTTTCTGGTCACCAATCGGCGTCCCACGGTGCTCGATGCCGATGCCCTCAATCTTGTTGCGGCCAAGGGTTGGCATGAGGAACTGGGGGCCAATTATCTTCTCACTCCGCACCCGGGAGAAATGAAGCGGCTGTGGTCTGGAGAGGGAACCCGTGCGGAACGAGCCTCAGCCTTGGCTGAGAAAACGGGGGCCACGGTTCTGCTCAAGGGGTCGCGCACAGTGGTTACCCGGCCGGACGCGGATGTTTTCTACAACACCACCGGTCACCCCGGCATGGCCACCGGGGGGCAGGGGGACACCCTGTCCGGGGTGCTGGGGGCCTTGCTCGCGGGAGGACGGGAGCCCCTTGTCGCGGCTCGGGCGGGGGCCTGGCTCTGTGGCCGGGCCGCCGAACTCGCCCTCTGCCGGAGAGAGAGAGCCCTCTCGCTCACCCCCTCCGAGGTCGCCCGCCATCTGGGACCAGCCTTTTGCGATCTTTGGCAGAGTCGGACCAAGTAGTATTTCGGAAGCAAAAAAAAACCCGGAGTCTGGCGACTCCGGGTTTTCCGAAAGAAGGAATCAGGCAAAAAGAGGCTTACTCCACCTCGGCGATGGTGTGGAGGATGCGGGCCGCGATGGCGTAGGGGTCACCCTGGGAGTTAGGGCGACGGTCCTCGAGGTAGCCCTTCCAGCCGTTCTTGACAAAGCTGTGGGGCACGCGGATGGAAGCTCCACGGTCAGCCACCCCCCAAGAGAACTTGTCGATGGACTGGGTCTCGTGGAGGCCGGTGAGGCGTTGCTCGTTGTCGGGGCCGTAGACGGCGATGTGCTCTTCCTTGTTGCGGTCGAAGGCTTCCATGAGGCGCTCAAAGTATTCCTTGCCACCCTCGGTGCGGAGACGCTCGGTGGAGAAGTTGGCGTGCATGCCGGAGCCGTTCCAGTCGCCCTTAATGGGCTTGCAGCGGAAGTCCACGTCGACGCCATACTGTTCGCAGTGGCGCATGAGGAGGTAGCGAGCCATCCAGATTTGGTCGGCTGCTTTGCGGGAGCCTTTGCCGAAGATTTGGAATTCCCACTGACCGGAAGCCACTTCGGCATTGACGCCTTCGTGGTTGATGCCGGCTTCGAGGCAGAGGTCGAGGTGCTCTTCCACGATGCGACGACCGATGGAGCCAACGGCCTTGTGACCGACACCGCAGTAGTAAGGCCCTTGGGGCTCGGGGTAACCGTTGCGGGGGAAGCCGAGAGGGCGTCCGTCTTGGAGGAGGAAGTATTCCTGTTCGAAGCCGAACCAGGCGGTCTCGTCGTCAATGATGTCGGAGCGGGTGTTGGTGGGGTGCGGGGTGCCGTCGGGAAGCATCACCTCAGTCATGATGAGGAAGCTGTTCTCGCGGGTCGGATCGGGGAAAAGAGCGACGGGCTTGAGCACGCAGTCCGAGTCTCCACCTTCCGCTTGTCCAGTCGAGGAACCATCAAAGCCCCATTCCGGAATGTCTTCCAGAGTGGGCTCGGAGGCGAACTCCTTCATCTGGAATTTGCTGCGGAGTTCTTGGGCGGGAGTGGAGCCGTCGAGCCAAACGTATTCGAGTTTGTATTTTGCCATTTGTTCTTTTGGTTCTTTTGAGAGTCCCTCGTGTTGCTTGGGATTCGGGTGGAGAAAAGCAGCATCCGTGCCAACTTAATCTGCCGCCGGAGAGAAAAGCGTTTTGCAGGGCCGGGGTCAATGATGGACTTGCAAAACCCTGTTCACGGCGGGAGGGCTTCAGGCATGGGGGTTGTCTATGTCCGCTACGATGAGGGTGGTATCGTCTTTTCCCGCGAGACGGTAGGCTTTTTCGAGCACCTCATCGCGTAGCTCGCGGGCTTCTTTGTCGGACTCAAGGGCGGCGGTGAAGTGCTTTTCCCAAAAGCCGTCGGAGATGCCGTCGGTGCAGAGGAGCAGACGGGCGGGGAGGCTGAGATTGAGGCTGCCGATATCGGGATGGATCTTGGCATGGTTGGCCCCCATGACGTCGTAGAGGACGGAGCGGCGTGGGTGCATGCGGTACTTGATCTCGGTGATTTTGCCCGCTTTCCAGTCGCGCCAGGCGTAGGTGTGGTCGTTGGTGAGGGCGCGGGGGGGCTGGCGGCTTTCGGGCTCGTGGAGGTAGATGCGGGAGTCGCCGATGTGGGCGTAGTGGAGCTTGCCCGGGGCGAGGTAGACGAGGGATAGCGTCGCGCCCATGCCTTTGAGGTGTTCTTGGTCCTGATTGGCGATTTCGTTGATGCCGGCATGGGCATCGTCGATGAGGGATCGCAGTCGCTTGCCCATGAGTTCGTCGTCTTGCGCGGTGGCGTAGAGCTGGGAGGCGTGCTTGCGGATCCAGTTGATGACGAGGCGGGAGGCGAGTTCACCGGCCGCATTGCCTCCCATGCCGTCGGAGACCGCTAGCACGAGGTGTTCGGGGTCGAGGAGGAGTTCGCCGTCTTCGGTGGCGTTGGTGGTGCCATCGGGATGGATTTGCAGGGCCAGCCAGTAGTCGTCGTTGGCTTTGTGGGTTTTTCCCTGCCGGGAGGCGGCGGCCCACACGGCGCGCACCACGCCGCTGAAGCCATGGTCCTCTTCGGCGGCCATTTCTTCCTCGCTCAGGACGGTGGCGAGCTCGAAGTCAATGAGGTTGAAGCGACCTTGCCGGTTGTTGTAGGTGACGTTGCGGGGCTCGGGGTCGTCGTGGCGCACGCCGTATTCGTGCTCCAGCTCATGGAAGAGGGCATCCGCTTTGGTTTTGGAAATGCCGTCGGCCGGGGCTCCGCAGTTGGTGGACACGAAGTAGAGCTCTTCGGGATGTTCTTCCAGCACTTGGGGAACGTAGGGGCAGCCGCGTTCCTCCAAGGTCTTGAGCACAAATATTTCGTTCTCATACCGTTTGTCGGCATCGGTGCCCCGGAACCATTTGTGGACCCGACCTTGGAAGTCGAGTTTAACCTTGGAGCGGATCCCATCTTTCAATTCGCGCATGGGCCGATTTCACTCGACCCGGCGCGGAAGTTCACGACCAAAGTTGCTTCTTTTTCGCGGTCAGGCTGCCTTTTCCTTGGCGAGAAAGGTGCCCAGCACGTTGACGGAGAGCTTTTCGGCGGCTTCAGTTTTGAGGAGGAAGGCTGCCATGTAAGCTCCGGATTCCGTGAAGAGGAGGGGGGCTTTGCTCCGGCTGGCGGCTTTTTTCTTCGTCAAGTGGCCGCTTTCGATCAAGTGGGCCACTTCCTTCTTCTTCGCAGAGAAGCAGAAGGGGTCGGGAAAGCGGCTCTTGTTCTTTTTGACGATTTGCAAGAGGTTGGATGTGGTGGTGCCCAACATTTTGGCGAGATCGGAATCGAGGAAGACCTCTTCTTCGCGGAGGGTGATGACTTTTTCGGTGAGCAGGGTCAAGGTATCGGACTGGTTCATGATGAGGGAATTTTGCTTGCGTCAAGCAGGCCATGAGCCAATCCGATTTTGGGCTCAATTGAAAAGTGCGACTGTGCGACGAATTCGCCGCACACATTCTTCCTGGCCCAGGATTTCGAGAATGACAGCGAGGTCGGGGCCGCCGCCTTTGCCGGTGAGGGCGATACGGAGGGGGAACATCAGTTGACCTGGTTTGGCATCGTTGGCTTTTGCGGTTTCTCCCACCGCGTCCTTGGCCTGGGCCCAGTTGGGGAGGCTCTCGAAGGCGTCGGCCAAGGCGGTGAGCAGGCCGGGAGCTTGTTCGTTTTTAGCCACCTTGGCCAATTGCCCGGAGTCGATGGGATAGTCGGGATCGTTGTAGAAGGCGATGGCTTCGGGAACCTCGGTGAGGAGAGAGACCTTTTCCTGCACCGAAGCGGCAACGGCGGAAAAATTGTCGGGGAGGGGCTCGCAGTAGGGGGCCGCAGCGGTGACGAATGCTTCCGGGCTCAGCGCCAAGAGGTGTTGTTGGTTGAGCCACTGGCACTTCTTGGCATCGTATTTCGCGGGAGCCCGGTTGACCGCTTCCAAGGAGAAGCGTTCGATGAGCCCGGCAATGGAGAAGACTTCGCTGTCATTCTTGGGCGACCAGCCGAGGAGGGCGAGAAAGTTCACGGTGGCAGCGGGGAGAAAGCCTTTGGCGGCATATTCGGCCACTGCGGCTCCCTCGTCGCGCTTGGACATCTTGGAGCCATCCGCATTTAGAATGAGCGGGATGTGGGCGAATTGGGGAGGTTCCGCCCCCAGAGCCTCGAAGAGCTGGATGTGCTTGGGGGTATTCATGAGATGGTCTTCGCCACGGATGACGTGACTGATCTTCATCTCCAGATCATCGACGACATTGACAAAGTGGAAGACGAAGGAGCCATCGGCCCGGCGGATGACCAGATCGGGCAGGTAGCCTGCGCTGCGGTTGTCTTCTTCGCTCAATGATTCGTCGTATTGCCGGGAATAGTCGACGGTGACCTCTCCGCAGACGAGGTCGTTCATGACCACGGGTTTGCGCTCGAAGCGGAAGCGCCAGGCTCCCCCGTCTTCATACACCCGTCCGGCTGCTTTCAAGGTTTCAAAGTGTTTTTCGTAGATTGCGGTGCGCTCGGACTGATTGTAGGGGCCGTAGTCGCCGCCCTGGCCTTCGCCTTCGTCCCAATCCAGTCCCAACCAGGCCATGCCTTCGAAGATGGCCTGGCGTGCTTCCTCGGTGTTGCGTGCCTGGTCGGTATCCTCCACGCGGAGGACGAAGGAACCGCCGTGCTTGCGGGCAAAGAGCCAGTTGAAGAGAGCGGTGCGAGCTCCGCCGACGTGAAGGTAGCCGGTGGGCGAAGGGGCGAATCGGGTGCGGATGGACATTGGCGTGCTAGTTAGCGTGGGCCCGCCGGGTGCGCAACTCCGAAAGACGTTCGCCCCCTGGCGGGGAGGAAGGGCGCTAGATAGGAATGTCGGCTTCTCTGAGGTGGACTTTTTCCGCCGTTTTCTCCAAGGGGGGCGATGAGCCTGCTTCGGCTGAGAAGGGGCTTGCGCGATTGAAAACCCATATTTGCCAGGGAAGAGGTGGTTTCCGATCCGGCTCCGGACGGGGAGTCGTGCCGGGAATTGGCATTGCGGCGGCGGTCCGGTGGGTTACTCTCTGCCCATGATCGACATGCTCGTCCGGCTCTACGACCTGCCGGAAATGGAAACCACCTACCAGCGGGTTGCGGAGGCGGGAATCATCCTCCGGCGCCCGGGAGTCTACGAAAAGCACCTCGTGGCCCGGTGGGTGGGTGAGCACTTTTCGCCCAAGTGGGTGAGTGAGGTGGAGGTGGCCCTGACCCGGCAACCGGTGAGCTGTTTCATCGCCACGCGCGAGCGGGAGATTGTGGGATTTGCTTGCTACGAAACGACTTGCAAGGCCTTCTTTGGCCCCACCGGGGTGGGCGAGGCCGCCCGCGGGCAAGGGGTGGGCAAGGCGCTACTCTACAAAGCTCTTGAAGGCCTGCGGGACTGTGGCTACGCCTACGGCTTCATCGGAGGCGTCGGGCCCCGGGAGTTTTACGAAAAAGCCTGTGGTGCCATCGCCGTGCCGGGAAGTGATCCCGGAATTTATCAGGACATTTTACCCGAGCCCGTCGCAACCGCTTAACAAGACACGATCATGGCAGAAGGACGGGACAAAGCAGGGGTTGGGGGACAGGATGCTAGTTACGTGCGCGAGGCTTTTGCCAAAATCGCAGACCGTTATGTGGTCACCAATCACGTGCTGAGTGCGGGCACCGACATTTTGTGGCGAAAGAAGGTGGCCCGCCAGGTGGCTTCCTGGCAGCCGCAACGCATCCTTGATGTCGCTTGCGGCACGGGAGATTTGGCGTTGGAGATGCAGCGGGCTTGTCCTGCGGCCGAGCTGGTGGCCACTGATTTTTGCCCTGAAATGCTGGCCCATGCCACTCGGCGTGGCGTGGGGGAGACCCAGGTTGCCGATGCCATGGATCTGCCCTTCGTGGATGGAGCCTTCGATGTCGTTACGGTGGCCTTCGGCTTGCGCAATATGGCCGATTGGGCGGGTGGACTGCGGGAGATGGCCCGGGTGGCACAGGGAGGCCGGGTGGTGGTGCTCGACTTTTCTCTTCCCAAGGGGCCGCTCGCCAAGCCCTATGGTTTCTACCTCGACCGGGTCCTGCCCAAAATCGCCGGCCTTTTGACCGGGCAAGGGCAGGCTTTTGAGTATTTGGCGGGCTCAATCGAGAAGTTTCCCAGCGGACCGGACATGGTGGCACTTTTCGAAAGCTGCGGCTTGCGGGAAGTCACGGCCAAGCCCTTGAGCGGGGGCATCGCCTCGCTCTATACTGGCTTTTCGCCCGCTCCCTAACCCTCCCAAGCCCCGGCCGGGCAGCTATTGATCGCTGGCGAAATCGGCCGGAGTGATGGTGTGCTTGGCGGCACAGCGGGGACATTGCACGGTGATGCGGTCTTCGCCCTGAAATAGCTCGTCGAGCTTGTCTTGCCAGACGGAGAGGGCGGGCATGATGCGCTCGCGGGTGCAGCCGCAGTGATAGCGAAAGAAGCGGTTCTCCAGCGGGGAGAGTTCTTCCTCCTCAGCCAAGGCCGCGACCTTTTCCGTGGTCAAGCTCTCGAACCACTCTTCGTCGAAGGCGGGCTGGGCGGCGAGAAGGACAAAATTTTCGTCTGGCAACTCGAAGAGTCGGGCCGGGCGTTGCTCGGATTGGCTGTAGTAATGGGTGAGCCAGTCGAAGGGGTTTTCGTTGTCCAGCGCCACCGTGGAGCGGCGGGGCTCGCCGCCTTGGCCGTCGTTCACTTGCACATAAAGCAAGTTTTGCGGGGGTTCGCGGACATCATCGGTGAAGACGCGGCCGACCACATTCTCATGGGTGGAGGAGGCGGTCGCAAAGAAGTTCACCCGGGGAGCGCGCAGATTGGCCGTCCAAGCGTGGACCTCGGACCAGGGGCGGGCCGTGGCATGCAGGGTCAGGGCGACATAGAGCTCCTTCAGCTTGTGGTCCAGTTCCGGCGGGTAGCGGAGGTTTTGGTCCGCGAGGTGCAGGTAATGATCGGTAAAGATGTCACAGAAGTTGGCTCGCACCATCAGGGTATTGCGATGACGGACGAAAATGGATTCGACCCGGGTGCGGTCGTCGGAAGCGGTCGGCATGGGCCAAGGAGGGCCGAAAGGAAGCCTGCGAGTCAAGAAACAAGACGCTGTTTCGGCTGGTTTTGCGCCGGATTCGGAAAGAGAATGAGGGGGATGAAAGTCAGTCTCCTGCTACTCGCCCTAACCGCCAACCTTCTTGGGGTGACCAAAGAGGTGGTGCGGGTTTTCCATCCCGTCTCTTATCATGAGACAGACAGCGTGAGTGAATTTGGCGTCAAGGGGGAGCTTCTCCAGGCTGCGGTCATTGATCGCCCGGTGGTTCTTTCCGGTGCCGTGCCCGAGGATTTGGCCAAGGCGGTGGCGATGGCTTTGCAGCTGCCGAGCAATAATCCCACTTATCAGGTGGAGGAGGCCAATCTCGTGGTTCTCAGTGGACTGACGCTGGAGGCCAATCGGGAAGGGGAGGCCTTGGAAGTGCTTGTGGTTTGTGGGGACTTCAAGGTGCCGGAAGACTTGGAAATCACCGCTCGGCAAGTGCTGACCCTCACGGTGACAGCGGTGCGGCGCACCTTGGTCACCTACTATAGCGGGGCGGATCACGCCAAGCTGCAGTGCCATGTGCGCTTGGTGGGGCTGCCGGAGGAATGGGCCGGACTCAAAGAGCTGGAAGCCTCTTTCAAGGTGGGCTCGGCTCAGGATTAGGCTGCTGCCCTAGCGTCCGATGACGGCCTTGTGCCGGATGGAGGAGGCACGGATTTCAAGCACGGTCTTGAGGAGGCCGCGCTGCTCGCGAACCCGTTCGCGAATGGCCGGGTCTTGTGCGTTCTCGATGACAAAGTGGCCAATCTCGGCGCAGAGTTCCAGGCGTTCGCTATCCAGAGGACTCAGTTGACTGCGGACGGTGGTGAGCGCTTTGTTTGTTTTGCCAATGGAGCTGAATTGCTCTTCTGCCTTCTCGCGAATAGCCTGATTCTTGGCCTCGATGGTAGCGGTGAGCTGGGAAAGCTTGCTCTGCAGGGCTTCTAGTTGCTCGTCGATCTGGTCGCGCTTCTTCTTGACCTCTTCGAAGTCGTGCCGTTTTTGCTGCAACTCTTGGTGGGTGCGGTCGATGACGGCCTGATTGGGGCCCTGGGCTTCTTCGCTGGCTTCCAGGAGATACTCCAGTTTGGTTTTCAGGCCGGCATGATTGCGCTTGATGGCGCGACCATCGCGTAGAATCTCGTCACGCTCTCCGGTGAGGGTCTTCATCCTGGCGAGCACTTCATCCCGTTCCTCCACTTGTTCTTGGGTCATCTCCGCCACTTCTTCCAAGGCCTGGGCCCGCGCTTCCTGCGCTTCTTCCAGGAGCGCTTCCAGGCGCTCCTCTTCGGCGAGGAGTTCTTGGTAGCTTTTCTGAATTTTGCGCAGCTTCCAATATTCGGCGGAGATCTCCTCGATGTCTTCGAGATTTTCCCAAACCAGCTCGCCGACCACGGTGCGGGCATCCGTCAAGAGATGGGTCTCGAAGGCGGCATTGGTGCGATAGCGCTCCATGGGGGCCAAGCCGAGGGTGGCGAGGGTTTTAGCGAGGAGGAAGGAAGCAAGCGTCATGGGCCTAGGACTTGGCTTGTGCGATGCTTTTTTGCAAGGCTTCAATCACTTTGACATCTTCCAGTGTCGTCATATTGCCAGAAACTTCGCCCGAGGAGACCAGTTCCTTGAGCAGGCGTCGCATGATCTTCCCAGAGCGGGTCTTGGGCAGGGCGGGCGCAAAGTGGATTTCGTCGGGGCGGGCGATGGCCCCGATCACTTCCGCGACATGGCCGCGCAATTCATCATTGAGTTCGGCACTTTCGCTCACCTTTTCTTTCAAGGTGACGAAGGCGACCACGCCTTGCCCTTTGATTTCGTGAGGACGGCCCACTACGGCGGCTTCGGCCACTGCCGGATGGCCCACGAGCGCGGATTCGACTTCCGCGGTGCCGAGGCGATGGCCGGAGACGTTGAGGACATCGTCGAGGCGGCCCACGATCCAGAAGTTCCCTTTTTTGTCGCGGAAGGCTCCATCGCCAGCGGTGTATTGGCCGGGATAGTCGCTCCAGTAAGTCTTCTGGAAGCGTTTCTTATCCCGGTAAATGGTGCGCGTCATGGAGGGCCAGGGCTGGCGGATGACCAGCTTGCCGCCCTCATTGGGTGGGCACTCTTTACCCTCTTCATCCAAGATGACGGCATCGATGCCAAAGAAGGGCAGGGTGGCCGTGCCCGGGATGGTGGGAGTGGCACCCGGGAGGGGGGAAATCATGATCGAGCCGGTCTCGGTCTGCCACCAAGTGTCTACGATAGGACAGCGGCCTCCTCCGATTTTTTCGTGATACCACATCCAGGCTTCCGGGTTGATGGGTTCACCCACGGTGCCGAGCAGACGGAGAGAGGATAGATCGTGTTTCTCCGGGAAATGGTCGCCCGCCTTAATGAAAGCGCGGATGGCGGTGGGCGCGGTGTAGAAAATGGAGACCCGGTGGCGCTCCACCATGTCCCAGAAGCGGCCGAAGTCGGGATAATTGGGCGCGCCCTCATACATCACCTGCGTCACGCCATTGGCCAGCGGGCCGTAGACGATGTAGGTGTGGCCGGTGATCCAGCCGACATCGGCGGTGCACCAGTAGACGTCATCATCCTGCATGTCGAAGATGTATTTGCAGGTGGTGTAAGCTCCCAAGAGATAGCCGGCACTGGTGTGGAGAATGCCCTTGGGCTTGCCCGTGGAGCCCGAGGTGTAGAGAATGAAGAGGGGATGCTCGGAGTCGAAGCCCTTGGCCTCGTGCTTGTCGGACACCTCCCGGATGGCCTCGTGCCAGTAAAGGTCGCGTCCCTCCTGCATCTCAATCGCTTCCCCCGTGCGCTGAAAAACAAAGACTGTTTGCACCTTGTTCTCTCGCTCCAGGGCTTTGTCGACGTTTTCCTTCAGGGGCACGATTTTTCCCCGGCGGTAGCCCCCGTCGGCGGTGATGACTGCCTTGGCTCCGGAATCGTCGATGCGGTCCGCAATGGAATCAGCTGAGAATCCGCCGAAGATCACGGAGTGGACCGCTCCCAAGCGGGCGCAGGCCAGCATGGCAATGGCCGCTTCTGGGACCATGGGCATGTAGATGATGACCCGGTCCTTCTCCTTGATACCCTGGGCCTTGAGAGCATTGGTGAATTGGCAGACCTCGCGATGAAGCTGGAGAAAAGTCAGGGTGCGGGACTCGCCGTTCTCGCCTTCCCAGATAATGGCCGCTTTGTTGCGACGGTGGGTTGAGAGGTGTTGGTCAAGGCAGCTTTCGCTGACATTCAACTTGCCGCCCACAAACCACTCCGCGTAGGGCGCTTCCCACTTGAGCACCTTTTTCCACTTTTCTTGCCAGGCCAGCTCTTTGGCTTCGCGTCCCCAGAATACACCCGGCTTGTCGATGGACTCCTGGTAAAGTCGCTTGTATTCAGCCAAGGAGGAAATACGGGCCTTCTTGGAAAATTCCTTGCTCGGTTTGAAAACGCGCTTTTCGGAAAGATGGGTTTCGATCGTGTTGCTCATGAATTTTCAGACTCTACTACCCAAGCGAAGTTGGCGGGGGGAGACAACCCCCAAAATGGAGTAAATGCGACTGCGTTGGAAGAAAACGAGGGAGCCCTGGACCGGGTTCCCTCGCTGCAGAATGGGGAGTGAGAATGAGAATGGGCGCGCAACGGGGGCTTCTTATTTCTTTAGCTTGAGCTTCTCCAGCTTGGGCTTGATCACGTATTGGCAGTAACCTTGGCTCTTGTTCTGGAAGTAGTAATCCTGGTGCTCTTCCGGTGCGAGGTAGAATTTTTCGGCTTTGCGCACTTGGGTCACGATGGGTTTGTCGAACTCCTTCTGGGCGTTTTGCAGGGATGCTTCCACCACGGCTTTATTCTCGTCCTCGTGATAAAATATCGCGGAGGCATACTGGGGACCGACGTCATTGCCCTGCCGGTTGAGAGTGGTCGGGTCGTGGGCCGCCCAGAACCAGGCCAAGGCATCGCCGAGGGAAAGCACTTCCGGATTGTAAACCACCCGGACGACCTCGATGTGTCCGGTCTTTTTGCCACAGACTTCCTCGTAGGTGGGGTCGGCCACGTGGCCGCCGGTGAAGCCCGCAACCACCGAGTGGACTCCTTCCAATTGTTGGAAGACGGCCTCCACACACCAGTAGCATCCCCCGCCCAGCGTGATCATTTTGTAGCCCTCCGGGACGCCCTCCTTGTCATTGAAATCGCTTTTGAGCTTCACCTCGGCGGGGGCCGGGCCGGTCTGGGCGGCCGGCTCGCAGGAGGCGAAGCCGAGCAGGGAGAGGAAAGTGAGCAGGTGAGTGAGGACAGATTTCATAGAGAGAAAAAACTAGGCCAGACTACGAGGAGGGAAAGCGCTTTTTTGCGATCGAAAATTGGGAGGAGAATAATCTTGAGCAAAGGGCGATCTTTCCGAAAGCAAGGGGCATGGACACACGCGTATTTGTTCCCGAAAATCAGCCTCCCGCGACCATCAAGGAAGTTCTCTTTGCTTTGAAAGAACAGAAGCTTCCCGTGCGCCACGACAAGCAGAACTGGGGCGACTGGTTGGTCTTCGAGCGGGCGGAGACGGTGATTTCCATTGACTCCCAGCGTGGTTTGGCCAGCTCGGCCACCATTGAAGAGGCCGAGGGGGAAGACGAAATCGCGGGCAAAATCATCGCGGCCTTTCGCCAGCTGGGCTGGGAAGGGGAGGACGAGGACGGTCGCTTCCAGCTCTAGCCGGGGAAAAATCCAAACCAAAAGGGGGCGGAGCTTCGTTGCAGCAGACAACGAGGTGATGAAGAAACGGAGTCTACGATGGCCCAATGGGTGGCAGGGCCTTTTGCTGGTCTTGCTGTTGGGCTCTCTGGTGTTCCTGATAGCCCGAGTGGTGAAGGTGGCGGGGACGGAGCGGCTCTATGAAAGCCGGACTGTTTTGCGATTGAATCTGGCTCCGGATGAGGAGATGGACTGGGGGCATGAGCGCTTGGTGGTGCGCTCGGATGAGGTGTTGCTCCCCGTGGTCGAGGATTTTTCTCTTTCGGAAAGGTGGTCGCTTTCCGAAACTGCGGCTTTGCGCCTGTTGCGCGAGCGGACCCAGGTGCAAAAATCTGAAAAAGGAGGGAACCGTTTGCTCATTGTGGTGCGCGCACCAGATGCTCGCTTGACTCGTGATTTGGTTGCGGCCATTGGCGAGAGTTACCGGAATGTTCTGATTGAGAGGGGGCTGAAGCGAGAAAAAAGGGCTTTGGATGCCTTGGAGCGAGAACTGGCCGAACAGAGAGATCAAGTCGCCCGAAAGCGGGAGAGGCTGGATGTCTTATTGCGTGAAATACAGGAAAAAAACGGCCAGAACGGGGGATTGTAGAGGCCTTGGCAGGCAAGCCTGGAAGAGAGTGAGTCAGTAGAAGCATCGATTTTGGAGAAGTCGGTGAGGGTTGTTGACTAACCGACTTTCTCCCCTTACGACTACGGGGTCCCCGGCGTGCGGTGTTTGCCGGGATTTCAGCCTCCTCTACCCTATCTCATGAGTTCTTCTGTTTCGGCGCGTTTGAATGCCAACCTTCTGGACGAGAATTACGAACGTTGGCTCGCGGATCCACGCTCGGTGGACAGCACGTGGGCCGCATTTTTTGAAGGATTCGAACTCGGGGTGGTCCAGGCCAAGCCCAAGCCCGGAGAAGAACCGGCGGCGGCCTCAAGCACGGGTCCGGCCAATGGCGCTTCAGCGGTCGGGGCCGACCTCGATGGGGACCACAATCTCAACTTCCTCGGCCGGGTGGTGAGCCTGGTTTACAACTACCGGACCTTGGGCCACACCCAGGCGGCGATTAATCCCCTGGACGAGGAGCCGACCGTGAATCCCCGTCTCCAGCTCGATCGTTTTGGTATCGGCGAGTCCGACCTCGACCGGTCGGCCGCGACCCAATTTTTCCGCAAAGGGGAAGAGATGACCCTGCGGGAAATGGTCGCCGCGCTGAAGGATACCTACTCGGGCTCAATCGGCTTCGAGTTCATGCACATCCACAATACCGAAATCCGCAATTGGATCCGGGAGCGCATTGAACACCGCAACGAGCGCGAGGGAATGAGCAAGGAGCAGCAGGCGCAAGCCTTGCGCTGGCTCTTCGAAGCGGAGATTTTCGAGCAATTTGTGGGCAAGCGTTTCCTAGGAGAAAAGCGCTTTTCGCTGGAAGGGGGAGAGGGCGTGATGGTTCTTCTCAACCGCATCCTGCAGCTTTGCCCGACGCAAGGGGTGAAGGAAATCGAGATGGGAATGGCTCATCGGGGTCGCCTCAATGTGCTCGCCAATTTTGTCCGCAAGTCCATTCGCACTCTTCTCTATGAGTTCACGCCCAATTACGTGCCCGATCTGGTGGCGGGAGATGGAGATGTGAAGTATCACCTGGGTTATGAGAGTGTTCGCGAAGTGGCGGATGGCAAGGTGCGCGTCAATCTAGCGGCCAATCCCAGTCACCTCGAGGCTGTGAATGCGGTGGTGGAGGGCAAGGCCCGCGCACGCCAGCGTCTGATTGGTGATGACGGGGTGAAGACGGATCGCACGCAGGTTTTGCCTTTGCTTTTGCACGGAGATGCCGCTTTCGCGGGACAAGGCTCGGTGGCCGAGGTGCTCAACCTTTCCCAGCTTCCCGGTTACCGCACCGGAGGCACCATTCACCTCATTATCAACAACCAGATTGGTTTCACCACCATGCCGGCGGATGCGCGGTCTTCGAGCTACGCGACCGATGTGGCCAAGATGATCGAGGCCCCCATCCTGCACGTTAATGGAGAGAAGCCGGAAGAGCTCTGGTGGGCTGCCCAGTTTGCCCTCGAGTTTCGCCAAAAGTGGGGTCGGGACATCGTCATCGATATGCTTTGTTACCGTCGCCAGGGTCACAATGAGACCGATCAGGCGGCGTTCACCCAACCGCACATTTACCGCAAGCTCGATGAGCGCAAGACTGCCGGACAGCTTTATCGCGAGGAGTTGGCGGCGAGCCAAGCCGTCAGCGAAGAGGAGGCCAAGGCCCTGCACGACAAGATTTGGAACCGTCTCGAGGAAGGTTACGAGGAAATGCGCCGACTGGAAGAAGAGGGCGAGCGCACGGTCTTCAGTGGTTCGACTGCGGTGGAGCAGGAGGCTTACAAGCACGATACCGTGATGACCGGAGTTTCCGAAGAAGTGCTCAAGAAGGTGGGTCACGTGCTGACCGACATCCCGGCTGACTTCAATTTGCACCCGACCCTCAAGAAGCGCTTCGTGCCCCGGCGGGCTCAGGCCATGGCCGAGGGCGAAGGCATCGATTGGGCCTTGGCGGAATCTCTGGCATGGGGGTCTTTGCTCTTGGAGGGCTACCCGGTCCGCTTGTCGGGGCAGGATTGTCGCCGGGGAACTTTCAGCCAGCGGCATGCCGTCTTTTACGACCACAATACGCGTGAACGCTACACGCCGCTCAAGAATCTGGGGGAAAATCAAGCTAAGTTCTGTGTCTACAACAGTCTGCTCTCCGAGGCTGCCGTGCTGGGATTCGATTACGGCTACTCGCTGGGCTGCGACAAAATGCTTATCATGTGGGAGGCCCAGTTTGGTGATTTCGCCAACGGGGCCCAGGTGATTATCGACCAGTTCATTGCCTCCGCCGAGTCAAAGTGGCAAACGCCCACCGACTTGGTGATGCTTCTGCCGCATGGTTATGAAGGGATGGGGCCGGAGCACTCCAGTGCCCGTCTGGAGCGCTTCCTGCAGTTGTGTGCCGAGAAGAACATGGTGGTGGGGAACTTCACCACCCCGGCGCAATACTTCCATGCCTTGCGCCGGCAAAAATTGCGTGGCTTCCGCAAGCCTCTCATTCTGATGACTCCCAAGAGTCTGCTGACCAAGCCAGAGGCGGTTTCCACCCTGGCCGAGTTGAGTGAAGGCACGTCCTTCCACGAGGTCATTGGTGATGCCGAGATGGAGAAGAAGCCCGCCGAGGTGGAGCGCGTGATTTTTTGCTCGGGCAAAGTGTATTACGACTTGTTGGAGTACCGCGCCAAGCAGGGCATCGACAACGCCGCCATCGTGCGCGTGGAGCAAATTTACCCCTACGACGAAGAGTCAATCCGGAACGCGACCAAATCCTACACCAACAATACCAAGTGGGTGTGGTGTCAGGAGGAGCCGCTCAACATGGGCGCCTGGACCTTCATCGGACCGCGCCTGGAAGAGACCTTCGACAGCCGCATCCGCTACGCTGGCCGTGATCGTGCTTCCAGCCCGGCGGCGGGCTCCAAGGCGATGCACAAGCGGGAGCAGGCGATGCTCGTGGAAGGGGCCTTCGAAGTTTAACGAATCAGAAAAGATGGCAGAGGAAGTGAAAATACCGCCGTTTGGCGAGTCGATTACCACCGCAAATGTGTCCCGTTGGCATGTGTCCGACGGCGATGAAGTGAAGAAGGGCGATACGTTGGTTTCGCTCGAAACCGACAAGGTCTCGCAAGAGCTGGAAGCGGAGTCCAGCGGGGTGATTAAAATCCTCGTGCAAGAGGATGAAGAGGTGGAAGTGGGAGCGGTGATCGCGGAAATCGACGCCTCTGCCACTGGTGAGGGCGGGAGCCCGGATAGCGCCGCCCCCGCGCAAGAGGAGACTTCAGCCCCGGAGGCCCCGGCAGCGTCCGCCAACAAAGATGCCGATGCCGGCGGAACGGGTGAGACTCATGAGGTGACCATCCCTTCTTTTGGTGATTCCATCACTACGGCCAGTATTGCGGCTTGGAAGGTGAAATCCGGCGACACGGTGGCCAAGGGCGATATTCTCGTGAGTCTGGAAAGTGACAAGGTGTCCCAAGACTTGGAGTCCGAGTATGCAGGCACGATCGAGTTGCTCGTCGAGGAGGATGAAGATGTCGAGATCGGTGCGGTCATTGCTCGCATCACCGAAGGAGCTGGCGGAGCCGCGCAGAGCGCCCCGTCCGCAGAATCTGCGTCGGCCAAGAAAGAGAGCAGCAGCGGGGAATCCAAAGCCACCCCTGCGGCGAAGTCCGAAGCGCAACCCGCCGCCAAGGCGAGCGAAGCTCCCCGGCAGAAGCCCAATTTGGGCACTGCGGCGCCTCCCTCCTCCCAGTCGGCCGGCGAGCCGGTGCGCGAGGGGCGGGCTACTCGCAAGAAGATGAGCATGCTGCGCCGTAAGATTGCCCAGCACCTCGTCAATGCCCAGCAAACGGCCGCTATCCTTTCGACTTTCAACGAAGTCGACATGACCGCCATCATGAAGCTGCGCAAGGAAGTGCAGGAAGACTTCGTGGCCAAGCATGGGGTGAAGCTCGGCTTCATGTCGCTCTTTACCAAAGCGGTGGTTAATGCCCTGAAGAACAACCCCGGCATTCGTTCCTTTATCGAGGGCAATGAGATTATCGAAAATGATTTCTACGATATCGGCATTGCGGTGGGCACGGAAAAGGGTCTCGTTGTTCCGGTCATCCGGGATTGCGATGAGAAGAACTTTGCCGAGATCGAGCAGGCCATTGCCGATGCGGCTAAAAAGGCTAAGGACGGCACAATGCAGATCGAGGATTTGCAGGGTGGGGTCTTCACCATTTCCAATGGCGGGGTCTATGGTTCTCTCCTCAGCACGCCCATCTTGAATCCGCCCCAGAGCGGTATTCTCGGCATGCACACCATCCAGCAACGTCCGGTGGCGGTTGACGGCAAGGTCGAGATTCGTCCCATGATGTATCTCGCCCTCAGCTACGACCACCGTATTGTGGATGGCAAGGAGGCGGTGACCTTCCTGATCGATGTCAAAAACAGTCTCGAGAATCCCGCCCGCCTCCTGCTGGAGTGCTAAGGGGGCTTCTTAAGGAGAAAAGCGTTTTCCATACCCGCTCCGATTCGTCGGTGGCGGGTATTTTTTTGGGTGCGGGAGCAAGGCTTTTCCGTCAGGTGAGCTTGAGGCTGGCTAAGTCCTGGGAGTCGACGAGACCGAGGACTTCGGTGGAGTCGGCAGCAAGCACGATGAGGTCGTCGATGTTTCGCTCGGCCACCAAGCGCACGGCCTCGGCCGCTAGCGCGGTGGCGGCGATCGTGATAGGGCGGGGAGTCATGAGCGTGGAGACGGGCCGGGCCCCGATGTCGGGTCGGGTCTGAAAAGAGCGGGCAAAGTCGCCGTGGGTAAAGATGCCAGCCAGGGTGCGATCGGCGTTGAGAATGACCGCAGCGCCCGATTTGGCGCGGGTCATGGCGTTGAGGGCCTCGAAGACGGTGTTGTCGGGAGCGACAATTGCGAGTCGTTCTCCGGTGCGCATGATATCGCCCACGGTGGTGAGGAGGGCACGACCGAGGGAGCCACCGGGATGGAACTGGGCAAAATCCTCGGCCGTGAAGCCCCGGGCACTCATCAGGGCCATTGCGAGGGCGTCTCCCGCTACCAGCATGGTCGTCGAGGAAGAGGTGGGGGCAAGCTCCAGCGGACAAGCTTCCCGGGGCACGGAGGTATCGAGGAGATGGTCGGCGTGGACGGCCAGGGTGGATTGCTTTTTGCCGGTCAGGGCGAGGAGAGTGCCCGAGCGGCGTTTGAGGTAGGGCAGGAGATTGAGCAGTTCGTTCGTTTCGCCGGAGTAAGAGAGGGCGATGACGGCGTCACCTTCCGCAAGGAGGCCCAGGTCGCCATGGAGGGCGTTCTGGGAGTGGAGAACGACGGCGGGCGAGCCGGTGGAGGTGAGGGTGGCGGCGATTTTGTGAGCGATGTTTCCCGATTTTCCGATCCCAACGAGGACAATTTTTTTTCCCTCTGAGAGAACCGCCAGCAAGCTGTCAATGGCGTCATTGAAGGAGGAGTCGAGCCGCTTCTCGAAAGCTTGCAAGGCTTCGCTTTCCAGTCGGATGACTTGGCGGGCAGTGGTCAGGTGGTCGCTCACGGAAGCTGGAGTCTACGCCAGCAAGGAGGCGCTGGCAAAGGGAGCCTTGGTCTTAACGGGATAAAAAAACGCGTCGGTGAGGACGCGTTGGGAGGGGGTGAGGGCGAGGAGGGTGGTCACTTTAGCCTTTGCGGCGGCGCAGCAGCAAGGCACTGCCGGCCAGTGCGAGGAGAGCGGTCGAGCTGGGCTCGGGCACGACGCTGAGGGAGAAGCCGTTGAGGGCAAAATAGCGGTTGCCGTTTTCGCTCACCACAAAGGAGACCTCGTCGGTGACCCCATCGGTCACAAAAGCGGTTTGCAGGAAGGGAACACTGCCGGTGCTGCTGGTGCGGGCTTCGCCAGCGCCGTTGTAGACGGTAGTGCCGGTGAAAATCGGGCTCCCCGCGTAGTTGACGGTGAGGGTGGAGCTTTGGCCGATGTTGTCCCCAATGCCATACATTGTCAGGGTCGCGGTTTGTCCAGCTCCCAGAGCAGCCAGGCCCGCAATCGTGATGGTGGGAGTGGCACCGGGCAGGCCGTTGGTGTCGACGTAGAGGTAGCCCTCCAGAATGGGGGTATTGTCCGTCCAGGCGGCGGCTCCGGCGGCGGATACGCTGGTGGCCTGGCCCGAGGCTGTCACGGTGAAGGCTCCGAAAGTGGTGGAGTTGAGATCGCTAAAGGGGGCGGCAGTCGTGCCCGAGCGCTGCTCGAAGGCTCCTCCGGTCTCGAGGTTGGCATCGTTGGCCTGATAATCGGCATAGCTCGTTGCCACGGAATTGTTGTTGCGAGTGAAGTCGATCGCCATGGAAGCTCCCTGGACTTGAGGGAGAAGGGCTGGCAAGAGAACAAAAGAGAACGGGATTTTCATGGGTGTTTGCGAATGGAATGGTTTGAGACGCCCCCGTAAACCGGAGGGGAGTCTTCTCTTCCAGAATAGCTGTTCCGTCGAAAAGGCAATGGTTAAGACGGGTTTCCCTGTTGAATTGCGCTAGGGATACAGCGTCAGGGCCAGTCCTTGCCCACTGCAGGCCCGGTATCAGAGGGCAAGCAAAGCGCGTTGTGCCAGGAGACTGATGAGAAGGGCCCAGCCGAAGCTGAGGAAGGTGCCGATGATGATGTATTCGGTGATTTTCCGCTGGCTGGGATCCTTGATGTCACCGAAGCGGAGAATGGACTTGGCGGCCACCAGAAAGCCGATGCCGGCGGGCTGGCCTGCGATGATGAAGAGAAAAACCAGGGCTCGTTCGAGATAACCGATGATTTTTCCGCCGTCGGTGAGACCATTCAGCTCTTCGCCGATTTCCTTTGCAAAGGGTTTGACGGTGAGGCTGATGACCATTCCGCCCACCGGGATGAGGAGGAGGTAAACGGAGAGGAAGACGAGTGCTTGGGAGTAGAGCTGGAGAAAGGGAGGGGGAAAATTCGCCCAGAGCGTCCCCTTGATAGGGAAGAAGAGAGCCAACCAGGCGATGACGGCGAGGTGCGCGGCCTGATCGAGGAGGAAGGTGCGGAGGTTGTTCTGCAGATGGCGCACTTTGTAGGAATCGATGGCGTAATGGGTGAAGAAAATAACGAGGAGGGCGCTGATTTGCAGACGGCCGAGAAGGAGGAGGGAGAGTCCGGTGACGATGGCAACGTGCTTGAGCAGGACTTGCGGTTTTTCTTTAGTCCGTGCCATTTGGTCGCTCTGTAAGAGAAAATCTCCCAAGAGGTGCCCGGCGAGAAGGGCGAGAAAAGTGAAGAGAGTCATGGGCGGGGCTTCAGGTCAGGATGAATGGAGAAGGCAAAACCTTGTTCTTGTTTCTTGAAAGCAATTGATTTCGGTTGCTTTTTGAAAAGCAATCGATTTCGTTTGCAATTCAAAAGGCAAATGATTTCGTTTGCAATTCAAAAGGCAAATGATTTCGTTTGCATTTTAGGG
Source organism: Roseibacillus ishigakijimensis (assembly GCF_016595415.1). Taxonomy (GTDB): domain Bacteria; phylum Verrucomicrobiota; class Verrucomicrobiia; order Verrucomicrobiales; family Akkermansiaceae; genus Roseibacillus; species Roseibacillus ishigakijimensis. The sequence goes on from NZ_JAENIO010000009.1 coordinate 60,682, forward strand.
GTTGGGAAAAGTTTTTTCAAAGACCTGCACCACCTGTTCCAGGACTGAGCCCTGTGCGCTGTCCAGGGTGGCGGTCACGTTCTGGCGACTGGTTCCCAATTGCCGACTGATTTCCTCGTGGGTGAGATCGGCGGGATGGAGCGCGAGGGTCATCATTTCGGCTTGGCGTCGCGACCAGCGATTGAGAATGCTGTCGCAAAGTTGGCACACCACGGGCAGCCAGTGATGGAGTTGGCCGTCACGTTCCCGCGCGATGGCCGCCGTTAGATTGACCTTGGGTGATAGCTTGTCCAAAGCGTGACCCGACAAGAGGAAGGCCTCTCCGCTGGAACGCGAGATGAGCTCGCGATCGAGATGATCAACCGCGCCCAGTCCGATGGCGGTGCGGGTATCGGACAGGCCCTGGCTGATGAGGTGGGCCCGGAGAAAGAGAACGGCCCGGAGGGCAAAGCGGGCTTGCTCCAGAGCGGCTTGCCAACTGTCTCCCCGGAAAAAATCGACTTCTCCGGCCACGACCGGAGAAGTCGGAGAATCCCAGGTTGCCAACTCCGCAAAGGCCTCGCTGATCTGGGCGCGAACGGTTTCCAGTTCGTCGGGCGAGAGCTGCGAGGACTTGATGAGGTCGCCGGTGAGAACGGCAACAAAGGGAGTTTCGGCCATTGCCGCGAGCCTAGTCGAGCGAGATGGTCTTTGGCCAGCCGGGAAACTGTTCCGCGCTTTCTTCCGTCAAATCGGCAAAACGGGGCCAGCACTCGAAGGTGACATCTTTGTCCTCTTTGTGGAAGCGGATGAGGCCCCAGCCATCGCCCCAGCCCTCGGGGTCGAATTTGCCTGCATTGCGTTGGCTCGGGTCGTTGGTGGGATTGGCGTAGGCATACATGGTGATCTTGTTGCCAAAGCCGTCCTGGTAATCACCCACCCAGGGGAGGGGAGAATTGGCGGGAGGGTTGCCTCCGGCTTTCTCGTCCTCCGGCCACCACCAGCGGCCGTAGTAGGTGTTGACGATGGCCGGGACTACAAAGGCCCAGGGGCCGTCCCCATACTCGTCGATGCCATGCTTGATGAGGGTGGAGAGGTGCTGGTCGCCAGCAATGTGCACCGCATTGGCCTTTTGGATGAGCCGAAGAGCTTCGTTGCGGGGAGTCTGTGGCCAGCCATTGGAATCCATGTCGGCATGGAGGCGGTTTTGCGGTGAACCGTGGAGGTGGGCGCCGCCACAGAAGCCGGTCTGCGAGAGGACGGCCTTCATGGAAACGCCCTCGGTGTCGTCGGACCAATCTTCCAGGAAGTAAAGCTGGCGATCGCCGAGGAGCTTGAGCCCCGGCACATCGACCACTTGGGGATCGTAGTTTTCATCCCGGATATGGTCGGGACGGGGCCCCTTCATGGGATGGCGATCCTTGGGTCCGGTCTTGAACTTGCGGTCTTCCAAGATGGCGAAATCAATCCCCCCGACGAGGAGATTGGTGTAGTAAACGCCGATGCCCTGCTCCACCGGGGTGGGATCGTAGGGGTCGGGCAAGTGGCCGCACTGCTGCCGCTCCACCATCTGGACATACTCGGGGTGGAAGAAGTAGCCGCCATCGGAGCCCGCAGGAAGCAGGCATTTTTTCCCTCCTTCGCCCCAGAGATTGCCCTGCCCGATGTCGTGGTCGTCCGGAATGGTGACGCAGGGGCGGTTGCGGAAGAGCTCTTTGAAGGCCAGACCGAATTTGAGCCAGGCGGCGGTGTGCTGGCGGTGGTCGTAAGACTGATCGCCGGCGAAGAAAATCAGGTCGGGATCCACCGCGTTGATGTTGCGGGTGTATTCCGGACGCAGACCCCGGTCGCGATTGGAGTTGCAGGAGAGCGCGGCGACCGTGATGTCCTTTTTGCCCACTGGATCCTTGCGGATGAGACCTTCGAAGCTCGCTTTCGCGCCATGGCGCAGACGATACTTCACGTCCTTCGTCATCTCCCAATCGGCGATGCGGAAGCTCGTGCACCAGCCGAGATCGTTGACCTCTTGACGGGCGATTTCAACCCATTGGCCCTCGCGCTCGACTTCCAGCCGCACTTCGCGCGTTTCTTCCGGGTAGAGGGGATAGAGCTGGGCACTCAGCTTGAGCACGCCCTGATGGGTGGTGTAGATTCCGAAAGCGACCACCTCATCGCGAGGCACCCGCAAATCGATGATATCGGTCTCTTTGCGATTCCACCAGTCGTTGGTAGCAAGGGAATCTTCTCCTTTCTCAAAAGGCGCTTTGACGGGGGGCTCGCCACGATCAACTTCAGCGCCTAATGGGGAGGTCAAAATCCAGGCTAGAGGCAGAAAGGTTAATTTCATCGTTAATTTCATCTTTCCAATGATACGCCGCCCGTGGGGTAAATGTTAGCAAAAAAATTTGCGGACGGCATTCCGCCAAGAGGTGAGGGATTTTTTCCGAAAAAAAGACGCCCGGGAGGGGCGTCTTGCAAAGTGCGGTCCGAGTCCCGGGAAGGGACGGGCAAAAAGATCTCGAAGGCGGAAGAAGCCTTAGGACTTGTAGCGGAGGCGCTTCTTGTGACGGTTCGCGCGCATGCGCTTCTTCCGCTTGTGCTTGTTGATTTTAGTTTTTCGGCGTTTCTTTAACGAGCCCATAAGTTGGTTGTTTGGGTTGGGGTTCTTGCTTTCTTGAGAGTGGTTGAAAGGGGATTCAGGGAACGATTTTGTTGAGGGGGAATTCAATGATACCCTCCGCTCCAAGAACTTTCAAGTCAGGGATAATTTTCCGGGCGATGGATTCGCAGATCACGGTTTCCACGGCCACCCAATCTCCGTCGGCGAGTGGGGAGACTGTTGGGCGGCGCAGGGAGGGAAGAATTTCCAAGACGGCAGCGAGTGCGCTTTTGGGAAGATTCAGTTTGAGCCCCACTTTGTCCCGGGCTTCCAGAGCGCCCTTGAGCATGAGGACGATGCGGTCCATTTTTTCCTTTTTCCACTCTTCCTGGTAGGAGGAGGGATTGGCGTAGAAGTGAGGGAAAGAGCTGAGGAGCTCGTCGACGATACGGAGCTTGTTGGCGCGCAGGGAAGAGCCGGTTTCAGTGACGTCGACAATGGCATCGACCAGATCGGGGACCTTGACCTCGGTCGCCCCCCAGGAAAATTCGAGTTTGGCGGAGACTCCTTTTTCAGCCAGATAGCGTTCGGTGATGCCGACTCCTTCCGTAGCGATGCGCTTGCCCTCCAGATCTTGCACGGTCTGGACTTCGGAATTTTCGGGCACGACCAGAACCCAGCGGGTGGGGCGGGTCGAGGCTCGGGAGTAGGGCAGCTCGGCCAGATCGGTCAGGTCGACCTTGTTTTCGTAGACCCAATCATAACCAGTGATGCCGCAGTCGACGAATCCTTGGTCAATGTAGCGGCCGATTTCCTGGGCTCGAATCATGTAGATATCGAGATCAGAGTCGTCCGAAGAGGGGCGTAGTCCCCGATCGGAAGAATAAATATTGAATCCGGCCTTCTCGAAGAGCGAGAGGGTCGGGGCTTGAAGGGAGCCCTTGGGCAGGGCGATTTTCAGTTGCTGACTCACGGCGGGGCGGGGTTGTTAGCAGCCGGAGACGATTTAGCAAGGATTAACCTTCGCTGAATATGACAGGGGAAGGTGGGGTGGGGAGGAGAAGGTCTTTCTAAAGGGGGATTGCGGAGGAGGAAAAAAACTCTCGAATCGGATTGCATTGGGGGGAGATTTACGCTTACCTCCCGCCTCCCCGCAAAAAGGGCAGTCTGGCAATTCCGCTGGATTGAAGCGCACGACATTACGATAATGAGCGATAACAAAGCAGCCGCAAAAGCAAAAATCCTGGCCGAGAAGGTCGATCCCACTCCTTACAAGCAGCACGAGAATGACACGGGCAGCGCAGATTTCCAAATCGCGGTGCTCACCGGAAAGATTCGCGAACTGACCGAGCACCTCAAGGACCATAAGAAGGACCACTCTTCCCGCCGCGGTCTTCTCAAGATGGTCGCCAAGCGCCGGAAGCTGCTCGATTATTTGAAAGAGCAATCCGAAGAGCGCTACCAGGCCTGCCTCAAAGGGCTTTCCCTGCGTCGCTAAATTCCCCTTTCAGAACGGCTCCGATTCACGTCGGGGCCGTTTCTTTTGGCACTAAAATCCTCAGGCGAGCCCTTGTGCTCGCCTCTTTGATTTTGGCGGCCTTCTGAATGACGAACGAAAAATAGAAGATGAACATACAAAAAATTGACATTCCGGTGGGCGTGAATCCCATGACGATCGAAACCGGAAAACTGGCCAAATTGGCCGATGGCGCGGTCACCGTGCAGTGTGGCGAAACCGTGATTCTCGTCACCGCCGTGTCACAATCCAAAGTGAAAGCGGGCCAGACCTGGTTCCCCCTTTCCGTTGAATACAAGGAGAAGGCCTCCGCCGCCGGCCAATTCCCCGGTGGTTACTTCAAGCGCGAAGGCCGTCCCACCGAGAAGGAAATTCTCACCTGCCGCATGACCGACCGTCCGCTGCGTCCCCTTTTCCCCAAAGGTTACCTCTACGACACCCAGATCGTGGCCCTGCTGCTGTCCGCCGATGGTATCAATGACGCCGACGTGCTCAGCATGAACGGTGCTTCCGCCGCCCTCTGCCTCTCCGACATTCCCTTCGCCGGCCCCATCGGCGCGGTGCGCGTGGGCCGGGTGAATGGCGAATTTGTCATCAACCCCACTCACGAACAGCGGGAAGAGAGCGACCTCGACCTCGTTTACGTCGGCAACAAGACGGACGTTATCATGATTGAGGGGGCGGCCAATGAGCTCCCCGAGAATGAGTTCAAGGCGGCCCTGCGCTTTGCCCAGGAAGCGGTGACCCAGATCGTGGTCGCCATCGAGGATCTCGCCGCCCGGGCCGGCAAGCCCAAGCGCGAATACGAAGTCTGCGTGGCCAAGGAAGACCTTCTGGAAATCGGCTACCGCGTGGCCGGCGACCGCATCGAGGACGCCATCTATGCTCCCTCCAAGGTGGAGCGTGGCAAGAAGGTGGGCGCCCTCCGTGATGAGGTGGAAGCTGCCATCAAGGCCGAGCACCCCGAGGTCACCGAGTTCGAGATCGAGCAGGTCTTCGAATACATCCAGAAGAAGGCTTTCCGTATCTCCATCATGGAAAAAGGCGTGCGCGCCGATGGCCGCAAGCCCGAGGATCTCCGTGAGCTTTACGGCGAAGTGGGCAGCTTGCCTCAGGTGCACGGTTCCGCCATTTTCGCCCGCGGCGAGACCATGGCCATGGGCATCGCGACCCTCGCGCCCGGCGACGAGCGCCAGTATCTCGACAACTACGCGGGTGGCGAGAGCGAGAAGCGCTTCATCCTGCATTACAACTTCCCGCCCTTCTCGGTGGGTGAGACCGGCCGCATGGGTGGCCTCAACCGTCGTGAGATTGGTCACGGAGCCCTCGCCGAGCGCTCCATCGTTCCCGTCCTGCCCGACGAAAGCGACTTCCCTTACGCCATCCGCGTGAGCTCCGAGGTGATGGAGTCCAATGGCTCCACCTCCATGGCCACCGTCTGTGCGGGCGTGATGAGCCTTCTCGACGCCGGGGTGCCCCTCAAGCGTCCGGTGGCGGGAATCTCCGTGGGCTTGGTCACTGAAACCAGCGAAGACGGCACCATCCAGCAATACAAGACCCTCCTCGACATCATCGGCAGCGAGGACTTCTACGGCGACATGGACTTCAAGCTCTGCGGCAGCGAAGCGGGCGTGACCGGTTATCAGCTCGACCTCAAGCTCCCCGGCATTCCGCTGAGCATCTTGGAAGAAGCCATCGACCAAGCCATTGGCGGCCGCACTCTGGTCCTCAACAAAATGGCCGAGTCCATCAGTGCTCCCGGTCAATTGGCCGAAAACGCCCCTCGCATCGAGTCCATCAAGATCGATCCCGATCGCATCGGCGAGCTCATCGGGCCTGGCGGCAAGAACATCAAAGCCATCCAAGCCGAATCCGGCGCCGACCTCAGCATCGAGGATGACGGCACCGTCAACATCTACGCCAGCAAGGGTGAGAGCCTGCAGCGCGCCAAGGAAATGGTGGACCGCATGTTCAAGGAGATCGAAGTGGGCGAGACCTACACCGGCCGCATTGTTTCCACCAAGGACTTTGGAGCCTTCATGGAAGTGCTGCCCGGCAAGGACGGACTCATCCACATCTCCGAGCTGGCCGAAGAGCGGGTCAAGAAGACCGAGGACGTCTGCAAGGTGGGCGACACCGTTACTGCCAAGTGCATTGGCATCGACGACAAGCGCCGTGTGAAGATGTCCATCAAGGCTGTTCTTCGTGAGCAGAAGGGGGCGGCGGCTGAAAAAGCAGCTGCCGAATCCAAGCCCAAGGTGACTGAGGTTCCGGACAACGAGGAAACCTTCACCCTCGGTTAATTCCGGCCTCTGAGTCAGCACATTTTGCCAACGACCTTTCCTGCGGGAGAGGTCGTTTTTTTATGCTCTCTGGTCGGACCTTACCCGGGCGTGTCACCAAGCAGATCGGGCAGTTTTGCTGAAAAACGTCGCGCGATGATTCGGCGGCACCCGGGTCCATCTCCCGACGAGCACTGGTTGCTATTCCGTGAGGGCTTTTTGCAGGCGCTGAAGATTGTCTTTCATTACGCTGAGGAAGTCGCCTTCAGCCGGGGGGGTGGCGCAGGGGGAGAAGACGACGTTGATGAGCCCTTGTTTGCGGATGAAGGCGGCGTTCGCTTCGCTGGGGGCGGTATCCCAGAGGAAAATGCGGGCGGCAGGGTGTTGGGCGCGCAGGGCCTCGAAATCGGCAACGGCCTTCTCATCAATGGTCATGCCGGCTTCCCAGAGGAGAGCGTGGACTTCTACCCCGTAGGCTCGGGACCAGTACTGGTAGTGGGGGTGGCTGGCGAGGAGCGCTTGGCCTTGGAAGTCGGCAAGGGCTTCGCGAGTGGTTTGGTCGAGGGTCTGCAAGTCCTGCTCAAGTTGGGCAAAGGCCGCTTTCACTGCTTTTTCTTTTTGGGGAAAGGTGTTGAGGAGGGCGTCATGAATGGCGAGGGCTTGCTGGCGGGCGAGGGAGAAATCGAGCCAAGTGATGTAGGCGGTGCCGCCGTGGGAGTGGGTGCCCTGGTTGCCGTGGGAGTGAACGATGGCACCGGGGGTTTCCAGATAGCGGTCCACGAAGCCGAGGGAGGTGTCGACGAGTCCCTCGTAGGGCAGGGAGGTGGTGACGGCCCATTTTTCGTAGGTGGCTCCGTTCATGATGATGAGGTCGGCCTGTTGAATGCGGGCCACTTCCTCGTCGGTGGGTTTCCAGAAGGCCGGATCGTGGTCGGCGGGGATTTGGTAGAGGATGTCGGCAAAGGAGCCTGCCAGGCGGGTCGAGAAGTCTTTGAGAGGGTAATTGGTGGGAGCGAGCACGGGGCGCTTTTCCTCGGCCCGCAGCGTGGGAAGGGCGAGGAGAGCGAGGAGGAGAGGGAAAATGCGGGTGGTTTTCATGCGAAAGGGAGTAGTCAGAGCAGGGAGGTGAGGAGATCGGCCGCGAATTGGCGGGTGAGAAGGAGGGCGAGGAAGGCGGTGAGAGAGCCGGTGAGGATGATGACTAGGAGGTCGGCGCCCTTGAGCAGAAGCAAGCCGCCCGGGCTCAGGCCGATCTTGCGATAGGTCTTCATCTCGCCCTCGCGCAGACGCAGGGAGAGAGTGAAGACGAGGAGAACGAGGAGGGCGCAGGCGGCGGAGAGAGCGAGGAAGCCGGTGAAGACGAGCTTTCTGGTGGCAAAGAGGGTCTCGCGCAACTGGGCGAGGGAATCGGCGGGGACGATGATTTGCTGATCGCTGTCGGGGTCGTCGAATTTTCCCTGCAGGAGGGCGCGGGCTTTGGGGGAAGAAGGGAAGAGGAGGAGGGAGGAGAGGGGGAAGTCGAGTTGGTTGCCGTGGAAGTGGAAGGAGTCGACGTTCTCGTCGGTGACCTCGTTGTATTCCCGCACGGAGGCATTGGCGCGGATGGTGTCGCCCTCGCGGGAGAGGACGGCATCGGCGGCAGCGGGTTGGCTGAGGTCTTCATGACCGTGGGCGAGGCCTTCGATGACCCAGGCGGTTTTCAGGTCGACAAAGACCGCTTCATCATCGGGACTGCGGGCGGGAGCGAGGATGCCGGTGATGCGCATCTTCAGGGGGTAGACACCGGCCAGGTCGAAGACATTTTCCGGGGAGGAAATGAGGGAGTCGCCCACGGAGAGGCCTCGTTTCTCAGCCACCGCAGCGCCGAGCACGCAGTCGCCCAAGCGGGTGAAAAGGCGGCCGCTGGCGGGCGTGAGGGCGCGTTGTTCGAAGTAGGCGAGGGAGGTGCCCACGATGGGGGCTGAACCGGCGCGGAAGCGGAGATGCAGCGGGACCACGGTGCCCAGGCGGAGAGCTTGCGTTTTGCGAAAGCTCAGGAAGTCGAGGGGCGGGAGGGAGTTGGGGGTGAAATAGAGGCTGCTGAGCGCGAGGTCGGTGGCACTGCCTCGGGGGCCGACGAGGAGGGGGGAGGTCTGGGCGCGGGCTTGCATCAGGCGGGCGCTTTCTTTCACAAAGAGCTGCACGGCCAGCGGCAGGTAGATCATGAGGGAAACCGTGAAGATCAGCAGCAGAGTGCGGAAAGGACGGTGGCAGAGATAGCGCCAGGTGAGGTAGGGAATGCCGGTCATCGGGCGGAAGGGGCGTTGAGGTGGGCAAAGTCGACGACGCGATCGAAGGCGGGCAGGAGGTCGTGGTCGTGGGTGGCGACCACAAGCGGGCAGTGGTTCTCGCGCGCCTGGGCAATGAGGAGGTCGAGGGCGGCCCGTTTGTTGGCGGGGTCGAGATTTCCGGTGGGCTCGTCGGCGAGGAGGAGGGCGGGCTGGATGACGAGGGCGCGGCAGATGGCCACCCGCTGACGTTCTCCTTGGGAGAGTTTGTCCGGTTTTTTTCCTAAATGAGGCGCGATGCCCATGGTCTCGGCCAGCTCCCGGGCTCGCTCTTTTCCTTTCGGGAGCGGGTGGCCCAGATAGGAGGGGAGAAGGATATTGTCGCGCACGCTGAGGTGGGGGACCATCTCGAATTCCTGAAAGACGAGACCGATCTGGCGCAGCCGCAGCTGATCCCGCTCCGGCCCCGGGAGGTCGTTGAGCGAGGTCTCGCCTAGATGAACGGAGCCTTGCTCCGGGGTCAGGATGCCGCCTGCCAGTTGGAGCAAGGTGGTCTTGCCACAGCCGCTGGGGCCCACGACAGCCACTGCTTCGCCATCGGCCGCCGAGAACTCCTCAATGGCGAGGGAGAAATCACTGCGGGGATAGCGAAAGCGGAGGGAGGCGATGGTGAGCATAAGCGGGCGGGGCGGTCAGGAACCGATGGCGAGCACGAGAGTAGCGGAAAAGTGATCTTCGTCCGCGAGCTCAGGCGTGCTCCCTTCCGCCACATGATCGGTGCGCAGGACGAGGAATCCGCCTTGGGCGAGCGGAACCTGCGCGGTGCCCTCGGCATCGGTGGTGGCGGAGGGCGAGGAGTCGCTCATGGGCTCGGTGATTTCCACCACCGTGACTTTGGCCTCGGGCAAGGGTTTGCCCTCGAAGAAGACGCCCACAGGCAAGGTGTCGCCTGCCTCCAGGGAAGCGGGATTGGCGAGAGGAACAATTTCCAGCTGTTGGCCTAGGACGGCCTCGAAGCCCTTGCTCTCGGCGGAGGTGACGAGGGTTTTGGCGAATTTGATATTGTGGCTGGAACCGGCCACTCCTTCTCTTCCGGCCATCATTTTTTTGGTGGTTTGGAAGTAGCTTTTGTCCTCCATGGCGACCCAGTAACCATTGTCATAGGTGGCGGTGACGATGACGGTGCCTTCGTGCTTGGCAATGGAGGCGACTGGCTGGGGAATGGCGGCCGGGGGAGTGATAACATCCGCCAAGAGGGAGGATTTTTCTCCTCCGGCATGAAGATCGAGGGTCAGGAGGCGGTAGGGGTCGGATTTTTCCCAAGCGCCGGGGTGACCATAGCGTCCCTCTACCGCAGAGAGAGTCGGGCCGCTCATTTTGGGGATGAGGGCGAAGTCGTGACCCTGCGCGGTGAAAGGAAGGTGGGCGAGGAAGAGGGCTGGGAGCCAGTTTTTCAAAGGAGCGAATTTCATGAGAGTGGTGAGATGGGGTGAATTTGGGAGATTTTATTAGAAAGTCAAAGAGACTCCGGTGTTGATAATGACAGGAGCTTGCGCGGAAACCGCCACCACATCGCCAAAGTCGAAGGCTGATTCTGCCAGTCGGTCGTCGGGATAGGCGATGGCCGAGAGGTAGGCCGAGAAATTGTTCCAGGCTTCCTTGCGATAGGAAAGCTTGGCCGAGAGGCGGGAGTAGGAATCGGCGGTCCGCGAGCCGGAGGCATTGAGATCGGTTTCTCCAATCCAGGCATAGTCGGTGCGGAGGCCGATGATGGAATCTCCGTCGAGGGGGCGGTATTCCAGCTCGAACCCCGCTCCCGCCCGGAACTCGGGCACCTGGGGAATACTACCGCCATCGTCGCCGAGGAGCTCGGCATCGACATAGCTCAGCGAACCCAGGAGGGCGAGGCGGTAGGCTCCGTCGTCGTAAGCCTGATAGCGAGCCTCCAGATCGGCGCCGATGCGGCGGGATTTGCCGAGGTTCTGCAAAGCGAAGCCGCTGGGGGCGGCCTGAATTTCGTTCTCCAGCTCGGAGTGATAGCCATTGAGGAGGATTTCCCAGCGCTCGTCGTTGTAAGTCAGACCGACCTCGTAGGATTGTTGCTCGGAGAGACCGAGGTTGGGATTGACGGGCAACTCCTCGGCCACGGCAGGGGCCCGGAAGCCTTCCGAGTAATTGGCGAAAAAGGTCAAACCGGGGGCTGGCGTAATTGCCAAGCCAATTTTGGGGCTGAAGGTGCCGTCGTCGCTGTCTCTCGCGCTGGTGCCCGCGAGACGATCCTCGAACTCGAAGAAGAGGTGATCGTAGCGTCCGCCAGCAGTGAGCTTGAGCCAAGCGAAGGGCTGGTAGTCCAGTTGGCTATAGAGCGCGGGGTTATGCTGCTCGTAGTCGAGATGGCGGGTTTCGCCAGTGATCTGCCGCCGGACGGTGGTGAAATTCTGCAAGCTCCCGAAGTCGGAACGATGGTCTGCCCCGAGGAGGAATCCCACCGGGGACCAGTCCCAATAGCGTTCCAGGCGACCGCCCAGGACTGTGGTTTCCACATCGCGCTGACCCTGGTTGCCCGTGCCCGGCTCGATGCCGAAATTGGCCCAGCGGGTGGTCTCATTGCGCAGAGCGTAGAGGGTGGCCTGAGTGCGGCCTGCTCCCTCTTCATCGCGGCGGAAGTTGAAGCCCACACTGACGAAGTCCTTGTCTCCGCCATCGGTATCGTCGACGGCCTCCTTTTCGCTGAAAGCCCCGCTTTCGATGAGGTCGCGATTGAGATAGCCCGGCGCGCCGAAATCGTTTTGGTAAGCTTGCAGGCGGAGGATGCCGCTGCCTCCGAAGAGGTCGAAGGCTGCGCTGCCGAGGAAGTTGAAGGCTTCCAGATCGGAGTTGTCGCGGTAGCCATTGCTAGTCTCGGCGCTGGCGGAAAGCGACAAATCGACCCGTCCGGCGGAGAAGCCCATTGTGCCCTGGGCACGGGCGTCCCCGTAGCTGCCACCGGAGAGCGCGAGTCCACAATCGGGGCGGGCAAAGGTCTCAATCCTGATGGTCCCTCCGAGGGCAAAGTTGCCGCTGCGCACGCTGGCAGGACCCCGAATGACCTCGAAGCGCTCGATGAGCTCGGGCATAAGGAGGTTGAGATCGGTGTAACCCGAGGGCGAGCCCCCGGGCTCATTGAGGGGAATGCCATCGACGAAAACGGCCACATCCTTGCCGTGGTCGCCGCTGGGGAAGCCACGCAAGGCGATGCCCGAGCCGACGCCGCCTTGTCCGAAATCGTTGACCGTCACACCGGTCACTTGGCGGAAAAGGTCCGGGTAGGAGACGATGGGCTGCCGGGCGAGGTCCTCGTGGGTGACTTCGCTCACCGAGGAGGGACCGTCGAGAGCGTCGGGACTGAGGAGAACTTTGTCCCCATGGGGCGCCCGCATTTCGGCGGTCACCGCTGTCGCCTCCAGCTCCGTCACCGGGAGCTCGGCGGTCTGGGCGGAGAGGGAGGCTGGAAAGCCCAGCGAAAGGAGGCAAGTGCAGGAAGAGAGAACGCGCATACAGGGGGGTGAAACGACTTTCCGGCGGCGGCCCCACGCATTTTTTTCAGGAAAAAGAAGGGTCTTGGGGCTGGCTCTCCCACCATCGCTGCAAGGCCTTGCGAGCGCGGTAGAGACGACCCTCGATGGCGCGCTCCGAGCAGTTGAGGATGAGGGCACACTCGCGATGGGGCAGGTTTTCCACGCAAACGAGGACGAAAATTTCGCGGTGCCGGGGCGCGATGGCTGCCAGGCCCTGTTCCAAGCGGGCGACCTCGTCACTCCAGCCCGCTTGGGCATCGGGCTGCTCTTTTCCGCAGGGCAAATCGGGGTCTTCCTGCGCTTGCAGGGAATCGCTCAGCAAGCGGAGGCGGTGGGAACGTTGCTTGCGCCAATCCCGGCAGCGATTGAGGGCGATTTGGTGCAGCCAGGTGGAGAATTTGGCCTCCGGGCGGTAGCGGGGAAGGGCCTGGAAGGCGCGCACAAAGACATCCTGACAGGCCTCGGCGGCATCGTCGCGACAGCCCAGGAGCCGGAAGCAGAGTTGATAAATGCGATCCTGATAGCTCAGCACCAAGCGCTGGTAGGCGTGGCAATCTCCTTGCGCGGCTGCTGTCAGATCGCGCCGCTCGAGAGACTCCGCGAGCGAGTCCCCGCTGACCGTTTCCTGCCGGAGGGACTTCCAATGTGCCGCGCTGGCAAAGGGCAGGTGACGGTCAATGCTCATGTGAGATGCTGTTGTGAACCCATTGCAGGAGACTACGCGCCTGGTCGGCATCGAGATGCTCCTTCATCGCGAAAAAGTGGTCCAAAGTGAGAGCCTGGAGTTCGCCTTGCAAGCGGTTGACTTCGGTCAGCGCGCTTTCCACCTCGCGATCAGGGGCATCGGCCAGGAGAATGACATGGGCCAGTTCCTCATTAGCGCGGGTCAACTGTTGGCGAATGTCCTCCTGCTGCCGGTGGTAGGCTTTTTCCTGCGGGGCCATGGCTGCTTCTTGTTCGGGCGAGAGTCGGAGTTCGTGATGCAGCCAGTGATGGAAGTCCGGCTCCTCTTCTCCGGGGAGATGATGGTGAACCATGGGTGGCTTTTGCTGGAATCGTAGCACCAGCCAGGAGCTGAGCCCGCCACAGAGCGCCGAGCCCATGAAAACAAGGAGGAGAAAACCTTTGCGAGTCATGGCGGCCCTTAATGCGGAGCGAAAAGAAAAGCCTCCGGCTGGAGGGAGAAAAGGTCAGAGGGCGGGGGCGGGGAGGTCTCGTGCTCGGTCGTCAACCAGGTGAACGCGAGCGAGCCCATGACTGCCAGCAGGAGGGCGGGGAAGAGAAAACGCAAGGGGCGATCCAGCTCGGCAAAGCACTGTTTAGCCACGAGCAGTCGCCGTTGCACTTCGTCGGCGAGTTGCCCGGGAGCCGCACCACCGGTCTTGTCGCGAAGCTGTTGCCATTGGGAGTCGCTGGGAAAGGAGCCCTTCACAGCGGCAAGCATTCGTCATTCCCCGGGAATTGCAATGTCTGTTTTCCTTCTCGGAATGGAGTCCGGGCTTGGCATGGAGACGCGACGACCTAGTCTGCGCGCGTGTCAGAAAAGTCCATTGAGGGGCGGATTGCGCTCGTTTTCTTTTTGCTTGCGGCGATGCCGGGTTGTTGGAATCCGGTTTTGTCCATTATTCTGGAAGCCAAGGGCTGGGAACGACTGACGGACTGGGCCTTTTTTATTCCGGCTCTGGGGACCATTTTGTCGCCGCTCTGTTTGGCGGCGGTGGCGGATCAGCGGGTGAATGCCGAACGGGTTCTGGCGCTGGTGATGGGGGCCAATGTGCTCTCGACGGCGGCGGCCTTCTGGTTTCTCGGTGAGGCGGATTCGCAGACGGGATTTCTCGTCTGTTTGATTTTGAAAGCACTGTTGGGGGCGCCCGCGTGGCCATTGTTGATGTCAATCACCTTGACTCATCTGACCGAGCCCGAGCGGCAATTTGGTCGCGTGCGGGTGTGGGGGACCATTGGCTGGATGCTGGCGGGGTGGGGGATCAGCTGGGCGGCGCTCGACCAATCGCCCATGGCGGGCATTGTGGCAGCCGGGGTGGGGGCGGTGGCGACCCTTTTCTGTCTTGCTCTGCCGCCCACTCCTCCCTCGGGGTTGCGGAGCAAGTCCTTGGTGGAGAGTCTGGGATTGCGCGCGGTGGTGATTCTGAAGGATCGCGATACCGGGGTTTATTTTTTAACGGCCTTTCTCTTCATGGTTCCGTTGGCTGCTTACTACATCTACACGCCGAAGTTTTTGGCTTCTTTGGGGGTGGAAAAGGTGGCCACGGTGATGACGGTGGGGCAAACATCCGAGATTGCGGCCATGCTGTTGATTGGGTGGACTTTCCGCCGCCTGCCGGTGAAGTCGATTTTTCTCATCGCTCTCGCCCTGGGCTTGGCCCGCTATCTTTTCTGCTTTGCCGGAGCCTGGGGGGAGGGACAATGGTCGCGGTGGGCCCAATTGGCGTGGGTCACGCTGGGCATTTTCATGCACGGCTTTTGCTGGACGCTCTTTTTCGAGTCGGGTCGGCTCTTCGTCGATCGGCGGGTGCCGCGCGAGTTGCGCAGCCAGGCCCAAGCCTTGTTGACCATTGTCACCGGGGGGATGGGGCAGATCACAGGGATTTTCGTCTCGGGTTGGATTTTCCGGGCTTGTCTGCAGCCTGGTGGCTGGGGATGGACGGGATTCTGGCTGATTCTAGCGGTGCTCTGCGCGCTGGCTGGCCTCGTCTTTGCGGTCGGCTACCAAGGGCTCGCTGCTGCCCGCAGGGGGAAGTGAGGGGGCGGTGACCACTTTGGCTGGGAGGTGAATGAGAAAAGCGGTGCGCTGGCCGGGCACGGAGGTGACCTCGATATGCCCGTGGTGAGCCTCTACCGCGCGCTTGACGATGGAAAGCCCGAGACCGGTGCCTTTGATGGCTCCCTGGCTGTGATGCTTTTCGACCCGGTAAAAACGGCGGAAGATGAAGGGGAGATCCGCGCTGGGAATGCCGACGCCATTGTCCGAGACCCAGAGGAGCAGGTCGCCATCCGGTTTTCGCTCCGCTCCCACCTCCATTTTGAGGGGGCGGCGGGGATTTTGTTTGAGGGCATTTTCGACCAGATTGAAGAAGACCTGGGTCCAGTAAAAGCGGTCGCCCATGAGGGTCAGGTCTTTGTCCTGAATCTTGACCTTCATCTTGGTCTGTTGCTGGGCGATCATGGGCTCGAGGCGGTCGAGTACTTCGCTCACGCAGTCGGTGAGGAGGAAGGGGGAGAGATTGAGGGCGGCGGCTTCTCCGGATTCCAGGCGGGAAATGACCAGCATGTCTTCCACGATGCGGGCAATGCGTTCGCCGTGCTTTTGCATCACGGTTAGGGAGCGCTGCATGAACTGGGGGTTGCAAATCTCGCCCTCGACCATGTTTTCGAGGTAGCCATTGATGATGGAAAGGGGGGTGCGTAGTTCGTGGGAGGCATTGGCCACGAAGTCCTTGCGCACTTGTTCGGTCTGGTGCTCGGCGGTCACGTCGCGAATCACCACCCGGGTGATGGTTTTCTTGGCATTGCGATTGAGGGGGGCGGCATCAATGATCCAGGCGGTTTCTCCCCGCTTTTCCAGATGGCCCCGGGGAGAGGATTGCTGGGGGAGCACGACGTGATGGAGAACGCCACGACCGCTGTGCAGGGATTCCTCGATGGGGTCGGTGAATCGATCATCGAGAAAGACTTCCTTGTAGTTGCGGCCCTGGATGAGCCGGCCGGCCATCAGCTCGGTGGTGGTCTCGTTGGCAAAAATGATGAGGCCATCCGGACCGATGAGGAGGAAGGCGTCGCTCAGGGCATTGAGCAAGCGGTCTTGTTCGCCGCGGAGGCGTTTCTTCTGGCGGCGGAGGGCCTTGCCCAATTTGTTTTCGTTGGCCCGGGCCAGCACGCGTTGCCGGTGCCAGAGGATCCCGAAGGTCACCGCCAGGGAAAGGCAGAGTAGGTGGAAGAGGAGGTCCATCTAGGAAACGTTGAGGCGATAACCGATTCCGCGCACGGTCTCGACGAGGTTGGCGTAGGGCCCCAGCTTGCTCCGGAGACGCTTCATGTGGGTATCCAGGGTGCGGCTGTGGACCTCGTCGGAGTAGCCCCATACCGTGCGGAGCAACTGGTTGCGGTCCTGCGCGCTATCGGGCCGCTCGACCAGAAAAAGGAGGAGCTTGAACTCGGTGGAGGTCAGGTCCACCCGTTCCTCATTGAGGTAGAAGCTCATGTTGTTTTTGTCGAGGCGGAAGGGGCCCGCGCTCACTTCCACCGAGCCAGGCGTGGACTCGGTGCGGCGCATGATGGCATTGACCCGCAGGACCAGCTCTTTGGGAGAAAAGGGCTTGGTGAGGTAGTCGTCGGCGCCGACTTCCAGACCTTTGATGCGGTCCTCGGTCTGGGCCCGGGCAGTCAACATCAGCACCGGGGTGTGGGAGGTGCGGTTGTCGCGGCGCAAATCCTTGAAAACGGAATACCCGTCTTTGCCAGGCAGCATGAGGTCCAGCACAATGAGGTCAGGGCGTTCTTTCAGAGCGAGTTCCTGCCCCCGCAGGCCGTCGTGGGCGAGGATGACCTCGTAGCCGGCTCGCTCGAGATTGAAGCCCACCAACTCCGCCACGTCGCGCTCATCTTCCACTACCAGGATTTTTCCAGAATTATCGGACACGCGAACTCTATAGTCAGGAGCGGCGCGCGTTGGGAGTAAGAAATCAGGTGACGAAATTGTCACCTGGCGGGGCTTCATGCCTCAGGATGGCTCGAAGCGGCGTTGACCATCCTGCAGTCCCTTGATTAAGACCGCTTAAAGAATGGCTGGCTACACCGAAGACGACATCAAGAGCCTCGATTGGCGCGAACACATCCGCCTGCGCCCGGGGATGTATATTGGCAAGCTGGGGGACGGTTCTTCCCCGGACGACGGCATCTACATCCTGCTCAAGGAGGTCATCGACAACTCCATCGATGAATACGTGATGGGCTACGGCAAGGAGATCCGCATCGAGATCGATGAAGAAGGACGGGTGGAGGTGCGGGACTACGGCCGCGGCATCCCCCTCGGCAAGCTCTATGACTGCGCGGCCCAGATCAATACCGGGGCCAAGTATGACTCCGAGGCTTTCAAGAAGTCGGTGGGGCTTAATGGCGTGGGCATCAAGGCGGTCAATGCTCTCAGTTCTTTCTTCGAAATCCAGGCCTGGCGGGGGGGAGAGACCAAGGCCATCGAGTTCTCCAAAGGGGAAGTGGTCGATGAAATGAAGACTCCCCGCGACGACATCAGCGAGCCCGGCACCCGCCTCGCCTTCGAGGTCGACAATACCATTTTCCCCAAACGGGTGCGGTGGCGCGATGGCTACGTGGCCCGCATGTGCCGCTACTACTCCTTCCTCAATCCCGGCCTGTCCCTGGTCTTCAATGGCCAGCGCTTCAAGTCCAAGCATGGCCTGCTGGACCTCCTCCGCGAGGAAATGGAAGAGGAACCTCTTTATGAGCCCATCGTCTTGAAAGGTCCCGACATCGATGTCGTCTTCGCCCACACCTTGGGCAGCGGGGAAGAGTATTATTCCTTCGTCAACGGGCAGCACACCACCCAGGGGGGCACCCATTTGGCGGCCTTTCGCGAGGCCCTGGTCAAGACTTTGCGGGAGTTCTACAAAAAGCAATGGGATCCCGCCGACATCCGATCCGGCATTGAGGCTGCCATCAGCGTGCGTGTGGAGGAGCCGGTCTTTGAAAGTCAGACCAAGACCAAGCTCGGCAGCACCCATATGGCTCCCGAGGGCGAAACGGTGCGCACCTTTATCGGCAACTTTCTCAAGGAACAGCTCGACAACTACCTCCACCAGCATGGGGAGGTGGCGGAGGCCTTGCAAAAGCGCATTCTGCAGGCCGAAAAGGAACGCAAGGAGCTCAAAGGAGTGAAGAAGCTGGCCCGCGACCGGGCCAAACAAGCCAAGCTCCACAACAAGAAACTGCGCGATTGCAAGGCTCACTACGACACCAAGCACAAGCGCCGCGAGGAGACCACCATCTTCATCACCGAGGGCGATAGTGCCAGCGGCTCCATCACCAAGTGCCGCGACGTCGAGACCCAGGCCGTCTTTTCCCTGCGCGGAAAGCCTCTCAACACCTTTGGCCTCAGTCGCAAGATCGTCTATGAGAACGAGGAATTCGCCCTTCTGCAGGCGGCCCTCAATATCGAGGACGGTCTCGACAGCCTGCGCTACAACAAGGTTGTTATCGCCACCGATGCCGATGTCGATGGCATGCACATCCGCCTCCTGCTGCTCACCTTCGTGCTTCAGTTCTTCCCCGAACTCATTCGCGAAGGGCACCTCTTCATCCTGGAAACTCCGCTCTTCCGCGTGCGCAACAAGAAAAAGACGCTCTACTGCTACGACGAGGAGGAAAAGGATGCGGCTTTGGCCGAGTTGGGGAAAAATGCCGAGGTCACCCGCTTCAAGGGACTGGGAGAGATTTCACCCGATGAATTTGGCTTTATGATCGGGCCCGATATGCGGCTGGACCCCGTGCGCATGGAGGAGGGCAAGAGCCTCAAGGAAATGCTCACCTTTTACATGGGAAAAAACACCCCCGACAGGCAGGGCTTCATCATCGAAAATCTGCGCGACGACGTCGACTCGGCTGAGGTATAGGGACCCCTGCGGAGAGAGGGCCGTTCATGGGTCGTTCTCTAGCCAACTATCCTTACGGCTCGGCTCCGGCCAGGGCCGTGAGCACCACGGAGGCGATGGTGAAGCCGAAGGTGCCGATGATGGGGGTGGCCGTGCCGTAGCCTGCGTCGCAGCGCAGGCCCGGAGCGAGATTGGCCGGGCGTTCCGCGCTCACACAGCCATCAGCAGTGGGGTAGCGGGGGGCTTCGCTGGAAAAAACGGCCGTGATGCCGAATTTGCGGGCTTTTTTCCCTTCCCCGGTGGGGAAGTGGTAATGGGCCCGGAGGTCCTTGCGCACCTGGGCCATGAGGGCGCAACCGTGGGTGCGCGAGAGATCGGCCACTTCGATTTTGTCCGGACGCACCCGGCCCCCGGCCCCCCCGGAGCTCACCACCGGAATCCGTCTTTCCCGGCACTGGGCCAGGAGGTGGCACTTGGGGCGCATGGCATCAATGGCATCGACGACGAAATCGAAGCCTCCCGCAAAAATCGGGGCGGCATTCTTTTCGGTGTAAAATTCCTGCCGCACGTGGACCACGATTTCGGGATTGATCGCGCGCAGACGCTCGGCCATCACCAATGCCTTGGATTGGCCGATGGTCTCGCTGGTGGCATGGAGCTGGCGATTGGTATTGGTCACACAGAGGTCATCCAGATCGACCAGGGTGAGGGTGCCAATTCCCGAACGAGCGAGCGCTTCCGCGACCCAGCAGCCGACCCCGCCAATGCCAATGAGGGCCACGTGGGCTTTCAGAAAATGTCCCAAGGCTTCTTGACCATAGAGGCGGGCGATGCCGGAAAAACGGGCGAGATAAGACTCAGTGAAAAGGGACTCGGTCACGGGAAAAAGTCACTGGCAGAGGGGGTGGGATTCGAACCCACGGTACCTTTCGGCACGCCGGTTTTCAAGACCGGTGCATTCGACCACTCTGCCACCCCTCCGGTGAATCAGCGTCGAGCGGCGACCTTGCCCAACATTGCCAGCGAGGGCAAGAAAAGCTCGCGTATTTTTGCTATTTTTTTCCGAAAACCCGCTTTCATGGGGCAACAAAGTGTTGGCCTGCGGCAAATGCCCGCTAGGGTTCCGCCGTGCGAGCGATTGCGGTCAAACCTGAGAAAGAGGAGTTTTGCCAACTGGCAAAACAGGGCAATGTCGTGCCGGTATATGCCCAGTTGGCGGCGGATTTTGAAACTCCGTTATCGGCTTATCTGAAAATTCGCGATGGCAAGTGGGGCTTTTTGCTGGAGAGCGCGGAGAGCACCGATGCCAGTGGCCGCTGGTCCCTCGTCGGAACCAGTCCGCGAGGGGTCTTCCGCTCGCAAGGCCGCGATTGCGAGGTCGTCTGGGCCAACAACGAGCGCGAGACCTTCGTGGGCGATCCCCTCGCCGAGCTGGAAAAGGTGATGAGCCGCTATCAAGTGGTCGAGCATGGCGACGCGCCTCCCTTCTATGGCGGCGCGGTGGGCTATCTCGGCTACGATGCCGTGCGCACCTTCGAGCCCTCCATCCGGACCACTCCCGAGGATGATCTGGGACTTCCGGAATCCCTCTACATGATCGCGGGGGAATTGCTCATCTTCGACCACAAGCTGCGCCGCCTCTTCGTGGTGGCCAATGCCTTTCTCGATGAGCACGAAAGCGCCGAAGAGGCCTGGGCCGACGCCTGTGGCCGCATCGCCGCCCTTGAGGAAATGCTGGAACGTCCCCTGCAAGTGCCCGCGCTCAATGGCCTGGTGGACTATGAGATTCCCCCTGCGCGCAGTAATGTGAGCCAGGAGCGCTACGAGGAAAACGTGCGCCGGGCCCAGGAATACATCGCCGCCGGGGATGCCTTTCAAATCGTCCCCAGCCAGCGCTTCGAAACCGACTTTACCGGTGGTCCGACCGACCTCTACCGTGCCCTCCGTCACGTCAATCCTTCGCCTTACCTCTTCATCCTCGAGCTCGATGGGTTTTCCCTCGTGGGGAGTTCGCCCGAGACTCATGTCAAGGCCCTCGCCGGCCGCATCGATATTCGTCCCATTGCCGGAACCCGCTGGAGGGGCAAAACGGCCGAAGAGGATGATGCCCTCGCGGCCGACCTCCTGGCCGATGAGAAGGAGCGGGCCGAACACCTCATGCTCGTCGACTTGGCGCGCAATGACGTAGGCCGAATCGCGGAGCATGGTAGCGTCCAAGTCGATGACTTCATGATCGTGGAGCGCTACAGCCACGTCATGCACATCGTCTCCAATGTCAGCGGAAAGCTGGATGAAAGCCATAGTAGCTACGATGTTCTTCGGTCTACCTTCCCGGCGGGCACGGTCAGCGGAGCCCCCAAGATCCGGGCCATGCAGATCATCAACGAGCTGGAAACAACCAAGCGGGGAGCCTACTCTGGAGCAGTGGGCTACTTCGGTTGGGATGGCAGCCACGATTCCTGCATCGCTCTGCGCACGGTGCTCCTGAAAGACGGCAAGGCCTACGTGCAGGCCGGCGCGGGAGTGGTGGCCGATAGTGTGCCCACCTCCGAATACGAGGAAACCCGTAATAAAGCAGCCGGGATGCTGCGGGCCATTGGACTGGCCAAGACTCTTCTTAAAAACGAACAGAAAGGCTGATTATGCTGCTTGTTATCGATAACTACGATTCCTTTACATATAACTTGGTGCAGTATTTCGGCGAGTTGGGAGCCGAGATGAAGGTCATTCGCAATGACGAGCTCACTCTGGATGAAATCGAGGCCCTTGCTCCGGACAAAATCGTCATCTCTCCCGGTCCCTGCACCCCCAACGAGGCCGGGGTTAGTGTCGGTGTGGTGGAGCGTTTCGGAGGCAAGATTCCCATTCTCGGCGTTTGTCTTGGCCATCAGTCCATCGCGCAAGCCTTTGGCGGTGATGTTGTTCGGGCCGATCGTCTGATGCATGGTAAGACTTCCCTGATGCACCATAGCAATGCCAGCGTCTTTGCGGGACTCTCCGAGCCCTTCGAGGCCACGCGCTACCACTCCCTCATCGTCAAGCGCGAGACTCTCCCGGATTGTCTGGAAGTGACTGCTTGGACGGACGAGGGCGAGATTATGGGGCTGCGCCACAAAGAGCATGAGATCCACGGGGTGCAATTCCACCCCGAATCCATCCTCACCGCCGAGGGCAAGCAGCTGCTACAGAATTTCCTGACAGCCTGACCGCGTTGTGCCCTTCAATAGAGTTTGATTTCCTGCCGGCGGGCCCAGAGATGGAGGTCCTTCTTTGAGAGGGCGGCGGCCATGAGGTCGGGAAATTGGTCAGGAGTGCAGGCGAAGACGGGAACGCCGAGCGAGGACATCTTGCGCGCGTGGCTCTCGCTATACCAGGGCTGACCTTCATCGCTGAGGGCCAGAAGGGTGATCAAAGTGACGCCGGATTCGACCAAGCGAGCCGCAGTCTTGAACATGCCGGAGAGGTCGCCGCCTTCCTCCAGGTCGGAAATCAGGACCATCGTCGTATCCGTGGGACGCGTGATTTGGTCTTCGCAATAGCGGAGGGCCTTGTGGATATCAGTGCCACCGCCAAGCTGCGCGCCGAAGAGGAGATCCACGGGGTCATTCAGCTCGTCGGTGAGATCGACCACCGCCGTGTCAAAGAGCACGAAGCGGGTCGAGACGGTCGGAAGCGAGGCCATCACCGCGCCGAAAATCGAGGAATAGATGATGGAGGCAGCCATGGAGCCACTCTGGTCGAGGCAGAGAACAACGTCCTTCAGGGAGCTTCCTTTGCGTCCGTAGCCGATGAGCTTTTCCGGAATGATGGTGCGGTATTCCGGCTGATAGTTTTTGAGGTTGGCCCGAATGGTTCGTGGCCAATCGATTTCATTGAGCCGGGGGCGAGGGTTGCGAAGGTGGCGGGCTAGTGCCCCTTGCACCGCCGCGCGCGTGGGCTGCTCCAGTTTTTTGAGAAGCTCTGCGACCAGCTTGCGGACCACTTGGCGGGCGGTTTCGCGAGTCTCGTCAGGAATCAGGTGATTCATCGAGATGAGGGTGGAGACGAGATGGATATCGGGCTCGGCTTGCGAAAGAATCTCCGGCTCTAACAGGAGCTGGTGAAGGTTGAGCCGCTCGATGGCATCCTTTTGCATGACCTGCACCACGGGGCTGGGAAAGTATTTACGGATGTCACCCAGCCAGCGGGAGACATTGGGGCTGGATGCTCCTAGCCCGCCTCGTCGTTCACTACTGGCTTCATCGTAGAGAGCCTTCAAGGCGCTATCCATGCGAAGGTCGTCTTTGCCAAGAGACGGGGAAAGAGAGTCGGCGGATTCGCCAAGAAGGAGGCGCCAGCGTCGTTTTTCGGTATCGGTCATCGGTTAGGTCAGGCTGAGAAGTTCTTCGGCTCGCGCGATGACAGGGGCGGCTCGGTCAGGATCGATGTCCCAAGTGTCAGCGGGCGAGGTTTGAGGGTTGGTGAGATTCTCGTGTTCGAGAGTTTGCGCGATGCGTGATTTTTCCGGGCTCGTGAAGGCTCCAAAGGTTCGGCGCAGGAGAGGGAGAATGTTCTGGAAGTGGTCATCGGAGAGTCCGCCGAGCCACTGATGAATAAGGGCGAGAAGCGGTCGATCGTGAACGAGAAGCGTGCCTGAGCCCGCAAGAAATCCCTCCAGCCAGGTGGCGGAATCTTCGGGGGCCTGGCCTTGCGAGAGCGCACGATGGAGGAGGCGGGTGCTTTCCTCCATTTCGATGATTTGGGCATCACGGAGCAGGCGGGTTGCGAAGCCACGAGGTTGCGGGCTGGCTGTTTCTGCGCGAGCGAGACGCAATGCGGCTTGGTGGAAGTCAGTGAGAATTTCTTCGTCCCCGAGAGTCTGGACCGCTTGATGGTAGGAGCGAAGAATCACGGTCATCTCGCCTGCGGCTTCGGAATCGAGACCGGTGGTGGAGCTGACGAGTTCAATGTGCGCCCGCGTGGTGAGTTGAGAAAGTATCCGGAGGACGTGCGTGGCGTCCGTATCTCTCACATCCCCGTAGCGCGCGATGTTCACGAGGGTGGGGACCGAATTGAGAAGCTCCCGGGTGTCGTGTGAGGTGGCGGCTCGATTGTCGAGTTGGCGGAGAAGGACTTCGGTGGCCTGGGGAAGGACTGAAAGAAGGGAGAGGTCGAGAGCCTGCGAGATCTCCCGCAAAGTGCTGTCAGCGGGAATCTGGGCAAGACAGCTCGAGGCTGCCGTCTCCACGGTGTTTCCGAAAGATGAGGCGTCGATGATTGAGAGCACCAGTTCTGGTTTCCAGTGGAGTCGCCAAACTTCCTTGAAGGTGCCCTTGCTGCGGGCCCGCAGGGTTTTTCCCCACTTGATCTTGAGTATGAGAAGTCGGTGCAGAAACGCGCTTTTCTCGCGGCCTCGTTCTTCTCTCAAATCAAAGGTGACTTCCTTGACCGCTGCCGTGGGCTTGAGGCGGAGGCGCTTCTGGGTGGCTTCGATGTCCTTTTGCAGAGGGACGTCCGAAAGGCCGTCGGGAAGGGTTCCAAGTGATTTGCCAACGAGTAAGGGTTCTTCTAGTAGCGAGAGAGGGAGCTGTTCTCCGGCACAGAAAACGGTGCGAATCGCTTCCAAGCTTTCATCCAACCCTGGCCGGGGGCGGCCTCTCAGTCCGGCGAGAGAATCGGCGAGGCGAGTGGCCTCGATGATGGAGGCGGAAGAACCTTCCAAATCGTTCTCGCGGAGCACGCGGGCCGCTCGTGTGATCCAGCGAGCGGTGGGGAATTTTTTGCCTGCCCACAGGTGGTCATACCACCCGGGGGCCCGCACGCCGGCGCCGTAGCCACTGCGGAGGGTGAGCCTCTCGTTGGTCCAAGGGCTCCAAGTGGCGGAGATTTTGACTTTTGCGAGGCCTTTGAGGAGCTGGTTGTCTTGTCTTACGGGAACTTTAGTAGCTAGTGCGGGTGCGTGCCAGGCTCCGCAAACAACGGCGATGTCCTGGAAGCCATCTTTGGCCGCTTGTCTCATGCCGCGACGCATCCAAGCCTCGCGCAGGAGCGTGCGCCGGGTCTCGGGGAGGTCGAGTTCTTCTCTCAGGGCAGTGACTGCTTCCAGAATGGCGGCGAAGAAGTTTGAAGAAGATTCGCGCTCTTCGACCTTATCGTTCCACCATCTTTCTCCATCACTGTAGCCATCTGCGCGCGCAAACCAATTGAAGGGGTCTTCGCGAGGGAGGGATTCTTCTTCGGAAATCTCCTCCGTTTCGCTATCGTCGTCATCAGCGGAAGAGGGGGCTTCTTCGGTGTGCAGTGCAAAGGAGTGCGCGGCGGGGAGGTCAAAGGCTCGGACTGGGATATCGTTCTCTTTCGCCCAAAGGAGAGTTTGCCACTCGGGCGAATAGCGAGCGAAGGGGTAGAAGGCGGAGTTCTCAGGCTCGTCAGTCTGGTAGAGGAGCATCGCGACCGGAGGCTTCATCCCCTCGGTGCCCGCGTGCTCAAAGAGAACCTCGCTCTCGGTGGGTGACTCGAGCAGGATGAGGTCGTGGCTACTTTTGGAAAGAGCTTCTAACAAGCTGCGGGCGCAGCCGGGACCGTGGTGTCTGATGCCGTAGATGGTCATGAGCTTGCTCCTACGATGGCTTGGAGGTCAGTGACCGTTTCGGAATAGACGATGGAAGGGACTTGGCCGAAGGAGAGGACGCGGGGGTCATTTGTGCTACTGGGTTCGTCGTAGATGTAACTTCCGGTGGTGACGGTTTCAGCTTTGACGAAGTAGGCGCAACCGATTTCGACTTCCTCCATGGGGTCTTGGCCGACATACATGAAATTCATGAGCAAGAAGACATCCACACCAGCTCCCGGATAGGATTTGTAGTAGGCGGAAATGCCTCCCGCATCGACGACGGAACCTCGAGCCCAGCCACGCTTCTCCGCCCGAGAGCGGAAGGTGCCGCAGGAGAGTTTGGCTTTGTCGGCAGTTTTTAGCACTTTGCGATTCTTGTGAGAGCGGTCGAGTGTCGCGACGGGCCGTTCGAGTTGAGGAAAGGGTGGTTTGACCTTCATGCGGTCGAGGTGCTGCTGCCAGGCGAGGAGTTCTTCGGCCGGGAGGGAGAGGGGATGAAGGAGAGTGATGGAGCCGGATTGATTTTCGAGCTCAATGAGTTCGCCGGCGGCATTGGCCAAAAGACCGTTGGGATAGCGGCGGAAGGTGCGGCTGAGTTTGCCGGATTGGTCGAGGTGAGCCCAGACGAGGCTGGAGGCGTAGGACTGGAGGATGGGGTGAACTTCGAAGAGTTCCTGCCAGCGGGCGAGAGGCCATTGGCGCTGGCGGACGAGGGAAAGCTCAAGTCGCGCACTCTGGCCTTTCACCGTTTCCCGGATGAGCTTGCGGAGCGCTTTGAGGTCTTCCTTCGCGGTCTCGGGAAGAGTGGCAGGAGGAGACTTGGTTTCCTTCTCAGTAGTCGGATTGAGGAAGGTGAGTTTGAAGTTGGGCTGAAGAACAGCGAGTATTTCAGTGTCGGGCAGGGGGCGTTGATACTCGTTGTCGAAGCCGTGGTCGGGGACGATGAGGTCGGCGAGCTCATCGAGAGAAACTCCGCGAGCTTGCGCGGCGGATTCGAGGGCTGCGCGGCAGGCTTTTCCGATGTTCTTGAACTTGGTTCGGTAGCGAGTGGCGAGGGAATCGAGGAGGGTGAGGGCCTCGTCACCAGGGACGAGGGCGATGGCCTGGGCGGCCCATTCCGCCAACTTGTGGCGGGAGTTCAAGGCCCAGTCAGGAATGGGATTGAGGAGTTCGGGAAGAATACGCTGGTCGCCTAACAAGCCGCAGAGGGTGAGTGCCCAGCGGTCCTTCGCCGCTTGCTCCGAGGCGAGCCATTGTTGAAAGAGAGCGAGAGCGAAAGGGCCGGATTTGTCGGGATCGAGGTGGGGAAGGAGCGGCTGGATTTCGGGGGAGGCTTCGATGATTTTGTGCTTGGCTTGTTTGGCAATGAGAAAGGTGAGTCCGGCTTCAGGGAGCGGGTCGCCATCCCTCGTGAAAAGTTCCGGTAGAGTGGAGAGATCTAGCCAAGTCGTTTTGGGAAGCTCGAGTTGGGTCGCGGATTTGAGGATGTCGTCCATGGTCAGTTCGGGGAGAGTGGTTTCTACTTCAGTGCCACAAGCGGCGAGAGCGGCGTGGATAGCGCTGATGACTTTCTCTGATTTCTCGTTCTCGAGAGCGGTCGTGAGGGCAGGGATGGCAGCGCTCAAGCCTATCGCTTGCAGTAGGTTTGCGGCGCTGATGCGAATGTCAGCTTTTGGGGATGAAAGGAATTCTGCTGATTTTGCCAGTAGAGCCTCGGGAGAGGTTTTGGACAATCCCTTGATGGCAAGGTCGCGTTTGACTTTGCTCTTGTCGGAGAGGAGAAGCCAGAAGACCTCCTCAAAAAATTCGGGGCGGTGTTCGACGAGGGCTGTGAGTATGTCTTGCTGGTGTACTCTTTCGGGCTCCTTTTTGAGATTGGCGGAGCCAATGAGGCTCTCGAGTCTGGTGAAATACTCGTTAGCTTCGTCCTTGGTTAGGTTTGCGAGTTCTTGCAAGAGTCGCTCAAAGAGTGAGCCCTGAACTGTTCGGACATAAGATGACCAGTTTCTTGTTATGAGCAGAGGGGTAGAGAAGAGTTTTTCAGTGATTGCCCGACCATCATCATCCCAGTGCTGGATGAGTGACCTGTAAATGGTCTCCATCATAGAATCGTGAAGCAGTTGGAAGGAAAAGTTTTCATCCAGCGCTTGGTCGAAGAGAAGGCAGATTTCAGCTGGTTTCTTTTGCGAGAGTTCTGTGAAGGATTTTTC
This sequence comes from Roseibacillus ishigakijimensis, assembly GCF_016595415.1. Lineage (GTDB taxonomy): Bacteria > Verrucomicrobiota > Verrucomicrobiia > Verrucomicrobiales > Akkermansiaceae > Roseibacillus > Roseibacillus ishigakijimensis. Next base: position 88,307 of record NZ_JAENIO010000009.1, read on the forward strand.
GTTCATGGACTATCCGGCTTTGAAGGTTTGTTTTTGAGGAGTGAGAGAAGAGGTATGGCATCGAGTTTTTTCGTGAGGGTGGAGAGGCATGGGTTGGGCGAGGTTGCGGGCTTAATTTTTTTACTTAGGAATCAATCAGATAGCGTTGAGGCTACGGTGAGAACAGGCCCTTGGCCTGTTTGGTAGAAGGCCCTTGGGACATGTGCCTTGAGTCTTGAGTCTTGGATGGCTACTTGAAATTGGCTGCCTCTGAGCGGCTTCATATTTGCTCCCGGCATGCTCGATAGAGGTCTTTCCAGCCGTCGCGTTCTTTGATGATGGTTTCGAGGTATTCGCGAAAGATGGCCGGGTCGTTGGAGGGGTCTTTGACGATGGCGCCGACCATGCCGCTGGCGAGGTCATGGGCGTTGACAGTGCCGTTGCCAAAATGACCTGCGAGGGAGAGGCCGTTGGTGACGACGGAGATGGCTTCGGCGGTGGAGAGGGTGCCGGAGGGGCTCTTGACTTTGGATTTGCCGTCCTCCGTCCCACCCGAGCGAAGTTCGCGGAAGACGGTGACCACGCGACGAATCTCCTCGAGTGCGGGCGGCTCGGCGGGGAGGGAAAGAGCTTGGGCCATGGAGCTGACGCGGGACTGGACAATTTCCACTTCGGTATCGAGTGACTTGGGGAGAGGGAGGACGACCACGTTGAAGCGGCGCTGGAGAGCGGAGGAGAGTTCGTTGACCCCGCGGTCGCGGGAGTTGGCGGTGGCGACGACGTTGAATCCCTGGGTGGCTTGAACCTCGGAGGAGAGCTCGGGGATGGGGAGGGTCTTTTCAGAAAGGATGGTGATGAGAGTGTCCTGCACGTCGGAGGGGATGCGGGTGAGCTCCTCGACGCGGCAGAGTTTGCCTTCCTTCATGGCATGAAACATGGGGGAGGGGACGAGCGCCTCTTCGGTAGGTCCCTTGGCGAGAAGCATGGCGTAGTTCCAGTTGTAGCGAATGGCTTCCTCCCCCGTGCCGGCAGTGCCCTGAATGAGGAGGGTGGAGTCGCCTGTGATGGCGGCGGTCAAGTGCTCGGAGACCCAGGATTTGGCGGTGCCGGGGACGCCTAACAGAAGGAGGGCGCGGTCCGTAGCAAGGGTGGCGACAGCGACTTCCATCAGGCGACGGTCGCCAATGTATTTCGGTGTGATGGTGGTGCCGTCTGGCAACGACGTTCCTAGTAGATAGTCGGTGACGGCCCACGGGGAGAGTTTCCAATTTGGGGGCTTGGGCTTGTCATCATGCGCGGTGAGGGCTTCGAGCTCGGAGGCGAAGAGGGTTTCGGCGTGTTCGCGGAGTTTGGACATGGGAAGAGTTTGTGAGTTTTCGGATTGAAAGTGTTCAGTCAGTGTCTGTTAGGGAAATGCTGGAGGTAGGATTGGCGGAATTCGAGGGTGAGGGCGAATTCTTCAATGACGGAGGGGAGGTCGTTGAGTTGGGAGATTTTCTGAAGAAGCAGGGGAATGGATGAGGGGTGGGGAGAAATGGCGAGGGCGGAGGCTTGGCCACGGTGGAGAGGGGGATTTTTTTGGGTGATGAACCACTCAATGAGCTTTGCGAGTTTGGGCTGGGTGACTGGATCGATGGGGATGGAACGACTCGCGAGGAGAGAGAGTTTTTCGCTCGGCTCAAGGGGGAGCAGTTCTAGGATGCGGCCCTGCAAGGCGGGGTCATCGGGCCAGTGACGTGAGTCGAGGAGGACCTTCCGGTCGAGTGTGGCGCCAAGCTGGCTTTTCTTAAAAAGTCCACCGGGCGCAAAGAAGGAGTAGACTGCGAGAGAGAGGTCCGGCTCGGCAGGGAAGTTTTGAAGGTTTTGAAGCCAAGCGGTGAGGATAGTGGATGACCAGTCGGGATCGAGCTTGAGCTTGCTGAAGATTTTGGTCGTGAGGCCTTGGGCATCGATCCAGTGGGAGAGGGGGTAGGCGGCGATGATTTGAGAGAGCCAAAAGTCTTTCTCGCCTTGCGACTTGGGAGGCTTCTCCTTGATTCCATCCTCAGACCAAGTGGGGTCAAAGGCTTGGGGTGGGGAGGCGGTGAGGGTGCTTCCCTTGCGCGTTAAGACGGATTGGAGCCGAGCAAGGGAGCGCTGAGAATAGTTCGACTCGGGGATGCGGAGAAGCGCTTGCCGGGCGAAGTTGCGGGTGGCTTGGCGACGGTCGGGGAGAGCGAGGTCTTCGAGCCAAGTGAGATGGGCGCAGTGAGGGTGGTTGGTGGTGAGTTTCGTGAAAAGCTCACGATCGTCAGGAGAATCGGAGGGCCAACTGGCGAGGATTGCGGAAGCTGCTTTTTCCGGTTCAGCAGCAAGGGTTTGCCGAAGCCAAGCCGCTCTTTGATTGTGGGTTCCAGTCTCCCAAATGTCATCGGAAAGGGGCTCTGGAGAGTAGCTGTTGAGAAAAATTTTCCAGTGTTCGTTCTGCGCGGCGAGCCACTGGCCCCGATTGCCAGAGGTTGCGATGGCGAGCGGGATGAGGATGGAGTGGCGTCGGCAGTGGTTGAAGAGAGCCGGGAGAAGACGGGGAGGGAGTAATTGGTTGTGACTGGCGACGAGGCGGAGATATTCGGGGAGAAGGTCGCTGTGGTCCCCATCAAGCATGCGAAGGGCGGGAGCGACGGCAGGCTCGGAGAGGTAAGGTAGGACTTCGTCCGCGGCGGGCGCGGGGGAGTCCGTGGCGGGGAGCGGCTTTTGCCCGGAAAGTCGAAGCAGGTTTTCAAGGGCTGCCGCTTGGAGAAGAGCGGCGGCAGGGTCCGGGAGGGTGGAAAGTTTTTCCCACGATGAGTCTAGTAGCTCGTGCGGTGCGGGCGGGAGCTGGGCTTGGCGGTTGGTGCCGAGGAGGGCGAGCGTGAGGAGTGAGGACTTCATGCGCTTATTGTGGAATGGGGCTCAGGCTGAACCATGAGTTTCCGTCGGCTGCGGAGTGAACAATACAATGGTGGCCATTCCATTCCCCCGCGAGGGCGGTGGGACGACCCCCACAGAGGCTGAGGAGGAGCTCGCCGTCCTTCTCTCGCGCGTGCCAAGGGAGGGCGTCACCGTTCCTATCGATGAGGGTTCTGAGGTCGCTGGAAGGCTGGGCTTGCATGAGGAATGGGATACGGGTGCGCCAAGGATTGAGCGCGAGGGTCGAGGAGGCCCGTTGAAGGAGGCTGGAAACGGTATCGGGTGGCTCGGGGATTCCGCAGGGCTGGGAGGGGGCGGTTTCGAGGCGGGGAAGGATGCGGTCAGCGGCGAGTCCGGGGTAGAAGAGGAGCTCGGTCTCGACTGCATTGCCGAGGGGCCAGTGTTCCACCGGGCGTCCGGGAAGGGCGGAGAAGGTGAGCTTGAGGGCCCATTTTTTACTAGCTATTCCGTAGAGCCAGGTCGAGCTGGTGAGAAGGCGTTCGTTTTCCGTGAGCGAACGGCTGGCGACGAACCATTGGTCGGTCACTCCAGTCTGCTTGAGAAGTTCCTCCTTGTCCGGAGTCCACCCGACGAGCTGGGAGACTTCTGAGGCCAGGGCGGGCTCGAGGGTGTCGCGCTTGCGGTAGGTCTGGAGAAGGAGATGAAGGGAACCGAGCTCGTGGAGGAGTCGCGATTCCCAGTCAGGAGAAGAGGACGGGATTTCACCGAGGCGTCGCACGTGACCAGCCAGGCCGGTTGCCTGACTATCGATGAGACGGCGTGCGAGCTCTTCCCAAGTCTGATACTGCGTCACCTGGTCTTGGGTGAGGCCATTGCGGACCCGATCGAGAAGAAATTGGTCGAGAAGCTCGATGCCATCGTCAATGCGGGCCGCTTTCTTTTCCACGCGTTTGGTAGCGGCAGCCTCGTCCTTGGGTTTGGCGGTTCTTTTCTTCGCGGCGCGTGCGGCTGACTTTTCCGCGCGCTCCTTGCGTCCTTCGAGCCATTCGGCGACCCACTTGGGTGGCTCGGAGGTCTTGAGAATTTCCGGCTTTTCGGCGGCAAGAAAGAGGAGCCCAAGGGCGTGTTTACAGGGAAACTTCCGCGAGGGGCAGGAGCATTTGGTGGCGAATTCACCGAGAACGACCTGAGTTTGATAGGGGTTTTTCCCTGAGCCTTTGGCGAGACCCCAAAGAACGCTTTGATCCGTTCCGAGGTCGGTCCATTTGGTGGCGGCTGCGAGTCCACGACCAGCTTTGAAGGAAGCCGCGTCGGGGGCAAGGGCCGTGACTTGATCGGCAGTGAGCACGAGCACCATCTTGCCGACATATTTCTACCCTTAGCGAGCGAAAAGGATTCTCTTCGGGGAGCTTGTTGGTCTCGGCTTGATCGCGCGGGCTCCAGTCCCTGGCCTCTCTCACGCAATCCTAATTCGATTCCTGAGCGGCTTGTGCTTGAGTGCTGGTGTGGGAGCAGAGAGACCTTTTTTCCTCACATGGCTCTTTCCTCTCTCTGTTCGACAAGCTGGGATGCTTGCTCCAGTCGAAGGGATACTTTTTTCGCATCAAATCCTCGACCGCCTCACGGCGAAAGGCCCTGGTCGTGACTCCCTGGTATATAGCATCTTCCACCGCGCTCTCTAAGAGGGCGGGGTTCGGTCTTTCTTCCTGTGGTGACCAACTGTCACGCCAGGCTCCTTCCTTATAAATGAAGGTCACGAGATCGAGCCCGCCGACATCGTTCGGAAACAGGTGGTCGCTGTCTCTGAGACGCCATTTCATCAATTGCCGCTCGCTGGATGGGTCGTGGGTGAAAATTTCAAGCTTCACTCCCTCCCTTTCGAAATAGCGGAGCCAATTGTTTGAGAATCCGCGATGCCGAGGAACAATATTTTTGGGTTTGCAAGCATTAACCCAGAGTGCTCGGATTTTCGGAAAGTCTTCGGGATGAATCAAAAGGTCGATATCATCATCCCAAGGTAGAAAACCTCCACTCACATAGTAGCTAGTTAGATTGGCTGCCTGGAGCGAGTAACGAATACCCTCCTCCTCGGCATAACGATGAAAGAGTCCCAGAAGAGTGAGTAGGGTTTTGTGGACGGCTTCCAACTCCGGGGAAAAAAGTGGCCAGCCTTGATGGCAGCTCACCACTCCGGCCATGGGCATCTCATAGCCTTTGTAATGAAGCGTTGGGATCTGTTCCTTATCGCCTGCGGTGATTGAATCGCGCGGAAGAATGATGAACTCAGAGGCAGAATTCTTTTTCTGACAATACTCGATATCAAGGGCCACCCAGTGCCTGGCTGGAGGCGTGCCCGGAAGCATCACAGACAGATAGCCATCGCCAGCTAACAGAGGATGAAGCACTTCAGTTAAGAAATCTCTTCCCCAGAGGTGCTCTGGCCTGCCTTCGGCTCGTTTCAAAGCCAGAGTTCTCTGCAACCATTCCCAGAGTTTAAGGTGCTTCTTGGTTCCCCAACCGTTGGCTTGCAAGGCGCAATATTTCTCGGGACTAGAACTCCATGTGTCGAGGAAGCGCCAAGTCGCTACCGGGGCCTCTGCGAGCATTCGGGTGCGCGCCACATCATCGGCGGCATACCAAAACCGGTTTGGCGGAGTGAAGGTTGTGCCCCCGGTTCGGTCTTCGCCTAGGGCGAGAAGAGGGGCCAGCTCTGGAGGTATTCCAGCCTGCTCTGGCACAAGAGCCACCTCACAGCCGAGGTCGAGAAATCTCGGGACCTCCGCTTCTTCCTCCTCGCAGAGATAGACTCGCGACCCCGTCTCCGGCTGTTCCTCCCGCAATCGTTCACACCCCTTGGCGATGAGTTCGAGATGGTAACTTTCCCATTGAGCGGGCAGGTAAGTGCAGACGAGGCTCGGATGATCTCGCGCTTCCAGGAGGGTCCAGCTTTCGGGGAGTATTTGCAGACCTCTCCCCCTTCGCGGATGGGGGAGGTCCTCGGACTGAGTGAGGTCGGCAAAAAGATCAGTCCAAGGCATGGATGGAGGCAGGTGTAGTTTGAGTTTGTGGAGCCTTCTCTTTGCGGTGCAGTCTCTTCTCAATCTGAGGTAGTTTCGCGAGCTCGGGATCACTGTGATACATGATTTCCGATTTCGGGTTGGCCCAGGTGCAATATTCAATGTCAAGGGCAAACCATTGGTTGAGAGCGTGATCATTCCATGGGACAAAGGTGAGGACTCCTTCGAAGGCCATGCGGGGGAACATGACCGCGAGAAGAAACCACTCGTCGAAGCCATAGTCTGGCCAACGGGTGGCAAAGATGTTCTGCGCTGTGGAACCGATAGTGACTTGGGTGGGGAAGGTAGCTTTCTCGTGATGCCAGAGAAACGCACTCATGAGTTCGCTCATGGGGTAGCTTTTCGCCGATCCAAATTGACACGCCAGGATGGGACGATAATGAGTGGGCGCTGCCCTGCGAGTCTCCTCGGCCCCAAAAGTATAGGGCACCCGCCAATGGCCCAGCCCGGCTTTTGCCACCAGTTCAGTCCGCTCGACATCGTAAATTACGTCGTGGGCCCGATCCGCATCCGTAATCGTTACCAGACAGTTCTCCTCCTCCATGGCTAGAAAGCGCCACATCGCGCCCGGATTGTGCGCAATGGACGAGGTTTCCATCACCAAGACCTCACACCCAGCTTCCAAGAGATCGGGTAGCAGGAAGGAGAGGTCCCGGGCGAGATAGACGCGGAAGATGACATCCGGTCGATTGTCCAAGAGCCGTTTTGCTCCTCTCAGAAGAGGCTCGACATAGTGCTCCCACGGATGATTGATTCGAGTGGTGATACCGTGCGAGGCAGGATTGAGCAGAACCTCTCTGGTCAGGAGGGGGAAGTCTGGTTCGTGCGAATTGGCCGGTTTCCAGAAGAGACTGGAGGCAACGACATGGTGGCCCTCGTCGCTTTTCTCATCCCGGTCCACTCGTCTACGGAGGGGCGGATGCACTTCCGCAACGCGAAAGAGGCCTGCCCAATGCTCTTTTTCCGCTGGCGAAGCTTTATCAGTGAAAGCGTCGAGCATGTCGTCGTCTAAAAAAGGAAAAATAGTAATCCAACTCACAAGAAAAGTCTTGCCATGCCCCCCCCCCCCTCATGGCAAGTTCAAAACGAACCTTGAGTTTGATTACATGAATATCACACGACGATCTTTTGTAAAGCGCACGGCTTTCACCGCCGCCGCTGTGACGGTTTTAGGGCAGGGAGTGGCTTTGGCTACTAACACCGGTTTGGTCTCTTGTAATAAATATGATAAGATTTCGAAATATTTTACTATACATGCAACGATTGGGCAAACCGATGGAGGCGGAGTATACGGGAGTGAAGAGTCGGCTTGGGATGCGGCGGTCGCTCAGTTGGAGACATTATTGAGAAATGGGAATCTTGTGACGCCAGGGCCCTCCACAAGCGGGTGTGTAGATGGTATGACAGAGTGCAGAGAGGTAGTTAAAGTTCCCCTTGCCCCTCAGCCGATGATAGCAATTAAGCCATTTTCTCAGAATGGCACAAACGGTTTTGTTTTTGAATTGACGATTCCTGAGGGAGGAATAACTATTTATTATTATAAATGAATGTTCTGCGTAGCGTGTCGATTGTTGTCTTGGTGATTGCTCTGCTTGGAGGGGGGCTTCAGCATTTTAGGTCCTTCGTGGAGAATGTGGGCAGGGAAGAGCTACAAAGAACGGGGCCCGATTCCAAGTCTCAGAATGCGAATCGGAAATCAGAAAACATTTCTAAAAGAGACGATTTCTGGAGTAAATCATTGGTGGTTTCAGAGCCAATGTATACAACTGATCCAATCGAGGAAAAATTAGATGATCTTAAGAATTATGTAGAGTCTGGATCGTCGGATGTTTTGATTAATCTTCTTCAAGAGATAAAATCTAGAGATGTAGGTCCAAGAAATTTGTTTTTATATAGGTTGTATACAGGTCTTTCGAAGGCGTCTCTCGAAGAGCCTCGGAAGTTTCAATGGATTTTTGAAAATTTCGATAAGATTTCGATGGTCCTTAATGAATATTCCGGCTCTGGTGTCGGTCGATTTGCATTTGGCGCAAAATTGTCACAGGAGATTTATTGGAATCTAAAAAAATTAGAGATTGATTGGGTTGACGAGCTTGAGTATCTACCCAGCGGGGATTGTAAAATGGAGATGCGTGATTGGCTGCTTCCGTATGCAATGGTTGATGATTTGGATTCGCATGTTTATTTATATGATGAGTTAACCGAAGAAAGCAGAAGTGTTGTTGAACAGAGTCTGATGGAAATTTCTTCCTTAAACAACAAGAATCAGTTTTTTGCGTTGGGGTTATATCTCGACCAAGGAGGTGAAAAAGGTGTTCAGAAGGAAGTAGTGGATGGTTGGTTTGTTAACGACGAATGGGTTATTTCGCATGCTAGCGAATTGTCAATAATGATTGAAAATGCAAGTAGTGGGCCCAGAAAAGACTTGGTTTTGGGTAAGATTTCCCTATCTTTGTGTGACGAGTTTCCCGATGAATCCATGTTGTGGTTGGGTGAAATAGAAGATGCTGAATACGCTAAGGTAGTCAAGGCTGAGATGATGAAGAGGCGATGACTGTTATGGTTGATACGCATTGGGGCTCATTCACCAGAGCGCCATGCCACGTGATCGTTGGTGTTAGGTCAAGGCTATGGTGCACTATTCCTATGGGGTATTTGCGGAGGCGGCGGCTTCCGTTAATGTGACAGGGTTTAGATCGTGTTGACGAAATTTAATCTATTCAAGGTCACCGAAATCCGGCGATCTGTCGCTACTTTGAGGAATAAAACGACAAAGATGCCGGATGTGGGTAGTGACCTGAATCTTTCGCAAATTGGTTTCAAGTCGGGACCAAAGGATGCTCCTATCAGAGTTTTCTTTTGCAGAGTTTTCTCTATGCTTGTCGTGAGTTGGGCGAGAATCTTGTCCATTGGAACGGGGAGGTGGTCGAGGCGGAGGTGAAGGGGTCATTCTATTTGGCGCAAGGCGCGCAATGACTCCGCACAGAAGAGGCTCGACAGAGTGCTCTCAAGGATGATTGATTCGAGTGGTGATACCGTGCGAGGCAGGATTGAGCAGAACCTCTCTGGTCAGGAGGGGGAAGTCTGGTTCGTGCGGGTTGGCCGGTTTCCAGAAGAGACTGGCCGCAACGGGATGGGGGGCCTCGTCGCTATTCTCAGCCCGGTCCACTCGTCTACGGAGGGGCGGATGCACTTCTGCAACGCGCAAGAGGCCTGCCCAATGCTCTTTTTCCGCTGGCGAAGCTCTCATCAAGCGTCTGGCCTTCTCTGCCGCCGCTGTGACGGTTTTCGGAAGGGCAACAGTCTTGGCAGATATTAAGGGGGAAAGTGGCGGGACTGCAGAAGCAAAATGTGTTCGGTTCATTGAATGCTTCAGAGAACTGCCGTTGGGCCAATTCAAAATTGCTAGGTCGAATCTCGGCTCATCCTGTTCAAAGATTTATCCAGCCGCTCCACAAAAATGGAATGACTCAGGGCGTTCTAGCCGTCATGATTTCGCCTGGTTCGTATACTGGTGGAAATTTGATGCCCCTCCTGTTCAAAGCTCGGCTGTTCCTACTGCTGGCGGCTTATTTCAATTCGATGTTCAAGTTTTCGTAGCTGTCGCGAGAAAAAGCTTCTGGTTTAGTGGAGACAAACGGAAGGTTTTCGCGCCGAAACGTGTAGTAATCCTCTCCGTTCAGGCCCGTTGGAATTGGCATGGCGATAAATGTGAGTTTGCACTTGTGTCTGACAGCCATTCCCCCGAGTCCGAAACCCGGCAGTTCATCGTAGGTGAATCACAACAGCCAAGAGGGATCTGGCATTCTACTCCGGTTCCGACACCAGACCCGATCGGGCCTTGTGAGTGGCAAAGCCAAATCGTTGAAATGCCTGATTGCAATCCCCCACTGAGAGGTTTTTCTTCTATCGGAACCATGAAGACGCTTGATGGCGATTTGTGTCCTTGAAATGAGATTCTTTTAGGCAACAATGAAGATTTTTACTATTTTTCCAGTATTATTCGCACTAGGATTTTTGTCGTCGTGTGAACGGCAGGAGACGAAAGATGGCCCGCAGTCTACTTCGTCACCGCAGGTTTCCTCGAAAAGTCATCACGGAGAGTCGTCGGTCAGTCATCGAGATCGTGAAGGAAAAGATGTCCCTGCGAAACCGGCTGACTATGAATCCTTATCGCAATCCCTCCGGGACGATTATAGTTCCTATCAATTTGTCGCTGATAAGGCTTTTTTCGAGATCAGAGACCCAGATAAGAGAGCGAAGCTGCTGTTTTCATGTGCTAGAATAGCAGCGGAGAGAAATGATTTCGGTTTCATTGATGACGTGATGGAAAGTATAGGAGCGGGAAGCCTGCGGAGGCAAGTGATGAATACCTATTTCCAGCTATTGGTGACAAAAGAAAACCTAAGAGAGCATATTTATCTGTTGGAAAAATTTGAATATGATGACGACTTTAGGACGGCAGCCATTGCCTTTCTTGTGGAAATGGAGGAGGATGATATCACATGGTTTCAACGAGAAACTAAGATTGATGAGAAGATTAAAGAGAAAATGATGGAAGTTGATAGTCTGATGTCTCGTCCTAAATTTCAATGAAGAGTATCTCTCCATTTCGCCGAATCCTTGTATCCATCCTCACCGTGGTATCGGTTGGGGTGTTGATTTGCGCTATGCAATTTTCTCTGTTTGATAAGAATCGGAAGGATCTGGTATCTTCTTCTGTGTTCGAGCATCGAAGTGACAAGGATAAAGATGATAATAATGAAATTAACTCGACCCCGGCTGCTTCAAGTGTCGAAACCATAGTTAGCCAGATATGGGGTGAACATTCGTCTGTTGTTGGGCCTTCCGAGTTTGCCGATTTAGTGGCAAGTGAGCCTGGTTCTGTTATTCCCGCTGCTTTAGCTGCTGCGTCAAGCAGTCAGACTATTACAAGGAATGAAATGGATATGATTGTCAAAATAATTGCTGAATTCTTGGCAAAGAATGAGACGTTTCTTCTTGCAAATGAAAGCTCGATAATTAGCTCCGTCTCAGGCGATTTTAGATTCCGTTTTATAGAAGCGCTCTTATTCGAACTTGGGCGGAACATGGTTATGTCTCCAGAATTCACACTACACGACAAAAATCGAGCACGTAACGCACTGAAAATAAGGAAAAAATACGCAAAAAAGGCTTGCAATGTCGGTGGCCGCCCAAAATT